>CAYMVV010000082.1:23558-25520 GCA_964393885.1 uncultured Granulosicoccaceae bacterium | reverse complement strand
GACACCAAATGCCACTGCTGTACAAACTCGCCATTCAGTGTGCGAACACCAACGGTGATGGGTAAGCTGGCATCATCCTGAATCAATACCGTAGCCCAAAAGAAGTCATTCCAGATAAACGTAAAGATCAATACACACAACGCGGCTATGGCAGGCTTTACCAATGGCAACACCAGGTACCAGAAGATTTTGAATTCATCGACCCCTTCAAGCCGTGCCGATTCGATCAATTCATGTGGCAATGCTTTTATAAAGTTACGCATAAACAGTGTACAAAACCCGGTCTGAAAGGCCGCATGAAACATCACCAGCCCGGGTACCGTGTTGATGATTTCCATACGCACGGAGATACCCACCACTGGCAGCATTAAAATTTGAAACGGCACAAAGTTGCCTGCGACAAACAGGAAAAACAGTGGCAGCGCCCATTTGAATTTATAGATCGCCAGTGCATAGCCAGTCATGCACGCCAGCGCGACAGAGATCACCATGGTGGGAATGGCAATGAGAAGCGTATTGAGCAAATACTGCATGGCATCGGTTTTCGCGAACACCTCCCCGTAATTTTGCAACAACTGAAAGGAGCTCGGAATGCCAAAGACATTACCCGTGGCAATGTCCGATGCCGGGCGGATAGAGGTCATAAAAATCGCGATCAGCGGCAACAGCCATACGAACAACGCTATGGGCAGACACAGCTTATAGATCAGTCGCAGACCAGCGGCAGACTTCTCGATGGGTCTTGGAAACATTATTTCTCCTCCATCTCGTCCTGATACATCCGCCACAAAAAGTAACTGATATAGATCAGCATAATGAAGAACAGCACTGTGGCGATTGCCGACCCGTAGCCGTAACGACCAACGCCCTCGCCCACCGCCTGATCGTACATATAATAAGCCAGCACATTGGTCGAACCGAATGGCCCGCCCTGCGTCATCGTGGCAATCATATCAAAGGAGCGCAACGCACCGATAACGGTCACGACGATAGCAATAAATGTGGCCGGCTTGAGCTGTGGCAACACAACGTGCCGCAGCATTTTCCAGCCACGGGCACCATCGAGTCTGCCAGCCTCGATCTGATCGGCTGAAATATTATTGAGGCCGGTCAGATAAAGAATCATGCAATAGGCAATTTGCGGCCATAGCCCTGCGGCAATAATGCCGTAGGTCGCCATGTTTTCATCGCCCAGTATAGAAGGTGGCTCGGGAGAGCAAACACGTGTCAGGTTGCCAACGATGTTGGTCTTTGTTTCGCAAAAAAACCAGCTCCAGATCTCACTGAGCAAGCCAAATTCCGGATTGTAGGCCCAGGTAAAAATAAGACCGACGACGACCTGCGAAATAACAAACGGAAAAAAAAACAGAGATTTATAAATGCGGATACCCGTGACAGTCTGATTTAAAAACAGCGCTATAAATAGCCCGATAGGCACTGCCAGCATGAACAGGATCAGCCACAGCAGGTTATTTTTCAGCGAGGTATAAAAGTTGGGGTCATCCAGCAGCACTCGATACTGATGCAGACCAACCCACTCACCCGTCCAGATACCGTTGATATCGTACAGTCCGTCCCAACGCGTAAATGAGTATGACATGGACTGAAAAATCGGAATGATCACGTAGATCAGAAAGAATACGAGACCAACAGACAGAAACAACCAGGGCGCTACAGCGACTTTGTTGCGCTTGTAATACGACAGACCGGTGATGGCAAAAAAGGCGGCGACAAGACCGGTGATCAGGAAGGCCAGGCGAACAAGGAATGTTGGTACACGCGCCTCAATCTGGCGCGATATACCGAACAGCTCCTGTACCAGTGATGTACTAACAACAAATACGAGAGCAACGATACAAATGAAGACGACGACGCTTGCTATAGCAACCCGTCTGCCTGAGGTTTGAAACCGGTCACCAGAGTTGGCCACAGTCGTTGTCATTCAGCGCTCCGTATGTTGCC
>CAYMVV010000082.1:0-23458 GCA_964393885.1 uncultured Granulosicoccaceae bacterium | reverse complement strand
AACCGGTCACCAGAGTTGGCCACAGTCGTTGTCATTCAGCGCTCCGTATGTTGCCGTACCTGTTGCTGGCAGACTTAACGCTCACAGGGCGAACTCACTGTCCCTGGAAAAAGGCGTTTTCTGGTCTCATAACGCGGTCTAAAAACGCGAGCTCATAAAACCGTTGATGATGGCACCAGATATTGATCAGATATGCCGGTGTACGGGGTGATCTCAACCGGCGAGAGATGACCGGCTACACGATCACCCCGCAGAACGGGGTAATCGGTAGCCGGGTTACTACAGTGACTTCAGGCTTAAGACCGACTAGTAAACCTCGGCTTGCACCTTGTCCAGATTTTCCAGTACTTCATCGAGCGTTGAAGGATCAAGCATGAATTTCTGAAACCCTTCCATACCCGCTTTAGCCATTGCAGCCGGTGCATCGCGATCATAGAACTGCGCCAGACCTGCCGCTGTTGACAGAGTTTCCATACCTTCAACAATGAACTTGTCGTCCGTGTTGATTTCAGCTGCAGAGTTGGGCGGAAGCTGACCGATAGATTTGTTCCACTCGCTCTGGATTTCAGGTGTGGCGATAAACGCGAGGAATTTCTTGGCGTTTTCTACGTTCTTTGCGTTGGCAGGAATAAAGAACGCATCGGCAGGCGCTTCTTCAGCACGGGGAACACCCGAGGTGATTTCCGGGAACTGAAAGAAGTCGATCTGATCGTCTGTGAGACCCGCATCCTTGTACTGACCAACTGAAAAGTTGCCCATGACGTACATGGCCGCGTCACCTTTGGCGAATGGTGATATAGCCTCTTGCCATGACATCGTAGCGTGCGTATTCACAAACGAACAACGATCGAGCATTTCTTCCCACTTTGCGAAAGTGGCGCGAATGCGATCATCGGTATACTTGATTTTACCAGCGGTCAAATCATTGTGGACTTCATAGCCATTGGTACGCAGGTTCAGGTAATCGAATACGCCTGCCGCAGTCCACAGGTACTTGGTGCCAATGGTAAAAGGGGTAACTCCCGCCTCTGTCATTTTATCGCAGTTGCCAAGCAGTTCTTCCCAGTTAGAAGGCTCGCTCAGCTCCAGCTTGTCGTAGATGTCTTTGCGGTAGTAGACGCCCCACTGGTAATAGGAATAAGGCACGCCCCACTGCTTGTCATCGCGAGTCATGGTTGGCTTGATTGCGTTAAATTTCTCTGACAGGTTGGGATCAGAACTCCACAGGTCAGAAATATCCATAAACAGGCCAGCATCAACGAACGGCCCCATACGGTTACCCGGGTACCAGGTGATCACATCTGGCGCATCGTTTTGCAGCGCGTTGCGAATCGTGTTTTTATGCGCTTCCCGATCACCATTGTTGGCAGTGACATTAATGTCCGGATTTGCCTCCTTGAACGCCTCTACTGCGGCTTCAAACGCGGCTTTCTTGTCTGGATTCAGATCATCGAAAGTAACAACCAGATCGCTCGCGATTGCCGAGTGCGAAAAGGCAGTCGCCAGGGCCAGGCCCAAAACTGACGATTTTAAAATAGATTTCATGGGTTAAAGTCTCCCTCGTGAATTAACGGAATCGACGGTAGCGATCCGGCACAATCATAGTAAAGCAAATAGCCGGTTAACAGTAACACTAAATCCGCATTTCAGCCTTTCGTGTCGCCGACACCTGCAACAACCAGCTGACCACGCTGGCAGCTTACACCGGAAACCCGCCAGACCGCGGGCCGCGAGCAAGCACCAAAAGCAGCAGGGAAAGCCGAACGGGTATACGCCGGAATGCCATTGAAGTCAGGCACCGTGGCCGCTCGGTTGAAAGAACGATCGTTTCGCAGTTACCATGCTCTCTGCTTCTGTCTTCAGTACTCTGTCGTCTGCCATCTGCATCTGTACCGCCGACCCGCTTTCACCATCACTCTCAAAACTGATTAAACGCGGGTAGAGCAAGAGCCTGTGGCATGCTGTTTAACACTGCGTTTTAAACGTTTTTGTCTGTATCTGAAATTACTTAAACACGTAAAATCAGATATATAATTATTTGCTCTGGAGGAGCCAACTTGGCCGACGTAGAACTCAAACAACTGAAAAAATCGTTCGGTTCGGTTGATGTCATTCACGGAGTTGATTTGTCTATTGAGTCTGGCGAATTCGCCGTATTTGTCGGTCCATCAGGCTGCGGCAAGTCAACCCTGCTGCGATTGATAGCCGGGCTGGAAGACGCTTCATCCGGCAGCATCGCCATCGGTGATCAGGATGTCACCGAGGTCGAAGCCGCCGACCGGGGCATCGCCATGGTATTCCAGTCTTACGCGCTGTACCCGCACATGACCGTAAAAGAGAACATGGGTTTCGGTCTGAAAATGACCGGTCATGAAAAATCATTTGTTGATGAGCGCGTAGAAAAGGCCGCCAAAATTCTGCACCTCGAGCCGCTGCTCGATCGCAAACCCAAACAATTGTCCGGCGGCCAGCGGCAGCGCGTCGCGATTGGTCGTTCCATCGTACGCGAACCGAAGGTGTTTCTGTTTGATGAACCGCTGTCAAACCTCGACGCCGAGCTCAGAGTTCGAATGCGCCTTGAAATAGCCAAATTACACGACGAACTCGGCGCCACCATGATTTATGTAACCCACGATCAGGTCGAGGCGATGACGCTGGCAGATAAAATTGTTGTGCTTCGCGCAGGCAAAGTCGAACAGGTCGGAGCGCCCATGCATTTGTACAACGACCCGGACAACTCGTTCGTTGGCGGATTTATAGGCTCACCGAAAATGAACTTCCTCAACGCGACTGTCACTGCCGCCAGCGGCACCACAGTCACGGTACAACTGACCGACTACCAGAGCGACCCGTTTGAAGTGGCGTGTCTTGCACACATTGACGCAGGCACCAGTGTTCAGGTGGGTTTGCGTCCGGAACATTTCACAGCTGCCGGTAACGCTGCATTACAAACACACCTTGAAGTGGTTGAAAATCTGGGTGGCGTGTCGTTCGCCTATGCCAACGCTGCCAGCGACGAACCGCTCACCGTTGGTCTGGACGAACAGCAGGCCGGTAACGCGCGCGGTGACTTCGAGGCACGGTTTGATACATCACGTTGCTTTCTATTCGACAAACACAGCACGCAGCGTATTCGCTAGCCAGTCAATAGACTCGGTTTTGCAGAGATCTGCGCAACGCTCGCATATAGAGATACGCCTGCTCAAATCATGTCACTGAGTGATCGCGCACTGTCACCGTCTATGATCAAACCTTTCACCACACCGCTACGCAATATAGCTTGTGTGGCGGCCAGTTTCTGTTGGCCTGCTGACAGCACGATCGTTTTGGTTTTTGCAAGCAATGGTAACCCGATTGCGACAGTGCGCTGGTTCAGATCATGATCAACGGGCTTGCCGTTTTGATCAAAGAAAATACCGTTGGTGTCGCCAACCGCTCCGGCGGATCTAAGTGATTTCGCCTCGTCCTCGGCTATCATGTTTTGCCGACGCAGCAACGAGCTTTCCGTCAACTCCCCTACAGACACAAAAGCAAAATCTGCCCGTTCCGCCAGAGAGACGGTTTGCGCGATCGCACGTTGCGATAGAAAAACCTCCCGGTCTTCCCGACTGTCGGCAACAAAAGGAGCTGGTAAAAAGAACCCTTCTGCGCTGGTTGCCTGAGCGAGCGCGTGCACAACCTCGAAAGGATTGAACGATGAGTTGCTGGTAAGAGAACCCATCAAGCTGAAAAATTTCACCTTGGGTGCCTTAACACCGGACATATTTTTGCTCAGGCTCTCCAGTGTTCGGCCCCACCCGGTTCCGATGACGGCAGATAGATTGGCATTGATCTGGTCGCGTAAAAATTGCGCTCCTGCCGCACCGACCATGTTGAACGCAACTCGCGACGATGCATCGCCATCACTGGCGGAAAAACCGAGTTCCGGCGTGGCTAAACAAAACTCCAGTCCGAATTCAGCGCGAATCGCCTCCTCCTGAGCCAGCAAGCCAACGTGCCGCTCATTGATTTCGATCGACACCAGGCCCGTCTCACGCGCCAGCGACAACAGCTTGTTTACCCGAGCACGCGTCAGGTTCATGCGCTTTGACGTCGCCTCCTGATTCAACCCGGCAATGTAGTACAGCCAGGCGGCACGCGCCATGAGCTGGTTTTCGTTCATTAATTCCATGGCGCCAAGATAGCCTCCCGAAGGTTAACTTCAATGCTCAAAACAATTAAAATTGCATATACAAATGTAATTCTACTAGACATTTGTAATTGGCGGTGATAAAAATATGTTTCCTCGGACCACCGGGGGCCCAATTGACTAAGGAGGTTCCAATGAAATTCATCCCATCTCTATTGGCGGTTGCTGCCGTCATCGGACTTGCTACGCCCGCGGTTGCGCAAGACATTGCGTGGGTCCACTCCAACGCCGCCGCTCAGTCAGAACAGCGGGTAAAAGCGGGTTTTGAAGCCTGGCTGTCTGAGGAAGGCAAACCGTGGAAAGTCAGTTATCTCGATTCCAGAGGATCGGGCGAGGCAATTGCGTCCAACATCCAGGATGCAACTGCCCGCGGCGTTGACGCCATTATTGTCACGATGGCCGACCTGCGCGCCTCAACCGCAGCGATTTCCGAAGCGGCTGCTGCCGGTGTGCCAATCTTCTCCGTAGACTCAGGTTACGTTGATGGAGCCGTTGTTGATATCACCACCAACAACTGGGCAATGTCTGCCAGTGTATCGCCCTACCTGCTGGATCAGCTGGGCGGCGCCGGCAACATCATCTTCCTGCGCATGGCGTCTCATCATGGCACCCGCAAGCGCAGCGATGTTATGGAAGACATTCTGAAGGAATACGGTGACATCAAGGTACTCGCCGAGCACGACATCGACATCACCGCGTTTTTCGAAGACACAACCAACCAGATGCAGGATTACGTCACGCGTTTTGGCGAAGACATAGATGCGGTTTGGGCACCCTGGGATGAGCCGGCGCAAGCGGCCATCAACGTCATGTCAGCGGCTGGATTGAAAGACGTCAAGGTCATCGGCATTGACGGTCACCCGCAGGCGGTCGCCGAGGTCTGCAAGGAGAACAGCATGATGATCGCTACTGTCTCCCAGCCGTTTGAAGGCATGGGTTCTCAGGTTGGCGACTGGATAAGCTCGATCGTAATCGATGGCAAAGAGGCCGCGTCGGTTATCCCGTCCAACATCGTCTACATGGACGCACCGCTGGTCACCAAAAACAACTGCGAAGACTTCCTGTAGTCAGTGCTGTGGGCGGTGTTACGGCACCGCCCGTTCAACCCAACGCCATGTATCAAAGCTGTTTATGAGGTTTATTCATGGGTGTCGAACTCAAAGAAATTGTGATGGATTTTCCCGGTACACGTGCGCTCGATGGCGTGACCTGCGATATTCAACTCGATGAGGTCCACGGCCTGATCGGTGAAAATGGCGCTGGAAAATCCACCTTGATGAGCATTCTGGCAGGCGTGCAGTCGCCGTCAACCGGTGCGCTTGTCCTTGATGGCAATCCACTGCAATTGAAATCCTCTGCCGATGCGCTGTCACACGGGATAGCACTGGTGAGCCAGGAAGGCAGTCTGGTGCCTTCACTGACCGGCGCTCAGAATATTCTTCTGGGGGATGAACCCGGCGCTTTGGGTTTTCTACGCACAAGCGCGCTCAAGCAACGCGCATCTGACCTGCTTGCGCAGTGGTTTCCACAAGTCAGCATCGATCTCAATGTGCCCGTACAGATGCTGGACATGGCCGATCAAAAGGTCATCGAAATTGTGCGCGCACTGCGCAGAGACGTGCGCCTTGTCATTCTGGATGAACCAACGGCGACACTGCAGGCACGTGAAAAAGAACAGCTGTGGAACATCATCCGCAGTCTTCCGCAGAAAGGCGTTGGTGTCGTCCTGATCAGTCACTTCCTGACCGAAGTCAAGGCACTCTCGGACAGAATCACCGTGCTGCGAGACGGCAGAAAGGTCGCCACCGATTACGCCACCAATCTGGAAATTACAGATCTGGTCAACCTGATGCTGGAGCGCGGAATGGCTGGCAATGACAGCAGCCGCGCAGACACACCGGGCACCGATACCCCTGTGCTTTCGGTGACGGACTGGCGGGCAGGCGCTATCGATGTCAAACAGTTTTCAATCTGCCCGGGCGAGGTTGTCGGCCTGATCGGTTTGACCGGCGCCGGGCACTTCGGCTTTGCCCGATCGCTCTACGCTGGCACCGGTTATCTGGCAGGCAAGCTCGATTTTTCCGGCACAGTGGTGAGCAAACCTTCACCCAGGTTCATGCAAAGTCTGGGCATGGCGTTTATCCCCGATCATCGCATGGAGAATGCCCTGACAGCCGAGGGCACCGTTCGCGAAAACCTGTCCATAGTGCATCCGGAAGCAGGCAAGTCCCTCGGATTGTTAAGTCCAAAGAAAGAAGCAAACGAAGCCATGCGCGTGATAGGCGAGCTTAATGTTAAAGCGAGCGGTCTGGGGCAGACGATCAAGACATTGTCGGGTGGCAACAAGCAAAAAATCAGCTTGGGCAAATGGCTCTATGGTGCAGACGATCGCTACAAAGTGATGATCTTTATCGAGCCGACCGAAGGTGTCGATGTAGGAGCAAAGCAGGAGATTTACGGACAAATCAGGCGACTGGCAGAGAGTGGTGTGGCGATTATCGTCGCGTCATCGGACCTTCTGGAAATCGAACAGATAGCGCATCGCGTTGTACCGTTCACCAACGGCTGCCCCGTCCCTGACATTCAATCAAATGACTACTCCGAGGCACGTTTCATTGCCGCAATGACGGGAGAACCAACATGACAGTCGATACCAATGTGAGCGTCAATGCCTCATCTATAGAAACACCGAAACTGAAAAGTGACTGGCTGCTGAGATATTCAACACTGATTGTTCTGGCTGTCATTTTTTGCGGCTTCTCGTTGTTCGTGGACCGCTTTCTGACGTTCTTCAATCTCACCAATATACTGCAACAGATTTCGATCCTGGGGATTGTCGGGGCCGGGCTGACGTTTGGTTTTGCCGCTAAAGAAATAGATCTCTCTGTTGGCTTCACAGTGGGACTGGCGGGCATCCTGACGCCGCTACTGCTCGTCGACGGATACGGTATTCCTGTAGCGTTTGGCGCCTCTGTAGGTGCCGGCTTGCTGGTCGGATTAATCAACGGATTGCTTGTCACCAAAGTCGGTATTCCATCGTTGATTGCAACGCTTGCGATGGGGTCAATCCTGTTTGGAGTGAACTTTCTGTTTACTGGCGGGCGTGCGATCTACGGTGGACTGCCAGAGGCCTATACCTGGCTTGGTCAGGGTCGAGTCTGGGGCATTCCGGTGCTCGCCTTCTTCATGATAGCCGCTGTGGGTATCGCCTGGGTTGCGATGGAACGCACGGTATTCGGTCGCTACATCTATGCCGTCGGCGGCAATCAAAAAGCAGCCGAACTGTCCGGTATTCGCGTCGACTTTTACCGCATCACCGCACTGGTGCTGGTCGCAGTATTCGCCTCTATAGCAGGGCTGTTACTGGCAGCGCGACTCGGCTCCGGTCAACCCAATGTAGGCGAACGCTTTCTGCTCGACGGATTGGCCACTGTATTTATCGGCATGACCATGTTCCGACCCGGAACAGCGACCGTCATCGGCACGTTCTGCGGTGCACTTTTTATCGGTGTTATCAACAACGGACTTAACCTGATGGGCATGGACACGTTCATTCAGAGCATCGTCAAGGGCATCATCATTCTTGTCGCCGTCGCTGTGGTATCCCGAACCACCAAATTGAGCATTTTGTAAGGAGTCCCTGATAATGAACCAGGTTGCTGAAATCAAAACAGCAAATAACAGCAATTCCAATCTAGTGGGTCACTACACCGAGATGCGGCGTATCCGCACCTTCGAAGACAGAGTCGGCGAATTGTATCTGCGGGGCGAGAGCGCCGGTTCCATGCTGCACCTGTCGATCGGTGAAGAAAGCGCCGCTGTCGGTGTGTGTTCGGCCATGCAGGATGGCGATACCTTTACCACTCACCATCGCGGGCACGGCATATTTTTAGCGCGCGGGGCAGATCCCAAACGCATGATGTCCGAGATCGGCGGCAAGGATACCGGCTACTGTCGCGGCAAGGGCGGATCTATGCACATCGCCGACATGGGACTGGGTCATCTGGGTGCCAACGCGATTGTCGGTGGCGGTATCCCCGCTGTTGTCGGCGCCGCACTGGTTGCCAGGCGACGCAAATCCGAAGCAGTTTCTATCGCCTTTTTTGGTGACGGGGCCATGCAGCAGGGCATTCTATACGAGTCGATGAACATGGCAGCGCTGTGGGATCTGCCCGCTGTCTTTGTCTGTATCAACAACCAATGGGGGATGGGTACACGCATCGACCAGGCGACCAAAGCCACGAAACTTCACGAGCGAGCGCAGGCCTTCGGGCTCAACGCAGAAACGGTCGATGGTCTGGATGTACTGGATGTCGCCGCGGCTGCAACTCGCATTGTAGACGGCGCACGCGCCGGTGCCCCCGGTTTTCTGGCCATCGATTGCTATCGCTTCTTTGGCCACGGACGAAAAGACAAAAGCCCCTATCGCAGCGAAGCGGAAGAGGCCGAAGGTCGCGCCAAAGACCCGCTTGCATTCTCGCGCAACATGCTGATCGAAAACGGCATGCATGACGAAGACATGGACGCTATTGACGCCAGCGTCGCCAGCGAGATGGACGCCACCATAAACTTCACGATCGATTCCGACGAGCCGGCACTAAACACCATGTTTCGCGATGTGTTCGCACCGGATCAACCGGAGCCGGAGCCCGTTCGTACCCGTATAGATCGCGTTCTGGCGAGGGACTAGAAATATGCCAAAACTTGCTTACCGCGATGCATTAAAACAGGCGCTGATCGATGCGATGCGCGAAGATCCGGATATATTTGTTATCGGTGAAGAAGTCGGACGCTATGGCGGCGCCTACGGTGTCACCAAGGGACTGATTGAAGAATTTGGCGCTGAGCGGTTGCTGGATACACCGATCTCGGAGCCGTCGATTGTTGGCACCGCCGTGGGTGCGGCAATGGCGGGCATGCGTCCTGTCGCTGAGCTGATGTATGTTGATTTCATCGGTATGACGATGGACCAGCTATGTAATCAGGCAGCCAAAATCCGCTACATGTTTGGTGGTCAGATTGGCGTGCCGATGGTGCTGCGTACCCAGGGTGGTACCGGGCGTTCCGCCGGTGCACAACACAGCCAGTCGCTGGAAGCCTATATTATGCACACGCCGGGCTTGCGCCTGGCCATGCCTGCGACTGTCTATGATGCCTACCATCTGTTACGCCAGGCGTTAACGCAACCAGACCCGGTTGTTTTCATCGAGCACAAAGGTCTATACGCCATGTCGGAGGACGTCGATCTGGACCTGCCTCCCCCGGCGTGGGGCAAGGCAGTCGTGCGACGCGAGGGCACTGATCTGGTGATCGTCACCTATTCGCGTCAGCTGCACCACGTGATGAAAGCGGCAGAAGACCTGTCGATGCTTGGCATCGAGGTAACGGTTATAGATCTGCGAACACTGAACCCGCTGGACTTCGACACCATCCGTCCGCAAATCGAAAAGGTAGGCAAGGCGATGGTTGTCTCAGAAGGGGCAATGACGTCGGGCGTTGCTGCAGAGCTCTCCGCACGTATTACCGAGGAGTGCTTCGATTTCCTCGAAGAGCCGGTGATCCGGGTGGCAGGTGAAGACATTCCGATTTCCGTATCCGTTGAACTGGAAAAGCATTCCGTACCAACACCGGACTTTGTCGTCGAAACAGCGCAGAAGATTCTGGCATGAGTGGCATTTTAAAAATGCCGCGCATGGGTGAAACCATGGACGAAGGCAAGCTGGTGGCGTGGCTGGTCCAGCCGGGCAAAGCCTTCAAACGTGGTGAACCCATTCTGGAGGTTGAAACCGACAAGACCATCGTCGAATTCCCTGCGCTGGGTGATGGAACACTGGTGGAGTCTCTGGTCGAGATCGGTGAGATGGTCGGGGTCGGCACACCCATCGCAAAAATTGATATCGGTGAAGGTCCGGACTGGGTCAGTGATGGCAGTACCCGCGATCAAGGTAGCAGCGATCATGGTACCCGCAATGAAAGTAACACTGATAAAAGCAATGCTGCAGCTGCGGTAGAAACGCCAGCGCCCGACGCTGCCGAGTCTATATCGGTAAACACTACCCCCGCTGTTACAGCGGCGGTCGGTACGGCAGGTACCAGACAGCGCGTCACCCCGCTGGCCCGCCGGATTGCGAAGCAGGCTAACATCGATCTGACCGGTATCGTCGGCACAGGGCGCCGGGGTCGGATCGAACGCACCGATGTCGAAGCGGTATCTCAACCCTCGCTTCACACAATGGCACATGCGATAGCTGGTGACTTACACACGGGCTACGGAATAGCGTGGGCTGAAAAGGGTGTGGAAAGCGGTGCGCCGGTGCTCTTCATTCACGGCTTTGCTGCAGATCATTCGGCCTGGTCCGGGCTGCAGTCGCAACTGGCAAGATCGGGTCATCGAACCATCGCGGTAGACCTGCCGTCTCATGGTGCCGCTGCACAGGACGCAGGTGATATATCCGAACTTACCCAACCGGTGATCGCACTGGCTGAGCAAAAGATGGATTGGCAGCCAGTTAATATCGTTGCTCATTCGATGGGCGCGTTAGTCGCTGTCGCTGTGGCGCAAGCGGTACCAACCGCCTCCTTAACGCTGATTGCACCGGCTGGTGTCGGCAGAACCATCAACACTCATTTCCTGGATGCCCTGATCAATCCCGTTGATGTCGCCTCGGTTGCACGCGCTTTACGTTGCCTGACACACGGTCCCAACGGTTTATCGGACGCAGCACATGAAACGATCTTCAACACGCTGGTGAAAGGACGTATCGCAGGCATTGCATGCAGCCTTGCCGGGGCGAGCGGACAACAGATTGACCTGCGCAAAGAACTCGCGGAGATAGCGCAGGACATTCCGGTATCGCTGCTGCTGGGTCACCGCGATCAGGTTGTCAATTGGTCCGAGGCGCTGGAGATCTCACCGCTGATATGTGTACACCATTTCCCGGATGCCGGCCACATGCCGCACTGGGAAGCCCTGCCGCGGGTTCAGACAATCCTCGAACGAAAGGTGCAAAAATGAACAACAAAGACAAACTCAGTGCCGCGAAAGCGCGTCTGGGTGCTTTCGCCAAAACCTCACCAGCGCTGTTTGAAGGCTTTAGCAAAATCTCTCAAACGGCAACGAGGGAAGGCAACTTCACCGCGGCCCAGAAAGAACTCATAGCCACCGCGGTGGCCGTGAGTCAGGGCTGCGATGATTGCATTGTGTATCACGTTGATACTGCAAAACGCCATGGTGCAGATGAGGCCGCGCTGGTCGAGGCACTCGAAGTCGCCGTGGAAATGGGTGGAGGTCCGGCTTTGATGTACGCGGGCAAGGCCCTGGACGCATTCCGGGAACTTTGATTCCGGCGGGAAATTTTGGAGGGGAAGATGGCATTTTTTCTAACAGTTGACGGCGGCACAGAGAGCCTGCGCGCACGCGTTTACGATCTGCACGGATCATGTCTGGGGAGCGTCGCCGCTCCCTATAAGACAGAGTTCACCGCGGGTGCACGTGCAGAACAGAACCCGGCGGATTGGTGGGACAACTTCATCAAAGCCGCGCGCGGTGCAATTGCCGAATCCGGCGTAGACGCATCCCAAATCGAGTCCATCGCCTATGCGACAACCTGTTGTTCCGTGGTTGCTCTGGATGCCAACGGCGATGCACTCAGACCCGCTTTAATCTGGATGGACGTGCGCGCCAATGCAGAAGCAGACGACGTGCTTGCTACCGGCGACGACGCACTGCTAATAAACGGCGGCGGCAACGGCCCCGTGTCGGCGGAATGGATGATCCCCAAGGCGCTTTGGTTAAAACGCAACGAGCCGGAAATCTACGACAAAGCCTTTCGCATCTGTGAGTATCAGGATTACCTGACCTATAAACTGACTGGCGAGTGGGCAGCCAGCCTGGACAACACCGGTTTGCGCTGGCACTACCGCAATCGCGATGGCGGCTGGGCAAAGTCGCTTGTAACAACGCTGGGCATCGAAGACATTCTTGACAAGTGGCCGCCTCGTGTAGCAGCCCCCGGTGAAGTACTCGGCACACTGACAGCCAAAGCGGCAGAAGCACTCGGACTGGCGCAAACCGTCAAAGTGGTTCAGGGCGGCGCGGATGCACTGGTCGGCATGATCGGACTAGGCGTGGCACAGCCCGGACAGCTGGCGCTGATCACGGGTTCTTCACACTTGCAGTTTGGCGTGACCGAAGAGCCTCTGAACGCGCCGGGGGTTTGGGGTGCCTATGCTGATATCGTCTACCCGGATCGATACATTGTCGAAGGCGGGCAGACGTCAACCGGCTCGATCATCAACTGGCTTGGTCGACTGACCGGTGGTCTCGACTATGACGAGCTGAACGCAAAGGCCGCAGAACTGCAACCCGGTTGTGACGGACTGATCGTCCAGGATCATTTTCAGGGCAACAGAACACCCTATACCGATCCGCTTTCCCGCGGTGCGATCGTCGGGCTAACACTGGCACATGAAAAACACCATATTTTCAGAGCCATGATGGAAGGGATCGGCTTTGGCACCCGCGCTATTCTGGATGCGTTCGCGGACGCCGGATATCAAAGCGGCGAAATGACCGTTGGCGGTGGCGCATCGGCCTCTGATTTGTGGCTGCAAATACATGCGGACACCGCCGGTATACCTGTCCGCGTGCCGGCCTCCCCCGATGCACCCTCCACCGGCTCGGCTGTACTGGCGGCCCATGGCGCAGGGCACTTCGCCAGCATAGACGATGGCATTGATGCCATGGTGCATGCCGGTCGGGTCGTCGACCCGATAGCAAAAAACGTTACGCGCTACGAGGAAATCTATGCGCAATACAAATCGCTGTATCCCGCGCTCAACGGTGTCCTGCGATGACACTGTTGACGGTGGTTACACCGCTGCCTGAACAACGTAAACACAGCGCCGCGTGTACCTGTCGTACACGCTCAGTACAATTTGCTGGTTTGCGCTGTAAAGGCGCTGTAAGAGCGCTGTAAGAGCGCTGTAAGAGCGCTGTAAGAGCGCTGTAAAAGCACTTTAGTAGCAAGTAACAGTGCCGCAGAAAACACAGACCATGGCGCTGCGCGTAAAATCTTTCCTTCAGTTCAGTTGTACTGCACGCGCAGTTTGTCTACTCGTAGTGCACAATCAGTTTGGGCCGAGCCAACTCCTTTGGATGCTCGCGCGATCCGTACACCGGTGTGCTTCCATTATTAAAGGTAGATACGATTCTTATTGACAGCTTCGCATCACTTGCGAGGCCACTATCAATAATATCTGTAACATCAATCTCTATATCATCGCCATGGCTCCACGTGCCAAGCACCACCGAGCCTTCCGGGTTGTTCGCACTGGAGATTGTGTTCTCGCCCCAGGTATTATCGGCAACCAGCTCGGCTTGGTACGAACCGGCTTCCTTGTCGAGCGCAAGAGAATGCAATTTGACGACTGCGGAACTCACACCGGTGCTCAGCGATGAAACATCAAATCGCAGATACGCCTCTCGATAAAAACTTGCACTGGCATTCTTAACCAACAGCTCGGAGGCGGAACCAAAATTTGTGTCATCCTGAAAGTAGGCATCGGCCTCTGCAGACAGCACGACATCCGGTTCGGGCAGGGAATCTACATAGGAGATGTACGGATAAATTGAGGTGTTCAGATCACGCATCGTCTCCAGCAGGTCTGTAAACAAGACACCATCAGCTGACAGAATACCCTTGTTTCCATTCTCGTCATCCTGATACTTAAACCAGTGCCAGCCTACTGCGTTGCCGCTGTTAACCATACTGGTAACGAAGTTATGATGAAACGCTCCTCTGGAGGCCTGGCTGTCTACACGCCACCCGGCACCGACATCAACTTCAGGTTGAGTTGATTCCATCGCATAGAACTCAGTCACCAGTACAGGCTTACCCGTCCACTCGACGATGTTGTCTATTTCTACATCTCTCGTTCCCCAGCGATGATAGTGATTGATCGCTATGACATCCATGTATTGACCTGCAATTCTCATAAACCCTTCAGTACGTCTCCAGGATCTGTTTAATCGGGGTCCAAGATACATATGATTCGGATCGACCGCTTTTATTGCAGGGCCTACCGCTGAAAAATAGGCTTCAGCCATGAGCTCGGTATATTCATCGACATCGAGATCGTCATAGTTGTTGGCGGTTTTGCCACGGCTTTGCAGAAAGTTTACAGCGGCAATATAGTTTTTATCGGTTGAGTCATCTATTTCAAGGTGAACGCCCAAACCATTGACTGTCCACGATAATTCGTTGTCTGAAAAGTAACCAAAAACATTGGGATCATCTACGTATTTGGCAAATACCTGGGCATTTTCCTGCGCAAAAGTAACAAACTCATCATCGAAAACAGGCATCTCGATGCGAGGATTCCTGTCTCTTCGATACTCTGCAAGAAAGCTGAATCTCGGTGTGTATGCCAACGGAGTTTGCTCCTGTCGAGAGGATTCTATTACTCCCTCATCACTCCAGTTGCCCGTGCCGTTGAATCCGTTATCGATGAGTAACTCATGGATTTCATCGGGTGAGAGGTCGTCCAGGTTAATACTGGTAACGGCCTTGTGTATAAACAGGTAGCCCTCCGGGTCAATAGCCCACCAACGGCCATCGATTTTCTCAACGCGAAAATAACCGCTAGCCTCTCTCTTTTGTTGTTTCCAGCCGCCATACCTGCTCAACTCGACCTCATCCTGATTGTCGTCCAGATTTATAGCCCGACTACCGTTGAAGGTCAGCCATTCGTTGTCCGTGTAAGTTACGGTCGACACACTCTCAATTTGAAATCTTGTTTGAGTGCTGCCTATCGGGTCAGCTGGCTCTGTCGGCTCCGGCTCTGTTGGCTCCGGCTCCGTCGGCTCCGGCTCTGTCGGCTCCGGCTCTGTCGGCTCCGGCTCTGTTGGTTCCGGCTCTGTTGGTTCCGGTTCTGTTGGCTCTGGCTCTGTTGGCTCTGTGGGATCTATTGAGGGATCAGCAGGATCTGTTGCTACCGTATCATCTCCATTGGAGACTGTGCCTGAACCAGAGCCGCAGGCCTGTAGAAAGAGACACAGAGAAGCGAGAATCGCTAAAGTGAGTCGGGTTTCCCGAGCGAATTTCAACATGCTTATTCCAAACAAATGTAAGGTTGCGGACAACTGCATCTGTGGCAATCTGTCTTGACTGTCCGGCACACAGATGCCACCACATGCGGGTTAGTACTAATCAATAAATCGCTGCATGACGGTGGCATATCGACCGCCGAAAATTCTCGTGGAGGCAGCGTCAAAGTGTGTGCCGTCCAGGGTAGTTAAATTCTCTGAGCTGACCCAGTCAACGTCACTGGCTTCGAAATCTGCATCAGCGACCTGCCGCAGATCATTGTTGAAATTATCATTTTTTTCAACTTGAAATAACTGACCAACAATAAACGGTACGTCACCCAGTTCATCCCGGTATTCCCCAATCATTTCTGCAAGGGATGAGAAATACCAGGCGGGATAGGATCCATCACTACTCGATACATTACCCTCGCCCTGGTGCCACAAGATACCCGCCAATGCACACGAGCAGGCGGCTTCGGCATCCTTTACTCTTTGAACCGAGTTTTCGAAATAGCCGGTGTCTCTGTCTTTCTTCCATTCCGTGACTTTTGTACCGCCACGCGAATTCGCTACGATATATACCTTTCGACCATTGTCCAGATTCATCGACTTACCAAACTCCAGACCGAGATTCACTCCCTGCTCAAGCGTTTTTCTAACACCCGAGTATTCGTTGAGGGGCTGGGTTGCAGTTTCAAATGTATTACCGTCAGTGAAAAGAAGTACTTCACTGGATGGTGCATCCGCTCCGTTATGATCAAAATTTGTGTCTCTGCCGGCGGAGTTAGACTGACCAATTATTAGAAACAGATCAGCGCCTGCCGTTTCGCCCCCGGTTTCGTTATCAGTGTCTGGCTGGTTGTCTGTACCTTCTTCAGATTGGTTATCCGTACCCTCGTCAGGCTGATTATCCGTACCCTCTTCCAGCTGGTTGTCTGTGCCCGCTTCAGGCTGAATGTCCCCGCCCTCGTCAGGCTGATTTTCCGCACTCTCGTCAGGCTGGTTGTCTGCACTCTCATCAGGCTGGTTGTCTGCACTCTCATCAGGCTGATTGTCCGCACCCTCATCAGGCTCGTTGTCCGCACTCTCATCAGGCTGATTGTCTGTGCCATCAACAGGCTGGTTAACTGTGCCATCAACAGGCTGATTGCCAGCACCCTGGGCGATCTGATCGCTGTCCTGCAACTCGCTGCCGCTACCGCAAGCGGTCAACATGATCAATGCAGCGGTGAAAATTGTGCCACGTATGGTGCTGACCACCTTACAAAGGGGCTTTGACATTGTTTTCATAACCTGTCGAATAATGGTCAAAATCCGATTTTTCCAAATGAAGGTACATGACAATAAGTTTCCTGTCAGAAGCGGGTTGCACCATCGCTCGTGGTTGTTTTGTACTACTTGTTTTGGCGTTCTTTATCAACGCTCGTCTACTGCTCTGGACCCTAATCCACCAAGGTTAGTGGACCTAAAAGAGTTTAAATAGTTTCGTTGAACCGCCCGCCTCTCTCAACAAGCGAGCAATCTACTGAACACTGCAGACGAATTAACCCACTCTTACAGATACAGACTTATTCGCCTACTTTTTATCGGCATGATAAACAGTGTATTAATTCGCTAATTCTGTCACTGAGGCCACACGCTGTGCTTCTCATACTGTGCCCGCTCGCCTATTGCAGGTAATTTATCGAGACACAGTAGATCAAGCGCTGTTGCAAACGCGGCGGCCGAAAGGTCGCGCGTCCGCTCGCTTCTCATCACAACACTTGTAGCTGAATTGACACATGTAGCCCGTAAGCGCCATCAAGCCGCTTTTCTAATGGTATTAGATGCCAGTCGATTGATATTCGCGATTACCCTGACGACTTCCTCTTTCATAACAGGCTTTGAATAGTAGTAGCCCTGAGCTATATCAATTCCTAATCGCCTGATTTCGGCCAGTTGCTTTGCGGTTTCAATTCCCTCTGCAACAGTCTCCAGTCCGTATATTTCTGCGATCGATGCAATTGTCGCAGTAATGGACCTTGTGCTGACGGAATCATCATCGATACTACTGATAAATGATCGGTCTATTTTTAGGGTATCGAGAGGCAGCGACTGAAGCTGGCTAAGAGACGAATACCCGGTCCCGAAATCATCCAGTGCGATTTTTATTCCCTGATTTTTTATACTGTTGAGGCAGTTTACAATCCAGTCGACATCAGACATAACCACACTTTCCGTGATCTCCAGTTCGAGAAAATCGGTTGCAAGACTATGTCGCTTCACTGCATTGAGTACATTTTCGACAAAATCTACCTGAGTAATTTGGTGAACCGAAACGTTGACAGCAACTCTGATAGAGAGATTCTGCACATTATTCCACTCAGCCGATTGCCGACACGCTTCATTTAATACCCAGTCACCCAGTGCGGGCATTAGACCGCACTCCTCGGCAACGCCCACGAATTCGACTGGAGAAATCAATCCCCTTTTTGGATGATTCCATCGAATCAGCGCCTCGACAGAATACACTGCATCATCAAACAGATTTATCTGTGGCTGGTAGTAAAGCTCGAGTTCATTATTTTCGATTGCAAAAGGCAGATCCCTTTCGATTGTTGTGCGCTTTTCAAATTGATCTGCTATCTCTTTATTAAACGCGGTAATAGCTGTCCTTCCGGATTGCTTGGCATTATACATAGCGAAATCAGATGTCTTTTGCAATTCAACGACTGTACTTGCATCATCGGGATATATGCTATAACCAATACTGGTATCAACCACAGCCAGTGAATCTTCAAGATTAAACGGTGTATTGAAAGCCTCTCTCAGTTTGCAGGCAAACTGATATGGTTGATCTGCCTCGTCAAACCGGTAGCTAATCGCAAATTCATCACCACCCATACGCGCTATGGCTTTGTTGTCGTCTGCAACACTGCGCAGCCTTTCGCTAACCTGTTTAAGTAGCTGGTCTCCTGCTATGTGCCCAAGGGTATCGTTGATTGCCTTAAAGCCATTTAGATCCAGGGTCATTAGCACCAGCTTTTCGTTGCGAGCGATGTTTGTTTTCCTGAACAAACTCTCCAGCTCGTCCTGAAAATATCGTCTGTTCGGCAAATCTGTTAGTTGGTCGAAGTCAGCCTGGTGCTGAACTCTTCTGGCTATTCTGTATGTGATATAACCCATAACTGCGCAGAAAAGGACAATTAGCAGACTAAACAGGAAATCTATCCTCGCTCTCAGACGAATAGATTCAGCTGTTGATATCGTGTTACCAAGTGCCGCATCTACCAATTGCTGCACCTCGTCTTTGGTTTGCTTCGATAGTATTTTCCAGCTCGCAAGGCTATCAACAGCGCTAATTTGGCGCGGATTGGATAACAATAATTTTTCAGATTCAAGGCGAAAAACAGCATGGTACTGGCTACTTACCTGCAACACACTATCTTTTGATATACCTGCATTGTCATTGTTCTGCGACAGTTGCGTCAGGTAGATCAACGCTTGTCGGGCACGCTCGTGTTGTTGAAGTATTCTAAACTCCAGGTTTTCTATATTTATTGCCGCATCAGGAGCGTGCTGAATTGTGAGCAGATAACCTTCAAGCAGAGTGCTAATTTGGTTGACCGATTCGCTCAGCTCCCAAATAACGTCCTTCTTATCATGTGCAGACAAAACATCAATATAGTCTTTGTCCGGGAGCCCATGATTCGTTTTTCGAATCTCGTCAACCGTTTTCACCAGATCCGAGTAGGCGTCGAAAAGTTTCATCCGTATACCCTCATCGCGCGCTGCAAGAGGCAGATACACCTGTCGAACTAAAATAGAGCTCGTGATAGACATTCGTTTGAAGCTGTCGTCAAACTCCTTGATGAGCGTTTCCAGTGACTCCTTCCCGTAGCGATGATGGAGCTTGCTGCTTTTATCAGCATCTGCCAGTAAAATTTCTGAGCGAACCTGGTTAAAGAGCTTTTTCGTGCTGTGAGAAAGATCCGAAAGTAAGCCGCGCTCTTCACTAAAGTTTTTCGACTCAATCAGGATCCGTTGAACAGCATTTCTTTGATGATCCAGACTTTTAGAAACTTCGAAAAGTGTTTTCTCCGGGGATACCGAGCGTTGCAGGCTCAACGAACTTGAGAAATGCGAGAGCGCATCAGATAGATAGTTACTACCAAGCCAGAACACCATACCCGAAAAGATGAAGCTGACGAAAATTAAATTTTTACTGTTTTTCGAGATGTTTACCATATTAATGCCATACAAATTCTCAAACCCGATTTACATCTCCGGTCAATTTGAATTTTCCGCCATCCCGATTCTTGAGAAACTATAACAACTGTTAATTTCTGGCCCTCAACGTTGTATGGGCAGTTGTGTTATTTGCTTTATGTATCTCCGGGTGATGCAAATGGGCAGCTACTGAAACTGTGTATTGGGTAGCATAAGAAGATGTATAGTCAGACAACCAACCGCATGCGTGCCCGGCAATTGAGACTTTACTAAATGTTTTTTTAGACTGGGCTAAAGTTCACAAAAGGCACAGGATAGGGGACGGAATGCAGAGGACGGAGGACAGATTGCAAAGGACGGGACGGATTACTGAGGACAGATTACGCAGCAGCAGTCAGAGTCTAATGCTTCCGTCTTCTGTCCTCTGAACGGCAACCGCACCTAGCAAGCGACGGCTTCTTCTTGATATATGTCGTGCACTGACTGGCTCAGCATTGACTCGAAATCCTTCACTTGCAATGGTTGCGAAAACAGATAGCCCTGAAGATAGCTCGCCCCCATGCTTTTGAGCATGGCTCGCTGGGCATTGGTTTCCACTCCCTCTGCAACGACTTTCAAACCCATCTGTCGGGCAATAGTAATTATCGCTTTACAAAGGACTACATCGTGGCCTGAGTCTGGCAGATTTTTTACAAAGGCCCGGTCAATTTTAATGTAGTTAAGATCGAGCGTTTTCAGGTAAGACAATGACGAATACCCGGTGCCAAAATCGTCCAGCGCCAGCTGGAAACCCGCGTCTATAAGCTTGTTGATTTGCCTGCGTGTCTGCTCACTGTTATCGAGCATCACCGTTTCGGTTATCTCGAGCAATATGCTACTGGTATCCAGACCAGATGACGCCAGTCGGGTTATCCATCGTTGTGCAATCCGTTCAGAGCGAAATTGTGTTGGAGAAACATTGATACTGATTTGAAAATCACTGCTGTATTGTTTTCGCCATTTTGCAACCTGTGACATTGCCTGGTCAAAGATCCAGTCACCGATTTCGCAAATCAAGCCAGTTTCTTCCGCCAGCGGTATGACCTCGTCAGGGTTAACCATTCCCAATTGAGGGCTAAACCAGCGCAACAGTGCTTCTGCTTTATTTTTGTCACCAGACCGAGCGCATACTATCGGCTGATAAAACAGTTGCAGTTCGTTGTTTGCGATTGCATCCTGCAACAGCCTCTTGAGCTTTTGCCGGCGTTGCTCCTGCATTTGCAGATCTGTTGAGAAAATTGTGTAGCCACCACGTTGTACTCGCTTGGTCTCGTACATAGCCAGATCTGCAAACTTGAGGAGCCTTTCGGCATCCAGAGTCTCTGTATCCAGAGTTTCGGCATCCAGCGCTGCCATACCAATACTTGCAGAGACAGTTACGGAATTACCGGCGAGCATCACCGGTTCAGCAAGCCTGCTGCGAATACACTCTGCCACCCGATGGCATTCTTCATCATTTAAATCATTGGGCAGGACAGCGATAAACTCATCCCCTCCCCATCGGGAAAGCGCCAGCTGCTGATATGTACATACCTGCAGTCGTGTGGCAACTTTCTGCAGTAAGGCATCACCCATCTGGTGACCCAGTGTATCGTTTATTTCCTTAAAAAAATCCAGATCGATCAGCATCAGTGTCAGTGATCGGTTTTCGGTACGAGCCTCGTCAATATACCGCTTCAACAGTTCTATGAAACCACGACGGTTGGGCAGACCGGTAAGCGCATCATGGTAGGCCATATGATGCAGATCTGCTGTTTTCTCTGCAACCAGGCTACGTAATCGCGAGGGCTCTCTGACAAACCGGTAGCTTAACGCACTGGCCAGCAGTGCGGCTATGAGCGTTAAAACATAGCCCATCCAGGCACTGGACGAGATCTCCTTACCAGCATGTTGTGCGCTTAATATCCATTTGCCATTGGGAACCACGATATCCACAAAGTGAGTGGCTTTAAAATCAGAATTGGTGTTGCCTGCAAATACTTCCAGTTCTCCGGAGCCAGGGTGAATACGACCCAGTTGGTAATGGGTGTTTGATGTGTTGAGCGATTGCAAACCAATGCTTCCCAACAAGTCTTCCAGATGAATTAACGCTGAGGTAAATCCCCAGAACGATTCAACCCCGTCCTTTTGAAGGAAAACCGGGTTTCTTCCGATAATCGCCAAGCCACCCTGAATCAATTCAAATGGCCCGGCCAGAGTCAGGCTCCGTGTCTCTATCGCCAGTTGCGCTTCTTCGCGTCGAGCGTCATCAACGAGAATATTGTGTCCAATCGCTTTTTCATTACCTGCAAGCGGGTATATTTGTTCGATCACTCCGCCGGGGGCGATTTGTAGATTGGAAATACCGGAGATCATTTGCAACACACTCTCTGCAAAGTCATTAAAACCCTCGAACCTACCTTCAGATCGACGTATCTCCTGCTCTAAAACATAGGTGGACGTCAGGGTATGCGACAATCGACGTTCGATTTCTGCAGCCTGGGTCGATAACACCCTGGCGATTTGTCGATGGCGTTCGTGCCCGCTCAGTTCAGAGCTAAGGTGTACTGCGTACCATCCAGTTATCATTACCGCGGCACCAAGAAGCGCCGAGAGCCAGAATTTCATACGAACTTCAGTGGTTTTGTACAAAAAAACATCTCCTGAATTTTGTACCGCATTTACATACCAGGGAGGCCTGAATACCACGCAGATTTACTGGAGTGACATGGGCGTTCAAATAGCATTTTGTGAGCCAGCTCTCAAAGACAGATTGAACTATCTCTAAACCGTTGATATGGCCCTGTCACCGTCAACACCCACCGAAGCTGCCTGCACAGGCATTGGTGCGGTTTTTGCACAAGCCCTCCAATCTCGAAAAACCAACCGGCGCGAGCCGATCGGTCTACTCACCACCGTCCTCGCAGTGTGCGAATTAATGGTGCTGGCCACGAAACAAGCCACCGGAATTTCGAGAGCTTGTTGTGCTTTTTTGAGACTTGTTGTGCTTTTTTGAGACTTGTTGTGCTTCTATGAGACTTGTTGTGCTTCTATGAGAAATGGCAAGCCACCTGATTACTCGAAACGCACTATCAATAGCCTGATGCCGGCAATAGCTTGATGCCGGTGTAAAACAATGCAGATCAGAATCAGACTTCGCTGGTAACAGTTCCAGCGTCACTATATTTTTATGCCGAGGCCTGAATTCAACAGGGCGTAAAACTACGTTTGCAGACTATGCTTGCAGATGGCAGGCGCTTCAGCATTGAAGATTCCCTGCTTACCCGATTGAAAAAAGCCGCCCTGCGACACTTTTTCAAGTAATACCTGCCCGGCAGAATCGTTGGTGACCATTGCGGTAAATGCCAGCGGTCTGAGCTGAGGCTCCAGTCTCCATTTTAAATCTTCAACAATGACATATGTGGCATCCTGCCAATTGACCAGCGTGTATACCGGCATGTCAAACGTCGCTAGTACTGCACTGAGCAGTTTATCGCTCTGGCTGGCATCGATAACTTTATCCAGAAAATCGTTATCGAAGTCACCACTGACATGACGTTCTTGCTGATACCACGGCCCACGCCAAAAAACCGACTGATAGGCATAACGATATCCGTTGTCGGTTTGCAGGATTACCAGCCAGCGAAACGGCGCGAGAAACCTGGGTTCCAGATGAACCTTGTTATCACCACTCAAATCAGACAATCGATCTGCAAGCCACAGGGTTAAAACGTACCTGACAACGACTCCAAACAGGAGGTATATCAACAACGCAGCCATCCACAATACCGGGCTGCTCGAAAGCAAGCCGACAATACACAACACAATAACCACAGGATCAAAGATAAAATGGCTGCGAGTGGTGAATCGAGTCAGGTTAAACGGATAGAGCAGACAAGTACCAAAACTCGTCAGTACATCGAGCAGCAAATGGATCGATGCAGCAGCTATAC
>CAYMVV010000081.1:9149-25539 GCA_964393885.1 uncultured Granulosicoccaceae bacterium | reverse complement strand
GCAAATGGATATCATTGCTGGGCCCGGTTGCCGACAGCATCGAACGCAGCGGCGACGAAACACCGGAGGAACTGCAAATGAAACTTGAGTGCGGCAGCATTCGCCAGTCGATCGAGCACCTAAAGACCTTTCCCTGTGTATCAATTTTACTGGAGCGAGAACAGATCGGCCTGCACGGTGCCTGGTTCGATATTTCCACCGGCGAGCTTTGGACGCTGAATGAAGAGACCGGTGAGTTTGAACAACCATTTGACTAGCCATTCGAGTAGCCCGGATCTAGTGGGCTGTCACGCCAGGTAACGGAGCATCTTACAATGGACGAACAAACCGTCGCGGTCTATGACAAGCAGGTTGCCGACTATGTCGAGCTGACCAAAACAGAAAAACCCGACAAGACACTTGCCACTTTTATCGAACGGCTGCCCAAACAGGCTTACGTACTTGATCTGGGTTGTGGGCCAGGCGCTTCTGCTGCGGCTATGAAGGCCGCAGGCCTGACCGTTGACGCCATAGATGCCTCCAGCGAAATGGTGCGTGTCGCGAACGAACTGTTTGCGATTGACGCGAAGGTTGCCAGGTTTCAGGATATCGATTGCAGTGATCAGTATGACGGTATCTGGGCAAACTTTAGTCTGCTACATGCTACCGAAGATGAGTTCATCGACATACTTCCGCGCTTGCACAGCGCGTTAAAGCCCACCGGATTGCTATTCCTGGGGATGAAAACCGGTGAGGGACTTAGCCGCGATGATCTCGGACGCCGCTACACCTACTACTCGCAAGCACGTCTGACCGAACTGCTTGCCGCTGCCAGATTTGAAGTGATAGATACACAAACAGGTGAAGCCATGAGCCTGGCCGGCAATATAGACCCCTTTGTGCTGATGACTTTCAAAGCATCCTGATTTTGTAATTTCTACTACCTGGCACGCAACTAACGCGCAACTGCCATGCAACTACCAGGCAACCGGTACCGACAAAGGTCCGCGAAACGCCCAGCCACCAAAGCTGACCGTACCATTGATTCGCAGTGTCGGAAAACGTGCAAACAATTTTGGCAGTGCAACATCTGCTATTAACGCTCGAGAGGCAGCAGCCCCTGCACAAAAGTGCGGACCGGCTCCAAATGATACCGCCTTGCGATTGTCACGCGTTATATCAAATTCATCCGGTCGTTCAAATACACGCGGGTCGCGATTGGCTGCACCGAACATAAAAAATACGCGCTGGCCCGCTTTAAAATCGTAGTCGAGTACGTTTTCATCACGAGCCACCTGCCGCGGTGACATGCCTATCGGAGACATCCACCGGGCATACTCCTCAAATACATTTCGATACGACAGTTCCGCGCTGGCGATTTTTTCTCTTTGTTGCGGATGCGCAAGCAATGCCCAGGCAGCACCGGCAATGGCATCGCGTGGCTCGTTTTGCCCACCTGAGATAACCAGTTTAATGTTGGCTCTTATAGAATCAATGGGTAAATCAGCTGCCATTTGCACGGCGAGCACGGAGTTGTCCGGTGTTCTTTCGAGCACCGGTATCATTTGGTCAATGTGATCGTCGATAGCGCGTGTTGCTGCATGACAACGCGCTTCAACTTCAGCTACTCCGGCATAGTTTGCACACCCGTCTATCATATGCTGGCTGACCTGATCCATCTGCGTCGCCTTCATTGTTGTCAAACCGGTGATCAGCTTCAGTGCTTCACCGCTGACAGGCATCGCAAAGTCCCTGACCAGATCACAGTGTCCGGCGGGCTCGAGCTCATCAAGGATTCGATCCGTGTGTTGCTCGAACAGTGGACGCCAGATGCTGCGCACGGTTTGAATACTTAATGATGGCATGAGCACCTTGCGTTCTGCCAAATGCTCGGTGCCATCCTTGCGCATCATGTTCTCCCCCATCAGCACCGTCATCAAACCACCCGGCTGTCGAGATGAAAAAACCTCGATACGTTTTTCCTGCTCGAAGATATCGTCTCGTCGGGTGATTAACACCGCATTGAGTTGCGGCACCTCAACCGCGGGCGCCTGCAGCTGGATTTTGCGTAAATCCGGATACGGATCGCTCCAGAAAACCTCGGGATTGATTGTATAGGTTTCACTCATAAACTCAGGCTCAGTTTGCAGATACCGCGTCCGTTCGACATGTATTACCGGAACATTACTTTAGCGAGAAAACTCATCGGTTTATACTATCGAATCCCTGTGCAACCGAAAGTGGTTCCTCACTTGTTCGCGGCGCGACTAATACACCTGCGCATTTGCCCTGCCCGTCCGGGACCTGTCCGTCCCGCATTGGCACCTGAGCCAATGCACAGCAAGCGAGGTTGTGAGTGAAAAAAGACTGCTTCCATATTCCGGACGGTATCATTTATCTGGACGGAAATTCTCTGGGCCCTATGCCGCTGGCCGCTGCACCACGTGTACAGCACACCGTCAACGATGAGTGGAGAAACCTGCTCATCACCGGCTGGAACAAGGCAGGCTGGTATCACCAGCCCAGAGTTCTGGGTGACCGGCTGGCACCACTCATCGGTGCAGGCACAGGCTCGGTTGTCATTGGCGATACGCTTTCTATCAAGGTATACCAGGCGCTGGCAGCCAGTTTACAGATGCGGCCTGAACGGCGGGTAATTTTGTCTGACACCGGCAACTTTCCAACCGACCTCTATATGGCCGAGGGCCTGATAAAAAGCTTTGATCGCGGCCACCAACTCAAGCTTGAATTAAAAGTGGTCGAGCCTGAATCAGTCGCCGATCATCTCGATGAAACAGTGGCTGTGATGATGTTGACTCATGTCGACTATCGCACCGGCCGCATGCACGACATGTCTGCACTCACCCGCAGGGCACACGACAATGGCGTTGTCGCACTTTGGGATCTCGCGCACTCGGCAGGTGCCCTGCCAGTGCACTTATCCGAGTGCAACGCCGAGTTTGCCGTCGGCTGTACCTACAAGTATCTGAACGCCGGACCCGGTGCACCTGCCTTTATCTATGTTCGACCAGACATCGCAGACACCGCAGAGCCAGCACTGTCTGGCTGGATGGGACACAGTGAACCCTTTGCCTTTGATCGACACTACCAGGCCGCGCCCGCTATCGAACGTATGCGCATCGGCACACCACCGGTATTGCAAATGGCGGCACTGGATGCCGCGCTTGACGTTTGGGACGATGTATCAATTGTCGACGTTCGCAACAAATCAATTGAATTATCCGAACTCTTTATAAAAGAAGTCGAGAAACGCTGTCCGGCGCTAACGCTACACAGCCCGCGCGATGCAACACAACGCGGATCACAAGTGTCGTTTACCTTCGACGAAGGCTTTGCCGTGATACAGGCACTGGTGGCGGA
Organism: uncultured Granulosicoccaceae bacterium; assembly: GCA_964393885.1. Lineage (GTDB taxonomy): Bacteria > Pseudomonadota > Gammaproteobacteria > Granulosicoccales > Granulosicoccaceae. The sequence goes on along the minus strand of CAYMVV010000081.1, from coordinate 22,179 downwards.
GGGTGTCATCGGTGACTTTCGGGCGCCGAATGTACTGCGCTTTGGATTTACTCCACTGTATATAGATAACGACGATGTGATAAGAGCCGCCGCGATTCTCGAGAACATTATGGCGAAACGCATCTGGGACCAGGCTGCGTTTAAACAGCGCTCAGCGGTGACCTGATGCCTGACAAGCCAGGGCAAGACGAGCCAATAGCGGGTGAATCAACAGACGCAGCACCAGACGGCGCTGAATTGAACTTCAGCGAGAAAATGAGTTACGCCGACTACCTTGGGCTCGACAAGCTGCTGAACGCACAGCAGCCACTCGGTGCAACCCATGACGAGCTGTTGTTTATCATTCAACATCAGACATCAGAACTGTGGATGAAACTCGCACTGCACGAGATAAACGCAGCGCGAATCGCGATAGCCGAGGATCGATTCAGACCCGCATTCAAGATGCTGGCGCGCGTGTCGAAAATATTCGAACAGCTGAACAATGCCTGGGACGTACTACGCACCATGACGCCAAGCGAGTACACCTCGTTTCGCGATGATCTGGCCCAGTCTTCCGGCTTCCAGTCCTATCAATACCGATTGATTGAGTTTACCGTTGGCAACCGCAACAAAGCGATGCTCAAGCCACACGCTCACCGGCCAGATATTACCGAGATGTTGCAGAGGGAGTTACAAAAGCCAAGTCTGTATGACGAAGTCATCGTGGCACTTACCCGACGTGGCTTTAGTATTTTACCCGAAGTACTGCAGCGCGACCTGTCGTCCAGTCACAGTTATCACGCCAGTGTTGAGGATGCGTGGAAATCCATATATGAATCACCGGAACAATACTGGACCCTGTATGAGCTGGCCGAGAAACTGGTCGACTTTGAAGACTACTTCAGACGCTGGCGCTTTAATCATGTCACTACCGTGGAGCGCGTGATCGGTTTCAAACGCGGTACTGGCGGCACCGGCGGTGTACCCTATTTAAAAAAAATGCTTGAAGTCGAATTGTTTCCCGAGCTGTGGCGCGTGCGAACCGTGCTCTAACATAAAAATCAGCTTTTGAAACTCTCTATAGTGACACTGAGCGACCCTGGAATAAAATGACCGGATTTAGTATTACAGACTGGGACAAAGCCTACACCAATGGCGCCAACATCCCGGATGGCAATCAGTGGCCAGATGCCTGGATAACTCCGGCCACCGAGTACCGGGTCAGCGCGCAGGCGCAGGGAACCCTGCAAGCGGACATCAGCTACGGTCCGCACAATCGCAATCGCTACGATCTGTTTTACCCTGCTACAAAACCACAGGGTTTGTTCGTGTTTGTACATGGTGGCTACTGGCTGGCACTCGATAAAAGCTATTGGTCGCATCTGGCGCAAGGCGCAGTTGACGCAGGCTGGGCTGTCGCCATGCCCTCGTATGTGCTGTGCCCGGAAGTCGATATCAGTCAAATTACACAGATGATTGTTGATGCGATAACACATGCAGCGAGCGAGGTTGACGGCCCAATTGTACTTAGCGGGCACTCTGCCGGTGGTCATTTGGCCGCATCGATGCTGGACAAACATACATCGCTACCCGGGGAGATACAGTCCAGAATTGTGCATACCGTTTCCCTGTCCGGCGTGCATGACCTGCGACCCCTGTTGCATACCTCAATGAACGAGAAGCTGAAGCTCGATAGCTATAGCGCAACTGTATTAAGCCCCGCGTTGATGGTGCCTGTGGTACCCAGCCGCTTCACCGCCTGGGTCGGCGGCAATGAACGCGCCGAGTTCATTAGACAGTCAAAATTGCTGGGTAACATCTGGCGAGGACTAGGCGCATGGACCCAATGCATCGTTGAACCAGACCGCCATCACTTTAGCGTAATTGATGGGCTGATGGATAAGGATTCACCGTTGATGAAAACGGCGCTGGGGTTCTAGCCCGGACATAGACAATCTGTTGCAGCGCTATACCTGTAGTTAAAATATCGCTTTCGTTCCTGCCAGAAACTACCGGTGCATGCGTGATGAGCGCAAGACGATTCCGGCTATTCACAGATGATCGTCAGCCGACTGCCTTGTCCGGAGACGATCGGTACCTGAAACGCTGTTAGCAGTGCATTCGCATCTACCGTACTGACGCCGCTGCCGATTACCTGGCTATTGCTAATACGTGTCGCACTCCAGCCACATTGCTGACCACTGAGTGGTCGAAATGCTGATGTGTTGCGAGGCGTGATTGATGCAGTTTGATCAATACTCGAGCGCAGCGAAACTTCAAAGCGATTCGACTGATCAACAATTGGCAAATGGAATGAATTGCCTCCCGCAGACCATTCAATGTTGATGTTGTATTCATCATCACCGACAGCCGATGGCTCGGTCGAGCCTGAGCCTGTTGCATTTTGCACAGCGATTAAACTGGACGAATTCGGGTAGTGCCAGGGAATAGTATTGCTTTCAGAAAGACCAAACTGATTAACATTAACCGCGTTATAGCCGCGCCATTCATGATCAACGCCATCCGCCAATACTGCAGCAAAGGGAATCTTCCCGTCAGTAAGCGCCTGTATCAGCGGACGACCCTGAGTAGCGTAATCGATGGTAAAGTCGTCCTTGCCGATATCGATGATCAGATAGGCGAAATCATCATCGCTGCGTGAACGCATTTGCTGATGATGATTCATCCAGTCCCAAATGCCGACGGGGTTAGCACCACCCGCACTGAACTCGCTAAGCTCGCCTGAGTACGGGCCTGCGATAACGTTTGGTAAATTGCGCGATTGCTCGCCCCACAGCTGCGACAGATTGTCCTGGAACAGCGGGCTGGTGGCGTAATTCGTCATTGGCTGACTTGCGTAAATTCCACTGAATACCGACGGATAGTGCAAGCCCAGACTCAATGCACCGCTTGCCCCCATTGAGTTACCGGCCACATGGATGGCATCGGTATCGACGGAAAAATCCGGATTGGCTATGATCTCATTCACAGCCAACATGATGCGTTGCTCGGTAAAGTTCTCTATCGTGCCACTGTCCGGCACCATACCATCCGTTAAATAGTTATGATCTGCCGCATGTCCATACCACCAGGTATGCATGGTATTTTCGCTGAGCCCGGGGTCACTTGGAAATATCTGTATCGTTTCCCAGTTGTTCTCGGAATGCGCTAATGGAAAGGACCTGCCACCAAATTCGTGTAGATAGATCTGCAACGGGTAAGATCGAGTCGGTTCAACGTTATGTGGCAAGGTTGCGATGTAGCTAAACGCGTAACCGTTTAAGGTAGGGTTCCAGTTGCTGTAGTCCATAAACTGGGTATAGATACGCCCCAGACCCTCGGAAAATTGAAACGCGAGCACGGGAACCGGCGTGCTAACAGACTCTTCAACCGCTGTAGCCATCGCGTTCGACCCAACAGATATTTCCTTGTTCTCTCGACCGTTGGCAGTCGACGTCACCGCATAGTATGCAGTGCCGCTCTCACCCACCTGGGTCGTGTAGACAAATAATCCCGTATCAGGCTCAAGCGGTGAACCACCATCTTCAATAATAAAATGATCCGGTGCACCAACAGCACCAAATTTGTTAAACGAGGAATCCTGATCAATTGGCCCCCAGCGAGAGGTTAAACGAGAGGCGGCAGACAGAGTAGCTGTCGTAATCGGTTGATCTGATCTGTAGATGTGATATTGGGTGTCACCGCCAACCTCTTCCCATGTCAGGAATGTCTGACCACTTCTGTGTACCGCTTGCACACCGGTTACGATCGCAGGCAATGGTGGTAATGGTTCGTCTGTGCCCGTGGTAGTTTCTGTACCATCTGTAGTGTCAGGGCCATCTGTCGTGTCTGTACCTGCAGATGTGTCCGTGCCACCCGTCGTGCCCGTGCCTCCCGATGTATCCGTGCCACCCGTCGTGCCCGTGCCTCCCGATGTGTCTGTGCCGCCCGATGTGTCCGTGCTTCCTGACGTGTCTGTGCCTCCCGATGTGTCCGTGCCACCCGTCGTGCCCGTGCCTCCCGATGTGTCCGTGCCACCCGACGTATCCGTGCCACCCGACGTATCCGTGCCACCCGACGTGTCTGTGCCTCCCGACGTGTCCGTGCCTCCCGACGTGTCCGTGCCCCCTGAAGTATCGCTGCCTCCGACAGCATCTATGCCATCTGCAGCGTCTGCGCCATCTGATGATCCAGAACCACCACGCAATGATTTCCCGGTAATTTCGCTACCGGAACCCCCACAACTGGCGAGCATCAAAAAAAATATTGGTGTGATTAGTCGTTTCAAAAGGAGATACACCGTTGTACGTGTAGATGGCTGCAGGTGGGGTTTACGTTTACACCTTGTCTAAACAGGCTTGAAGACGCTTTAGTCTCAACTCGCTTTACATCGTGGAAGGCGGGAACTTCATCGAGAGAGCCAGCTGGCGCCGTATCCCTTCTCAATATTCACCTAGTCACAATTTGCGCGCCATGTTTGACACATACATTTCACAAAAATCGGCGCAGGCCCTTTGCCACATGCCAGACGTGCTCGGTGTGCAAGTGACGCAAATCTCGGCCTGAAAGCGCGGGTGCTTTCAGGGGCAGCAGCGTTTCAGTAAAGTACGGGGCGGCAGCATCGACGACCAGATCGTGACCATCAATCGCGGCATTTGGCTGGCACTAGCTCTGTCAGCAGCAACCACAGAGACATTCAGGCTCTGAGCGGACCCACGGATTTTAAGACGTGTAAACTCCCCATTGAGCAAGAAACAACAGGACCAGTACTACATGCGGAAAAGCCACCGTCGGCCGGATTGATTGACGAGCATACTCTCCCAAAAGCGAAACACCAGTCAGACTGGTTTTATCGTATTCACTGTTGAATTGAAACACACTCTCATCACTTGAATTTGCAATGTATTTTTCAACTTGTAAAAGCCGCGTTTCAATACGTGACTGAAACGTTTTCCAAATTCCATCCTGCAGCCACAGCAACAAAAATACAGGAACAATAGAAATACTGATCACATCCAGTGTCAATGCGACAAAAAACAGCAGGACGTTAAGCAGCTTTATATATAAAGAATGCTTTTCATAGCTATCAAACTGGTTTTGAAGTAAACACCATTCTGTTTTAAATTCATTTATATCCACAAACCACCCTGCAAATTTTAGAGCCAGGCCCATCAGACGATAGATTCAGGCAACCCTTTCTGGCAACGCATTCCTCCAACCCTTTCCTCCAACAACAGGGCAGCCACCAAGTATGGAGAGAATACCGCCCGCTTCGAATCTCTATGATGAGTACCAGTTTAGATAGCGAAAAACGAACGCGAGATTATCATACAATAGGGTAGTTTAGTGAGTGACGTACAGCCCGTAGTTTGTTGGTATCCGTAAACCTTACAGAAAATCGTAACAAAACTCTTTTACCTATGACCAATTCCTCGATCAAACAGGCTTACTATGAGCTGGTGTGGAACTTTGTCCGGCAGGTGCCGTCCGGCTGCGTTGTTACCTATGGTCAGATTGCACAATCGCTTCCCGCACCACCGCCACTCGCACTGGACGAACAAGCAATTTCAGTCTCCAGGCTGGTGGGCAGTGCAATGGCTGCCTGCCCTGCGGATGTACCGTGGCACCGTGTTATTAACGCTCAGGGAAAGGTAAGCAATAGAGCGAACGCTGACAAGCAAGTCCAGCTCCTCGAAGCCGAGGGGCTGTGTTTTGCACAAGGCAGGATCGATTTAAACGAGTGTCAGTGGCTCGGTCCCGATCACGCAGACCGTCCGAAACAACAGCCATTGTTTTAGCCATTGTGCTTTGTATCAGGTATTTTTTAAAACGGGCCACGTTTCTCAGACGGTTGGCCGACCTGTTTAGCCAGATTTCCTCTGGACGCCGAATCCTTATGAATAATCCAGGCTAGACCTAAGTGGCGAGGGCTAACGGGATGATTGTCTGCTCAATAAGACGCATCAGGTCGCCAAAATAACCGGCACTGCGCGCCGCACGCATCGGATCCGAAGTAATCGCCAGCGTGATCGCCAAATTCGGAATGATACAGATGATCTGTCCGCCATAACCGCGCGCAAGTGCATAAGATTCACCATGGCTCGCGCCGATGAACCATCCGTAACCATAGCCAAGCCCGGAGAACATCGAGCGCGTGACCGGTACCTGGGATTGTTTTATCCAGTGCTCACTCAACACCTGTTTACCCCCCGCGCGCCCACCGTTGCGGTACAGCTCCCCAAAGCGAATCATGGATGACAGCGTCAGCGCCATTTCATTACCGCCAAGGTAGCGGCCCTGCGGGTCACGCGTCCAGGCCGGAATTTGAATGCCCAATGGCCGCCCGATACGTTCACGGGCCAGCGAGAGTAAACTCTTGCCGGAAACCTCTGACAGAACCGCGCCAAGAATGTGCGAGCTACCAGTGGAGTACAACATCCGTGTGCCTGGCTCTGCCACCATCGGCCGCGATAAAGCATTCGCGACCCAGTTGCTACTGCTCACCCAGCCGCCATAGTTCGCTCCGGATGTGCGCTCAAGCCCCGCCTGCATCGTGATCAGATTTTCGATCGTAATGGCTTTGACTTTCGGATCGGCTCTGCGAGGAATAAGTGCAGGCACGAGATCGCCCACGGTGGTTTTCACAGTCGGGATTTCACCTCGATCAAGTGCCGCGCCGGCCAGTGCCGCAACGATGGTTTTAGACACCGACTTGATCGGTACCACCCTGTCGATTGACGGACCACGAAACCGCACAGACAACTCTTGTGTGCCCTCGCGATGAATCACAATCGCATGGCATTGATCCCAGGTGCGGGCAATCGACACAACATCCTGCCAGTCGTTTGCTTGCGCCAACAGCGGCCTGGCTACAAGGGCGGCAGCACCACTTATAAACGTTCGTCGGCTCATTTTGGGCATTGCGTTGGGCATTGCGGGTCCTTGTAAATGCTGTTAAGCAAAAGAACAGTTTGGAGAGATCTTCTTGCGATAGGCTGCTTGAGGTAGTTAGCTGCGCGACAACGCACCGCTCGACGGTGCGAGTTAAAAGGCCTGTCGGCAATGACCAGCCGCGATATCATCGCATATTGATGGATTTAGCGCAGAGCGAATTAAATCGAGGCCAGCGCTTCAGGCAATGTCGCCAGAAATGCATCTGTATCTTCGGCGGTACCTGTTGATACCCGAATGCATGTGCCGGCACTGGCGTAGCCAAACGTGGCAACACGCACACGCCGTTGCCGCATCGCCTGCACAACTGCCGCTGCCGGCTTGCCTACATCCACACCAATAAAATTCGTCACTGATGGCATCGGTGAGAATCCCAGTTGTGTCAGGCCCTGAGCTATGCGATCCCGTTCGATCGCATTGGTTGATAAAATCATTTGGGTGTAATCAACGTCGTCCAGCGCAGCTAAAACAGCAGCCTCGGCTACACCGGTAACGTTAAACGTGCTTGTCACCAGCCGCAACGCATTGGCAATTTCCTCAGAGCTACAAATGGCATAACCCAGTCGCAGACCAGCGAGTGCATAGGCTTTGGAAAAAGTGCGCGTCACCACCCACGGCCCCTTGCGCCGCTTCAACACCTCGAGCGCATCAACCCCTCCTGCATGTACCGCAAACTCGAAATAGGCTTCATCTACAAACAGCAAAACGTTGTCCGGTGTGTGCTCAGACAAACGCTTCAGCTCCTCCTGCGATAACATCATCCCGGTCGGGTTGTTTGGCGTTAGCACAACCAGCAATCGGGTGTAGTTGCCAACGGCTGCCAGCAGAGGCTCAACATCTATAGCGCCGTCCGCACGATTTGGCACACTGATGTGATCAGCTGCCACCACATCAAAGACACCGGCGAAACGCCTCCAGATCAGTTCAGGTGACAACAATTGTTCGCTGGGGGCGACTGATATTTCCGCGATAGATGTCAATAGCTGCGTGCTGCCACCACCGTAGCAAATGCGTTCGGCGGGTACGTCCAGACGCTGCGCCAGTACATCGGAGAGTGTCGGACACGTGCCATCAGGGTAGCGATTCACCACTGGCTGCAGCGCTTATCGCCTCAATAACTTTTGGTGACGGCGGGTAAGGACATTCATTCAGATCCATTCGGGCAATGCGCTGGCCGACTTCATGATGCGGGATATGAGTGGGATTCCAGAACGGCTGGGCTCTGAAATTCGGTCGCAAAGGGCTGGCAGGTGTTGCATCGTTGTTCATAAGCATCTCAGGGACATTTGCAATGCTACGATACAGATGACTTCGCTGTCGTGCCAATCCCGTTTGGTGGCGTTACACCTGCAGGCTGACTACAAAGTTGATTTTGCCGATTCTCTTAAGGTCGCAACCGCTTTTTCCTATAATGAACGCCATCAATGACACTGTCATATCACAGTTCGCGAGCAGACAATGCGGTTCTGGTTGGCAAGCAGCGTCCGACACGGCGAGCGGTGCGTTGTCGCTCAACTGACAACAACATGAGAATCTGCACGCTAGCAACATGACGGACTCTAATTATGGTGATTGCAAAATCTGAAGATATAACCGTGCGAGCGTTTGAGCCAGATGACGCTGCAGAATTCACATCCGCCTGTCTGGAGAGCGTAGACACGGTTGGCAAGTGGATGCCGTGGTGCAATGACAGTTATACACAAGACGCTGCACTGTCATGAATTTCACTTTGCTCCAGTGAAATCGAGGCCGGGAATGCATTTGACCTGGGGGTTTTTAGAAATTCTGATTCACTGTTCGTTGGCTCTATTGCCATCAACCGGTTGGATAAGCAAAATCGCATCGGCAATATCGGTTATTGGATACGGCAATCCTTACAACAACAGGGGTATGCTCTAAAGGCAATAACCCTGATAAAAAAATACGGCTTTCAGGAACTCCATCTGGTCCGACTGGAAATTGTTGTACTGACAGAAAATATCGCGTCGAGACGCGCGGCAGAAAGTGCCGGTGCCGAGTTTGAATGCCTGGCAAAAAACAGACTGATGCACGATGGAATCGCTAAAACAGCAGCGGTATATTCTTTTACGAACAGCTGCTGAGCGTCTAACCGGCACTCCTTTGCACACGCTACGCCGCCACCAGCATGGGCTCCCTTTAACTGGTGGCGGCAAGTATATAGTGGTTAATGCCCGCTCTGTGCCCCGTTACTTGCCAGTCAGGACTTAGGGGACTATGTCTACTCGTCGTGAACCAGTGTAATCAAACACAGCGCTAACAGCACGGTGGCGGCAACGCCAGATGCTCCAGCCACAGGCGATGGCAGAAAGCCATCACGTCCAAAGATGATCAAGATCGAATTGGCTACGATGGCGACACCACCAGCCAACGCGGTCAGGCCGCCTAAGGTCTTAGAGCCTGCATTCATTTTGGCCATTCCGAAAACCACCGCAGCAAGGCCCAGCAGTATCTTCGCAGCATTATAAACCATAAAAGAAAATGCAACGACTGCCCCGATCAGCGGTGCTGCTGCCTCGAGTCCCTGGGCGACTCCTCCAAAAGGACCGAACATTTTGAGACCTATACTCACTTGCACCACATTGAGGACAGCGCTAAATGCAATAGCTGACCAGCCAAGGTGATAGCGCCTGGCCTGCACCAATGCGGCTCCTGCGAAGGCCGCAAGAATCGGGAACAGAACAGCTTCCGCGCCCCAAATATACGCACCAGGTCCGGACAAACCAGCGTTGAATAGAATGGTAAACACTATCTGAGTTACCACCAGTGCCAGCAACAAATAGGTTACGATCTGGGCGTTGCGCTTAAGAGTAAAATCCATGCTTGTATCCTGTTTTTATAGGTGTCTGATATAGGTGTCTGACTGGTCTATTCGCTCAATACAACGCATTGACCGTTTCGAAAAGAGTACTTAGTCAACCTGAAGAGTTTTTAGTTCTGTTAATGGAAAAAAATGACGCGAAAGTTACCCGTGTGTGCCTATGCTGCGGGAGACTGCAAGACCTGTCTTTACCCGGTTGTATAGTCATTCAGAGCCCGACCTGTACACCATTTTAATCCGAGTCGAATCCTTGTATTTACTATGATTTTCCTTCCTCCGGTAAAAGTTTATCACAGATAAATCTTCGTCTGTGGACTTCCGGAACTCCGCTTGATCAATCCGTTTAAATCATCGCGCGGCGGGTCTGAGAAATTTCCGTCACTCCTAAATAATAACCTGCTTTGAGTGCGATCCGAGGTCGACATGATTCGCAACACAGGCCAACGCGAGACTGTAATAACCAGTGATTCCAATTTGTGGCTAACGGAATTAGAATTGGATGAATGTTGTAGCTAGTGTCTACTTTACGGATATTGTGCAAGGATTTTTTCTTCTATATAGGAAGTAACAGGATAGGAAGAAACAGGCCCCCGGGAATCAGGCATGTCTGGTGTTCGGCGGACAGCGTCGGCAGCATCTGGCTGCGAAAGTCGGGCTATAATCCTGGAAAACAGAAATTGATGAACCGTACCTGTGTCGTGGTAGTTAAGTAGCAAAAGACGAGTCGCGATAGCTGAGTTGCGAACGTTCGACTCCCGATGATCTAATGAGGTAGCCCTGATTAATTTCGAATCTATATCTCGTTAATTTTTAGAATATATCTCGTCAACACTTTTTGTCGCACTGACCACGGCTGCACTGACAAAACCGATCGCATGTGCCTCTACTGTGGATTGGGTATAATCAAGACCCAGTGATCGTCGACAATCTGGTACACACGCATCAGTCTGCTACACACGCGTCGGCTATTTTTTTGTTGTAGCGCATTGTTCGCCAAGGAGAATAAAACATGCCCGTCATCCGTATTGAAGTACCTGAAGGCACCCCGGTAGAGACCAAACGTCAGATTAGAGAAGGTACGAAACAGGCTGTCCTCGACACACTGGCACCCAAAGAAACCAAGTATGACTATGTAGCAGTGCGAGAGGTCTTTGCTGAAATTGGTGATGGTGTGCCTTTAATTACCGTTGACTTACGCCCGGGAAGAGAATCAGAGCGAAAGAAGGCACTCGCTGATGCCATAGCAAAGCTATTACAAAAAGAACTCGACGTTAACGCTGCCGACGTCTATGTACTCTATCGGGAAAACCCGGCTGAAAACCACTACTGTGGCGGCACGCCACTGGCACCATGGGTTGCTGCAAGCGAACTCGATGCCTGATAACTGGAAACTGGAAACTGGAAACTGGAAACTGGAAACTGGAAACTGGAAACTGGAAACTAAGTCAAGGCTGCACCTTACTGAAAAGCTCCTCAACAAAGAACCACACGAAACCGATCAACTGAATCTCTATACTAGTAACCGGAATGATCATCTTTTCAGCATCCGCTGTTGCATCAGAGCATCCAATCAAATAGAGCACGAAAATGTGGCTCGCCTTATCGGGCTAAAGATCAATTGACCAGCAGATTTCAGCAGGGCTTCGCTAGTCGCGGTCTACTCATTGAACAACCCCCTGCCCGGTCGCCGTTCCTGCGCTGAATTGAATTCGACCCGTCCTGCCATGGCAAACACTACTGAGCAATACCACCATACGCAGGTGGTGCATATGTGAACCAGGTCGTCAGCCATTATTGCGGAATTGAAATCTGTTTATCTTCATTTCGCGACGATAGCGACAAATTGCAGGATGAAAGGTGTCATAACAGTGAGTTGATCGACCCGAATCTTCACCAACAACCCTCCGTAGCCGTTATTAAGCTGAGACGAAGCGAGGAGAGTTGTACGTGAATATCGTGAAAACCAAAGTGATCGGCGTTTTGATGATGTCCGCAATTGTTGCCTCGTGCGGGGGCAGCAATGATCAGCTGGTCGGGGTATTTTCTGATAGCCCGGTAGGCGGGATAAACTTTGCGACCCAGACCATTAGCGGTGTTACCGATACAGACGGTAGTTTTAGATATCGTGATGGTGAAACGGTGATCTTCAGCATCGGTAATTTGGCCTTGCCAGCTGTATTGGCATCTGAAATGGTGACACCCCTGGATATGGGGATCGAGCCCGATATCAATGACCCATCGGTGGTCAATATTGCGCGGCTTCTGCAGTCACTCGACGAAGATGGTAATCCGGACAACGGTATTCTTATTTCGGAACACGCAGCTTTGGCGTTTATCGAGTCTGTGGGCTACGATGCAACCGACAGCGGCGCCGTCGCCGACGCGGTTTACGAGGTCTACGGAGACAGCAGAACAGCGGTGACTGCTGATCAGGCGATCTCCCATTTTGTTGATACCCTGAGTGCTAACGCGGACAGTAATGGAACCATTGACCAGCTAACTTATCTGGTTGGCGCGGGACAGACTTTTGAAGGTGAAAGTCTGTTTGTAGATCAGACCAATTTCTCGCTGACACTGGATGGTGCAGTACACACAGGTACCACATCAGTTAATCACGGTGTGTATCAATTGTCTGGCCAGCCGGATACCTGGTTTATCACTGTGGAAGATACAACCGACGGGAAACTGGCTTGCATTGAAAAAGCACCAATTGCTGTTGCTGACTGTGAAGACGGTTTGTATCACTTATTCAGGGAAGAAGAAAAAGCACTAGCGTTCGGTGCCATCCAAAACAACTCGCGAGCCGAAACGGTTAACACAGTTGGAGACAATACAGATGCCGAATCTGCTTCGGAGCCTGAAACGGGAGCAGCGACTGAAGCAACCGAAAATGCACCTGCCACCGTTGATCCGGATGTCGATTTAATATCACCAGCAGAACCGGTTGGTGTTGAAGAACCCGGGGTCGATCAGCAAACAGAACCCGTGGTACCTTCCGTGCCGGTAGTGCCATTAGAGCCTGAGGTTCCGGCCACGCCTGAGGTACCGTCTGAGCCTGTGGTACCGGCCGAGCCAGAGGCACCGGCCGAACCTGTGGTGCCACCACAACCTGAGGTACCGTTCGAACCTGAGGTACGGTCCGAACCTGAGGCGCCGTCCGAGCCTGAGGTACCGTCCGAACCTGTGGTGCCATCACAACCTGGGGTACCGTTCGAACCTGAGGTACGGTCCGAACCTGAGGCGCCGTCCGAGCCTGAG
>CAYMVV010000081.1:8772-9049 GCA_964393885.1 uncultured Granulosicoccaceae bacterium | reverse complement strand
GTACCGTCCGAACCTGTGGTGCCATCACAACCTGAGGTACCGTTCGAGCCCGAATTACCAGTCGAGCCAGTGGTGCCGACCGAGCCAGTGGTACCAGCCGAGCCAGTGGCACCGGCCGAGCCAGTGGTACCAGTCGAGCCAGTGGTACCAGCCGAGCCTGAGGCACCAGCCGAGCCAGTGGTACCAGCCGAGCCAGAGGCATCGGTCGACCCTGGGGTGCCGGCCGAGCCAGTGGTACCAGCCGAGCCAGAGGCATCGGTCGACCCTGGGGTGCCGG
>CAYMVV010000081.1:0-8672 GCA_964393885.1 uncultured Granulosicoccaceae bacterium | reverse complement strand
CCGAGCCAGTGGTACCAGCCGAGCCAGAGGCACCGGTCGAGCCAGAGGCCCCAGTCGAGCCTGAGGTGCCGGCCGAGCCTGAAGTACCATTCGAACCCGAGGTACCAGCCGAGCCAGTGGTACCGGCCGAGCCTGAGATGCCACTCGAACCTGTGGTACCGGCCGAACCTGAGATGGGAGTTCAGGCTTCGGACATCACAGACATCATTGTGTTAACCGGTCAGGGTAACGCTGCTGGTGTGGAAACCGACTATGATGCCGTCCTTGATGCAGGAAATGAAAATCTATTCGCCTTTAACGAAGATGGTCAGTGGCGCCAGGCTGATCTGTACCAGTTCTGGGATGAAAACTTACCATCGAATTATGCATCAATAGCGAATGGGCTTGAACCGTTCAATAATCTGGTCTTTCAGATAGGCAAGTCACTGACTGCGCAAAGTGATCGCGTCGTTGGCATCATACTGGTTACGGCACCAGGTGCAGGTATCAGGAACTGGGATTACAACTCCACTTTCTATAGGAAAATTCGTAATAAGGTGGCACTGGCGTTAGATAAATTGCCGCAAAAAGCAACCATCGATGCGATGATCTGGCTGCAGGGAGAAACTGACTGGCTCGCAGTAGGCACTGCTGATCCCGATGCAACCGGCTTTGCGTCGATAGATTCAGATTTTTATCGCAACTATTATCCAACCAAGCTGAATCACCTTGTAGCGAATCTGCGTAGTGAGTGGTGGTATGGACGCGACGCCCGGTTCATCTGTGGCGAAACGAAGCAAACGGATCTCAATCATCATCTGATGGCGTTAAACGATGACGGTGATGATCGTACCTCATGTGCACAGGCAGCAGACCTGCCAACACGCGAGACCGACCCCTATAACAATCACTTCTCAGCTGATAGTTTGAGAACACTTGGAGGTCGTATAGCCGAGCTATATCTCTCTGGCGTCAACTGAGCCGGTGGGGACTCCATCAGCCCGTGCCCGAGAGTATTTCTCTGGTCGTCCAACAAGCTCATAAAACACCACCCGTGGTTAATTATGTTACAACGTCAAATGTCGGCCAGCTTGCAGCCAGTCCTGTCAATCACTGCACTACAACAGAGTATGAAAAATCCCGGTCTCTATCGGGTAGCGATACCATTTGACACGTCGCGACTGGCGACCATTTTGTAAAGGTAAGGAACTCATCGAATCATCGCTCCCGCAGGGGCGGCAAGCCACTGGCACCATGGGTTACGGCAAGAACGCACAGGTGAAGCGAACCATTAACTAACCGGCACAAGCGCCAGTGCCCGAAGCGGGCTGCCTGTGCCATGCTCGATTTTAAGCGGGGCGGCAATCAGTATCGCACCCTTCGGTGGCAGTTGATCGAGGTTAACCAGACTGGCCAGTCCAAAACAGTTATCCCGATGCAGGAAGTTGTGTGCCGGATACGGCGGGCTCATTTTGCCTGCCATACCGGCATCGGTTCCAATACACTGGGTGCCCCAACCCACAATGCCCTTTGACAGTAAATATTCAATACACTCTGGTGTAGGTCCCGGACTGTGTGAGCCATCTTCGTGTGGATCCGGGTCTTCGTTTAAAAACAGTTCCTCGTCGTGGGAGCGTTTATCCCAGTCTGTACGCATAACTACCCACTCACCCGCGTTGATCACACCATGGCGACTCTCCCATTGTTTTACAGTACTGGCGGTGAGCAGATAGTCGGCATCGGCGGCCGCCTCTGTCGAACAATCTATTACATTTACAGGCGCCATTAACCGTTGAACATCCAGTGTGTCCGTGAACCCGTCTGGAAAATCCTTGCCGGATATCCAGTGATGTGGTGCATCAAAGTGAGTGCCGGAGTGCTCTCCAAGTTTCATCCAGTTCCAGGCAAAGAAAGGACCGTCGGCATCGTATTCACTGATTTTGTGAATTTCAACTTTCGGGGTGTTGCGAGCGAAATCTTCCGGTAAACGCAGGATCGGTGTCTCTGGTCCAAGCACCCCGGTACAGTCAACTATTTTTATTTGACCACTGAGGATAAGGGCACCAAAATCATTAAGTAACTCACCAGATGACATGACACTTTTTCCCGTTTTAATTTGCCCCGTACTGCTATGACCGGATTTACTCTGGTCAGCAGCAGACTGATCAGGGTTGTTGGCACCCTGCCCTGCAAATCGCCACTGGCGTCTTTGCATAACATCACCAATGAGATCAAAAACGGCATCGATACTATCCTCCTCGGTCACGTACCCGGGTGATAGTCTGATCAACGGGCCTCGAAAATCGATGGAGTATCCTTCAATACCCAATGCCCCGACAGCAGATGCAGCGTCCGCCTTGTTTGGCATACGCAGCATCATTGAACCGCCGCGTTTGTCACCATCTCGTGGACTGTGCAGTGGTAAACCCAGATCATCGGCTCGTGCAATGATGCGATCGACAAGACGTCGATTGTCAGCCGCCAGTTGCAAATGATTCTGTTGAGAGTGCCAGTGCAAAGCCGGCACCGATGCAATGGACGCTACCGACCCCGGTGTACCTTTGTCAAACCGGCGAATATCGGGGGCGTATTCGAATTTGTCGAGGTCCCACGAAAAAGGATTGTTCTGCGAAAACCAGCCGCGAATCTCAGGCGTGAGACTGCTGATCAGTGACTTGTCCGCATAGAATATCCCGGCTCCGGGGGTGCCGCACATCCATTTGAGGCTGGTGGAAACCACAAAGTCCACTCGCGGCTGCATGACATCAAATGGCAACAGACCGGCCGCCTGTGTGATATCAACACAGATCAGGCTACCCATGGCACGACCATGAGCTACCAACGCGTTGAGATCGCATCGGGCCGAGGCGGTGGAGGTCACCCAGGTAATCAGTGCAAGCCCGACATCGGGGCCCCACTTGTCAATGTAGCGGTCAGTTTCAACCCATGATTTTCCTTCAGGCAAATCCACAGTGTCGAGTGTAAAACCCATACGATGTGCCAGTCCGGTTAATAAAAAATGCAACGACGGAAAGCAATCACCGGCTACCAATACGCGCTTGCCTTTGAGACTGTTCTCAGGCAACGACCGTAACAGACCGTGAAACCCGCTGGTCACACTTTCACAGGTGGTCAGTGACCCTTTTGGCGCGTTTATTATTCTGCACCAGTAGTCGATGAAGACCTGACGCTTTCGAAGTACGTAACCCCACTGTTTGTCATTTGGTGCAGCCCATATGGCTGCAAACTCCTGCATGACCTGCTCAAGCTCGCGCTCTTTACCCGGGTACTGGCCAATAGAATGGTAGAGAAAATAGCCTGCGGGGTTGGATACTATGTCGTCGTTCGGTGGCAGCATCAGGCTCTCTACAATTTAACACCGGAATGTTTATCGTTGAATGGTAGTTGCGGTGTTTTCTCTGGTATCAGGCCGGCGCGATAACGCTGCAACACTACCTGCAGAAACAATCCGATCAAAAGCATTCTGATATAGGCAGATCTTGTTGCCCACTCGGTCGGCAGTTGCGTGGTTATCACCTCGGTCAGTGACCAGATAGCCCATACCGCAAGCGCACCGACGATAGCTCCACGGTTATTACCACTGCCGCCGGCGATCAGCATTACCCAGGTCAGGAATGTTGTGAGCAGCGGTTCAGTGGCATCCGGACTGAAAAATTTGAAATAATGGGCACTCAGTGCGCCAGCCATGCCCATAAACACCGCACCGACAATAAATGTTTCTACGCGAAAGCGCTGTACATCTTTACCAATTGATGCAGCTGCTACCTCGTTGTCGCGTATTGCTCGCATGACACGGCCCCATGGACTTGAGCGGAGACGTTGTGCGACAAAATAGGTCACACCCACCACCAGCCAGACGTACATCACATACACTATCTCTGCCTGACGACCACTAAAGACATCTTCCAGCGGGCGAGGAATGGCAGATATACCCAGACTGCCATTGGTCAACCACTCTTCATTAACAGCCACAAGCCGAATAATTTCGGCAATACCTATAGATGCCATGGCGAGATAGTCAGCTTTCAGGCGAATGCAGATACGCGCGATCGCCCAACCAATCAGACCTGAAAGAATACCAGCGACAAACAGTCCGACAACAACCGGTAAATCAAACCCACCAATATGCGAAGGACTGTTCGCCGAAGTAACTATGGCCGCAGCATAGGCGCCCACCGCATAAAAGCCCGCAATACCGGCATTGAACAGTCCACCAAAGCCCCACTGCATATTCAGAGCAAGGCTTAACACCGCATAGATGCCCGCCATTGTCATAAAGGCGATAAAATAGAAAAGCAGTCCGTCGGCACTCATAGCAATCTGCCTTTAAACAAACCTTGAGGGCGAAAGATTAACAGCAGCAACATAATGATAAATGCCACCGCACTTTTGTAGCTCGGAGAAAGTACCGATACCCCAAAGAACGGATAGGAAACGGATTCCTCGACAATGCCAATAATCAAACCGCCAACAATCGCGCCCATTGGCTTGCCAATGCCACCGAGCAGCGCGGCCGCAAACATCGGCAACAGCATGTTCCAGCCAAGATTGCTATGAACATCGGTATCAAGACCGACAAAAACTCCGGCCAGTGCTGCCAGACATGCCCCGCAGATCCAGGTAAAACGGATCACCTGCTCTGTATTAATACCGGCGACACGCGCCAGCGCCGGATCATCGGCCACGGCACGCATAGAGCGACCGAGTTTTGAATGCTTGAGGAAAAAATGCAGAATCACCGTAACCACAACGGTGACCACGATGATTTGAATATGCCGTGCCGCAATACGAATTGAATCAAAAAAAATAAGTGGTTTTTGAAAACCGGAACTGTAAACCTGTGATTCAGTGCCCCACAACACCTGTATCAGCGAACGCAAAATCAACGCGACACCAAAAGACGCGATTACCGTATAGATGGTTGGCAATTCACGTAAGGGTTTGTAGAAAACCCGGTCGAGTACCAGCGCTACCACCGCAGACAGAATCATCGCAACCGGAATGGCGGCAAGCGGAGAAATGCCAAGCACCCATACCGCAGACAACGCGATATAAGCCCCGGTTGTCATCAGATCGCCATGTGCAAAATGTGCGAAGCGCAGTATACCGAAGATCATCGAAATACCGACTGCGCCCAGCGCATAGATACTGCCGAGCGTAATACCGGGGATAAGATAGAAATTTACAAACTCAATCATGGCGCCAAAACCGAACGTGATTCCGGTTTGATCATCACTCTACTTAGATCTTGCGTGTATTGCCTCATAACCCGGCGCGACCACCGAGAAACGAACGCCTGACCTCATCGTTGCCAAGTAACTCGGCACCACTGCCACTATAGGCATTTTCGCCATTGACGAGCACGTAGCCATTATCTGCTATACGAAGAGCCTGCCTGGCATTCTGCTCTACCATGAGTATCGATACACCGCTACTTCGTATCTGTAGTATGAGATCAAAAATGACCTCCAGAAATGCGGGAGAAAGGCCCGCCGTTGGCTCGTCCAGTAACAGTAGCCGGGGCTCACTCATCAGGGCTCGCGCTATTGCCAACATCTGCCGTTGCCCTCCGGATAGCTCACCGGCGCTCTGCTGTAGTTTGTCGCGCAGGTCCGGAAACAACGCCAGTATCTGCTGTTTGGCTTTGGTTTTATCAGCGGGTGGATGTGCGTAGGTGCCGACCTCCAGGTTTTCATCTACTGACAGAGACTGGAAAACGTTAGACGATTGTGGCACTGCTGCAATACCCATCGGCACCAGTGCTGATGTATCCGCGGTAAATATCGACGCATCCCGGTAACGTATATCCCCTGACATACGGCTGTTTAGCCCGAACACCGCTTTGAGGACAGTGGATTTGCCAGCACCATTGGGGCCGACCAATACAGCTATCTCGCGTTCGTTAAGGACCAGATTAATACCGTGCACAATAGCGTTATCAGCATAGCCGGCGGTCAATTCCTGAAGTTCGAGCACAGCGCGCGTCACGCAGTCTCCCCTATGTTGCCACCGCCGTTATCTTTACCTGCGCTCTCGTTTACTCCACCACCCTCGTATTTACCACCACCAAAATAGACTTCGATTACTCGCTGATCGTTGCGTACCTCATCGACAGTGCCCCGCATCAGCACCTCACCTTGCGCCAGCACAATTACGCGATCGCATAAACGCGATACATAGTCGAGATCGTGCTCGATAAGACAAAAGGTGTAACCAGACGCCTGATTTAGCTGTGCAATTTTTTCGGCAATCTTGTCAAGCAATACCCGGTTAACACCAGCACCTATCTCGTCGAGTAAAATGACTTTGGGTTCCTGCATGAGCGCGCGACCCAGTTCCAGCAACTTTTTTTGTCCACCGGAGAGGTTGCCGGCAAGCTCGTCCTTCAACGACGATATTTCAAGAAACTCCAGCGTTTGCATTGCTTTGCTAAACGCCAGCCTGTCCTGCTCAAGACCAGCCTGTGCGCGAAAGATCGCATTGAGAATATTTTCACCAACAGGGTTGCAGGCTGCGACCATCAGGTTTTCCAGCACACTCATGCGAGAAAATTCATGCGCCAGCTGGAATGTACGGCTTAGCCCAAGTGCCTGGCGTTTAAACGGGGGAAGACGGGTGATGTCTGTGTTATCAAGTGTTACCAGACCTGCTGTTGGCGCCAGCAGGCCTGCCACGATATTAAAGGCTGTGGTTTTTCCCGCGCCGTTGGGGCCAATCAACCCGGTGATACAACCGTCTGGAATATCAAAGCTGCAGTTCTTAAGTGCAGTCACCCCTCCAAACTGCATGGTGACCTGCTCAAGACTGATCAATGTTCAGCCTCGCGCAGATCACCTGACGCACTAACGCTCGCTCCATTGCAGCTTCTGAACAGGGTTCAAAAACACGTGGACCCACGCGTTATTCGAAGATGCCAATTTGCTCGTATGAAGTACCTTTTACAATGAACTTTCCGATGTAACCGGATACATCACCAGCCTTGTCGAATTCATGTTGCCCGGACACGCCTTCATAGTTAATATCCTTTCCGGCTGCGATCAGTTCCACGGCTTTTTTCCACTCGCCGGGTACTACCACCTCCCCCGGCGCATTAGATACTTCCCGCAGTGCATCGCGAACAGCAGTACGATCAGTTGATCCCGCCTTTTCGATAGCAAGCGCCAGTAGCATGGTTGCATCGTATGCCTGATCGACAAAAGGTTTGTCAGATCCTTCGCCATAGGTTTCGTCGAAGCGTTTGTGGAACGGGCCAGCTACCGGATTGTCGGATGGTGATGTTGGCGCCGAGAAAAACGAGTTGGCCAGTGCGTCAGCCCCGACCTGCTCTATCAGTAGATCATCTCGCAGCCCGTCAGTCCCGATAAACCGATCAAAAAAACCGTTCTCGAGAGACTGCTTGACGATTTTGGCACCACTGCCGCCCGCATAGGCGATGACGACTAGCGCTTCAGCGCCGCTGGACGCCAGAGTCGCAAGCTCTCCGCGATATGAGTTTTTCTTGTCTTCGTGTTTTTCATAGGCGGTAACCGTTCCACCCATCGCTTCATAGGCAGTTTTGAACGTGCCTGCTATACCAACCCCGTAATCATTGTTGACAAAAGCCACGGCGACCTTGTTTATGCCTTCGTCCAGAACGATTTTAGCGAGCACCTGTCCCTGATAATTGTCGCTGGGTACAATGCGAAACAAATAGTCATCATCCTCGATATCAGTCATAGTCGGTGCGGTGGCCGTCGGTGACAACTGCAAGACCTTATTGGGAATTGATACAGCGTTTGCCGCAGCAATGGTTGCTCCGGAAGACAGACCACCCATAATGGCAGCAACTTCCTCAAGATTCACAAGCTTTGAAGCAGCATCAACTGAAGGTTGCGCTGCCGCCTGGCCATCTGCTACCACCAGTGTAAATTTACCACCCCCCAGTATTCCGCCTCCGGCATTAACATCCGCTTCAGCGAGCTTCGCTGCATTGAGTATAGGTGGTATGAAGTTCGCCAGTGGCCCGGTGATACCCATCAAGGCACCAACTTTGACATCCTCGGCAGTAGCAGTGGTTGACGCAAAGGCGGCCAGCAACGCGGATGTTATTAACGCTTTTTTTGCCAATTTCATTGTGTATCTCCGGTTTTACAGCACATCTGATCAGAATGGTGCGCGTGTAAAGAGTACGATATACCCAATTTTTGCAAATATAAACCCTGGTGTTGCATAAAAATTCGAGTTCAGAAGCATATAGAGCGGTATATAAGGCGCTGCACGGAATTTTTACTGGATTGAGCCTACATTCTAAGTGAGATTCAGAAAAAGTGAGTACAGCGTCTTGGATGCTGCTATAGAGGCAGCACAGCGGTTCTGAGCCGGAATTTTATGCAACACCAGGGTAAAGTCCGATAGCGCAGGATTGCGTCGTCGCATGCGTTCAAATTATCTTCGATAGCTTCCCTGATGCCGGCCCTCAGCTTGCGCGGACCTATGGCAATTATCGGATCCCTGCCTCTATTTTTGTATGACTTCCGATCGAGTCGCGGCGTATGGGATGGCTGCTTGCTTGACAAAACGAGGGGAACAACCATTCATACAATCAACTATCAACGGGCGTCCGGTTTTTTCTTAGCCGCTTGGCCTCAAAGAGTCAATGCAACACTTCAAAATATTTCTGAGCGGGGGTTTGT
>CAYMVV010000080.1:0-25851 GCA_964393885.1 uncultured Granulosicoccaceae bacterium | reverse complement strand
CGATCAGCCGCTATCTGGCCACTTACCGTTCACTGGTGGTAGCACCAGAGCAGATTGTCGTCACTGCCTCAACGCGTCAGAGCCTGTTGCTGGCAGCAGCCCTTTTCGCCGATCCAAACGACCTGGCATGGATTGAAACACCTGGCTACACAGGGGCAGTGGAGGCGTTTTCGCAAATGGGCCTGCGACTACAGGCCTGCCCGGTAGATCAACACGGTATGGTGCAACCCGCAGCATCCGGCACACCTGCAATCATTTACACAACCCCCTGCTTTCAATACCCGACGGGCGCACCATTGGGTACCAGCCGCCGCGAGCAACTGCTTGCGCTGTCATCGCGTTGCGGCGCTATTATTTTTGAGGACGACTACGATAGCGAGTTTCGCGACGACTCACAGCCACGCCCGGCGCTCGCTGCAAACGCAGGCCAGGCGCGCGTGTTACACGCTGGCACCTTTTCGAAGCTGATGTTTCCCGCGATCCGCGTGGCGTGGCTGGTGGTTCCCGGCTCACAGGCAACAACCGCACATGAATGCCTGCGCTCACTGGGCGGAGGCCACAATACCATTGCCCAGGCAGCAGTGGCCGAGCTATTCGCGAATGGTGCAATCAGCCGTCATCTGCAGCGCGCCCGGCAGATCTATTCGCAGCGTCGCCAATCACTGCTGCAACAGATAGATGGCAGCAACTTACTGCGCACCACGGGTGATCAGATAGGCAGTCTGAACCTGGTTCTTGAACTACACACACCCGTCGCACTGGAAAAACTGGAGCTCGAACTGCAAAAGCACGAGGTTGGCGCAGTGCCTGTAGAGCGCCTGTACTGGAATCGCTCGGGACCAACACGTTGCAGTGCCCTGGTGCTCGGACTGGGCAATGTAGAGTCACTGCAGATTCCACAAAAGTTCAGGCAACTGGAAAGGGCAATTGCACGGACGCAATCGCGTTGAAATCTATCGACGGATTCAATAGCAATACCCGCAGCGTCCCCGCTCGCGATAACGCCCGACAGACTGTCTGGCATGTTGTGGTGTAGTCGTTATAGAATGCAGTTGAAGATATCGTATAACTAAAAATATCAATGAGCAGAGGGGGGACTGTATCGTGCTCAGCGACCGATACCGAAGTCGAATTGAATCACTACTCGCGGCTGGTGATATACGCATTGAGGGTGATCGCCCGTGGGATGTCCGAATCTCAAATGATCGGATCTACGAGCGGATCGTCGCCGACGGGATGCTGGGTGTCGGCGAAGGCTACATGGAGGGATGGTGGGAATGCGATCAGCTTGACGAAATGATTGCCCGTGCATTTCGGGCAGGCTTTCACCAGCAGACACGTCCTTTCAAGTATTTACTTTTCGTGCTCCACGCACAGCTGCGAAACCTGCAGTCAAAAACCCGCGCTTTTCAGGTTGGCACACACCACTACGACCTTGGCCAGGATGTCTACAAGGCAATGCTTGATCAACGGATGATCTACAGTTGTGGATACTGGCGTCGCGCCGAAAACCTTGATCAGGCACAGGAACACAAACTCGACCTTATAGCCCGCAAATTACAGTTCGAACCGGGCATGCGGGTACTGGACATCGGTTGCGGTTGGGGTGGCGCACTGAAGTATTTTGCCGAACGCTACGGCATAGAGGGCGTCGGCATTACTATATCCGCAGATCAACATTCAACGGCACAAGACCTGTGCGCCGACTTACCGGTCGAGATCAGACTTCAGGATTACCGCGATGTCAATGAATCGTTTGACCATATATATTCAATCGGCATGTTCGAACATGTCGGGCACAAAAATTATCGCTCCTATATGGAAATGATCCGTCGCTGCCTGTCACCGGAAGGCCTGTTTTTGTTGCACACCATTGGCGGCAAACTCTCTGCAGCGCGTACCGATCCCTGGCTGACGCGCTACATATTTCCGAATGGCATGCTGCCTTCACCCAAACAAGTCACTGAAGCGGCAGAGGGCGTGTTGAATATCGAAGACTGGCACAATTTCCCGGCCGACTATGCGCGCACACTGATGTGCTGGTACGAGAACTTCGAGCGCGCCTGGCCATCACTCAAAGATAACTACGACGAGAAATTTTTTCGCATGTGGCGCTATTACCTGCTGGCCTGTGCCGGCGGTTTCCGGGCCGGCGGCAATCAACTGTGGCAGGTTGTTTTTTCAAAGGACGGCGTACCAGGCGGCTATTTGGCTGACGACATTCGCTGAATCACCGGATGTCCTTCTGCTCAAACTATACAAACTTCCCTGATAAAAACCGCAGTTATTTGGCGCCCGATTTTACAGCGCGTACCGTTAACTTAAGGTGCCTTTAACTCAAGGCACCTTTAAACGGTGGCAGAATCGATTACCTCAACAATCGCTAACTGACCGCACTCAACTGGCTCATAAAGCAAGGCGTAAACAGGATATTCTGCGCCAGTAATATGCTGTTATGATGCGTCGCTCCCGCTTACATCTAATTAACTACCAAGTGTCTGTTTTTGTAGCGTAAGTAGTTTTAGTTACTCATAAAAAACGTTCAGATAGTGAGTTAGACAAGTGTAAATTGCGCTTGCTCTACCCGCGTTTTTTCTGTTCTTTGACAAACGCTCCCCTGAAGCCTCCGCACAGAATATCCTGTTAGCTACGCGACAGCGCATCCGCCTGCCGGGAAGTAATCTCCTGGCTAACCACCCAAAGGAATGGATGGTTTGGCGCGCTTCGTTTCCCTCACGGCACCCTACGTGAGGGTGGAACCCGATAACATCGCAAGGGATAAATAAATGGTTAAAATCGTAGGGTGTTCTGAGTGGTGCGAAGCGCACCACTCATATGGACAAGAAGAATTGCGATATATAAATAACAGACACCTACAATTTGCTAGATGAAAGTCTACGCGGCAGAACCTCTGCTACGATCTGCAAACACGGGGAGCACGCCCTGCCGCCTCGATTTTATCGATCATTTTCGTGGCGTTAGAAACATCTATGCGCCTTAAATGATAGTACCCGTGATTAAAGAGCAGGGCCCACGCGATGGCACGTTCTCGTTACGCAAACTTCTACCGCGCAGACTCCTGGCCGGGGCACAGGCTCCTAGTCTGTGTTTACCGGTAAAAAACGTCCTCGCTCAGCCACTTACTTCCAGCAGAAATCCCTTCTTTAAATCCCTCTCTACCCTGGTCCAGACCTCTTTTAGTTTGTCTTTCTCTCTGGCTTCAAGATATGCTTTAAGGAAATCCTTATGCAGCTTTAGTTTCTTGCCACTGACTACGACGTAGGGAATTGGCTTCGGTTCGTTGTTCTTTTTATCCCACCACCATTTCCGTAGTGCCCGAGAGAGTTCTTCTAACCTTTCGCGAGCAGCACGTTGGCCTTCTATATCGTCTACATTTGAACGGGCGTCAAGATAGTCGTTCACCGCTTCAGCTAAGCCAGGGACACTTGTACCAGCCACACCAGGTGAGCTGACGGTAATCAGCAGGCTCGCTGCCAATGCAGACAGAAAATATTTCATAGCACTTTCCTTGCGTTATAGTTTGCTTGCACTGACGGAGCACCTGTTGCTCGCAGTGTGATTAACACACTATAGGAAGACGAAAAGTCCAACTATCCCTGAAACCTGGTATTTTTTTAAGTCCTGGTAGTTGCCTAATCGAAAAGCGCTTCATCGTATGATATGACGTCGGCTGGTAAACAAGCTGAACACTCGAACACCGAACTGGCAGAGTTGAAGCAATCTGGATGGTCTTGAATCCGACGGCCGGGGTAACGGACTGGTTTCTGACTGGATGGCAGGCGCATTGTTCAGAATTGACGCCAGCGGTAAAGCCGATCTGCTGTTGGATACAATTCAAGGCAGCGCTAATATCGGCGTTATTAACGACAAGTCTATGATGCTGCCAAACCGGTCATTCACCGTTTACATTGAAAGACCGGCTTGGGCTTTTGGTTTGGTGCTTACAAGTGGTTGAGTGCTAATTGGAATCTCTGCCAGCCAGACTCTCGAAACGCATTATTATGACGAATATTCACAATATGTATCATGTGAAAATGAAAACCTGGCCTACACGCCCCGGAAAGTCTAATAAATGTGAGGAATAGATAGTAGCGAATTGAGGTACTTTGAGTAGCTATAGCATGCAACTAACTGGTTAACTACGCGATGAACTGCCAGCTGACAGGTTTGCCTGCATATAGCCTTTATTCATCAATGGAAGCTGCAGGTCTAATCGATACGGTCAATATCTGAAACATTTAGCTCCGGATGCAAAAGCCGGCAATCACTAATAACCTTCAGTACATTGCCTTCCGATTCAATTCTTTCAATATGTTTTAACGCGCTTTTTTCACAACTGTCCACATCCGGATAGGGCCCATATTCGTACGACGTAGCGCCGAAAAACGTTTGCGCAATAAGTATTAATGTTGTCATAGTTCACCTCTTCCTTAAGCGCAAAGCAAATGACAGACCGGATGTGTGTATATTATGGTTACGATGTTTCCCAACAGTCTACTAATCAATTTCTGAAACACAGTGAATAGACTCACGGCTTTTCAGTCCAGCTTCCGCCAGTGAATAAACCAGCGATGGCAACGGCCCGTAGACAAGTGAAGAAGCCGACAGCACCCCCTGCCTGGCCAGTGTCCCCAAATCAAGACCAAACCCGGGATTCGCCAGGCTACCATCAACTTCAAGGTACTTAACTATCGAGACAGCACTCCAGTCGAAAAGCCGTTCGCTTTTGGCTCGAAATACAAACCCTAATTGCTCGTTATGCAAGTCAATATAACCGCTGCTCACCAAAGTGTTCTCGGGCATCTCGATGATTGCACCATTACTGACTTCCACACGACCGTCATTGATAAATAGCTGAATAGAGGCACACTCCACCTCAAGGCCCCTGCTGTCTTGCACCGAAGGTGTACCAGATCTCCACTTTTTAGATATTCTCGATATTTTTTTTCGAGCCCAGGAAACAATCCCCTGATCTATCAGGCTCACATACTTGCGTTTCACAAACGCACCTGACACTGCTGCAGTCAGGTAACCATCCAGTGACGCTGCGATGTCAGCAGTCGAATTCCCCTCGCCCCGCAAAGCAATGATAATATCGCCTTCACCTCGATCCAAAACAGCAGCGTTACTGCGATCAACTCTGATTCGATTCAGCTGCATATCCTCTGTGTTGAGTTTAAAACGCACCTCTATATTTTCGTCTGGCTGTTTTATAGACAAGTTTAAGTCACTTTCACCACCAAGCAGGGTTAATCCCTCTCCGCTCAGATCAACCTGTCCATCAATAGCTGCGAAATTGAGCTGACCGTTTATCACAGGTTCATTGTTTAGTCTGACTGCCCCCAGATAGATTCGGGCATTAATATCCACTTGCTCTGTGAAATCAAAATCCAGGGGATCATTGGTAAATAATCTTTGTGTGGCCGAAACATCTTCACTTGACCGATCAGGCTCAAACAGGCTGGTGATTTCAAGCTTACGCAGTTCCAGGTCCGCTATAACTGTAGCTTTTTCGCCCACAGGTTCGACAGAGACATCTCCCCTGGCCCATATCCCTGGACTGGTATAATCAACCTTGGATAACTCAACACTGTCACCACGTAACAACACAGCAGCGGATAATTTTTTGCCAGTGTCCACACCCTCTTCAGACACCTCATCGGAAATAACAGTCGCAATAAAATTGCCTGTCAGTTGATCACTTACCGATGAATCCACAGGAGACAATTCGTTCAACTGCACTGTAAATTGATCTGATCCATCGTCATTCAGGTACTTACCTGACAGTACAACTTGACTAGCATCAAGATTGACCTCCAGGTCATCTAGCTGATGATGCTGGTTTTCACCATCCCGCGTAATGTAATCAACATGGGCAACATAAGTAGACACCTCCAGTTCGGGAAACCGTAGACGCAACTCGTTAATGGTTTCAGAAAGGCTTTTCTGCTCTGACTTGATTTCAGTGTCTGCGTCTGTGTCTGCGCCCGCGTCTGGGACAGGAGAAGAGTTTGCAGTTCGCGACACCATCGATATTTTATTAAAGCGCAGATCAATCTGTCCGCTCTGAAAACGTTCGATCAGCGTACGGGTGGGCATGATCAATGTAAGCTCATCCACCCTGACACGCTCGTACGGCGATGCCTGATTGGATGACTGCACTTTTATCGCCGGTAGAAACAACTTCAAAGCAGGCATCATTTGCTCTACTTCCAACTGCCCCTGTATCTCGACCTGATCCCCGGTTAGATCAGTCAACGCCAGCTCAACTTGCGATATGAAATGGCTGGACTGAATAGTGAAGTATGTAGCAATAAATAGCACTAAAAACACAGACGCTACCAGCGATACGCCGAGAGCAAGTTTCTTTCCGACGTTTTTCCCTTTTTTCAAGACTTGTCCTTTTGCCTTCGTTTCTTTTACTGCTTATTGGGTGATCATATGACGGTTGTCTGACTGAAATAGATTTTCAGGACACACTAAATAAACCTCAACGCTACCGGTGCCCAAAGTTCAGGTGTATCGGAGATGGATAAATAGCTTACTCACTAACAAACAACTTAACTTGATGCGACCTTTCTCTTGAGAAGATCCAGTAACTCCTGCGTCGGCTTACCATCTATTCTCAGGCCACTATCCAGCTGGAAATCCTGGATTGCCGCTTCTGTTTTTGCACCCAGCCGCCCGTTTGTGGGTCCGGCAGAATAGCCCAGTGAATTGAGACTCTCCTGAATACGGGTTACCAGTTGTTCCTCAGCAGATAACACCGGGGTCGTGTCGGCTACAATCGAAGCTTCGTCTTCCAATACCTGTTCAGTTTGCTTTGTTGGCAACCGATCTTTAACTTCTGTCTTGATGGTTTCTACAGTGGCACAAGAGATGAGAAACAGGGATAGTATCGCCGCTCCTGCTTCGCGCTTACAATTTACCAACTGATCAATCTCCTCTAATTAAAACCTGACACAACTGTCGAAGCTTTATCATTTAACCGCTTCCGCAGGTTGTTTCGCCATCGGCTGGATAGCAATTGCGGCACAAGTTAGCACATCGTGCAAGCATCTTAGCTGGTACTAATCACAAACCAGTTTGAATTACCTTTCCAACAGACCCGAAACATTTATGGACCATATAACTAAT
Organism: uncultured Granulosicoccaceae bacterium; assembly: GCA_964393885.1. Lineage (GTDB taxonomy): Bacteria > Pseudomonadota > Gammaproteobacteria > Granulosicoccales > Granulosicoccaceae. The sequence goes on along the minus strand of CAYMVV010000080.1, from coordinate 18,693 downwards.
AAGATATCTGACGTAAAGATCGGCTGCTGAGAACACGAAACCGTCAGAACGGCTTTATGGGACATACACGATTACTATTAACTTCCAGATGCTCGACAGCCACGCTAGCTCCTCAAAGACGATTGTCAGGGATTTAGCGGGCTAACCGAGCCGGCACTTTTCAGAGCACCCTGATCAATGAATTTCTCGTGTGTACACTACGGTCTCTTTAAGGGTACTACCTATCCTGTTGCACTCAAAGATAGGAAACCCTACACATTCACAGGCGTATCGGAGGATTATTGTTTTAGTAGATGTTCACGTCTATTTCACATCGGGAGAAAAAAACAGTTATTTCAAGATGAATTACAAGCGTTTCAATGGCTGAAATATGAGCACGTTTTTCTTACGGACCTATGGGAATTGTCCTGGCGGTTTTAACGAACTCATACCTACTCAAATACCACGGCGCTAAGTCAACTGAATTACCACGAACAGATAAATTATCTAGATTCCTGTTATTAAAAGCAGATGTACCAAATTTCAGTAACAATCTTCCAGCACTTACGCTGGATTAATCTACCGCAGCTTGTTGTGGATTGATGAATTAATCATGCATCGGCCACGAGCGTACATATCTATATCAAATCCGCCACATACTATCACTGCGTTTCCGTTGCCTGTCTTTACGCTGATTGTCTACGGTAGCTCAGGGGATATAAAACCAAAAAACAAAGGGAGCAGGTGCGTTATATAAAGTACCAAAACTAAATTTGAACTTAACATCACGCACCTGCCCCCTATTCGCTCTCTTATACAACTCCTTAACAAAATAACAGGCTGATATGGCTGCTGCGGGGCAGCTACGATTCAGCCCGGAAGAACCAACAGGCGCGGTGATGGTGGTGCCTGCGTTAAAAACCAATCCAGGCTTATCACCGCGCTGTTGACCTGCCGCTATTTCTGTTCGCTCAGCCACGCCTTGATTGCATCGGTATAACCCGCCGGATCCTGAAGCATGGAAAAGTGGCTGGTTCCCGACAGGGTTAGCAGTGTCGCGTCGGGAATGGCGTCTGCGATGGCTGCAGAGTGCTCGGCCAGTATGGCCTCATCGTGTTCAATGTGTACCACCAGTGTTGGCACAGTGATGGTTTTGACCAGTTCCAGTCCGTCGGCCTTATCTGCGAACCACATCTTCGAAATAGCGCCGACAAACCCTTCGAAATCATCCGGTGTCGGAGACATCTTGCTGTAATCCTCTCCCATCATACCAACGTAGCCGCCAAACACTTCGTTTGTCTCAACCGCAGGATCGACACCGGCAAGAGTGACATTGCCCGCATGAGCAAAGTGGCTCGCCAGTCTGTCGGGTGAAGTTTTGGAGATTTCATAGCCGATGTTAGCGCCGTCCGACCATCCGACCAGATGTACCTTGTCGATATCAAGGCTGTCGAGCAACCCCAAGTAATCCTTCGCCAGCAGATCGATGCTGTAGTCGCTGCCATCATTGGTGGAACGCCCATGGCCGCGCGTGTCGGCAACAATCACGCGGTAATCCTGCGAAAGACTATCGACCTGGCCCGACCAGATATCACCGTGCGCCAGACCACCGTGGATCATCAGCACAGGCGTGCCTTCGGCCTCTCCATAACTTGCGTAGTGCATTGAAATGCCGTTGACCTCGGCGCTGCCGCTGTCAGCAGCCTTTGGCATGGCAGCGGCTGCCGGAATGGACTTCCAGGCCTCACCGGCAATCACACTGGTGGACAAACATACCGCCAGCGCTGCAATAGTTGATCTGAGCATAATAGTTACCTGTAGTCGGATGGTGGGTGACCGGTTTTATACAACCGGAATCGACTATGTTACCGTGATCAGGGCAACCGGGTTATCAACACAGCGCAACTGCTATCAATGGCGAGGAAGAGAAAAATGACATTGTTATCAAATGCTTGCTGTCCAAACTATCTGCTAAGCGCAAATCCCGACGTCGTCCTGGACGCACAATATAGCGATTTTGAAGAGCAGGCTGAACGCCTGACCGGCTTCGATCAAAGCTATCTGCAATTGAGCCCGGGGCCGTTCACTGGCCGATTTCTGTCCTGTGTCTTCAGCCCTGAAATGTCGATTCATATCGAACACTGCAATCAGGCACTGGAGCAATCCATAGCCGGACACCCACGCGCGTTTGTCATCTGTACACTGGTAAACAACAGCGAACCATTTCGACTGAACGGAGCCGATTTTTCATCATCAGATGTGATGATTTTTGCTCCCGGTACCGATCTGTTCGTGCGCAGCCCGGAAGATGGAGCAGTGCTAGCGCTGGTTATCCATGAAGACAAATTGATTCAGCAAACCGGGCTGACTGACGCCGCACGTGATTGGCTGCTAACGAAGGATTTCGGCGTGAAGGTTTTACGTGCTCCGCAGTTTGCGCGCCGCATGCGAGAAGACACCGTGCAGGCATTGCAAAGCACGGGTTTAAAAGACCAGTCACCAGCGGCCATTAGCGCCATAGGCGATGCCTTGCTCTCTGGCTTTGCAGCAAAGCTGTCACTTGAATTAGCTGGTTCAAGGAACCTGCAAAGCCTGCTCGGGTCCGCAGGCTACGACAGGTTTCTATATTGTCGACAGGCCATACACGGGCACTGGCAGGACATTACTTCAGTGGGTGATTTACTTAGCATTACCGGCAGCGCGCGCAGGTCATTACAAAAATCGTTTGCATCGCAGATTGATGTTGGACCGCTGGCCTACCACCGCATACTGCGTCTTCACCTCGCCAGAGTCGCCCTTCGTGACCCGCAGAAGTTTGATGCATCGATCGGCGACATCGCCGCACGATTCGAGTTTTGGAACTGGAGTCAGTTTACACAACAGTATCAGAAGCACTTCGGTGAGCTGCCCTCTCGCACCCGCCACCAGGCAGGCTTTGAAAAGTAATAGGAAAACTGTTGGATCGTTGGATCCATCATGCAAGGGCGTGATTAAGTGCCATTGCTGTTTCTGGTTAGCAGAGTAACTGTGTCGTTTGTCGAAGAGATGTTCAACACCGCTATCAACGATTGTAGGTCTTCATGAGTTCTTTCAGGCGATCATGATTCATCGCTGTCCATGCTTTGCCTGAAGGTTTGATCAACGGGGTTGTTTCGGCTGCTACAAGGGCATTCAGGATTGCTTCTTCAACTGAGTCCACTGCCGCTTCGTAAACAGCTTCGATATGGTGATCCCCAAGCGATTGCATTGTATTAAATAACGGGTGCTCATCCGCCACCATCCTCGGCAGGCCGATATCGTTACCGGTAGAAAAGGCCAGCATGATGTCACCGGAATAGTGTCCGCCTGCAGACCCGGTCCGCCCAATACCCAATGCTCCGCGCTTTGCCAGGCGTTTGAGTTGGTTGGGTAACAGTGGAATATCCGTACCGATGGTCACGATAATTGAGCCTTGTTCCTGCGCCTCCAGTTCCGAAAGCGGTGCATCCTCGGGCCATTCCTTGCCGACGGGAACACCTCGCACCATCAGGCTGTGACGCTTGCCGAAATTCGATTGGACAAGCGCTGCGACTGTGAAGCTGTCATCGCCAAGTTCGATCCGGCGCGAAGCGGTGCCAGTCCCGCCCTTGAATTCATAAGTCATCATGCCGGTACCACCACCGACATTGCCTTCGGCCACAGGACCAGAGGCGGCACTATTCAAAGCAGCGAGCGCATGGGCTTCGGTGATATGGCGTCCACAGATATCATTGGCCAGGCCATCATAGGTTTCGGCCACGACCGGCATGGCCCAACCGTGATCGTCTTTGAAGTGACCGTCGTAGGTGTCGATCATCCAGCCAACGGCAGCGTGATGCACCATGCCCACCGAATGAGTGTTGGTGATGCAGATGGGACCAAGGAAGTAGCCGGCCTCATTAATCCAGTGGGTGCCTGTCATTTCGCCATTGCCGTTGAGATTGAAATGCCCTGCCCAGACGGGCCCTGGATCTTTGCGCTTGCCGCGCGGCAGGATGGCGGTAACACCGGTGCGGATCGGGCCTTTGCCTATCTCCAGTGGTCCGTCGCCTTCAATTAACGTAGTAAAACCCACCTCGACACCGGGAATGTCAGTGATGGCGTTACAAGGTCCGGGGGTTCCGTCAAACGGGATACCGATATCTCGGGCGCGAGGTTTGGTCATGTCTTAATCCACTTTTCTTGTACGCAGGTACAGACCGATGGCTGCAATGATCAGTGAAGCCAATATCAGAAGGGTCGCGATGGCGTTGATCTCGGGCTTTACCCCGCGGCGGATCATCGAGAAGATAAACATTGGTAAGGTCGTGCTGTCTGTACCGGCAATGAAATAGGTGATGACCAGATCATCCATAGATATGATGAAAGCCAGCATCGCCCCGCCAATAATACCCGGTGCAAGTTGCGGCAACAGTACCTTGCGAAATGTCATCCATTCACTGGCACCGAGATCGGCACTGGCCTCTTCCAGCGCGGGGTCTAGCGCGGTCATGCGGGCTTGCACAACGATAAAAACATAAGAACTGAGAAACGTGCAGTGACCGATAATGATAGTCATAAGGCTAAGCTTGAATCCCAACGTGATGAAAAAGATCAGCAGCCCAATGCCCAGAACAATATCAGGCATCATCATCGGCAACATCATCATTCCCTGATAAGTGCCGCGCAGCCGAAACCGATGACGAGCCAGGGCAATCGCTGTCGCGGTGCCGATGGTGGTTGAGATGATGGTGGTGATTGTCGCCACGATAAGACTGTTTTTCATGGCTTTAAGCAATTGATCGGTACTTTCAACGTAAATCGCCGACGTGCCCAGAGAGGGATCGACCTCTTTCAGTCCAAACAAGCCACGATACCAGTCCAGTGTAAAGCTTTGCCAGCTGGCCATGTCGATGGGGTTGGAATTGAAGGAATAGATGATAACGATGGCGAGTGGCAGATAGATAAAGCTAAAGAAAAGCAGACTGTAGAAAGTCAAAGACACGGAGCCGAGGCGAAGTTTTTTCATCATGCCTCTCCCACCTGCTCACCGGCTCGAACGATTTTCTTCACATAGAAAAGCATCACCGTCAGCACCACCGCCATGATCACCATGCTGAGTGCCGCACCAAAGGGCCAGTTGCGAGCATCCAGGAATTGCTGTTCGACCAGATTGCCAATCATCAGTCCTTTGGCACCACCGAGCACATCAGGGATGATGAAGTTGCCCACCGATGGAATGAAAACCAGCACCGATCCGCCGGCGATGCCCGGCATTGTCTGGGGCAGGATCACCTTTAGAAATGTTTGCCAGCCCTTCGCGCCAAGATCGCCCGAGGCTTCGATCATTGACCGATCCAACCGTTCGACCGAAGCATAAACTGGCAGGAACATGAACGGTATCATCACGTAGACCATGCCGAGCACTACAGCGAAACGGGTGAATAACATATCCAAAGGTGCGTCGATCAGCCCGAGCCCCAACAGCAAATCATTGATCACCCCGGAGGGCTTGAGGATCACCAGCCACGCATAAAGTCGGATGATCAGGCTGGTGAAAAATGGCAGCGTGATCAGGAACATGAAGAACAGCCGCGTGCGTTCGGGCAAGCGACTGACCCAGAAGGTCACCGGATAAACAACAATCAGACACGCAATAACGGTAAAGGCCGCCATCAGCATGGAGCGGAACAGAATCTTTAGATAGATCGGCTCGTACCATTCGATCACACCATCGGCCCAGCCGAACATGCGGCCATAGTTCCAGTGATAGAAGTTCCACTCGACCCCGCCGTAAAGCCCGGGCTCCAGCAAAGAAAAGACCGCGATTATCGCCAGAGGTCCAAAGAAAAAGATGCCCAGATAGAGCGTGACAGGCGCTAACAATCCGATCAGTAGGCGCTTTTGCCTCCGCATCAGTGCGCTTCCCGGATCAGATGAACAGTCGAGGGGTCGTAAATTAAAGCAACCTCTTCGCCGCGAGCATAGTCGCGACCCTCATCCCGGGCGGTGACACGCCAGGGCACATCGCAGCCAGTCACATCGATAAGGAAATGCAATTCAGAGCCGAGATACACCTCCTGACGTACCGTGCCAGAAATTGCCTCGTCGGGCGCGCCTTCTCGTGGCCTTAACCTGAGGTCCGATGGTCGAATCACTACGGTAGCCCTGCCGCGGCTCCCGGTATCGTCCAGACTGATTGATAATGCCCCCGAGGTTTTGGCAACGCTACTTCCATCCAGCGTGACGTCGATCATGTTGGTCTCGCCGATGAATCCTGCAACAAAGCGAGTCACGGGATGGCGATAGATGTCGCGTGGCGTACCGATTTGTTCAATGGCACCTGATTGCATAACCACAATGCGATCCGACATCGTCAGCGCCTCTTCCTGGTCATGGGTAACGAAGACGAAACTGACACCAACCTCGTGTTGCAGGTTCTTCAATTCAACCTGCATCTGCTGACGTAACTGACGGTCCAGCGCTGACAAGGGTTCATCAAGCAGCAGGATCTTAGGCCGTGCAATCAACGAGCGCGCCAACGCCACGCGTTGCCTTTGTCCGCCAGATAGCTGCGAAGGTTTGCGTGCACCCATGCCCGACAACCCGACAAGATCAAGCATCTCATCGGCGCGAGTGTTACGTTCGGTTTTGGCAGCACCAGCCACTTCGAGCGAATAGGCCACGTTACGCCGTACCGACATGTGCGAAAATAGAGCGTAGCTTTGGAATACGGTATTTACAGGGCGGCGGAACGCAGGCACGCCCACCATGTCTTTGCCTTCCAGCTGAATCGACCCATCATCAAGTTCCTCGAACCCTGCAATGGCTCTAAGCAGCGTGGTCTTGCCGCATCCCGAAGGCCCCAGAAGCGTAACGAATTCGTCTTCGCCAACATCAAGACTGACCCCGTCCAGGGCATTGACCGCGCCGCCTTCAGGCGTTTGATAGACACGCCGCGCATCGCGGATTTCAAGTAGCGACATGTTCCGCCTTATTGAGCTTGGGTTGCGCGATGTGCCCGGGTAGAGGGCGCCCTGCTACCCGGACAGATGACCGAAATACTATTCCGCGGTGCGGATCGTGTTCCAGGCGCGGTCATACGCTTTAAGCGCTTTTCCTACATCCTCGAACATCTCCAGACGATTCATCGTTTCGACGCTTACATTCACATTGGGATTGGCCTTGATGATGTCTGCTACCAGATCGCGCGCAGGAATATTGACCGAGCCATTGAACTGTTGGTTAGTGTTCTTGACAGAAATGTCAGGACGCAGCATGAACTCCATGAACTGCCGCGCCGCCTCCTTGTTGGGAGCACTTTCCAGTACGCACATAGCCTCTTCGTACAAGGTCGCGCCATCAGAAGGAATTACATATTGCAGGTTGTCGTCTTCGGCAATGGCACCTGCCAATCCGACAAAGAACTGCCCTGCCGCAATATCACCGGATAAAAACAAGCCAGGCATTGAATAGGTAAAAGCAGAAACAGCGCCTTTACGCTCGATTAACCAGTCTGTAGCGGTCTTGATCTCAGTCGGATCGGTCGTGTTCACCGAATAACCGTTTGCCATCAGCCCGACAGCCATCACTTCGCGCATGTCGTCGATCATTGTGATGTTGTTGCCGGTCTTATCAGGTATGGCAAAAAATTCTTCCCAGGTTGAGATATCCCCACCCGACTTTTCGCGGTTATAGAAAATGCCCACGGTGCCCCAGGCATACGGCATACAATAACTGCCTTCGGGATCGTTTTTGGCACGCAGGAATTCGGGGTCAATATTGCCCCAGTCGGTGGCTGTGTTGATCTCGGTCTTCGACAGTAGATTCAGGTTCAACATGATGTCGACCATGTGAATTGATGGAAAGATGATGTCGTATCCAGTTGCACCCGCCTGAATCTTGGCCAGCATCTCCTCATTCGAAGCATAGGTATCAAGGCCAACCTCGATGCCGGTTTCCTCAGTGAACTCGGCCAGAATGTCCGGATTGATGTAGTCACCCCAATTATAAAGCTGCAGCTTTTCGGCCTGAGCAGGGCCTGCAAGAACGCCAAAGGCTGTCAGGCCTGCAGCAAAGAGTTTAGTAAAGGACATGTTAGTCTCCCCGTCGTTTATCGGTCGCTTTTGCGACTCACTGCTTACGTATCACACAGCATAAACACTATTTATAACCAAGACCAGCACTCTATGCTGGTCCGTCAGCGCCACACCGGGAAAAACAACAGGTGCTATGTGTACACCTGCATAATGTCAAGCACTCTTTCCTGATCAATTCGATATTGGATAAACAAACCATCAGATTCATTCGGTCAAAGAACGCAGCCGGGTTAGACCAGGCAATACTTCAATCTCCCTGGCTAGTGAAGCAACCTTGCTCACAATGCACACTGATGTTTGGTTTGCTGCGCAGGGTTCTTGCAGTTCCAATATATCAGCATGACGCTATGAAACTGATTACCGGTAGCGTCCATCTCCTCATGTAATGTTTGGACGCCATGAACAATACCAACTTCTTCTAAAAACACATAAATCTTCGTGATTTTGTATAATTAGTGCCCATCCAGAAACAAGCGCTACTGCGAACCACTGAATGCACGCGATCTTTCACCGACTACATGTAGTTATTTAGAATGACTAAACGCCTACATGTAGTCGGTAAAATCTCACGCACCTCAGTGATTCTCGCTACACCCCTGTTTCTGGATGGGCACTAATTAGAGAAAATAGGCAGAGGCGATTCGATGAGCATAAAAATAGACAATATCAACCAGAGCATTTTACGATCCCTGCAGGAAGATACTCGTCTGTCAATTGCTGCCATTGCCGACAGCGCCGGTATCTCAACCAGCCCTTGCCAAAAACGCATCAAACAACTGGAGAGTCAGGGAGTCATCACAAACTATAGTGCGAATGTTGAACTATCAAAAATATGTACCAGCGTAACTTTTCTGGCAGAAATTACTTTACAGGAGCACGACAAAGACTCCTTCCAACAATTTGAAAGCGTTATCATGGAGGAAGACACTCTGGTTGAGTGCGATCAGGTATCCGGCACTTACGACTACTTCGCTCGCTTTGTCTGCAAAGACATTGAAGACTATAAGTCTATTTCGGATCGACTTCTCTCAAAATCTCCCATTAAAAGCATCCAGAGTCACTGTGTTCTTTCCAAAGTGAAGCGTTTCACTGGCTACCCGCTGAATTACCTGCTTGACAACAATAATCTTCCATAGCCGGGAGTCGGCGAGGTAAAACCTCGACTACTGCGCAGAATCCTGCACAGTCGCACTACAAACATGCGCAATATCTAAACGCGTCGCCACGAGGCTCAATTACTGACGTCTTCGTCATTTCTTTGCTGAGGAATCAACATTTCCTGTATCACCATCTTATTTTGACAAAATTTCCCTTTATAGGCCCTGCATTCAACATTTAAATTTTCAGCATTCCGGGATGATAATCACAGGCAGATTGGCCACTGATACATAAACTTGGCGAATCATTAGCGACAAGACTTATCGGTTATCACTATGGCTCAGAAACGTTGTTGTATAGTCGGCATTCCAATTCAGTGTGGCACACATATCAATGGTTGTGTCATGGGCCCGGATTCGTTTCGAACTGCCAATCTAGTTGACGCCTTAACTGAACAGGGGGCTAGTGTTTTCGACTACGGAAATCTGCAGGCAATTCCGCAGGAGCCTTTGAAACATGAGAACGCTAATATCAGGCACTTATCAGAAATCGTAGCCTGGACTAAGACAATTGAAGCCGCAGCCTATGAAGCCATCTCATCTTATGATCTCCCAGTATTTGTAGGTGGCGATCATAGTCTGTCTGCAGGCACCATACCCGGTGTAACCAGACATGCCGCAGAGCATAATAAAGAGCAGTTTGTACTGTGGCTGGACGCTCACCCTGACTTTCACACCCTTTCAAGCACCGAGAGCGGCAACCTCCACGGAACTCCTGTCGCCTATTTTTCCGGACAAGCAGGCTTCGATGGTTACTACCCTCCCTTACAACATATAGTTCCCGAACAGAATATCTGCATGATGGGGGTTCGCTCTATCGATACAGCAGAACACCAGGCGCTATCAAAAACAAAAATACAAGTACTGGATATGCGCTACATCGATGACCATGGATTTCCAAACCCACTAACCGATTTCCTGGAACGTGTAAAAAAGGCCAACGGCTCACTCCATGTCAGCTTAGATGTAGATTTTCTGGAACCGGAAATAGCACCGGCTGTTGGAACCACAGTTGCCGGCGGGGCCACTTTCAGAGAGGCGCACCATATCATGGAAATGCTACACGAAAGTAATCTGGTTACTTCACTGGATTTAGTAGAGCTCAATCCATTTTTAGACGACCGTGGCAAGACGGCAACGTTAATGGTCGATCTGGTCGCCAGTTTAATGGGACGCAAAATTCTGCATAACCTGCAACGACGCTTCGGATAAGACCATTCAACTTACCATCACATTTTCTTACGAAGAGTAATTTTGACAATGAACTCAATGGTATCGGAAAAATTTCAACAAGATCCTTCGGATTTGGCGATGGTCCCGTTTGTCAGTGTTGACGATATGATGAATATCATCAATACCCGTACTCTGCCGGTGATCATCAGGGAAATTGCTGAATATATAGAATCAGATTTTCTACGTTGGGAATCATTCGATAAAACCCCACGGGTAGCCGCTCACTCTACAGAGGGTGTGATCGAGTTAATGCCAACCAGCGACGGCGAGAACTATGGATTTAAATATGTCAACGGCCATCCTGCGAATATGTCACGCGGGTTTCAGACAGTAACCGCGTTTGGCGTATTGGCAAGAGTTGACAATGGATACCCGATACTGATCTCTGAAATGACAATCCTCACTGCTCTTCGTACGGCCGCGACCTCCGCAGTTGCAGCCAGGTATCTGGCACCTGAGCAGTCAAAAGTTATGGCCATGATCGGCAACGGCGCACAATGCGAATTTCAGGCACTGGCGTTTAAAGAAGTTATCGGAATTGACACCGTCAGGCTTTATGACATCGATCCGCAGGCCACCAGAAAAGCGGCACGCAACCTTGAACACTCAGGGTTAAATGTTATTAGCTGCACCTCTGCAGAAGAAGCCGTAATAGACGCAGACATCATAACCACTTGCACCGCAGATAAGCAGTACGCAACAGTGCTTGGCGACAACATGGTGAGTTCCGGTGTGCATATTAATGCAATCGGTGGCGATTGCCCGGGCAAAACGGAACTGTATGAAGGCATACTGCACCGCTCTGACATATTTGTAGAGTATCCGCCCCAAACTCGTATTGAAGGCGAAATCCAGCAACTGGATGACGATCACCCTGTTACAGAATTGTGGACTGTTATCGCAGGAAAAAATAGTGGAAGAACCTCAGACACTCAAATAACGCTGTTTGACAGCGTCGGCTTTGCCACTGAAGATTTTTCCGCACTTCGCTATATACATGATCAACTCGAAAGCACTGGTTGCTTCATTGAACTGGACATGATTGCAGACCCGGATAACACCCGAGACCTGTACGGCATGATTGAAAGATCACGAAAAAAGACTCAACTAAAAATACAGTAATAAAAGATCTTCACTCCAGGCAATTCTATGGAACTTCAAGCAGACCAGACTGATACAACAACTGCATCCGAAGCGGTGATCGGTTTATCTGACATACACAAGAACTATGGGGCGCTTGAGGTTCTAAAAGGGATTTCACTCACAGCCAATCGAGGCGATGTAACAGTTCTTATCGGCTCCTCCGAGCATCTCGATACCGATACAAAATTAAATTTTAAACCCGGTTATATGAGATAGTCGTCCCCTCATTATCCGATCGAAAAGCACTGCGTATGACCAGATATCAGGGTCGACCATCTAACGGGACGGCTATAATGGGCAGTATTTTGAACGGGGCTTTGCGGGTGTCAGTTTGTCTTTCATAAAACAACTGTTACTTCCCGTGCCGATCCTTCAGCAGTTTCACGACTTCAAAACGCTCTTTTCGTTCCGCCCACTGTATTTCATCAGTACCTGGAACAGCACCATGCGAAAGAAGTAATTCGACTACATTAGCCGAGCTATACAATACAGCTCTCAATAACGCCAGGCTTCCTGTTTCCGGAACTACGCCAGGCGGGTTAACATTGGCGCCCTTCTTTATAGCAGACTGTGCTACTTCAAAATCATTAAAAGCCGTTGCGACCAAAAGTTTTTCCGTAGGCTTTAACCCGGAGTACAAGGAATTTTTTGACAGAGAAATCTCGGGGAGCATATTTATATCCGCCACCCCGATAATTAAAATCCCGTCAGCTTTATACCTGTGCGGTGGAATACGCAGGCCAGCGGCGATCGGGTCAGAACTAATTTTTTCTCCAGTGTGCAGGGAAAATGTTTTTGCCCCCCGATCCAAAAATCTTCCTGACGAGTCATACTGATCACCAGTGCATGGATCAAATAATAACGCTCCGTCAATTTTGCTTCGAAAAAATTCGAACTGCAACGCGCATCCCATCTTTCCCAACGGCATAAAAACAGAGTATTCATTATTTTTCGATCGATAGGGATTTTTCTCCAGCTCTGGCTGGTCGAGTAATAACATGCGTGCTGACAACAAAGAGCTCGTTGATTGCGCTCCTTTTTTAATTTTTTTTATGATCGACTTAATATTCTGATCACTTAATACATCATCTTTGCTTTTGCTTAAATACTCATGATCTGCCCGAGTCCTGCGGTAGATCCATACAGGACTTCCAAAGTACTCCTGCTCGATTTTGTCACCTGGCTCAATCACTGATACATCTATTTCGATCTGTGTTTGTATCTCAGCGATGTCTTTTACTAAATAGCTTACTGAGTAAGCTTCAGCACAAGCTGCTGGCATACAAAGAAAAACAACTAAATAGAGAAAAATTAATCGAAGATTATTCATCAAATTAAAACTCAAATGACGACATCAATGTACCTCAATAGTATTTAAAAGCAGCGATAGCATACCATCGATTTCGCCCGGAGCATCCTGGATGCGATACGCATACTCAGCAAGGATCAGCAACTATTAGGCGACAAATTTGTCAGACCAGTTGTTATCGTCAATTAACTATCGGAAAACAACCCTTGTGTTTCTGCTTTCCCCCTCATATCGCGGTGTCATTCCAGGCGTATCTCTCGGGAGATCGCCCCCCCGATTGATTCTTCAGCGAACTGCCATCCGAAAATGTGGATTTGCTGGTCCCGGCCCTCATGGCTCACACCGGCAACCTCCTGCCACGACGAATTTCAGATTTAGGTAGCCGCGGACAGACTGTCTTGCAGCTGGGAAATTGTTGCAGTTTGATTACGCTTTCGATTGTTAGCAGGCAATCCGTGGGAATACATCAAGATTTATGTGCGCTATATCACTTGTTTGTCGATATTTTACCGTGATAATTACTTCTCACCCTTACTACTGCTTAGTTTGCCAGACCTACCACGGATACGGTAAGAACACTCAAATTGGAAAAATACGATCTCAATCACTCTGCGCATCCTCCCTTGAGACACAGGCGAAAACGCCGCAGGCGTTCAACAGAGCAACGAACCAGTCGCGGCAAGGGCCTGTGGATTAAAGCCCTGATGGCAGCAGGTATTGCAGCTACACTGGCATTTACATATCAAAAGCACGGGACATCAGGGAACAGGCAACCGTCGACAACCGTTCGACTCTCGGAAGACGGCCGCGCCGACGCGCTTCACGTCGACGCGCCTGCTGAAACACCCGAGGTCTTTGCCACCGCCCAGATCGAAGGCCGCTGGAGCCTCGTTCGCACCGACTCGCCCAACACGCCCGTGTACTGGAACGGTGTCAACATCCGCGGAGACAAAGTCGAATCGCGACCGCTTGACCAGCTGGATCTAGACCGCGTCGCGGAACGCTTCGACACCGTCAGACTCGTTGCCCATTGGGATGACGTCCAGCCCACCGAAGATACCGATGTTGCTAACTACCTCGACGAGGTGCTGCTACCGATCATCCAGTACGCGGATCAGGCAGAAGTCGATGTAGTGCTCGATCCTCTTCACCTGGGTGGCGGCACTGGATTTTGGATACCAGAGTGGGCGTGGCAACACATGTGGGGCGATGGCACCAGACATCCCGATGACACCTTTGAAGTCCTCTCATGGCGCCACCCGGATAGCGGGAAAACCCTCGGCGAGCGCTACCTCGCCGCGGTGCTTCGATGGGTCAACGAGCACGAAGCCGCGGGGACCTTCGACAACGTCGTCGCGTTCGAACTCGTCAACGAACCCCACCCACCCGACAGAGGCGCCTACGCCAACACTGATCTGGTCGCCGAGCTCCAGGCAGAATGGGTGCAAGCCCTGCGCGCAATCGATGCCGACAAGCCGCTGGTGCTCACCGGGTACTTCGGTGGCAACCTGGCCAACGGCCCACAAGTGCGCGCCACATTCGTGCGCGCAGATGGAACATCCAGATGGGCTAATCTCATCTGGACGGCACACAACTACTTCTCCGGTGTCCCATTCCCCGATGAACACGCCTACGATGCCGACGAAGACGGATTCGGCGACGTGGATGCCAAACCTGCGTGGCGCAGGGGTTCTCGTACCGGTGTGCGCGTGAGCCCCTTCGACATTCGGCTCTGCTACGGCCAAACAAGCGGCCCCGACGGCACCGGCCCCTACACCTGCCCGGAAACCACCAGCGCCGAACGGCGGGTGATTCGACAACGGCTCATCGCGAACGTCGAGGCACAGGATGGTGTTGCACAGGGAGCCAACATGCCCCTGTTTGTTGGCGAATTCGGCGTCAGCCGCTACGCGGAGCGCCGGGGCAAATGGTACGGCACACGCGGCTCCCAGCACATGCTCTGCGACCACCTCATCGCCTATCGTAGCCTGCACAATCCAGACGAAGACGCGATTTCAGACCCAGACGGGCGCTTCGACGCAGTTTCCTGGTCGGTTTGGAATCTCGATAGTCGCGGCGACGCGCTGGGCATCTACGACGCTGGCGAAAACAAATGGCATGACAGCCCGACGCCGGACGGCCTGGCTGAGCCGTTTAACAACACATGGTGCCGAGGCTGAGTGACAACGCCGACTATGCGGCACGCGACTGGCGATGCCGCCATAACAAATCTTAGCGAGACACCTACCTTAAGAACTTTGACAGGACAATAGTTCTGATGTGTGAATTATAATTCGCTACCTAAAGTCGGTGACGACATGCACTTGCAACCAGCCCGACATTTATCTATATTCCCTTCCAGCACTTCAGGGTGCATCTGGCTCGCGGAAAGGAGTTTAACTCCACCTGATTTGGTTACAACATATAGACAGATCTGTACATTCTGGCTTTCTGCGCTTTCGCGAGTTGAGCGCTACTTTTTTCGAAAGCTGAATGTGGAGAGCTGAATGAAATTCCTTCCCGACCAACCAAATCTTGAATACCTCCGTCGTGAGGCTCAAACACTAAAGTCACAGCATCGTGCAAGAGATAAATCAATTGTCCCGATTATTGGGCATTTTGATACAAAAATGCACGGCTTATCTGAAGAAGCTGTCTTTGCAAAGCGATTCTCCATACTTGATGCACAGCGTGTGACAGCTCGCCTGTACTGTTTTTCGAGCTGGGCACGACTAAAGGCGTTTGTGCAAAAATCGACAGACAAGCAAGAATGTTTCAATGCCGAACTCTGCGACACCATTCTGCGTAGAAAAATGGAATATGACGCTCGATTGAGACGCTACAAGAAAAAGAAGTGGAAGAACGGTGCAGTGGAAAAGTGGGACAGATTCAGTGAAGAATCAGCTGTACTATTCAATGACATCTACCGGCAGTACGGATGGCCCGGGCCGAATATTATCGGCCGCAAAGCTGTTGAAGCAAGTTTTTATCTTACATCGGCAGCTGTTCACGATAGCGAGTTTCAGCATCTGACAATCAACATGATGAAAAACGCGCTACCCAAAGGCGAATGCTTCGGTTCATTCTACGCGAGCTTATTAGATCGTTACCTTTGCCTAAAGTATCAA
Source organism: uncultured Granulosicoccaceae bacterium (assembly GCA_964393885.1). Lineage (GTDB taxonomy): Bacteria > Pseudomonadota > Gammaproteobacteria > Granulosicoccales > Granulosicoccaceae. The sequence goes on along the minus strand of CAYMVV010000080.1, from coordinate 2,648 downwards.
CCGTCAATGTACGGGACTATGTGTGACTACAATACACAGACCGGTAGAGTGGAACCAACACAAGACATTGCCGATATTGAAAACGTGAATATACGCCGAGCGGAAGTCGGCCTGGCCGACCTGGCAACATCAAACAAGGAGCTGATTGAATACCTGACTAAAAGAGGCTTACACCAAAGAGACCGGGGCGATTGGGAAAACTACAAACGCAGAGAAGCTTTGAAAGGCGGATACATTCAGAATTAGTATATGCATTGTTTTCCTGGACTTATTAAGCCAAAAGCCAAATTAAACGCAACAATGTGCTCTGAATAGAATGATCTTATCTTTATACCTTCACGGACGTGGGAACGCCCGTGAGACAACCGGGACAACTAAAACGTCCAATACGTCTCCACTCAACCTCGGCAGTACATCTTCCAGCCACTGCTTGCGATGATCAAAATTTTTGACCTGTGATGAGATCTTCTTGCATATTTTTACGTCTAAACAACGAACAATGGATGTATTTTTTTGGTAAGACAGTGGTATCAGTAACTTACAGATCGTGATGCCGACTCTCAAGAAGCACTAAGGTCAAACATAGCAAAGCATCATGACTGCCAAATGATGTCGCATACAACACAGATCTGTCTACATAATTGAAAATTATCAGAATAAGTCAGGAAGTACCTGCAACCAGTGCAGTCAGGCAGCAGGTAAAAATTCGAGTACATCACTTCCAGTATACGGTTTATGTTATAATCGATTGAAATAGTCGACCCAATACCGATTAAGGGTCATAAAAGCACAAGTCTCCAGTCAAACAATGACAGCTCACACACAAACCACATTCGCGAACTGCGGTATTTAACTGCGGCAGTGTCTAGCGTATTAGGAGTGGTACTTACACATAAGGGATGATGTTTGAAATGAGTATTTTTATCAATGGAAAAACATACGCTGTCACTTGCGTTCTCGCTATCTCAATTTACGGTTGCGCAACACCCCCGGATAGCTCCCACCATGAGAACGGCTGGACAGTAATCGAGAACAAGTGTGAAGATCTTGTCGTTGAAGTGAGAACAAAAGTTGATTACGGATCGGGAGAGGCGAACAGATGGCTACAATTGTCCGACTTACAAAACAGGAAAATTTATAAAGTTGAGATTGGATTCAATAGCTCTGGCAGCACCTCTATCAACAGCACCAGCTATGAAAACAATGCCGAGAATAAAATTTCGGAAGCCAAAAAGCTGCCAGCTGCTATAAATATCAACGCCGCACTTAACGAGGCGTATGACAACTTTTATGAAGAGCAGGGAAAGCACGAAAGTATTGATTTAAAATGTGTGTTACGAGGCATGCACTACGGCACATAGACTCACAATTATTTGTCAGTAACGCTGACAAACACTATACGACTAATTGCAGTTCTACTCACGATCAAAATCGTCAGGACAATGATTTTGTAGTGTTGTGTGCAGGCATGCGCTGTTGTGGCATAGCACAACTATATATTCCAATACATCCTGCAGGTCTCCAATATATCCTGCGGGGCTTGGAAACATATCTGGCAGATCTGCCAATGCACCTATTACGTTACGTGCACACTACACCACACAGCTTACTGCTAATACTTTTTCAAAATCCTGCCACAGATTTCTACTGCTGAACAACTAACAATGAGAGCCCTTGATATTTTGTCTATGCATCTCTCCCAACAAGCCTGCGTATCCCTTTCAGCACCCGCGCAGCCCATTGCGCTTTGTTTTCACTTAAACTCATCTCAAGTAACTCGGCGTGGTATTGAGGATCAGCCTGTTCTTTTCTTTTAGAAATATAGTCCTTGATTTTATTATTCACACTACCGTTATCGTTTGACGAGCCGTACACACGTGGGACGGTAACAACCCAGTCTGGTGGAACGTATATATCCGGGTTATCCTTTGTAACAGACTCCAACAGATCCAATACCCTGCCCTTATCGCCGTTAGCAATAGTGATGTTCTGGTAGTCGGCATTATCAGTTACCCCACCGGCTCGATGAATCGCCTCGATAGCACCTAAGCCTTCTAACTCATAAAAACCAGGATTTTGAACTTCACCCTTTACTTCCACACCAACGGCAAAGGGATCACGTCGTTCTTGTTCATTCATAGCTATACTCATAACATCCGTTCGTATCTCAAAGGAGAAACGTCCGTTGCCGAGCGCCACCAGCGTGGACCCGGACGAGCAGTTTTCCCGCACCTGGTTCTTTGGTCACATATACTCTGGCGCGATTCATCGCAGTTACCCGCTTCATTACTCAGCTGCCATTACCCGCTGTGAGATTATTTCATGGTTGCCCTGCCCCTATTCACCCTGTGCAAAAATCTCTGTGGGTGAATTCACACTACCTTGAATGAATGTGATGCACGCACGTTTTTTACAGCAAAAAGTGTTTCATATTTGTGAAAACAAACCCGGCTTAGTATCAGCAATTTTGATAGTATCGCGCCTCCTTTTTTGGCCGAGAAGCCATCAAAAACCAGGGGCTCGTATGACCATACCATTCAGGTTCATCCTACTGCCAGCGATGTTTTTGCTTTCTACAATGCTGGTAACTTCCCACGCACGAGCTCAATCTGCTTTCGGCGGTGAAATTATTAGCTACAACACCTTTG
>CAYMVV010000079.1:20908-25945 GCA_964393885.1 uncultured Granulosicoccaceae bacterium | reverse complement strand
TGTGCGGTGATCACCATGGGCCGGAACAGGTGATCAGCTTCGCCGGAATACGCAGGCGTCATAACCTGCATAGCCATCCGCCTGCAGAATACCTTCGTAGCCCTGCAGATGCTCGGCAGGCCATTTGGCTTTGCGATCCGGTGAGTAAGCAAACCATACCGCAGGAGCTCGTTCAACACCCGCAGGTCGATCATCTGTGAGATAGCCCCACAAGCGCCCTTGTTTCGTGCTCTTGCGTCCTGGCTGTAACACGGGCACCGGTGTGTCATCGGTATGGATCTTATCCGCCTGCAATACATGCTGGCACAGGGCGTTGTTCAACGGTCGCAATAATCGACAGATCTGACCAATCCAGTCTGCAAGGGTTGAACGACTCAGCTCGACACCTTCGCGAGAGTAAATTGCCGATTGTCGGTACAGTGGCAGATGGTCGGTATATTTGGCGATCGCTACATGAGCCAATAATCCCGGGCCTGCATATCCTAGTGGGATCGGGCGGCTCGGTGCATCGGCCTGATGTATCTTATCTTCACAACCACAACGATACTTTGGTCGTACATGTGAGCGCTCGAAACGAAGCAGGCACATACTCCAGCTGCTCACTGGTGTCTTGTGCAAATTGTTTGAGTGCTTCGCCGCAGTCGCCACAGGTATCGACCACATCATGAAGAACGGTTTCTCGTGGCAGGTGTTCTGGCAGGGACTGACGTTTGCTGGTTGGTTTTTCTTGCTTTCCTTGCTCCTCGATCTTATCGCCACCCGAACTGGCAATATCCGATTCGCGTTGTTCACTGACGCTTAACCCAAGATCCTCGAGCATCAGCTCTAGCTGATAGATATGTTGATCGAGCTGTTCTGAACTTCTGCCGTAGCGAGCGCGACGTAATGCGGCGAGTTGTTGCTCCAGCATTGCAATGTGTTGATCGAGGGCGCTGACTTTGGCGCGTTCAACATCTAACGCCTTCTCAATGCTCGTATAAGAGCGACGAGTCTTTCGTTTAGGAGTGTCGTTTGTGCTTACTGACTCTTGCATGGTGCCCACCTATTTTTTAGTGGACACTATTGTCTGTGCCGTTTACACGCCTGGCTAGACGGTGGTAATCGGGCGCGGGCGCACGATCGGACGACTCTGCCTGATCGCACTGACCAAACGCACGCTGTGCTTCATGAAGTTACTGCTTAACTGGAAAGAAGGTGGTAAAGAGTTGTTGATGCGAGGGGTAAGCCACTGTGTTATCAGCATAAACGAATTGCCCCGAAGGCCCCTGTTACTACACTTGATCGGAACAAAAAAAGACGCGTACATACACAGCAAACCTGGACAATTATCTCGGTATCCCGCAGCAATCTGCGGGATACCTTGTCATTTACCTTATCGTTTATCAGCTCAACGGAACCGTTCTAGAAACAAACATCCTCTTTGCCAACCCGGCTCCACGATATCCAGAAAAGCGGCGGTGGTAAGATCTGCCGACGTGAAGCATCCGTTCCCGCTAATATCAAACCTGGTGTTAATTCTTATGTTAAGGCTTCCAAGTGGCGATAAATCTCCAAATAATGCATTGTTGGAAAGAAAAAGCTCGAACAGTCTACTCAAGTTACCTAGCTCTGCTGGGATTGATCCACTTAGTTCGTTGTCTGAGAGATTGAGTCTGAACAGGCTACTTAAATTACCAAGCTCTGCTGGGATTGATCCACTCAGTTCGTTGTTTGAGAGATTCAGAGTTAACAGGCTACTTAAATTACCAAGCTCTACCGGGATTGATCCACTTAATTGACTGCCTGCGAGATTAAGGGTCCTCAGGTCACTTAAATCACCAAGCTCTGCTGGGATCGACCCACTTAAATCAGTGTTTACGATAACAAGGCTTTGCAGGTTGCTCAAGTTACCCAGCTCTGCCGGGATTGATCCACTAAATTGATTGAAACTGAGATCAAGGGCTCCCAGGTTGCTCAAGTTAGCCAGCCCTCTTGGGATTGATCCACTAAATTGATTGAATCTGAGATCAAGGAACAACAGTTCGCTCAAGTTACCCGGCTCAGTTAGCTCCGCTGAGATCTCACTTAATTGATTGTTAGGAATAGCAAAGCGCCGCAAGTTGCGCAGGTTACCCAGCTCAGCTGGGATCGCACTTATTTCATTACCGCCCAGCTCGAGAACCTCCAGGTTACTCAAGCTACCAAGCTCTGCTGGGATCGACCCACTTAATTCATTGAACCTGAGATCGAGGAACGTCAGTTCACTCAAGCTACCAAGCTCTGCCGGGATCGATCCACTAAAATCATTGGCGGCGAGGCGCAGAGACTCCAGGTTACTCAAGTTACCCAGCACAGCCGGGATAGATCCACTTAATTCATTGGCGCCGAGGTCCAGTCTCTCAAGGTTACTCAAGTTACCCAACTCTGTCGGGATCGATCTTAATTCATTGTTGGGAAGAATAAGCGTTCTCAGGTTACTCAAGTTACCCAACTCTGTCGGGATCGATCCAGTCAGGAAATTCCCACTGAAATCGAGGAACGTTAAGTTACTCAAGTTCCCCAGCTCAGTCGGGATAGATCCAGTCAGGGAATTCTCACTGAAATCGAGGAACGTTAAGTTACTCAAGTTACCCAACTCTGTCGGGATCGATCCACTTAACCCATTAAAGAAGAAACTGAGATCAGTGACATTGGTTCTTGAGCAACTTACTCCAAACCAACCGCACGGATCTGTCGGTGTGTTCCAACCTGTATTATCCATCCAGTTTGCTCCGTCGGTCGATTCAAAAAAGCTAACCAGCACATCACACTCTTGTTGAGGTAAAACAGTCTCGACAAAAGCACCGCCTATTGCACATCCGGATGGTGGCGTCTCCAGATCGACACCATCGCAATCCTGATCTATGCCATCATCTGCAATCTCAGCCGCATTCGGATTGATGGCCGCATTGTTATCGTTACAGTCTTCCATCAACGAACGATCTTCAACATATCCAGTCGGAAGACCGCAGGATGATGTTGAGCCAAAGGTAAATTCATCGCCATCGAGATCGCCGAAAAAGGTAAGCACCTCAAACACATCTGCGTTTCCATCGTCACAGTCCAGTGAGTCAGAAGGCTGAGCTATGAACCCGGCTGGCTGGGTACACGCCTGCGTGGTGGTGGTGGTAGTGTAGCTGTCGCCGTCTGCGTCCTGGTAATAAACAACAGCCTCACATTCGCTGATTGTGCCCAGGGCAGTAAAGTTATCAGTCCCCAATTCCGGCGTGTTTGCGCCGTGGCTTAGCTCATCATCACCATCACGTCCATCGATATTAAGAACATTACCCATAAACATATTGCCCTCTATGGCAATGTCATCGTCATCACGACCGCCCCTTATCCGGAAGTTTTCAAATATATTTCCTGATATCACAAAGGTGTCTACCCCTGAGTGTCCACGTAACACCACAGTGCCTGTAGCCACTGTGTTTGTTACCTCTATAAAATCATCGTCCTGACGGGCTCTGACATCGATATCCGCGACTTGCGAACCTATAAACCGGATGGAATCATCGCCTCGACCCGAGAGCACATTGACCGAACCTGGTATGGTTAGCCCTATGAATAGCAATGTATCTTCGTTACTGTCCTGGTCAGCTTCGACATAGATATCCCCCGCAAAGCCAGCAGGGTAACTATTTTCAAACGTCGTAAGCCCCTCTATCCTGACATTAAGATCTGTTGTTCCTCCGCCTGAAATCTCGACTGTTCTGTCTACGCCAGATGCGAGTGTTATTCTCAAGTCTCCGTTTGCGTCTAGCGTTACGTCTTCATTGGCTGCGAAAGACCACCCGGATGTCGCCAGCAACGCCAACGCTGCAATTGAAGCTAAATTATTTTTTTTCATGCCAACCCATAAAAAATTACTGTGAGTAATCAATGCTACGTATCTCGTGGCATGCGGTCAACCCGCAGTGGCGTACCAGAAGTACACGTGGTGGCATAAGAGTAATTTACTACTGGATAACTGCAGAGGATCAGATTTGGCTGCTAACGCTTTACGCTAAAACCGAAATGGAAACATACCCGCTTAAGCAAATTACACAGGCATTGACGATGACTAAAAGAGTCGTTGGAAAGCCCTGATGGGCATAAAAGAAATAAAAGCGCATCAAGCTGGAAATAGCAGCAAGCGTGTTACACGCAAACTAACAGCCCCTCACCCGCTAATGGCATACGTGAAAAGCTTAACCTTTCACAAGATGCGTCTATAAGTCTCGTGGATGTAAGCATACGGACCGTACAAGACCGGGAACAAGAAACGTAGACACCACCACAGGCGTCGCCAAGTCTCTGTTATGTGTAGCAGAAACAACACCCTGAAGTGTTTTCAGATCCGCAGTAGTTTCTCTGCCCTACAGTGATTCATACCGCCGCCTGAAGAAAACACTTCAACAAGACGCCCGTATCCCTTTCAACAACAATGAACGGCTGTCTCTTTTTTTGTTAGATCGGAACAAAAACAAAAGACGCGTACATACACAATAACCTGGATAATTACCTCGGTGTCCCGCAGCAATCTGCGGGATGCTTTGTTATTGGCCTTATCGTTTATCAGGGCAACGGGAGCGCCTTAGAGACATCCTAAATCCCAACCCGGTGCTACCATATCCAGAAAAGCAGCGGTGGTAAGGTCTGCCGACGTAAAGCACCCGTTGTCGAAGATATCAAAACGGCTGCTCCTTATGGTATCCGAAAGACTTCCTAGTGGCGATAAATCTCCACTTAGTTGATTACGACTGAGATCTAAAATCTGCAAGTTCTCCAAGTTACCTAGCTCAGCCGGAATTGATCCACTTAATGCATTACTGTCGAGACGAAGGATCCGCAGGTTGCTTAAGTTACCAAGGTCAGCTGGGATTGATCCACTGAGTTCATTAAAGCCGAGTTCAAGATCATCTAAGTTGCTCAAGTTACCAAGTTCAGCTGGGATCGATCCACTTAGGGCATTAAAAGCGAGGTCAAGATCATCTAAGTTGCTCAAGTTACCAAGTTCAGCTGGGATCGATCCACTTA
>CAYMVV010000079.1:0-20808 GCA_964393885.1 uncultured Granulosicoccaceae bacterium | reverse complement strand
AAGATCATCTAAGTTGCTCAAGTTACCAAGTTCAGCTGGGATCGATCCACTTAGGTCATTAAGGTGGAGGTCAATAAGCTCCAGGTTGCTCAAGTTACCAAGTTCAGCTGGGATCGATCCACTTAGGTCGTTAGAGGCAAAATCAACCTCTATAAGGTTGCTCAGGTTACCAAGTTCAGCTGGGATCGATCCACTTAGGTCGTTGAAGCTAAAATCAACCTCTATTAGGTTGCTCAAGTTACCAAGTGTTGCTGGGATCGATCCGCTTAGTTCATTAAATCTAAGAGAAATTTGCTCCAGGTCATTCAAGTTACCAAGCGTTGCCGGGATCGATCCACTTAAGTCATTCCCTACGATAAAAACTTCCTTCAGGTTGCTCAAATCACCAAGTGTCGCTGGGATCGATCCACTTAGGTCATTCGTACTGAGAAAGAGGTACTGGAGGCTATGCAGGTTACCGATCTCTGTTGGGATAGGACCCGTTAGATTATTAGTGCCTAGATCAAGTGTATGTAGGTTGCTTAAGTTACCAAACTCTGCTGGGATTGATCCGATCAGACCAATCTCGACAAAAGTTACAGCTGTGATGCGAAGAATCTGTAGGTTACTTAAGTTACCAAGCTCCACTGGGATCGATCCGGTTAGGATATTCCTTCTGAGATCAAGCTCCTCCAGGTTGCTCAAGTTACCAAGTTCAGCTGGGATCGATCCAATTAAATTATTACGTTCGAGAACGAGATTGGTGACATTTGTTGCAGAGCAACTTACTCCAAACCAATCGCACGGATCTGTCGGCGTGTTCCAGCTCGTATTATTATTCCAGTTTGCACCGTCGGTTGAATCATAAAAGCTAACCAACGCATCGCACTCTTGTTGGGGTAAGACCGTCTCAACAATAGCATCACCTATCGTACAAAGGCGTAGTGTCTCCAGATCGACACCATCGCAATTCTGATCAATACCATCATCTGCAATCTCAGTTTCATTCGGATTGATACCCGCACTGTTATCGTTACAGTCTTCCATCAACGAACGATCTTCGACATACCCAACCGGAAGCCCGCAGGATGATGTTGAGCCAGAGGTAAATCCATCTCCATCGCGATCGCCGAAAAAGGTCAGCACCTCAAACGCATCTGCGTTTCCATCGTCGCAATCCAATGCGTCGGAAGGCTGAGCTATGAACCCGGCTGGCTGAGTACACGCTTCTGTTGTCTCAGAGGTAGTGAAGCCGTCGCCATCTGCATCCTGGTAATAAACGACAGCCTCACAAGCTGGCTCCGTTTCTTCGGTGTCTGCTATGCCATCACCGGATGTACAGCTAATAGCAAAATCGCTGGCAGAGTATCCGGCACCATTTACACCGACCTGAAACCTTACAGTGCCTGTTTGCGATGGTACATCCGAAGATGAAATAACCGTTGTATTGCCATCGGAAACCACTTGAGTGGAAGCACCAAGGTAACCCTGTAATGACGTTCTTTGAACTACGCCGTTGCCGAGATAATTTAACTGGATATCAACGTTTGAAACCGTCGTTGCAGCAAGCGCACACTCGAAGGTTACGTTGAAACCACCTCCATGTGCCGGGTTATACCAATCTTGTACCGATATTGCATCGGCATTGGTAACAACCTCTGCGACCGGCTCCGGTGGTTCATCCAGACTGGAGAACGCCACTGTCAAACCGATTTCCTCTAACGACAATCCCGATGGTTTACTACCCAGTACGTTGATAGTGAACTGACTGCCTGCGAATAAATCTGGCTTGAAGCCTTGATTCTCGTTTGAGATCGTAAAAGTGCTTCCCGACGAAAAAGTATCGAGGCCGCCGTTATAACCACCAGCCCAGGCCCTTGAAATATCGACGGATTCAGGCTGCTGAACGTCGATCTGCCAGTTCGACAGGATTCCACTAAGGGTGTCAGTGTCTTCTACTGTGATCGTGTATGAGGCAATAAAACCGCTCCCCCAGTCCTGTACAGCACCTGCGGTGACCTCTGCCGCTGTTGAATTAAATGAGGCAGCACTGAACAGTGCCGTGAAAAACAGCCCAAAGAATTTTGGGCCCTTGGATAGTCTTCTACGCATCGACACTTATTACTAACTCCTCGCTAACACAGGGAAAAAAAACCTGGAGAAAACTCCAGGCAAAGTCAAACAATCAGTGTACCGCAGTACATTCTCCATAGGAATACCTACCCTGGCATAAACCAGACTTGGTAATGTACCCGCACTACCAGTGCCCGAACATTCGACATCGGGGATTGGAAGTTTTATCGACGTTCTATTTTGATCAGAGCGGTGACCACCATCTTCGCCGGCTTTGATGTGTATCGATCATTTTTGGCTGTGGCGCTTCTGCCTCGTTACCCGATCTGCAATGGGTAACTATCAATGTGGCCCTTGTTTTTTTGACTGTTTTTTAAGCACTTTATCTCTCAAACTTCAACTCAGGCTTTTCTATCAGCAACCAGGGCGAGTGCTGGTTTGGCGATACTTTTTTAAACGGGTTGCCGCTAGTCCATACTTTCCATTTAAGGCAAATAGGGTAAAGATTCCCTGGGATCGTAGTGTTCAACAACTTGCACAATATCTGACAACAAAATGTCTGAATAGTGTTCACGCATGCTCGCAAGCATTACCTTGTCTGACCACTCCTCAGCTTTCCCCAAAAACGCAGCCACTTCAGACAGCGCCATATCGCTACAGTTATAAACCCAGACTGTGACAGTTTTTTCTGGGTTACCTTCACACCAATAATCCATAGGTCCTACATGGATTTGTGCTTCTCTAAATCTAATAGTTGAAGTTTTCTCCCCGGTAATAAGCAGTGGAAACAATCGAGCTACAACATCAAGTTTCTGCATAGTAGTGTTTTACCAGCTAAGTCCAACGCTGACCGATACTGACGTCTGTATAAAACCTTTCAACAAGACGCCCGTATATACCCTTTCAACAAATATCAACGGCCGCACATGCTTGTTAGTAAGGCAATCTCGACTACAAAGGAAGTATCTAGATACGGCTCTAATACAGATACGATGGTAAGAGATTGACTCTAGCGCGATCAACTTCTTTCTGACTCATGTGATTACCGCACCTCGATTACTGCCTACTGCTAACACTTGTTTAAAACCCTATCACAGCTTTTTACTCTGGAACAACTAACAATGACTGCCCTTGTTCTCCCACACCCTTTTCTTCTCATTTTAGGCTGGTAAATGGCTCAATTGGATAAAGTGCATGTCCGTACTAACGCAGCTATGGCAACTGTGGCTTCGAGCCGTGTTACCGTACTTTTCAAATGGCCCATTAGTTCCAGCTTCGGGCGGGATTGTTGCAGAGATCAGAGGTGACGAATTTAAAGATGGTGCGAAGTACAGCATTTGTGAGATATGAAATTTATTTACGCGTCAATTATAGTAATTACTACCAGTTCCGCTGCAGCAAGTGATCGTTTGACTGATGATATGCTGGATCCAGAAAGCTGGGAAGCAACATGTGCCACGATGAAGTCAAATCTGTTAGCTTGTTCATACGCGGGCCTGGTATATTCTGGTGACCTGGAGACTAAATCAGAGGAAAATACAGTAAGTTTTAATGGTCTTAAACTTGGCATACCTTTTACTCCCACACAATCTCATATTCGAAGCGACGAGAATGGTACATACGTAGATTACTTCGGTAACGATGGAGAATACTATTTTCTAACATATGAAACCGGTTCTCCCATGGATATGTCGAATATACAGAAAAATAGAGATTTGGCTTTAAAGGCCTATGGCGATTATAATCTTTAAAGCCTGACTGTTGAGGCGTTTCTTCATACGCCTGAAGAAATAAGTTGCAAATCTCCAGATAAGGCAAACGATATTCTGTTATTTTCAATGATGGAAACAAAAATTGTTACGGTTTTTATCAATGGAAATATTAACACCATTAGTAGATTTAGCAATGGATCATGGAATGGATACTATATTTGTAACGAGGAGAACAAGTACAACAAGACTACTCTATTGGCGGTGCGAGATGACAAATACATCCTTGCTCAAGGAAATATAGCTCAAGGAAATATATTATTTGGCTGTGAGTGATACGCAGTTTAGAAATGTCCAGCCGTCGATCTGTATAAACACAAACAGCACAACTCTGGCGTTCGCTCCAATAGTTAAACCAATCGGCATAAATCGTAAAAACAGGACATTTCTGTGTATGGGAAGCATAAATGCCATATTTCACGCTGACTAGTGGGTTGTGCGGGAAGTTCGGTAACAGACTTTTCACAGCCAATGTTGTCAGAGCAAGGCGGAAAAATGCAGGCATAGCTGGGCCTGCGTCGAACCCGCGCTTTGGACAACAGGTTAACGCAGCTATGACGACTGTGGCTTCGAGCCGTGTTAGCGAACTTTCCGCGCAGCCCACTAGCGTTACCCAGCAACTACTTGAGCCCGCAGTGGCTACTGAATTTCATCGAATTTTGCCCGCTTCGACTGCATTCAACCCATTCGGGCCGACACTACCCCCTGAAATATTGCAAGATAGCCGCTGTGCGGTGCAAAACAGACAATATCAGCTCTGACAGCGAGGTTGCTTGCTACCTACGATTAAGAAACTGAAATCGAGCTTACCCTGACAACCCAAATGACGGCGGCCCTCGATTCGGCGGCAAATCATTCGCTCGTTGACTACCGCACCCTGCTTTGCTTCCATGTGCGACAAATTTAACTGATCACCAACTGAATCTTCAATTGCATTGGTAACGCGACGAGGATACAACAAAGCTTGCGTGGCATTGGCGGCAGGACTTGCTCGGTTGTATAGGGTGCTGTTGCAGACAAACGAAGAATATCGCATGAAATAGTTTATAAATTGTTACCGAGTTAAAAACCGCAACAATAACTGCGTTCCTCACATAAGGGCAGAGAAATCAAGTGATAATCAAAGCGGATAATCTGTCCAGACGAGTAGCCTGGCAAGGACACAGTAGATTGAAAACTGAGGGCATGTTTTAGGCAGTCAGGTCGGATTTAGTAAGGCCCTTTGGGGGACAGCATTCCCTCGACGAGTTGAAGCCAAAGGATGCTCTTAGAGAAATTGTGATACTAATCTGGATTACTCAATTTTTCGTAATAAGAGGGTAAAACAAAATGTGGGAAAACGATATGAAAATAAACCATTATAAATCACTGCTTGCTTATGTATGCTCATTGTGTTTTTTAACAGGGTGCGCAACCATAGACCCTGCTGCTTACTCGAAACAAACACCTGAATTTGTATTGGAAGAGTTTTTTGATGGCAACGTAAATGTTTGGGGTATTGTGCAAAATCGCGGTGGTAATGTGGTTCAACGATTTACGGTAGACATAGCTGGCAGTGTAGAAGGTAACACATTAACTTTGGATGAAACGTTCATTTACGGGCTTGGTGCAGGTGTAGAGAAACGCGTATGGGTTATAGAACGGCATGCCGATGGAACCTACACCGGTATGGCTGATGATATTTTGCCTGGTGCTACGGGCCGCTCATATGGGAATGCATTCAATTGGACTTATGAGATGAATTTACCGGTGGGCGACAAAAGCTATCGAGTACGCTTTAATGACTGGATTTGGGCTTTAGACGATAACACCATTATGAACCGCGCTTACATCCGCAAGTTTGGTTTAACGTTTGCCGAAGTTACCTTGTTTATGCAGCGAGCGCAGTAGAACATGTGAGCTCTTGGAAACAACAACAGAAACAACAACAGGGACATCCATTTTTTAACAATCTCAATTTATGAACCTGGGTCCGTCAATCTGATCCTTACCATCTTCCAGTTAGCGCTTTGCACTTTGCACTTTGCAAGACTGTGGCACTTCTGCCAGCCCAGTTGGCGACACGCCTCACGCACCCGGTACGCAGTGCCCACCAAAGACTTCTACCTACGGCCTTACACAGATGTGATAGTCAGCGGGGGACTCCAGCGCGATCAACCGCTTTCGGGCTCGCATCATTACGTTACTGAGGTTGCCGCTTACTGCTAATACTTGATCAAAATCCTATCCTAATACTTTTTTGTTGGACAAATCAGAATGGATGTCCTTTTTTCTTCCTCTGACAAATCAGAATGGATGTCCCTCTTTCTCTTTTTTTCTTCTCGAATGGATGTCCTTTTTTCTCTCTTTTCTGCTTTTTTCTCGCTCGGGTACACGGATACACTGGATAAAAATCAAGCAGCCTGACGCTAAGCCAGGCCACATCGCTGCTTCCCGCCCAATTAGTCGAGCTTTGTACGCAACATACTGGCTGCGGCAACTCGATCACCATAGGAGCCTGCAAGTCGCAGAATGAGTCGCGGCAAACCGAATCGTTTTGCAAAAAACAGTAAACCAATCCTGCGTAAAAAAGACTCACTTCCCCACAGACATAGCCCGGAACAAGCTACATCCTGCTCGGTGATTATTCTATACCAGGGCGCCTTATGGGCTGCAGCCTTAAGTTTGTCTTTGTCGCCATAAGCTGCAACCAGCGCGCTTGCCTTTTCGTGTGCACGATCGGATTCATGGTATGCCGCATTGGCACTTGAGGAAAGGCTGTGATACGGCACAGCGCCCTCACGCAGCACCAGAAAACCACATACACCATTACTGTCAACACCCGGCACGACCAGTGATTCCCCGTACTTAACTGCACGATCCGCATGCACCGCCATAGTCACAAAGCCTATCTCAGTCACCAGAATCTCGCTGTCATCGATGACAACCTGGTGTGATTTCAGCTTTGAGCGGACTAACGGAAGTAACCCGTTTGAAGGCTCGCTAAACACAAATCCGTTCCATTGGTTATGCGCATGACAAAGCGCACGCTTAGCACGATTAGTTAATCTCATCGGTTTAATTTCCTTTTACCGTTTTGCTGTTTAAGTGCCCGCGTCAGGCTGCTGTCAGATCGGCTGCCGGATAGCACATACCGCGCTCCTGGATATAAATATCCGCATCTGTAATACCAAATGCGACCATCAGACGATTGCAGCAGGACTCCCGATCCAGATCTGTCTGGCAGATGTACAGATCAATAGTCAGGAAGCCACGCGCCGCAAACGTATGGAAACTGAGGTGACTTTCTGCAATCATGACAAAGCCAGGCAATCCACCAGGATCAGACCAATCAACTCGAATGCGGTAGTTTGAATTACTCTTTCCCGTACGCTTCGTCTCATGCTCTTTCGCTCATGTTCTTTCGCTACTGTGGTCCGCAGGTAACATTTCAACGATCAGGCGTTACTGGTTTCGCCTGATCTGTAAATGACAATTGCCCGAAACGACGTCGATAATCCTAACAATGCGAGTGAACGGTTTCATCATACAAATGTTGTATATTTTCGATCTATTGCCCTCCGCTTACCGGTTTCCTACCCTATCGATCACCTAAATAGACCAGTCTCATATTACAAATGTGTTGCATGGCAGAAAATTCACGCAAACATCTGATAACGTCGAACTTGATAATGTCGATATCGATAGCGTCGCATCGATAGTGTCGATAGTTACAGGTGAACAATGGAATGGACTCAGTATGAAGAATGGAACGGCATCTCTGCTTAAAATGCTTAACGATGCAGGAGACAACCCGCTGGCACATGACGAATGGGTAAGTGCCTGGCAAACTCTCTACGACGACTTCATGAACAGCCCCGGCGCTGCCAATGGTTTTGCAGACATCGAGCATGCTGCTATCGGGTCTCTGTCCAGCAAACCCCTGGATAACACAGAAATTCAACTTGGCAATGAATTGTGCCGCATGCTTGATAACTTCAAGCATTCAGCGTTGCTGGTTGACGGCAACGGAAGAATTGTTGCCTTCAATGTCATGCTGTACCAAAACTACGCGTTGAATATTGGAGATCACATCCAATCCTTACCTGTCACCTTGAATCTCTCGGAATCGCTGGAAGATGTAATTAAAGGTACTTTACAAGACGGGGCCAATAAACATGAAGCAATCTTCAAGCAGGCATTCAGCGACAACACCAGCAAAGAGCTTACGCTTGCGATCACCCCATCAACCGGTCAGTTTGCAAGCGCGCTGGTATTCATCATCAGTTGTAAATGGCAGGATCAAGCCACCGCGCAAATCAAACAACAGTTCGGATTAACAACTGCCGAGTGCGATGTACTAGTCAGTTTTGTTGAAGGATATTCTTCAAAAGAAATAGCGCAGATCAGACACAGGTCTTACTCCACCATCAGAACGCAGCTGCAATCCCTGATGACCAAAATGGGGGCAAATAGCCAGGCAGCGTTGTTGCGCAGAGCGCTTTCCTTATCAGATTTTGTCACTGAAATCAGCAAATTCAATACAGTTCTTGAACACCCGCACCGCAGACGTGCGGATATTATGCGCGCAGGTGGCAGACTTGTTGAGGTAGTCTTTACCGGTGACCCAAACGGCATGCCTGTTGTGCATAGTCCAACCGTCGCCACCTATTGCTTTAATCCGCAGACTGAGAAACTGCTCTTTGAAGCAGGGCTTTATGTAATCACTGTATGTCCACCTGGTTACGGTCGAACAGACAATGCAACAGATGCGAAACAAAGAATGCAGTGTCGAGCTGAAGACATTGCGGCTGTTCTGGACATGCTTGATATCTCAAGCTGTCCGCTGATCACGAGTAATGCAGGCACTGCCTCGTGCCTCGAGCTGGCGACGACGTTGCCAGATCGAATATCACAGCTTGTATTGATTGCCGCCTGCCCTCCGATTGGTTACTGGACTACCCAGGGG
Source organism: uncultured Granulosicoccaceae bacterium (assembly GCA_964393885.1). GTDB lineage: Bacteria > Pseudomonadota > Gammaproteobacteria > Granulosicoccales > Granulosicoccaceae. Next base: position 12,039 of record CAYMVV010000079.1, on the reverse strand, counting down.
TCTGGCGCGCCATGGGTAGATGCCGTACTCCGGGTGAGTGAAAAATACACCACAATGAGAAGGCTTATCATCGCGGCCGGGCTTAAGGCGTGGTGCGCTATCGGCTCAAAGCAGTTCCATCGGTTACAGATGGCAGGCAATCAGACGGATGTGAAAATCGTATCGCAACCAGAGAACGTCGTAGAGATTGAACATGCATTAACAAATGCCATGGCCTCCGGGCTTGGCCCGGTAATGGAAGATATCTCAATGATCTTTCGAGATTGCCTGCACAACGTACATCCGTTAAACCTGAATATTTCCATTCTGCACGGCGATAAAGACCCGGTTTTCCCGGTTCAATGTATGCGTGATTTTGCGGCAGATTTTTCTGATAAAGTGCATCTGACAGAATTTAAAAATGCCGGCTTTACACTTATGCAAAGCAATCCGGAAGAAGTGATTAAGATTTTGACTGAGATAACGACCACTGCCTCTAATGGTGTTAACTTTGGTGCCGGCCCGGAACGGGTGTTATCGACTGGTCAGGTTAGATATTAGCAACACCAGCTCGACGGTAGTTTATGAAATGACTATAACCGAGGGCCATAACCGGGACATCCATATATGTCCCTGTTATTGGCTACAAACTACGCTATCTCTTTTTCCAATTCCGCGATAAAGTCTGGCCGTAGTAATCAGACACGACTGCAGCGACATCAGCCATTGATTCTCAACAGCATTGGATTGATCGATCACAACCTTCGCAGCCAGGTACATCTGTGGGAACAGCTGTTTCTGACTCTGCCAGACTGGCTAACTCAGCCACGGTAGTTGTATTTTCTATTTTGCAGCACAGGCAGCCGACTCCTCACCATTTCGATTAACATCATGCGATTGTCATCCGGTCGAGTTATCAATCGATAATTCAAAAATGCGGATTACCTGATCTGAGAGCGCAGTCCGAGGGATTACCGACGAAACAGGTAGTTAACACTGACAGTCATATGTACAACATCACTGGTAAATCTGTCTGCAGTGAGCCGTGTGTATAGCACAGGTAACTCATCAAGAAATTGATGTTGGTTATACTCCAGGGTTGCCGTATACGACAGATTGCCAGACATAAAGCGAGTGGCCTGTAATGTGACTACATTGTTTGCATTTAATACCTCTCCACCAAAATTTCGAATTCGCTGATCCAGCAGATCTCTGACATATCTTTGGTGGTAAAACCCCAAACTGGTTTGCCAACTATTGTAGCTTGAGGTCAGATTTCCACCGACACGATAAAACCATGCATTGTTCTCCATGTCTCGTTGTGGAGCGACCGAAAGATCCCGCTCGATACTTAGCTCATCCGGGTAGACTCGATTCATTGATTGAATTGCACCGCACGCATCACGTTGATCAACAGTGCCGCCTTCAGAGAAAAACTGAAAATCATAGACACAACCTGTCGAATCGACACCTGATCCCTCAATGCCATCATGTCGACTTAGGGTTTGCCCTACGCCGCTGAAGAATGTGTAGCGCGTATTTTTAGTCAGCTTATGATTCTGTGACAGTGAAGCACGCCAGTGTAGATCGCTGGGTGAATTTACCGAGACCTGTCTCAACAGGTTTTCACCTATTTGAGTGTAAGAGTTTTTATCAAGTCGACTGGCGCGATTAGAGCCAATACTAAAGTCCAGTGAGGTAATTGTATCTACAGCGATCGCAGGAAGCCGATAACTGACATCCACACGATAGGAATTGAATTTGAAGTCGTCTCGCAACGACGTAAAATTTCGCTGCGCCAGCAAGCCACCAACCGAAAGCTTGCTGTTAACCTGCCAATGTGCCGACACACTATGACTCTCGTATCGGGGTTTACTGACAGGATCGCTAAACCCGCCATCTGGCAAGTTCGGACTATAGGCAACCCGATCTCCGACCGTACCGAAACCCAACCCGACGTTAAATGCAGATGCCTCGTAGACGCCCTGGCTCAATGACGGAATTTGGTTTGTGATAGTAGCCGCAACCAGGGGTGCGCACGAACCGCCTACAAAAAAAACCAGAGCCAGACAGACACATTGCGTGCTGCTGGCCCTGCCCGATCGAACGGGAGCGCTCACAGGCAGATTACCTGTATTAGCCATTGAATAATCACTGTCTATTGCGTGGTGAAGAATCCGTTTAAACCGTTCCCGGAAACTGTTCGCGTGGCGGTAGAGATCGAGTAAACAGTTGGGTCGGTCACACTCGTAGCAGATTCCATAATGCCGAAGTCAAGCCCGCTAATCACCATGGTCACTTCATAGTTGCCGCTTTCCTGGGTGAAATTGTGATAGCCTCGATCAGCAAGTTCATTATTTAGCGTGCTAAATGCAAATGTGAAATTACCATCGGCGTTCGTCGCAAAATAGTCTTCACCTGCAGATGTAGTAATGTTAGTCACGACACCAGCTTCGTCCATCGCCTGCGCAAACAACAAGGCATCATCAGGAACAGAAATTTGCACACTATCCGAGAGCCCTTCGGTCATTGACAAGCTGGCACCGTACATAATGATTGATATATGGCGTTCATCATTCACATCGGCTGAAGTGAATTCAATTGCCAAATCGACCTCTGCATTGGTAACCGACTGACTTACAACAAATGCGCTGGTGGCAAATTCAACAATTTTCGAGTCTGCTCTGTTGACTACTGTGTACCCTACAGGCCCAAGCGACGAATTCTCAAACTCCGCGAGTGAAAAAAACGGGATGCTTTGATCTGCCGGATCGCCAAAGCGCACAAGAGGCGCTGATCTGTCAATAGTGAAGACAAATGGCGCACTACCATTTTGTTGATCGATAATATCACCGATCTGCCCGGCACTGACGGACTGATCTATAGCAGCATTGGTTTCTTCGAGTGCCTGAGCTATCGCCGCCTGTCGTGAAGCCGAGACTGATAGTTCCGGAGCGGCAACAACCAGTCTTTCGTTCAACGCGCTCACTATCGTGGATGTGTCCGCGGTCAGGCTAAGTGGTACAGCGCCATTTATCGCATTTGAAAGTTGTTGTGCGACTGCTGAATACTCATCCCTACTATCTGAAAAGCTAGCTATTAGCTGATTGATTTTGGCACTTGCTTTAGCGATCCTTACATCATCAACCGGGCTGACTGACAGATCGAGATTCGCAAGATCAAGTGATTGCGCAAGGGTATCTACGGCTCCCTCGTACAAAGAGGAGTCAAAAACCCCGTTCGTGCTTGCTATATTGGTTGCGAGCGTGGACAGCGGCGTAACATATGGTGTTCCCACTGGCCCTTTTAACTCGCCTGCAAAAGGGATACCGCCTGAGGTGGCAGTCTCATCAAAGCCTACGTCGGCTCCACCGCGAATTTGCGCGACATTTGTTGAAACCGGGCATTCGAATCGTCCAGCCGCTTGCGTCCTGCCATTACGCTCGCCGTCACAATAAACAGCGCCATTGACGATGTAACCGTCGATTGCCTGACTGGTGCCAGTAGGTTGATTACGATTTTCGACAGCTGTTGAGCTATTCCCGCAGCCTGAAACTACGACGGCTAAACAACCAATTACTCCCGCCCCGATCATATTGGGTAATTTAAATGAGTGCATTATGTCCTCCCTGACAGACTCGTATCAGAATGAGCAAATTCCGAGCCTCCTACAAAAAAGAGGAGTTGAAGTACAGCCTGCAGGAAGTCGTCGGAAGGGAGGCTCTGTTGTGCAGACTTTTGATGAATAGCCAGTTCCGGCAGGAGCCCCAGACGACAACAGAGAAGGTAACAACAGGGACACCTATTCCTTTTTTACACAACAAAAGGGACACACATTCCCTTTTTTGGATTACTTCAATTTACGGACTTACGCTTGTCAATCTAATCCTTGTCATCATCCAAGTAACGCCTTGCACATTGCCAGACTATGGCTCTTTCTAAAGCCCAGTTGCCTACATGTATGACGAACTCGGTACGCAGTGCCGACCAATGACTTAAAGCTACTATGGCAATGCCGTGTTAGTACAAACAATGTTCGGTTTCATTGCTTAATTTCTTTCAGCCTGCAACTAAAAATTAACGCCTTTGATTTTTTACAGACACGTGTTTTCTATAATCATGCATTTCTAGGATAGGTTATATTCTCCAGTGAGCGCCCTTATATAACAGTTAGGAATATACACCATCCATCACTATTGTAGGAGTCATCACTAGTAGTGCTTCTACTAATATATATTCTATATAAACTAACTGTTTATAAAACCACAGTAGGAAACGTAATATAAAATGATACAATCGATTTTGAGATTGTTGTATCTATATCCGATTCTCTGATCTTTTGGGTTTTTAGCTCAAATAGAATACATCGACATGTATGTTCTACTATGCAGCACATCCAGCTAATGAGTCCATTACTGTTAGCGCTTGCTGGTCACTATATCGTAGTCATACAAATAGTGATCAAAAAGAGGGCCAGCACATAAAAGGTCCGGTTTGCAACAACACATTGGTGCACGATGCAAGAGCTGCCTCAGGATTTGCTAGACGAATTTTTCGAGAGAGGGTCGACTACAAATAACAAATTGCAATAGATACGTCGAAACTCTGTGGAATAGAGTGGTTCGGCCGAGCAGGAAGGCCTGCTGAATAGCAATGCCCAGAGCGAAAAACAGCGTTTATGTTTCCTGGACTTTACTAAAACAAGCTGAAACGTAATTATTATGTCGAATATGATAAATCACCACTATGCGAATCATGCATCTGATCCAGCGGTGCATTCGTTAGGACATGCCTCAGCAATTCGGGATATCCTGGTTGACTCACAAAAGCAACCACTTGGGATTCGTGGTCAGGTAGGCGGCTTTGTTTCGTTGGAAACTGGCTTTGCGTCACCGCAACAGTTAAACGAGGTTCTTCCTGGTGATTTTCGTCATTTTGATAACGCAATCCAACACCTGCCTGAATGGTATGCGAATTGTTGTATTCGATCGAAAGTCGACGAATTAAAGATTGATTCAACTTCGACTTCGCAGCTGTCGGTGCCACAACTAGTCCGGCTGAATTGTATCCTTGGCTTTCTCGCCCATGGGTACATCAACCTGGATACCGGAATCCAGCTCCCCTCAAAACCATTCTATAATTTATGGAAACACGTGAGCCAAAAGGAGCTTGGGAGACGAGAAGCTTTTTTAAACTACGAAGATCTTATTGCTTGCAATTGGCGTTTTAAGTCTTGTAAGACTGAATTTCAATATCAAAACCTTGAACTCATGTTCCCAGTCACGGGAGGGACTGCTGAAAAGAAATTCTATCTGGCACAGACCCAGATTTTGTACACAGCGAAATTCATCGTACGTGAACTACAGAGAATTGAGACAAGCCAATACGAAGAAACAGTAGTTGTTGACGCACTGGATGTAATGAGGGTCTCATTCCAACGCGTGCTCAAGGCTTTAAAGAGCCTAACTCCATTGGATAAACATAGCGGTCTCCACCCAGTTATTTGGTCAAAAGTTGTGGCTCCTTTTGCAGTACCGCCACCGAACCAGAAGGCACCGGGGCCAAGTGGAACTGCATGTTTTCTTTTTCACGTCCTGGATCTATTGCTGGATCGGCACCGCTACGATTCGGAGTTAGGTCAGGAAGCACGGCTAATTCGAAAGTACATGCCTCATCGCCACCAATCGTTTCTGCGAGCAGTTGATGGACTAAATTCTGCTCTTCCAAAAAGTAGCAATGTCCAACTAGCGAAACAGCGTCTCCTGGATGTCTACGCCGGCGAAAATGGATTTTTAGGAGCACATGGCAGAAAGGCTACAGGTTTAATGGAAATCGCGTTCCGGGTCGGTAGGGAACAGACAATTGGCGGGTTCCAAGGTGACTCCGAGTCTTGCGAATGGCGTGAAGTCGATGACGAACTCAAAGACTCCAAAGCCGAGCGAATCGGCTGCCCGTTTATTGACCAGAACAAAAAGCGAAATGCTTCTACTGAAAAGATGGAACTGGCGAAATCCACTCGCGCGATTTTCGATTCGGAGCTAGGGAATGGTACTTACCAAACAGGTAAAGAGCTGATAGCGATTAACGGATGCGTCGTCGACATTAGTCAGTTCGCTACGAGACATCCTGGAGGGGCTGCTATACTCTGGGTGCACGCTGGCACAGACGCCTCGGAGAGTTTTTCTCGCTTTCATGCCATCAATACGATTTTAGCACGCGAAGAATTAGTTGTTGGCCGACGAGTGCCAATTGCCTGCCCTCACTATGGCAAGCTAAGCAACTATTGTTGGCAGTTAAATCGGTGGCAAAATACACTGCGACTGGAAGAGCAAGCGATAGAAAAACAACTCGTTCCAGCATGTGCAAAGCCAAACATGGCTATTACCAAGCTTAGGCAACGACTTTTGTCTGAAGTCGTCTATCGAGCGATCGCTCAGTATATCCCCGTTATCACAAAATTTTCAAAGCTGGACACTTCTTTTTATTCACTGCCATCTGCCAATCAAGCATTTGAAGCTCGCCACCTTAGCAAATTGATTCTCCTGCTTGAACAAATCCGCGAATCGGTTATCTGTCTGATGGAGGACATCGAATCAGGGATGCACCAACAAACGAAGAACAATTTGAAACTAGTCGCCGCATCCCAACAAATTCTTGATTGGGTTCAGAGTCAATTTTTAAACCTGAGGTGACGAACCAATCGCAACAGTTCATCTTCCAGCCACTGCTTGCGATGATCAAAGTTTTTGCCAGTGAATCGATCCTCACCACAAAGGAAGCTTCTACGCACGGCTCTTATACAGATGTGATAGTAAGAGGTGAACTCCAGCACGATCAACGTCTTTCGGGCTCGGGTCATTGTGTTACTCCGGTTACTGCTTACCTCTAATACTTGATCAAAATCCTATCATAGATTTTTACTGCTGGACAACTAACAAAGGGTGTCCTTCTTTTTTTTCTTTTTTTTTCTTTTTTTTCTCGGTGAGCCGACTAAAACATTTTTAAACGCAGAGGCTGCCATACTTGAAGGAATGCAAGCCGGGCTGGATAAAGCAAGAGCAGGCAACACCTGTGAAGACATTGCCATGTCATTTTTTAAAGTACTGAAAAAATATGGCATTGAAAAAGACAATCGCACCGGTTACCCGATAGGACTCTCCTATCCTCCGGACTGGGGTGAGCGCACCATGTCACTGAGAGCCGGAGACAAAACCGTGCTTGAGCCAAACATGACGTTTCATTTCATGACTGGCTTGTGGATGGATGGCTGGGGATTTGAGATTACCGAGAGTATCGTTATTGGTAATGGCGAGCCTGAATGTCTGGCTGACTTTCCACGCAAGTTACTGGTCAAGAGGTAGGACCTTTATCTCACCGAGAGCGCAGTTGGAATAAGGCAGTATCGGTGTGCATAATAAGTGGCAGTTTTCATGGAGTAGCCGGTCGTGGTTCTTGATCGTATTTTCCGACCATTTGAGACGGTAATCGAACCGTTTGATTTGGATATTCCGCAGCTGCCTGACAAAGGTCCACTGGCACTGGTCTGGCACTTTGCCAGACATTTCCGCTCTGTGCTCACAATAGTTGTATGTTTGTCTGTGGTGTCTTCTCTAATTGGACTTGCAGTGGTCTGGATGCTCGCCTACGTTGTAGACGGTGTGCAAAGTGCCGGGGCCGCCAGTTTTGTCAGCACTAATCTTTTGTTACTCATCGCATTTGCATTGTTGCTTGCCTTTATTGATCCGCTGCTGTCTTTCATCGAAGAAAGCTTCATGTATCAGACCGTGCAGACTTCAATGCCTGCCGCCATGCGCTGGCGTGCGCATAAGGCTGTTGAAAATCAGGATGTAGCCTTTTTTGAAGATCTCTACGCAGGGCAGGTGGCATCGAGAATCCAACAGGTAACACAATCTGTGCAGCAGCAACTGTTGCTGGTTGTACAACAAGTGCCGCAGTTTCTGGTTCAGTTTGCAGGCTCCCTCGGGCTGCTGGTTATCCTGGCCTGGCAATTGGCTATTCCGGTGGTGTGCTGGATTGTTGCCAATGCCTTGCTTGCATTTGTGTTGGTGCCAAGGCTAATCAACAAATCGTCACGCCTGGCCGAGGCGTCTTCTCGTGCCACTGGAGCAATGACAGATGTATACGGCAATATATCAATCGTAAAAGCGTTCAGTGCAGAGCATGCAGAATCCGATGCTATCCGGGCAGTTCTACAGGATACCGTTAATACGCAGCATCACGAACAACGAGACTATGTAGTTGCTCATACAGTATTGCGTATTTTAAACGCGCTATTGGCGGTGTCTGTATTTATCGTTGGCATGTGGGGCTTAATCTCAGGCTTTGTGTCAATGGGTGATTTTGTTGCTGCAGCCACAATTACCCGATCATTGTTTAATACATCGTTTGTATTTATTGGCCTTGGTTTCTCTGTCTCAAGATCTTATGGCACGATCAAGGATGCCATGCCGGTAATGACAGCGACCCCTCAAGTCAGTGATATACCCGATGCTCAGCCGTTTCGAATTGGTGCTGGTGAGATTGTTTTTGACAACATAAGCTACACGTATGAAGCAGAGGCACTAGATTCAGACAAGGCTGACGCCGATAAAGATAAAACCGAAATTGCTGATGATGTACCGTCGAAGCCGGTCATAAAGAAACTCAGTCTCACAGTACATGCTGCTGAGAAGGTCGGGCTTGTCGGCTTGTCTGGCGCTGGAAAGTCAACGCTGGTCTCGTTGTTGTTACGGTTGCGGGATGTCGATCAGGGTGAAATCAGAATAGATGGTCAGAGCGTGCGCGATGTTACACAGGTATCTTTGCGTTCGGAGATTGCCGTTATTACACAAGATGCATTTCTTCTAAACCGCTCGGTAAGAGAAAATGTCAGATACGGTGCACCGGACGCCAGTGATGAACAAATAAATCATGCACTGCAACTTGCGGAAGCATTAGAATTTGTTGCGGGATTAAAAGATTCAGAGGGAAGGCAAGGTCTTGATGCAACGGTTGGTGATCGCGGCGTAAAGTTGTCTGGTGGACAGAGACAACGGCTAGCGATAGCCCGTGTGATCTTAAAAGATGCAAAAATATTGCTGCTGGACGAGGCAACCTCCGCGCTGGACTCTCAGGTAGAGACTGAGATACAAGCCAACCTGCTGCAACTGATGCAAAAGCGCACAGCTTTGGTTATCGCGCATCGACTGTCTACCATTGTAAATATGGATCGACTGGTAGTGCTGGATGGTGGTCGAATTGCAGAGCAGGGAACGCACGCCGAGCTTCTGCAGAATAACGGCTTGTATGCGAGACTATGGCGCAGGCAGTCGGGTGGCTTTATTGGTCAGTCGGACTAGTCCGGTCTGGAAAGCTGCTAAAAATTAAAATAATTGAATGCCGACTTTTCCGGCATAGATTGTCCAGGACTACCCTGTTCAAGCCCGACGAGCTGCGTTAACTATAAAAGATAGCCACCTTTGGCCAAGTATAAAAATCCTGTCACCGTAAAAACAGATATAACGGTCAAGTATAGGAAGCATAAACGCTACTTTTCGCTATCACAAGCACAAGTTGGTGAGCCGCCACGGTCGCTCTGACGCCCTATTCCACCGAATTTCTCCCGCTTTCAAACCGTTCTGCCAGGAGGAATCCTGCCCTCCGATAGCGAAAACGTGCGGTACGGTCAACCTTGTTACAGGCAATGGCCCATGGTTGCAAAGATGATACGGTTACAATAGACTTTTTAGCATTCAGTTAACCTGCTCACACTTTAATGCTGTGAAAATGAGCAGCCGATCATAGATACTTACTTATATTGCACAGTTTTGTGATGACCTTCTCAATTTGAGTTATGAACAGTGGCCACTATGGAAGGTGGGCGTCTCGAAGGGACCGACCATCTTTTTTATAAAATTCGCATGTAGTTAATTGTCATTCCTATGACTGTCGCAGTAAAACACGATTTTGCGAAGCGTTAAGAAAATTGATAAGCGGAAACTTATTGCCAGGGAAACCGGAACATGAGACTGATGACAATGAACCCACGGCTACTGAATTGCTTCGGGCTGGCAATGGCACTTGCGGCCCACACTGCCACAGCGCAGACCATAACGGCAATTCCGATAGGTGACTCCAACACTGCGGGCTTCTCGAACCAGCTGAGTTTTCGCGAAGAGCTTGATGCCCGAATGGAGGCGGCCGGCTGTACATTTCTGTCTCGTGGCATCGATAGTATTGATGGGTATCAGGGCGCGGGGCCCCACGAGGGACATTCTGGCGACCGTGCCGACACCTTCCTGCGCGACACGCAAAATGGCGACCCTCAACGGGGTGATAATCGTGGCATAAGAGCGATCATGGATATCGAAAGCCCGCTATCAGACCCGGTTGATGTAGTACTGCTTAACGTTGGTACCAACGATATTAGACGCGGAGATACCGTCAACAGCACGCTGAACGAAATCGATCAAATTATTGACATAATTCGAACCACGAGCCCAGGTACAGAAATCTTTATTGGCAACGTGTTGCCCTGGTATAACGTTGACTCCGATGGAGATGGCATTTTAGATGTACCGGATGCCAACATGGACTCGCTGTCGGATGGACTAGAATCAGCTTATCTGGATAATACGGTTCCCAATGTCCATCTGGTGGATCTTCGCACCGGATTTCGACCCACTGATATGATCGATGATGGGGTGCATGCCAGCCCCAATGATCCAGACAATCCGGTGAGTGATTCCGGCGAGCATCGTATTGCAGTGGCCTTTGCCGCAGCGCTTGAAGCTGAGGGAATATGCGTGCCCGGTGGCACTGACTCCTCTTTTCCACTTACTGACATTTTAGTCCCTACATCAACAGACAGTGAAAATCTGGACAGCCCGATCAGTTTACTCGGGCAGGCTATCGACACGGGTGGATCCGGCTTTGATCGAGTGGAAGTCGGCATTCAGAACAGCAATGGTGACTGGCTGAATTTCGCAAATGGATCATTTACAAGCTCTGTTCAATCCATAAACGCCCACCTTTTTCAAACATCGACAAATCACACAATGTGGCGTGTTGGCTTTGGAGATTCCGGGCCCAGCGGTCCGATGGTATCACTCCCAACTGGTGACTACACCTTGTTCGCCCTGGCCACAGACAATGATGGTAATCAAAACTTCTTTGGCAGCCCCGGTCCTGGACAATGGCCGGAGCAAATACAGTTTTCTGTTCAAAATGACGGTGGCACGACAGGAGGTGGTGGTTCCGGGGGATCACTGTTTCAGGAAGCAGAAGATGGTGAGCTTTCCGGTGACATGGAAGTCGTCAATGACAGCGATGTCAGCGGTGGACAGTTTGTCAGGGTACCAGCAAATGTTACTGGCAACAGCAACACTGACTTTGTCGAATTTACTGTCTCGATCGAGACCGCCGGAAGCTATCAGGTAAGAGCAGGTGTTCGCGGACCAACAGGATCACAAAATTCCTTTTTTGCCCAGATCAACGATGGCGACGTGTATCTGTGGGATATTCCGAGAGATAACGAACTCACCGAGGTACTGTTGAGTGACAGAGGCTCGGGTGAAGTAACAGAGACACTCAGTGCCGGAGTACACACCTTACGCGTATCAGTACGAGAAGAAGGTGCCCAACTCGACTGGATTGAGTTCGAACTCGAGGGTGGCAGCACCACAGATACTGGTGGAACAACAACAGTTGGTAGCACCGATGGTGGCACCACAACCGGAGGTACGACGAGCAGCGGTACAACTGATGGCACTGGTACAACCGATGGCAGCGGCACAACCGATGGCAGCGGCACAACCGACGGCAGCGGTACAACTGATGGCAGTGGCACAACTGATGGCAGCGGCACAACCGACGGCAGCGGTACAACTGATGGCAGTGGCACAACCGATGGCAGCGGTACAACCGATGGCAGCGGTACAACGGGAGGCACAACAGGAGGTGGAACCACGGGTGGTACAACAGGAGGTGGTGGTTCCGGGGGATCACTATTTCAGGAAGCAGAAGACGGTGAGCTTTCCGGTGACATGGAAGTCGTCAACG
>CAYMVV010000078.1:15149-26213 GCA_964393885.1 uncultured Granulosicoccaceae bacterium | reverse complement strand
GCTCGAGCATCAGCAATGTGGCGCGAGCCAGATCCGTGTTGCCCAGTGCCCCGTGTGCCTGCGTCATCAGGGCAAGACCGTCGTTGGTGTGGCTGCTGTCGCGGTATTGTTCGATCATAAAGTTGACGCGGTTGATCACTGCAACCATCGCACTGCGGCTATAGTAATATTGGGCGGTGGTTAATTCATGTTTAGCCATGGCATTGCGTAGGGCTGATACCCGTTCTTTAGCGTCTTCTGTGTAGCTGCTATCCGGGAACTTTCTGGCCATGGTCGCAAAATGTGAATGCGCGTCACGCAGGCTGGCCTGGTCGATTTGATGCAATTTACGGCTGACCACCACGTCGAGCAGCGCCTTGCCGGTTGAAAATTTTGCCAGACCCAACAGGTAGTAGGCGTAGTCGGCGTTTTCGTTTCTGGGATACAGCTTCAGGAACCGATCAATCGTAGCGGCGGAGGAGTCGTACTCGGTCTGCTTATAGTAGGCATAGGCGATATCGAGCTGCGCCTGGGCGGTGTAGTCGCCAAACGGGAAGGTCGCCTCGAGGCGTTCGAGCTTTTGAATGGCACTTTCGAACTGGTTTCTGTCAAGCGAGCGCTTCGCGTCAAGATACAACGCCTCCTCCGAACCTTCAGCGGGCTTGGCACTAACTGCTACGGAAGACGGCACCGGGCCTGGATCATCCGGGCCCTGTCGATTGGAACTGCAGGCGCTGATGATTGCAGCGCAGGCCAGAAACACCGCCAGCGTGATTGACGTGTTGTTACTCATTTTGTCGGGTTCCAAATTTTCGAGGCAAACTGAATTAAGATAGTCTGTATATCCGGGCGGTAGAAGCCGGCGTTCAAAGTGGGTGATCGGCGCACACTTACCGGATTATATAACCGAATGCGCGGTTCGCGCCTTGCCATACCGTCAGCCAATTGGAGTGTCAACATTAGCTCACCGAATAAGCCAGCAGCCAGGCCGTCCATTGGCGATGATGCGAGTGTCGTAGTTGAACACACTTTGCCGGAGGAGATGTCGGGCATGCGTTTCGATAAGGTTGTGTCGGAACTCATTTCAGACTATTCGCGCGCTCGGCTTCAGGAGTGGATCAGGCAAGGCCTTATCACGCTTGATACCGCACAAGTGGCCCCTCGTCAGCGTGTACATGCCGGTCAATGTGTCAGGGCAGAACTGCCCCGACACGCGCCGGCTGAGGAGACTGTGGCCCCCGAGCAAATGAATCTGGATGTACAGTATGAAGATGAGCACCTCATCGTGATCAACAAACCAGCCGGTTTGGTGATGCATTCGGCGCCAGGAAACTATCGGGGTACCTTGCAAAACGGCTTGCTCTTTCATGATTCTGCTCTCGCATCGATTCCTCGGGCCGGGATTGTTCACCGGCTCGACAAGGACACCAGTGGATTGGTGATGATCGCGCGTACCCTGACTGCCCACAACGAATTGGTTAAGCAGCTACAGGCGCGAACCGTTCACCGTATCTATGATGCAGTCTTGACAGGCGTGCCTGTCGCAGGTTCCACGATCGATCAGCCCATTGGCCGTCATCGGGTTGATCGCAAGCGCATGGCGGTTACGGAATCCGGCAAGGTGGCTGTGACACACTACCGTATTGCCGAGAAGTTCAAACGCCATTGCCACGTAAAGGTAAAGCTGGAGACAGGGCGCACCCATCAGATAAGAGTGCATATGGCACACATAAGACACGCATTGGTAGGCGATGCCGTTTATGGTGGCCGCAGGCAAATACCTGCTGTCAGCGATACCGCCAGGCAGGTGGTGATGGGTTTTCCAAGGCAGGCGCTGCACGCATCTGAACTCGGTATCGATCACCCGCAAAGCGGTGAGGTGATGCGTTGGCAAGTGCCGCTACCGCAAGATATGCAGACATTGATCGAGGTACTGCGCGATGCCTGAGTCCGTACCAGTGGCAAAACCAACCCGTGTTCCGAAATTCATCAGGCCGTTGTGGTCTGCACCCTCAGGGGTAGCAGCAGCCAGTACCACCAGAGTGGGCGGGGTTAGTTCAGCCCCTTTCGCCAGCTTCAATCTCGGAACCCATGTTGGTGATGATGGCGAACACGTCAGGGCCAATCGACAGCTGCTGATCGAGCAGCTTGCGTTACCGGCAGCGCCGCTTTGGCTTGAGCAGGTACATGGCAGTGAAGCACTCTATGTCGACAGTAGTGCAAAGGCTACTGCCAATAACAGTGCTGGTAAGAACATCACTGTGCCGGTAGCGGACGCTGCCTGGACAGATCAGCCCGATGTCGTGCTGGCCGTCATGACAGCGGATTGTTTGCCTGTGTTACTGGCCTCTGGCTGTGGCACGGTGGTGGCAGCAATCCATGGTGGATGGCGCGGCCTCGCCGCGGGAATATTGCAAAAAACTGTAGCAGCATTGCCGGTGCCGGCAGCTGAACTCGTGGCATGGATGGGGCCTGCTATCGGTCCGCTTAATTTTGAGGTTGGCAACGAAGTTCGCGAGACATTTACCAGTCAGAACACAGATTTTTCCGATTGCTTTACATCATCGGCAAGTGACAACAACAAATGTTTTGCAGATATTTTTTCCCTTGCGCAGGTGTGCCTGAACGAGGCAGGAGTCACAAAGGTATCCTCTGACAGACAATGTACTGTCAGCGATGAAAATCTATTTTTTTCGCACAGGCGTGATAACGGAAACAGCGGCAGAATGGCTTCATTAATCTGGCGTACCTGAAGGCCAGGGCAGTTGTTGGTAGTCTGGCAATGCCTTGAGCAATGCGTTGAATTGAGAGCGAAAAGCCCACATATTCAGTCTCATTAGATTATTAGACCAGAGGTGGTAAGAAGTCATGAGAATGGACAAACTCACCAGCAAGTTCCAGCAAGCACTTCAGGATGCACAGTCGCTGGCACTGGGGCGTGAGCACCAATTTATAGAACCTGCACACTTGCTGATTGCATTTCTCGATCAACAAGGTGGCAGCGTGCGTCACTTACTGACACAGGCGTCGGTAGATGTTAACGGCTTGCGATCCGCCCTTGGCAAGCTGATCGATCGAATTGCGCAAGTGTCCGGAGCAGCTGGCGAGATGCATATCGCAAAAGATTTGGCCCGGCTACTAAACACGACCGATCAGCTCTCGCAAAAAAAGAAAGACCAGTTTATTTCCAGTGAATTGTTTTTGGTTGCGTTGATGCAGGATAAAAACAATGAGCTTGCCAAACTGATTGTACAGTTCGGTGGCACTCTCGAACGCATTGAAGAAGCAGTGGAAAAGGTTCGCGGTGGTCAGACGGTATCTGATCAAAATGCCGAAGAGCACAGGCAGGCGCTGGAGAAATTCACTATAGATCTGACCGAGCGTGCCGAACAGGGCAAGCTTGATCCGGTGATTGGTCGTGACGATGAAATACGGCGAGCCATACAGATATTACAGCGTCGAACAAAAAACAACCCGGTTCTGATTGGAGAGCCCGGTGTCGGCAAGACCGCCATTATTGAGGGACTGGCGCAACGTATTATCAAGGGCGAAGTGCCCGAGGGTGTAAAAGGCAAACGGCTACTGTCTCTCGACCTGGCCGGCTTGATTGCGGGGACAAAGTTTCGCGGTGAGTTTGAAGAGCGCTTAAAAGCACTGCTCAATGATCTCTCCAAACAGGAAGGTCAGGTGATTTTGTTTATAGACGAAATCCATATGATGGTGGGCGCAGGTAAAGCAGAAGGATCGATGGATGCCGGCAATATGTTGAAGCCGGCGCTCGCCCGCGGGGAGCTGCACTGTATTGGTGCCACTACGCTGGATGAGTACCGCGAGTACATCGAAGAAGACGCAGCACTGGAACGCCGTTTTCAAAAGATATTGGTGGATGAGCCAAGCGTCGAAGATACCATTGCTATTTTGCGCGGGCTAAAAGAACGATACGAAGTGCATCACGGGGTAGATATCACCGACCCGGCTATCATTGCAGCAGCAACACTTTCTCACCGTTATATAGCCGATCGTCAGTTACCTGATAAAGCCATTGATTTAATCGATGAGGCAGCCAGTCGAATCCGCATGGAAATCGACTCGAAGCCAGAGGCGCTAGATAAGCTCGAACGTCGACTGATCCAGTTGAAGATTGAACGTCAGGCTTTGTCTCAAGAGGAAGATGATGCCTCCAGGCAAAGGTTGACCGAGCTCGAGGAAAAGATAGCTCTGCGCGAAAAAGACTATGCAGATCTCGAAGAGATCTGGAATGCTGAAAAAGCCGTCGTGCAAGGTGCCACTCACGTTAAGGAAGAGCTGGAACGTGCGCGAGTAGAACTGGAGACAGCCACGCGTGCTCGCGACTTCGAGCGCATGTCAGAATTGCAGTATGGTCGGATACCAGCACTGGAAAAGGAGTTAGAACAGGCCGGTGATCAGGAGCAGATGGATTTACAACTGTTGCGCAACAGCGTATCGGTAGATGAAATTGCTGAGGTCGTGGCTCGCTGGACAGGTATTCCAGTCAACAGAATGCTTGAAGGAGAGCGAGAAAAACTATTGCGCATGGAAGAGGAGCTTGGCAAGCGTGTTATTGGTCAGCATGAAGCGGTTACCGTTGTTTCCGATGCTGTCAGACGATCGCGAGCCGGGCTGGCGCCACCGGAGAGGCCGAATGGCTCGTTTCTTTTTCTGGGTCCCACCGGGGTTGGTAAAACCGAGTTAACAAAAGCGCTGGCAGATTTTCTGTTCGATAGCTCCGATGCCATGATTCGACTGGATATGTCCGAGTTTATGGAGAAGCATTCCGTTGCACGGTTGATCGGTGCGCCACCGGGTTATGTCGGGCACGACGACGGTGGCTTTTTAACAGAAGCGGTGCGCCGACGCCCCTATTCGGTGATTTTGCTGGACGAGGTGGAAAAAGCGCATCCTGATGTATTTAATATTTTGCTGCAGGTACTGGATGATGGACGCCTGACGGACGGGCAGGGCAGAACCGTTGACTTTCGACATACAGTAATAGTTATGACATCCAACCTCGGCAGTCATGTTATTCAGGAGAAAGCCGGCGCTGCCAACTATGATGATATGAAAGCGTCGGTGCTCGAGATAGTCGGCAGTCACTTTCGACCGGAGTTTATCAATCGAATCGATGATGTTGTCGTTTTTCATCCGCTTGAGCGCGATCATATTCGTCAAATTACAGCTATTCAGGTAGGTGCGCTGGCCAGTCGCCTGCGATCTAATGACATAGAGATAGACGTATCAGAGCGCGCGCTGGATATGTTAGGCGAAGCCGGCTTTGATCCGGTGTACGGTGCCCGACCGTTGCGCAGGGCGATTCAGCAGCATCTTGAGAATCGACTCGCTAAGGAAATACTAAAAGGAGAGTTTACAGCCGGCGATACGGTTGCCATCGACTTTCAGGACGATGAGTTACAATTTACTGAAAAGGTCAGTGGCTGAGGTCTGCAAACGGTTTATCTGGCAGTAGAAGCTGTCTAATCAGTGGTTAGCAGCCTGAATAACGATGGCGGTGGTGTTGTCCCTGCCGCCACGTTCCAGTGCCAGATCTACCAGGGTTTTCAGTGTATCGTCGATTGAGATTCTGTTCATTGCAGCGGCGATCTCGTCTTCGGATACATCTTTGTACAAACCATCACTGCAGACGAGATAGCGATCTCCGGGTAACGCCGGAGAATGATTGATGGCGAGTTGCAAGTCGTCATGCACGCCGACTGCCCTGGTGATGATGTGTGAGGAAGGATGTTGTTCCATCTCTTCCTTGCGGATTTCCCCAAGAGTAACGAGTTCCTGCACGAAGCTGTGATCTTCGGTCATTTGCTCCAGCGTGTTACCGCGGCACCGATAAATGCGACTGTCTCCGGCCCAAAGAAAAAAACAGTACGGGTCGTGAAAGTAAAGGGCGGCAACGGTGCTGCCCATCACCTGGCCCCGTCCGCGTTGACGGCAGGTGCTGTTGGCTTGTTCCAGGCGATTTCGTATATCGTTGACGCTGCTCTTCAACTGGTCTGAAGGATCGAAATCGACGAGTTGATCTACAATAATTCGACTGGCCTCGTCACCAAAGCTGTGACCTCCCATGCCATCGGCGACCACCCAAAGGTTTTTTTCCCTTGCGTCGAGATGTGCGTCCTCATTGACGCTGCGCACAAAACCCAATTCACTGGCGGCGACCGAACGCCATTGCAGATGGCGTTTTTCGTCGGCAAAGGTTTGCTGCTCGAAATTATCGGATGCCTCTTTAGCCATTTAATGCTTCAGCCATTTAATGCTTTCATTTTTTGTTGTGACTGGCAGGCGATGTTGCGCTGACCTTGAGTATGGTTCCAGGAGCCAGTTCAATAGCGCTCGACGCTAGTATGTATAATCGCCAGCTGGCCCGGATAGCGCCGCGGTCTGGCGAGGCCATGATAAATTCCGGCCACCCTAATTATAGACCAAATCAATTAACGTCATTACAGGAAACTTCCCGATGAAGGTTCGCACCAGGTTTGCACCGAGTCCGACTGGCTACCTGCACATTGGCGGTGCCCGAACGGCGCTGTTCAGCTGGCTTTTTGCCCGCAAACACGGTGGCGAAGTTGTGCTACGCGTGGAGGATACGGATCGGGAGCGTTCCACTGAAGAGTCAGTTGCGGCCATCATGGACGGCATGCGGTGGCTGGGTCTGGAATCGGACGAAGGCCCGTTTTTTCAAACCCAAAGATATGACCTCTACCAGCGCATTCTACAACAACTGCAGGACAGTGGTCATGTCTACCCGTGCTATTGCAGCAAGGAGCGGTTGGAAGAAATGCGCGAAACAGCGATGCGCGAAAAACGCAAGCCGCGCTACGATGGTACCTGCCGCGATCGCACCGAGCCCGTCGCCGGTGTCGATCCTGTGCTTCGATTTCGCACCCCGTTGAGCGGCACGGTTGTTATTGATGACTTGATCAAGGGGCCCATCGAAATTGACAACGCGGAGCTGGACGACCTGGTGGTATGCAGATCCGATGGAAATCCGACCTACAATCTGACGGTTGTCGCGGACGACATCGACATGGACATCACTCACGTTATTCGTGGCGACGACCATATCAACAATACACCCAGACAAATTCATATTTTTAACGCTCTGGGCGCCAGTCTTCCCGCCTTTGCGCATTTGCCGATGATTCTGGGAGACGATGGCAAGCGAATGTCCAAGCGTCATGGCGCTGTGAGCGTCATGCAATATCAAAGTGAGGGAATACTGCCCTCGGCGATGCTCAACTATCTGGCTCGGCTCGGCTGGTCGCACGGTGATCAGGAATTATTCGAACTTGACCAACTTGTGGAGCTTTTCGCATTGGAGGATTGTCAACGCTCCGGTTCCGTTTTTGATCGAACCAAGTTGCTGTGGGTAAACCAGCAACATATGGCGAAATTGACGGACGATGAGTTGGGGGAGTACCTGCAGCAGGAATTGGAACGCAGATCGATCTCGACACAGTCCGGGCCAGATGTGGCCGCTTTGGCGGTGCTGTTGAGAGATCGATGTCAAACGATGGCAGAGATGGCTGATCAAAGCATCATCTTTTTTGTCGATGAACTGCCACCCTATGATCCCAAGGCTGCAAAAAAACAGCTCAGGATTGCATCGCTTCCGGTTCTAAGTGCTCTGTCAGATGCACTTGAAGCTTGCCCGCAGTGGGATGCCGCAGAATTGAAATCTGTACTGGAGCAGACTGCGGCTGACCTTGACGTGGGTTTCGGCAAGATCGGACAGCCACTGCGTGTTGCCTTAACCGGTGGTAGTGCATCGCCCGATATCGCTGCAACACTGGCAATGGTTGGCCGCGAAAGATCAGTTCAAAGAATACGTAAAGCGGTGGCTTTCATTGAAGAGCGCAACTGACTTGATGCGTTTATTTACCGTATTATCTGTTTTCCGAATTGACAATTGCGGCTGCAGGATCTAGCATCTCGCTCTTGGTCTTCGGGGCTATAGCTCAGCTGGGAGAGCGCCTGCATGGCATGCAGGAGGTCCGCGGTTCGATCCCGCGTAGCTCCACCAAGACTAAAAGAGCAAGACTAAAAGATAAGGACCAAAAGCCCGGGTTCAAAAGAACAGATTCAATAGCCCGGGTTCAAAAGCCCGGGTACAAAAAAACAGAACCCTCCTTCAAGAACATTCTGCCCGGCAAGGTTTTACTCCACCGGGATTACCCTCTTGACCAACTGTTACCCGCAACAACGACTGTGAGCGGGTTACTAGCCAGGAATGTCACCTCTGTCACTCCGGGTGAGTTCCTGCTCCATATCAATGAATTTTTCTGCAACTGCGTTTGAATCGACCTGGTAGGTACCGTTTGCAATGGCGGCCTTGATTAACTTTACTTTCTCGTTGTCCACGATGGACTCCTGTTCGACTTTTTTTATTAAATCCTCGGCTTGGCGGTGGAGCAAAACTCGAGAATTATCTGCAGGTTTATTGTCCCGCATCCTGATGCCTCTTCGGCTATTTTTATAGTTATCCAGCTTTAATATCGAGCTTTCAGAGTCGTCAGTTTGGAGGTGGCCCTTCACGAGATGTTCATCTCATCAGCTTCCAGTCATGCTGGCGACAACTTAGCGTGCCCCTGTATCGGCGCCAGTCGTGCCAACTTTACCAAGTAGAAAAGTTCAATCGAGAAAGACTGACGTGGTAAACCCTTGTATGGCGCGGTTAACCGACGTCAATTGCCCATTGAGTCGAACCTGTATTGTAGGTTGTTCCCTGAAAAAATACAGATACAACTGAATTGCAATCGTTCTGGCCTGTGGCTGGATTGCACCGGAACGTTCTGCCCCGTAAAATGACGGAATTTACCAGCGCCGGCTGTCGCGTGGTTTGTTTGGCAAATCACACGTACTGAGTCTTCTGTCTGGCGCGTGGCCGGGTTGTGGATAGAGCAGTTGTGGATAGAGCAGTTGTGGATAGAGCGATTGTGGACAGGGCAGTTGTGGACAGAGCAGTTGTGGACAGTGCGACAGGATCAGTGCAGTAGTAAAGGTGCAACAAGACTTAGGTGGTATAAAGACTTAGGTGGTATATCAGGGAAGATGACGAGTGTGGTTGAACGTACAGGATGATTTTGCAGGCATGGCTGCCATTGTAGAAAATCTGACAGCCAATGGGTTGTCGGGTAACGAAAATAAAATAGCGGTCTATACTCAAAATCGTCAAGTACAACGCAAGCAGTTTGTTTCAGTCTTTACGACCGTTGCAACTACATTCTTCGACTTAACCGGACCTGTCAATGGGGAAACCAAAACAAAATCAAATTCTGGTAATCGACTCAGATAGTGAGCGTACCCAGAAACTGCTCCACCAGTTGGAATTTGTAGATTACGATGCCAAAGCAGTCAGTTCACCCGCTATGCTGGATGGTTATCCCGGTTTATCCGAGAAGCTGGTGCTTATAATCGGAAATTGTCCCGGCATTCTGGAGCATGTGTCCAGGATCAAATCACAGATAGAAAAGTGCCCGCCTTTTATTTTATTGTCTGGCACTGCACCGATGGACATGACTCCCGAGCAGATTGAAAGCAACTTTTTAGGTTGCATAAGTTCCGAAACGCGCTTTGCTGATCTGTCCAATGTGCTACATCGCGCAGAGGTGCTGAGCGGGGTGGTGAAGGAACCAGAGTCACCTGTCGAAAAGACCACGGGTGCGCAACCGCAGTCGCCCGAATTGTTCCGAAGTCTCGTCGGTAACAGTCGAGAGACCCGCCGTGTACGCAAGATGATTGAGCAGGTAGCGCCCACCGAGGCGACTGTGCTTGTGCTCGGTGAATCCGGTACGGGCAAAGAGGTGGTCGCTCGCAATATCCACTACCATTCGCAACGACGTAACAAACCATTCGTGCCAATCAACTGTGGTGCAATTCCCAGTGAGTTGCTGGAAAGCGAGTTGTTTGGTCATGAGAAAGGTTCATTCACAGGGGCAATTGGTGCCCGTCAGGGACGTTTTGAGCTGGCTCAGGGCGGAACCATATTTCTCGACGAGATCGGCGATATGCCTCTGGCTATGCAGGTGAAACTCCTGCGCGTTATTCAGGAGCGTTCGTTTGAGCGGGTGGGCAGCAACAAGAGCGTCAAATGTGATGTAAGAATTGTCGCTGCAACGCACCGAAATCTGGAGAAACATATTCGCGACGGCAAGTTTCGCGAAGATCTGTACTACCGACTGAACGTTTTCCCGGTGGAAATGCCGCGTTTGCGAGATCGGGTAGAAGACTTACCACTACTGATCAACGAGCTGATAACCCGCCTGGAGCATGAAAAGAACGCCTCGGTTCGTTTGACTCCAGCGGCAGTTATGGCGCTGTGTAACTACAGTTGGCCAGGTAATGTTCGTGAGTTGGCAAACCTGATGGAGCGAATGACCATCTTGCATCCACACGGGGTGGTAGATGTAAAAGATCTTCCTGCCAAAGTAGTGCCGAATCAAGGCGCTGCGGAAGAAAGCGAAAGCAGTGCGTCGGTTGCCACCGAAACAGAAGGTATGGCAGGTATGCCAGGTCTGCCGATGTTGAGTGAGCCCCGATTGCCCAGAGATGGCATCGATTTAAAGCAGCACCTTACTGACATCGAAGTCAGCCTGATTCAGCAGGCACTGGACGATTGCAACGGCGTGGTTGCACACGCAGCCAAGAAATTGCAAATCCGTCGCACCACGCTGGTGGAAAAGATGCGCAAGTATCGAATCCAGCGACCGGAAGAAGCAACAGCGTCGCTGCCGGAGTAAAAAACCTGATGCGCGAGCGTACGGATATGCTCGCCAATCGGCGTTGACCGGACAGATGATTGCATCCGTTGTAGTTCCTTTCCCTGATTAATCCTCGATGTAGCTGACTTGCTCGCGCCTCTCACCGCAATGGGAGGCAACCGGCGAGGATTGTGCGCAGGATTAGAGTGGTTAGCGCAGAGCGATCGGCATAGAGATTGCGGAGCCTGTTCAAATCATCGCTTTGATACCCTGTGCTATCTGAACATGAAACGTTAGAACTACTTGAGCAACTAAAGCAAGAGGTACAGCCAGGCACTTCGGGTTTCAGTGAGCT
>CAYMVV010000078.1:0-15049 GCA_964393885.1 uncultured Granulosicoccaceae bacterium | reverse complement strand
TACTTGAGCAACTAAAGCAAGAGGTACAGCCAGGCACTTCGGGTTTCAGTGAGCTTCAGCTAGACGCAGTTGGACATTGGCCTGTGCTGATCGGTGGTGGCATGTGTCTGAATCTGCAAACCGTTGCCGCACTCGAATTCAACAACCAGCCTGAGCATATTTCCGTCAGTCCGACACTGGCCGAGACGATTTCCTGCACCGAGCTGGCGTCTGACTATCACGTGGTCCACCATTTAGGTACAGGGGTCGATGGCCGTACTCTTGTTATTGCCTATGACCAGCAATTTTCATCGATGCTCTCACTGCTGCAGGAAACCAGTCATCATTCCAGAGAGGAATACTTCACCACGCCAGACAGGGGTTTAACTGACCCAAAGAGTGACGAAGTCAGTCGGCAATACGAGTTTTCACAAGCTATTGCCACCTCGATAGACCCCGGTCCATCATCTGCCCATCAGCCCGTAGCACAGTCATTTCTTCCATTGGACGCCAAAGAGCACACGCTTGTCGGCTCATGGCGACTGCAGCTGATGCGTGGAGAACTTGAATCCGGGTTTTTCATTGGCCTGATTAACACGCACTTTGACAACTCCATCTCCTTGCTGCCACTGCCCGCGGAGATGTTTTCTATTGTTGTCAGGGCTGAAAAAATATGTCGTTCCAGTGGGCTAAACATGATGCTTGCGGAGCTCTCAGAGCCCGACATGATAAAGATTGAAAAAACAGCGGGCGATAGCAATTTTCCTGTGGTAACGGTTTCTGACGTGGGAGATTCTCGAGAAACTGCCTGCGAACCGAAGCAAACTGTTAGCAGTCTGCTGGCGCATCGAATGCTGCAGCTGTCAGTTGATGATCTGTACTTGTTACTGCTTGAAGCGATAGGCACAGGAATCGCACTCACATTCAGATGCGCAATCGAGCCTTTAGCCGCAGACCAACCGGGGCCATTGCTGCAGGAAGGGTGTAACCATAGATGCGTGTCAGTGAACGGCTTGCCAATTCGCCAGGGATACCTGTTCGTTCGCGACAAGAAGCTTCTGTTAAAAAGCCACGAGTAAATTATTTTCTATTTTTCGCAAACTACAGTGTATGTCTCGACCTGCGGTCTGGTTCTAGCAACTTCTGATTGACCAGCGAGCAGCCAAGAACACTTTTTGCCTGCGTGAGTTCTCGTTAAAGCTTGGGAACGCCAGTTGCATGCCATGCAGGATGGACCATTGCCAATGGTTATGCAGTGGAGTCTGTAAACAAGCGTCAACAGTTGGTGTTGCGGGTGTGACCGATGTAGCAACACTCATCGTCCACAGTCAGAAAAAATGGTAGTCGGATAATTTTAGTTGGCTAAGTTCGCATGTATTGCGCGCCACATGGAACTGTTTTTAGTGCATTCCCGGCCTTGTCTACTCCGCACAGCTCATCATTAAGTCCAACAGTTCTCACTCGAAACACTCGTGTATCACGTTTTCCCAAGCCCACTTTGAACGATCAATTCCGTGGCCTGTCGCTTGCTTTATCGGTACTACACGCAAGGAAGCGAAGATCGTACAAAACACCGTAACTTGCTACTGGAAAGGGTTCTTTACTTTGAAGAAATCGCTCTGGTAGTCGATGTTATGTATGGGTATGCATCCGTTCATCATGGAAGATGAAAATTAGAGGTCGGTACAGGCCTTAATAATAACGATACAAATGGGAGCAACAATGGTGTCCAGTGCAGTAGCGCTCGCGACAACCGAGAACGTGCAGCAACTCCAGCCAGCCAGCAAACCTGTTCAGGTGATGGCGGTTACGGGTGGAAAAGGCGGTGTCGGGAAATCGAACATAGCGATAAACATCGCATTAGAACTAGGCAGGCTTGGGCAATCGGTATTGGTGCTCGACGCAGATCTGAGCCTTGCCAATATCGATGTACTTTGTGGGGTGAAATCGAACGGAACACTTGAAGATGTGTTTGAGGCCAGAGCGACTTTGGATGATGTGTTGGTCCAGGTAGGCCCCAATGTCAGCCTTCTACCGGCTAACAGTGGCGCCAGTAATATGAGCTCGCTGTCCGATGCACAATATGGTGGTTTGATTCATGGCTTTAGCAGTCTACAAAACCCCATAGATACGATGATCATTGACACACCTGCCGGTATCTCTAACCAGGTAACCGCATTTTGTTGTGCAGCAAGGGAGGTTTTGGTTGTAGTTTGTGATGAGCCGACGTCGATTACTGATGCGTATGCCGTTATTAAAGTGCTCAATACGGAGCATCGTGTTAAGCACGTAAATATAGTGGTCAATAAATCAAGTTCTTCTCAGCAGGCAAGTGATCTTTTCGAAAAGATCTTACGTGTAGCTGACAAGAATCTGGATGTGGTATTACGCTACCTTGGCTCGGTGCCGAGTGATGAGCATTTACAGTTAGGAGTTTGCAAGCAGAACCCGGTGGTGTTGTCTTATCCTGGTTCACGATCGGCACTTGCCTTTCAAAAACTTGCTAAAAAAATACAGGGCTGGCCAGAGCCGAAACAACCACTCGGACATGTAGAGTTTTTTGTAGAAAGACTCATCAGCCAAAGTACCTGCGCAGGTGTTAGTGAATGAATGCTCATGCAATGTATAACGATGTCGAGCTTGTATCGAATGATGAACTGGTTACCAAGCAAGCCAAGCTGGTAAAGCGGATCGCTTTTCACTTGATGCACCGGTTACCACCCAACGTCCAGGCTGAAGATTTAATTCAGGCAGGTATGATTGGTCTGATAGAAGCGGCTCGACAATACGATCCAACTCAGGGCGCGAGTTTTGAAACCTATGCGGGCATCAGAGTGCGCGGTGCTATGCTTGATGAAATTCGCCGTTCAGACTGGACACCAAGATCAGTGCATCGCAAGAGCAGAGAAGCTGCTGAAGCCTTACGTAACATTGAACAGGAAACGGGTCGCGATGCGAGTGATACCGAAGTAGCGTCCCGGCTTGGTCTATCCCTCAGCGCTTATCATCAGATTCTAACTGAGAGTATGTCAGCACATATTTTCAGCTTTGATCAGCCAGATGAAAACACCGGGGAGACGATTGCACTTCCAGAGAGCAACGATGTTGGTCCGTCTGAGAATATGCAACATGGGAGTTTCAAAACCGCTCTTGCCAATGCAATCAAAAACCTGCCAGAGCGCGAGAGTCTGGTGATGTCACTGTACTATGACGAAGACCTGAATCTCCGTGAAATAGGTGAGATTCTTGGGGTCAGCGAAAGTCGGGTTTGCCAGATACACGGACAGGCTTTGATAAGACTGAAAGCCAGATTGTCCGAATGGACCGCACCCGATCACGAGTTGTAGCGGGTTATTAATTGCGCTCGCTGCGGCACTGATGCCGCAGCGTTATATGTTGAAAATGTCAGCTTTGCTCTGCTTGTCCTGATCTTTTTTGTGTTGACTCTCTTTCCTTGACCCTCGTCCTTAACCCCCGTTATCGACCCCCCGTCCTTGACCTCGCTAGCGACCCCGCGGCTGGACCCGGTGCCTGGATCCCGCGCCATGACTCCGCTGCAGTAAGGCGCTGGCCGCGGTTACCATGATGGTTCGCTCTGACATCGTATTATCTGTCAAACTGTACAATAAGTTGTGCAGGCAACTATAAAACGATCGCCCACGTAGCCATCACAAGATTCCCCGTTGCTGGCAAAATGGCAACATTGTCTGGTTATTTCTCTTCTATAGGTATGTGACGCAGTTCAAGTTTGGAATAACTTTTGCTGTGCAAATGCCCCCTTATTTTTTGGAAGAGGACGATGAAAGCTAATACGGAGCTGGTGGAGACGGCTCTTTGCGAAAACGCAGACAAGGCCGTCTGTCCCGGTAAAAAACCAGCGGTCTTTAAACCCGACTTTTTGTTGCCTGAGCTGAATCTCGCCAGCTTGTATCGACACATAGAAATCGACAACCTGTTGCAGGCTTTTGTTGATCGCCTGAGCTCGGCTGTGAGCCAGGATGCCTTCGAGTTTTGCAACGGTGATCTGGACGTGGATTTTCGATCCGGGTGCCAACGCATGACTGCAGATGTGCCTTATAAGCTGCATTATCGAGTCGCCAATCAAGGCGGTTATCTCGGAGTAATGGGTATTGGTCGCAAGACCCAGTTTTGCTCCGCTGAGGTACGCAGAATCAATTCGGCGGTAGATGCATTTGCCGGTCCCCTCAATAACGCAATCCTCTACACGCGGGCCTGCCAGTCCGCATTCAGGGATCCCCTTACCGGTGTTAGAAATCGCGCGGCGCTTGATGATGCGTTGTCGCAGAAGTCCTCAACCACTCTGTGCAGGGATGCGTCTCTGGTTTTACTGGTCTGCGATGTAGATCGCTTCAAACTGGTAAATGACAATTTCGGACACACGGTAGGTGATGAAGTGCTTCGGCAGTTTGCCAGAGTATTGCAGGAAAACACTCGTGAATCCGATATGGTGTTTCGTTACGGTGGTGACGAGTTTGTGATAGCCCTTCAAGACACACAGCTGGCTGGCGGTAGCGAGCTTGCGCAGCGAATACGCAAAGCGGTAAAACATACTGGTGTATGTGCCGCCAATGCGTATATCACCGTGACGACGACCATTGGTGTTACTGAAGTACAGAGGAATGAATCGCTCGACGATGCGTTTCTGCGGGCCGATGAGGCTCTGCTAAGTGGCAAAAAGTCGGGCAAAGATCAGGTAATTACCAGCCCCTTTTGCGAAACATAGAATCGCCCTTGCAGTTGCCAGTGTTTGGGGCATAAAGTTGGTTTTGTATTCGCGATGCCCAACTTTGCCAATAGAGCATTGGCTGTAAGAGATAACAGTGGGTGTACGATAAAAACCCGAGACGTCCGGAAGAGCGACGCACATGCGCACACTGTCGGGATGTTCGGCTCAGGCAGATACCATGCATTTTTCAAGATCGGCGCGTAGCTCTTTCTCGGAAAGCCCGCAGGTAATAAACACCAACGTACCACCAGTCCCGTTTGCAATCGTCGGCCCGGTTGCCGCACCGGAAGTAAATACATCGTGCACAGCGTTCAATAATTGAGGTTCGGATTTTCCATCGAACATCACGATTCCCTTCATCCTTAACAGTTTCTCTGCATATCGCATTATCCAGAATGACAATGTGTCACGAAAAAGATCGTGATTTAGCGGACGAGGCAAGTGAACTGAAAATGTATCAATACCATGTGAGTGCTGGTGAGTGTGTTCGGGAATAACTTGTCCGGTATTGAGCGGATCGAACATACCTTCTTCGATGTGGCCCTGAGTGTAACGTCTGATCTCAGCTAATGGATTTAGCGTCTTGATTTTATGCTGTAGTGCATCGACCTCTGAGTCATCGACCAAATCTATCTTTGATAACACAATGCGGTCAGCCAGTGCCAATTGGGCACGCGCCTCGACGAATTCGGCAAGCTGTTTTTTTATGGTATTCGCACCTGCAACACAGATAGTGGCAATGACATCAATACGTGTTTTTAAACGCGTATCGTGAGCGACACCTCTGAGGACTGCCCCCGGGTCTGCCAAACCGGTAGTTTCCAGTATCCCTTTTCTTGTAAGACTGCCGTCGGACAGTGCTATGAGCGCATCGGCCAGATCTTCCTGTACTTCACAACAGATGCAGCCGTTCGGTAGGCTCATGACTCGATTGCCAGTGCCCAGTGTCGCATCCAACACGGGCCCATCAACATCTACAGCACCGAACTCGTTGACCAGTAGCGCTACATCTTCTGCCTGCCCGGAAGACAGCCATTCGTTCAATACCGTCGTTTTTCCAGCGCCCAGGAAACCGGTCAACACAATGAGTTCAAATCGATCAGGCAACGTTAGAAGTCTCCAGCCAGCTTCCTAAAAACACGACCGCGTTTGGTACAACAGAATATCGCCACGCGATTTTGCTTACTATAAAGACTTTGCAGCGACCGGGACACCCAATAGCCTGCATTATTCATGAGGCGACCAGCGAATTTAGCTCTTATATCTTTATTTATAGTGTTAGCAGTGAATTTATGTTTGACCCTAAAATGACAGACTGTCTATTCGACGGACCATCTATTCGACGTCAGGGCCAATAGCGCGTCACATCTCACCCGATCCCCCTCGGCGCGTGGCGGGCCACGCTTCTCGGGCGATAGGGCGACCTGTTTAGCGCTATTGACTCTGGACGCCGAATCCTCATGAATAATGCAGGCCCGGCACTCAATGAAATCGAAGTGTCGTTACTATTTTGATTGAAATCAATTGCGCGACTTCAGAAACCTTCGGCTAGTGGGTCGTGCGGGAAGTTACCTATAAGCACGGTCGGTGGAGTATCTTCACCATTTTGCTTACTATAAAGTTATCGCAGCGAGCAGAATGCCTAAGACACACACATGAACATCGCAGTGAAAACCAATATCGCTCTATCCGCCTTAGGTGAGCATCGTAAGACTGAAGCCTGTTAAGAACCATGCTGATAGGAGAACTGGCAAAATCACTTGAAGTCAGCACTAAAACACTGCGCCATTACGAGCGAATCGGTGTTTTACCTGCGTCGTCACGCGGCAAGAATGGCTATCGGTACTACAGCGCCGAGGCAATTCGTCAAGCTCGAACAGTGGTGGCATTGCGTCAGTTGGACTTACCAATCGAGACTATCAAGGAGCTTCTTTATACTGGTGCAAAAGATTCACTACGCCAGCGACTACTTGGCTCACTGGATCAGAAACGTCAGGAAATGGCGCTTGAAATAGCCGTTTTGCAGGGCAAACAGGAAGATCTGGAGGCACGCTTCATGCGCCTGTACCAGTCACCAGACACTGTACCGGGACACTGTATTTGCGGTCTGCTGGATGAGCCCTGTTCCTGTGATAAAACTGTATAGCGTAATCGCTTGACCTTGCCCTTGGGGCAATCCTGCATACTGGCAGCGATTTCGTTGGAGAATGCCATGTCTGATCTCAACGGTCGCGCCAAAGCGAATGTTCCCAAAGAGGGTGGCTATCTGCCCCGTTTTGGCCTCGACGATGGTCCGGTCACCGAAGTTCATGCGTTTTGGATAGCCGGCATGAGCTGCGACGGCTGCTCTATTGCGGCGGTAGGTGCACAGAATCCCAGAGTCGAGCAATTGATCAGCGGATCGATCCCCGGCCTGCCCAAAGTCATTCTTCACCATCCGGTATTGTCTGTAACTGCGGGCAAAGAATTCATGAAAGCCCACTATCTGGCCAAAGAGGGCAAGCTGGGAGCGCCCTATGTAGTTATTCAGGAAGGGTCTGTAGCCGATGAAAGCATTGCCGGCGAATTCGGAGGCTATTGGTCAGCGATGGGTTCCGAGGTACGTGAGGATGGTACACATCAGCCGATCCCGACCGCGCATTGGCTGCGTGATCTGGCACCCGGTGCAGCGGCAGTAATTGCGGTAGGTACCTGTGCTACCTGGGGCGGCATACCGGCAGCTGCCGGCAACGTCACCAACTCGATGTCTGTGATGGATTACCTGGGCAAAGACTATTTATCCACACTGGGACTGCCGCCAATCAATATCCCCGGTTGTGCACCGGTGGGTGACAACATCACTGAAACCGTCGCATCGGTATTAATGTTTCTGGCAGGTGTCGGGCCGTTACCGGAATTCGATGAACTCGGTCGACCTGCGTGGATGTTTCAATCAACGGTACATCGCGGTTGCGTGCGCGCCGGTAACTACGAAGAAGGTAAGTTCGCAGACGAGTACGGCCAGTCAGAATGCCTGGTAGAACTGGGCTGTTGGGGGCCGGTGGTACAGTGCAACATGGTGTCTCGCGGTGCGATTGGTCATAACGGTGGTTGCATGAATACCGGAGGCATCTGTATCGGCTGCACTATGCCCGGCTTTCCGGACTCGTTCGCACCGTTCTACAAAAAGCCACCCGGTACGTTGGTGTCGTCAACGATTTCCCGCGGCACAGGATCCTTTATTTCTTATCTCAGAAATTTCACCCAACGCAGCCGCAATCTTACCGATCGCTGGAAGGAAACGGGTAACGTCCCTTCGGGTTGGGCCAACGTGAATGGCAAAGGCGGAAAACTGGATGGTGCCGTCAGTTTTTTCTACGAAAAAATCAAGT
Organism: uncultured Granulosicoccaceae bacterium; assembly: GCA_964393885.1. Taxonomy (GTDB): domain Bacteria; phylum Pseudomonadota; class Gammaproteobacteria; order Granulosicoccales; family Granulosicoccaceae. The sequence goes on along the minus strand of CAYMVV010000078.1, from coordinate 6,952 downwards.
CGCAGGGCACCGAGTTTACACCGGGCTCTGAGAGACAAAAAGCCTTACAGCAATCGGCATCAAACTATCTCAATCGAACGCCTGATCATTCACCGGATCATTCACCTGCTTATTCAAATGAACAGCAGCTAAGGGGGCAATAATGACACTTTGGACGATTGGATTTTTGGCAGGCCTTGTGGTCGTTTTGGTGGTAGCCGTGTTACTCATTGGTATTTTGTATCAGGCTCACCGTATTCTAAAACTCGCCAGAACAGCCAGTGCGGTGGTTGCTGAAATTGACGAAAACACAAGATCTGTTTGGGCATTGAGTCAAACCAATGAAGTGGCTGAACAGATACTTGGCGGCGCTCAGGCTATAGATCATAACGCAGCTGCCATCGTGGCTGCGGTATCACATGATCCCACTTCACAAACTGCTGCTTGAGGGACTCGCTAATGAATCTACTGACAGGTGCTAATCCCATTGCAAGCTGGTGGCTTGCTATTGTCGTGGTAGCCGTAGTGACTGTGGTCGTGGCAATTCTCTTGTACAGAATCGTCAAGACTGCAGGCGCAATTAACGAAGAAGTTGCAACCGTGTGGGCCAATGGTCAGCGTGTTGCCAACAACACCATTCATATTGCAGCGCTCTATAAAACATCAGACAACGTTGACGGCATCCTGAGCAGAGCGGGGCGTATTGCCAACAGTGCTCAATCCATTAAAGACCATGCGGAGCAATGCCCGAGTTGTCCTCAGTGTATTTGGCATCGCGGGGACAAGGCATGATTACTCTTCTAACTTTTATCACCTGCCTTGCAGCGCTCATTTTTTTAGCAATAGTTGCCTATGCGCTCGTCCGCATTTGCGCAGCACTTGAAAGTATCGGTGGCAATGGTGATAGCTATCTGGCCAAACTGCGTCTGGGCCTCAGAGCCATCGAACGTCAAACATCGCATCTGCCTGCTGCTGCCCCGGGAATCAATGAAAACCTCGGTGCAATAGCGAACGGCTTAACCACAGTAGACAGCACGCTGGGTGGCGTGCATGAAGCGCTGCTTAAGCAGGAGGAACGCACATGAGCTCATTGGCACTTTTTATTTGGGGCATAACCATCGCTATAGTTGCATTGGTGATTGTCCCGGTAGCACTGTCATTGTTAGGGCGCGCACTGCGCGCTGCTCGCAATATCGAAGGCTATCTGGCAGATATGCTGGAGGCGGGTGTCAAGATAGTCGGCCACACGGAAGCGGTACCGGCATTAAATGATACGCTGGCCACAGCGGCGGCAATGAAGCCGGTGGCTGAAGCGATCGAAACCAAAACCGGCGTTGTTGCGGGTATGCTGGCAAAGCGCGCGGAGAATTCATAACATGATTACCCTGTTTACCATACTCTCACTGGTACTGGTGCTGGTTATCGTTGCTGTTGTGGCATGGCATCTGATCGGAATTTTTATCTCACTCAAACGCGGCGGGGATCATCTTCAAGCACTGGCCGGTGGCCTCGTCGCTATTCGCGACAACACCGAACCGCTCAATGGCAAAGTCGATGAAATTAATGCAGGCCTGACTGAACTGGTGTCACCGTTAATGGCTGCCAATGGCAATCTTGCCGCCATTGTTGAAGTTGCCGGTAGCCGATAGTAGCTGTAGTTCCTAATAACAAATTAAAGAAAGATAACGCTTATGTGCTTTGAGAATCTGCCAATAGAATTTGACGAAAACGGGAATGCACATCTAAGAGATGGCGTTAGAAATCCGTACAGCTATGTCACTCGCACTCTGGAAGAGCGTCAGGAAAAACTGCGTGAACTCGCGGTTAAGAACGGCCAGCTCGCAGACATTGATTTTGATCCCGTCACACGCGTAGCCGGTGCACTGGCGTTTCATTCCAAAGTAGATCTTGAGGAAGGCCAGGTGCTCGAAACGAATGCCATGGCAACACTGTTCCGTGGTTATGAAGTCATTCTGCGTGGTCGGGATCCGCGTGATGCGGCGTTTATCTCTTCGCGTGCCTGCGGCGTGTGCGGTGGCGTGCATTCAACCGCATCGGCACTCTCACTTGAAATGGCACTGGGTATCAAGCCGCCACCACTGGGTATCGTTGTGCGAAACCTGCTGCTCAGTTGTGAATACCTGTACGACAATCCGCTGCATCTGTTTGTGCTATCCGGCCCTGATTTTTCTGAAACCCTGGTCAAGGCAACCAACCCTGAAGTGTGGCAAGCCGCTGTCGGTAAACCTGCACCGGGTAAAGACATCCACGGTTATGAAACCATTGCCGAAATCATGACTGACTTAAACCCGCTGACCGGCAAGCTGTATCTGGAAGCGTTGCAAATGACACGCGTAGCACGTGAAGCCTATGTATTGTTGGGCGGTAAGTATCCGCACCCGGAAACCATCATTCCAGGCGGTGTGACCACTACCATAACCACATCCACGTTTAACGAGTTTTACTTACGCATACAACAGTTTTTTGATTACTCAAAAAAGTGTATTGCTATATGGGATGACGTGTTCGATTTTTACTACGAAGTCAATCCAAAGTATAAAGACTGTGGTCGACTACCTGCCACCATGATTGATCTTGGTCAGTGGGACCACGAAGATCACTACGATGCCACTTACGAAAACTGTAACGAATGGGGTGAGAAGCGCTGGTCAACACCTGGGGTTGTGGTCAATGGCAAACTGGTGACCACCCGCCTGACAGATATTAATGTTGGCCTTGAAGAATTTGTTGAACACTCGTACTACGAAAAGTGGGAAGACTATCCTTTCCAGACAGATCCACTCGGAAATCCGCTGTCGCCGAATCACCCGTGGAATAAAACAACGATTCCACGTCCGGGTTCGCAGAACTGGAAGGAACGCTACAGCTGGTCAACCACACCCACCTGGGATCGCCAGACTTTTGAAGCTGGTGCATATGCACGGGTTTATATTTCTGCTCTGGCTCAAAAACTACCAGAGAGTGAGTACTTCGAGTCTACTGGTCACAGTTTAAAGCTGAATATACCCGAAGGTGAAAAACTACCGGCAGCGAATCTTGAATGGCATGTGCCTGATGTCTGGAACGCGTTCGAACGTAACCGCGCTCGTGCCTATGCCGTTGGTTTTAACCTGATGGTGACCATGGAAAATCTGGTCCGCGCTTTTGATCTGCAAAAGCAGGGCGAAACACAGGTAGCCACACCTTTTGAAATTCCCAAAGAAGGCCACTCAATCGGTGCAGGCTTCTGGGGTGCGGGCCGTGGCTTTTTAACCCATCACTGTGAAATCAAAGACGGATTGCTTGCCAACTATCAAATCGTAACACCATCAACGGTCAATGCCTGCCCGACAACCCCGTGGGGTGAACAGGGCCCGTATGAGCGCGCCGTGATGAATACGCCCATCGTAGAAACAGCCTTTAATGACGAAAAAGATTTTCAGGGCATCGATATACTGCGGGCGCTACGATCGTTTGATCCCTGTATGCCTTGTACCACACATGTCATGGTAGAAGGCTCGGATAAAGTCGTCACCAGAGAGGTGACCACCTGTGCCTGCGGTATCGACTAAAAACATCTGACAAATTATGAAAGAGGTTATCGACAAGCAGACTAGCGACTATCCCGACACGTTAATCGGCATTGTCGGCTACTCTGCAATTCTCGATAGCTACCCGCTTGGGCCGCCGTTGATGGCAGAGCTCGAAACTGCATTGGCAGATGCTACGCATGTCACCGTTGAAAACTTCACCTGGAGCCCGGTGCATATTGTGCAGCGATTTGAAAACGATGAAATGCCAAGACCCGAGCGCATGGTGTTGATCGGTCTTAGTGCTACCACAATCAACCCGGGCAACGTGTTAGCCTGTCAGTGGCATGGTGGCAAAGCCTCTGAGCTTACTGTACAAGAACGTGTCTACGAGGCGGTAACCGGCATAGTAGATCTGGAAAACACGTTGATGATCGGGGAATATTTTAAGGCCTGGCCGAGTGACTGTTTTACCATTGAGGCGGATATGCAACCCAACACCTTCGGACGTCTGGTCATGGCAGACAGCGAAGGCTGGGGCACAGATGAAAACGCGTTAAAAGAACACTTTGGTTTTTCACCGGCCGAACAGCGTCAGCGTATAGTAAACATGGCAGTGGATATTGCTCTTCAAGGTGTGAACACATCGCTGACGCTACATGAAAAATCTGCTGAGTCTCTAACACCTGTGCAACCCTTTATACAAAATCATGCGGTCTCGCAGAAAGGCTAAAACATGACTGATAACTCATCAAAACCCAATGCGCTTGATCGACTGATCGTACGCGAAGATGTACTGCAGATTTGTTACTGGTATCAGGGCGAAGGCTTTGGCGATACCTTCACACCTCAGTCAATGATGCCGTTTCTTAAGAACGAAGGCGACATTGTCATTGAAGTAATGGCCGAGCTTGCAGAGGAGGGCGCGCTCATCAAAGAGGGCGAGGTGTATCGTTTCAGTGATGAAGGCAAACGCAAAGCAGGGGTCATGTTCTACGAAAGCTTCACCGAACTCCAACAGGGAGCACATGGCGAATGCACTGCAGGCTGCTGTGAGCCAGGGCAAATGTGTGAACATCATAATCATGCCGGTCATGATCATAGTCACCATCATCACTAGCCTTATCTATGAAGGACTCGCCAACAAATTCAGAAGAATTATCTGATACCAATCCTCACCCGCTGGCAGACTATCGCAGCAATGAAGAATGGCAGGATCTGGTTGCACAAACCGGCAGCCTGCTGGCAGCCCTTGACGACATCAAAGACGAAGATACAAAAGCCCGGGTCTTTAACGCGCTGGCCGGAATAGACTCACTGCACCGTGAAGCATTGCATCGCTTGGTAAAGCTATTCAAAGAAGGCGTACTGGAGCAGGTAATTACTGATCCTGCCATCAATACATTGATGGGCATGTACGACCTGATTCCACCAGACGGCAATACAAGCCAGCCCGCAGAACCACCGACGCAACGCACGGCAGCGCAAGCGGTATCCTTTTATCCGACTGGTGAGTTACCAGTGTTTAGCAGCGACACACTACCGAGCAGTGAACCCGCTCACTGGTCACCCGCACCGCTTGCATCTGCAACAAAAGAAGGCACAGCGTTTATCTGCGAAATGGAAGAGGGCGCTTTGCTTATCACCAGCATAGAAGGTCGTGATGTGGCATTAGAGGCAACTTGTCCAACCCACGGTAAAAAAATGACCAACGGCACACTCGATGGTCTGTCATGGATTTGTCCGCACGGCCCCGGCTGTAGCTACGATCTGCGCAATGGTGCAAAGCTTGGTGGCGGTGCAGGCTTGCAGTGTTATACAACCCGCAAAGACTCGCAAGGTCGACTGATGATAGGTTTCGGAGTGCCCTTCGAACCAATAATGCCCTCGTTTTAAACCATGGCAGTTCTTGTAGCCGGGGTTGGTAACGAACTGAAGTGCGACGATGCGTTTGGGGTGATAGCTGCAGAACGCATGAAATCCGATCCACGAATGACCGAAGATATTGTCATTCAGCAAGTTGGCATCGGCGGTATCCACATGGTTCAGGAGTTGATGCGCGGCTACGATGCGCTCATTATGTTCGATGCATTTGATCGTGGTGGTGACACCGGACAACTTTGGTTACTGGAGCCCGAACTGCCCGATATCGATTCATTCACTGAAGAAGAGAAACGTAATTTCTTTGCTGATGTGCACTACGCCACTCCTGTGCGTGCAATGACCATGGCGCGGGCCGTTGGAGCGTTACCGTCGATAGTACGCATCATCGGCTGCCAGCCGTCTGATGCAGATGCATTTGGGATGGAAATGCATGCTGATGTCGAGGCTGCGGTGCCTCGGGCGGTTGATATGGCTTTTGAGTTGATGGGGGAGTTTCGATAGTTAGTTTTTACTCTTAAGTTTCCGTGACAGCTTGATCGCCTGAGGCATATTGGCTTACAGCTTGAGCGAGTATGGGGAGCAGGGCTTATTATGTACTATCTGTGGTAACTTATTACGACTACAGAAAAAATCCGAACTGCAAAATTGACATACTACGTTACGATAAAGTCGTCTGGTAATTAGGACGATACTTTCCCCTGGTAATGACACTTCTACAGATTAACTCACCAACCCCGCCACTCATCAAGCAACCTTTCCAAAGACTTCAAGCAATACGTCGGGACGCTTCATCGCTATTGTGATAAGGGATTTGGCAGCGCCAGATGGTTCACGTCGACCTTGCTCCCAGTCCTGAAGAGTTCGTTTTGATACACCTAAAAGCACAGCAAACTGATCTTGCGACAGGCCAACTTTATGCCTGGCTTCTACGATGTCACTTACGGCGATGTGATGTACCTGAGCCTTTTTATCGGCTTTCATCTGACGAACCGACTCCAAAAGTTCTGACCCGAGGTCTCGCTTCGCATCACGAACTTCCAGTTCTTTGTCTGATTTAGTCATTTTCAATCTCCTCTCGAATTTCGCGCAACACGTGTGCGGGAATGTTGTCACTAACGTTTTTTGCGTAGATCAATAAAAGCCAGACTTCGCCTTTTGCAAGTTTGTTGAAGTAGACGACTCTGACCCCACCACTCTTTCCACCACCCTGACGGCTCCAACGTACTTTCCGTACACGGCCTGATCCTGAAACCACAACACCTGCATCAGAATTTGCGGCGATGTAAGAGGCGAAGGCTGCGCGTTCATCCTCGGTCCAATAATCGGTTGCCAACTTGGAGAAGATGGGAGTTTCGACAACAGTAAGCATAGCATATGCTATACGGCTTAGCCGTATAGTGTCAAGTCTGGTGAGATACAGGACTGGAGAAAATACTACTTAGGATGGTAAATCTCTCGTCAGATGGGAACGAAATATTATTAGCAATCAGCAAGTAGAGCAGTTAGGAATTGAACCAGAGATCTCAACCCCACCGTGATTTGAATCTTACAAAACGCAC
>CAYMVV010000077.1:10517-26423 GCA_964393885.1 uncultured Granulosicoccaceae bacterium | reverse complement strand
CCGACGTTTACCAGTTTGATCAGTACCTGGTTCAAGCCAAGCAAGGCGGAGAAGCTGACCAAAACCAGTGCGCCGAGTTTGTCAATACGATCTTTTCGCTGCAATGTGACGTGCCTTGTGAACCGGTGGGGGGCTCGTTGATAGTGCGCAACCCTGTCGCGAAGCACAACTGCTAATTTTGTTCAAAGCACTTTTTTAGGTGAGGCTTTTGATCAAGAAGCGAAAGATTTGAAGGCCGGATTAGGCCAAATGCCATAGCCACCCGTATAGCTCTTCAGCAGGCCACCGATACAGATCCATTTGACCAAGCTGGCGTCAGTTGCGAAGTGGTTCCAGCGCACTTGCTATACTCCCTGATTTGCCAACATCGTTGCCAACATCGCGCATCCCTCTGCACTGTTTTAATTTCCTGATCCTTACATAAGAACTACTCATGCTGTCTGGCGCTAGCGAAGCTCGAACACAATTTATTGAAGCCAATGCCGCAAGCGCCAGAGCTCTCGGTGCAGGCGATTTGCCTGACATTAACTCGCAAGACATCGATGAACTGCCGCTGGATCTGGTTGCTCCAGCCACTATTCAGGATATAAAACTGATTCGCGGGCTGGTAGATTCCCTGGCACTGATTCAAGTTCACCACGATGCCTCCATTCATGCTGCGCGCCTGCCCGCTAGCGCTGTGGCTAAAAGAATCTTCACCGCGATGGAGCGTGTTCGATGTGAGGCGTGTTGCAATCGACACCACGAAGGAGTCGCTGGCAATATGTCGCGATTGTGGATCAGGACACAGGTACCCATGGGTCGGGTCGATCTGTCTGATACCGACCAACTGCCGATCGTGTTTGCCTGCTTCACACGAGAAGCATTGACGCTGCCAATGCCGGCTACCGAGAGTCTGTTGTCACTGACTGAGTATTGGCGGTCGATGGTGGTAACCCGTACGAATCAAAGCCAATGGAACGATTTATTCAATCTGGTCAAAGAGCAGGATGAATTTGCTGCGGTGGCGAACCGTTTGATTGAAAGTATCGAGTTTATTAACGGCAACGTTGATTCTCCCTCTGACGCGACAACTGCTGTACCAGGCGCCAATGATGATAGCCGTGACTCAGACGAAGATGCCGCTGACGATGATTTCGAAGCTGATGAATCAGATGATGACAATCAGTCGCTTACCGTGTCACTGCGCGATGAACCTGATGAATATTCGGACACTACCCAAAGTGAGCACTCAGAGTCCGGGCCGGATGATATTGCACTGGTAAATCGCGACTCACCGGTAAGCGTTGATTCAGAAAGTGCAGCAGAGGTGGCCCCTGGTAGCGCGGGTGGTTACAGGGCCTACTCTACTGAAAACGATGAAATAGTCGTTGCAGATCGATTTTGTAGTGCAGAAGATCTGGCTCTTCTTCGTGCTTCACTGGATACCCACCTTGATCGTCACGCCCGTGTTGTTGGCAAGCTTTCGGGTAAGCTGCAAAGGGTATTAATGACACAACAACAGCGTCACTGGAAGTTCGATCTCGACGAGGGGCTTCTCGATTCAGCGCGCCTCGCCAGAGTCGTGTCTGATCCCATGGCGGCACTTTCCTTTAAGCAGGAAAGTGATGTACTTTTTAAGGACACCGTCGTTACGGTGTTGGTGGACAACTCCAAATCTATGCTGGGTAAACCGATAGCGATCGCTGCGGCTTGCTCGGACTTGCTATCACAAACTCTGGAACGCTGCGGTGTGAGCGTGGAAATACTGGGGTTTACAACAACTCAGTTACACGGTGGGGATCAATTTGATCGATGGAAGAATGACGGTGCCGCGAGGAACCCCGGTAGATTGAATGGTTTACGACATATAATCTATAAAGCAGCCGATACCCCGTACCGACGCGCCAGAAGATGTTTTGGCTTGATGCTGCATAAGGATTTACTAAAACAGAATATCGATGGCGAAGCATTGTTGTGGGCCTGTGGCCGGCTACAACATCGGCCGGAACGCCGCAAAATATTATTGGTTATTTCGGATGGTGCGCCTATCGATACCAGCACTATGGCAGCGAATGATGGCAATTTTCTTATCGATCATCTGCATCAGGTGATCGCCACGATTGAAAACAGTGGTGAGGTTGAGCTGATTGCCATTGGAATAGGCCACGACGTGGCCGGTTACTATAAGAACGCTATGACCATTCTCGATGCGCGCGATTTAGGCAGATCAATGCTCGCCAAGCTCAGCTCATTGTTTGCCACGCCTGCCTGAAATCTGGTTGTTACAAGGTCACTGATTGTCAGTGCATCAGGATACGCAACTTTTGCTGCAGAGCTTTCGCTGTAGAACGGGCGCTGGATAGAAAACAACAAAACAAGTTGCCTGTAGTCAACAGGGCTAAAGTGTGAAGCCCGTCAATAACAGCATCTGTCTATTTTACAGCGCTATTCTTGTGTGCCGCCGTTTCGCAATCGAACTGCCGGACTGAGTCAATCGGTTAACTGTGTGCCTGACAAAAATTAACATTTGATTGTTGTGCTGAGAACTAAGCGGCTGTTTCAACATTGAATTTTAGGGGAGCTCGCCGATAGGACACTGTCAGGGAGACAGTTTTTCCGCAAAGTATCCGGTCAGGATGATTAATCCGGTTTCGCGGTGGTGGGTTAGGGAAGCAGTATTAGAATTCCTTGAAATGAGTATCCGGATTTTGCTGAACAATATCCCTGCAATGAAAAGAATGAGTCCTGCTGTGACGAGCGCAGGCCTCGTGGTCACTGCCTTACTCTGTTTGATTGTTGCGCTGTCCCTGCTGTGGAGCGGGATCAAGTCGAGCCAGCTGCAGATGCTCGCTGCGCAGAACGGGCACAGTCAACGTCAGAATCTTGTTCATTTGGTGTCTTCAATTGATCTGAATCATCATCGGTTCCTGCGCTCTACCAGTCAGTTGGTTCATGGTTCCGGGTTGGTAAGTCGTGAGGAAACTCGCTGGAGGTTACAGCATTACGCGTCACAATTCGCTGAACTTCGCACGGTTCTGGGAGCGATTGAAAGCGAGATAACACTTGCACAGACGAAAAGCAGTGCTCAGGAATCTTACGATGGGGAAGTGGCGCTGGCCAAAAATCAGCGTGTCAGGCACATCATCAGTCAGTTGCTAAGGGATGGTGAAGCTACTCTCAATTATGTTGATACGCTGATAAGCTGGCTTAATCCAGGAGATTCAGATGGGCTTAACGACATTCTGGATATCATGGACTTGCTGGGTGACGATATCACCGCATTGGAAATGGCGGCTCAGCAAAGACGAGAGTTGCTTGATGAAAAGGCATTGGAGAATAGAGCCTTGCTGGCGGGGAAGCTGGCAGCCGCAAGGTATAGCATGGGCCTGGGTCTGCTAATGCTATTCGGTCTGGCTTTTTTGTTCGCACGGCACCGACATATCGCTGCGAACAATTTGCGTCAATCGAATGAAAAACTGCAAAGTCAAATCGAAGCTTCCAGGCAACTCACAGAGGAACTGCGATATCGGGCAACTCATGATGCATTGAGTGGCCTGTGCAATCGCTCGGGTTTTACCTCAACGCTGCAGGATGTTCTCGACCAGGGCAATGGATATCATGGCTTGTGCTTTATTGATCTCGATATGTTCAAGATTGTCAACGATACCAGTGGTCATGCAGCCGGCGATCAGCTCATACTGGAGGTGGCCAGACTGATCGAGGCGGAGTCTCCCGAGGGTTCACTTGTCGCGCGTTTTGGTGGTGATGAATTTCTCGTGTTGGTCAAAGATTGCAATGAAATAGAGTTTAAGCGTGCGATGGCGCATTGCTGCGATGCGCTGCGCACGCTGGCATTCAGTTTTGCAGGGCGCCGGTTTTCAATTAGTGGAAGTTTTGGCGCGCTGCACTTCAATGCGAAGACCCATGATATCGACACACTAATGAATATTGCTGACGCCGCCTGCTATGAAGCGAAGAATGATGGTGGTGGCAGAATGACGTTTCGTACCGGTTCCAGCAATGTTGTCGAGCTTCGACGAGACGATCATGTTTGGGTTAATCGAATTCAGTCTGCACTGGAGAACGATAGATTTTGTCTTTACTACCAACCGATAGCCAGTATAAGCAAATCAAGCAGTAAACCGATCCATAGTTGGGAGCTACTGTTGCGCATGATCGACGACAATGGCGAGATTGTGGCCCCCGGTAAATTTCTGGATATTGCTGAGCAATATTCACTGGCGCCGCGTATCGACAGCTGGGTGATAAACAGAACATTTGCCTGGTTGGAAAGCATAGGCGGGCGAATTGAGGAAGTCGACTGTATCAATGTCAATCTGTCGGGTAGATCTATTGGTAACGCTGATTTACTCAAATTGATTCGGCAGCATGCCGAAGCTTTCGACGGTGATTTGTCGATAATTTGTTTTGAGATTACGGAAACGGCGATCGTCGGCGATAACGCCAGAGAATTTTTATCCAGTCTGAAGGCAATGGGATTCCGCATTGCACTTGATGATTTCGGCAGCGGATTTTCGTCTTTTGGGTATCTGGAATCGCTACCAGTCGACTACATCAAAATTGACGGTATTTTTGTGCGTGATATCGATAGTAATCCTACCCATCAGGAGTTCGTAAAAGCGATCAACGCGGTAGGGAAAGCGATGGAAAAACTGACTGTTGCGGAGTTTGTTGAGAATAGCGAATCGCTGAGCATCTTACACGAACTCGGGGTTGATTTCGCTCAGGGTTTCTACCTTGCTCACCCCGCGCCATTGCCTGAGTCTATTGTAGACGTGACCGATCGATTAGATAAAGCGGCTTAAAAGAAAGGCACAGATGTTAGCTTATGGTGTGATCAGCTGGATCTTTTCGTCGCTGAGTAATCGTTGCAAGTAATCGTTGAAGGTGCCGAGCGATCGTTGAAGGTGCCTAGTGATCGTTGAAGGTGCCCGAGTTAAGGTGATTGCAGGCTGTGTGCTAACTATCAGGGGCTGTTGACAGGAAATTTACTGTACGCAAGCACAGACAGACCCTGGTAGAGGGTCTGTCTGATAAATACTGCTAGTTCTGGTGGTAGCCACCGCCGGTAAACATGAAATCATGCCGTTGCGCGATAGTGTGGCAACCTGAACAAAAAGCATTTGATTTTGCTGTTGACTTCAAGCTGTCGGCCCAAATCCAGTTAGCTGCTGCAGGAGCGTCACCCTCGCCACCGGCTACTTTCAGACCAACCGTTACAGCGCCGCCTTCTCCGGATTCCCATGCGCTCTTGGTCTTGAACTGCTCTTTGACCAGGACGGTGCCGACCGGAAAACTACGAGGGTCGGAAACGTTGATAGTATCCAGCCCGTCGTTGTTAATATAAACATCTCTGTAGCCCGTAGGCCCTGCATGGACATTACCAATGAAATTGGTTGGGTCACCAGTTTCGCCATCTGTCACTTTGGTCCAGCTGCGGAATTCCGCCCAGCGTGGATCTGCTGTTCCCCCGATATTGAGCGCTGCACAACCAGCCAGAACAGCGAGACTGCAAATAGTGGCGGCAACCGCAATCGTTTTCTTTTTAATGTACATATTCGATTTTACCCTGATTTTTATTGACGTGTATTTTAGTATCTATGTGGAGATCTGTCACGCTCTCTGCAGCGGCAGTTTACCGAAAGCCCGCTCATTTGGGGAAATGATTTACTTCTCGGTAATGGCGCTGATCTGAGCCGGGCGTTCGCCTTTTCCCGGGTGCAGGTGTTTCTTTCTATAGAGACCAGAGAGTAACGTTGTTGTCGGTAGCTATCAATTGCAAACAGGCAGCCCGTGAGTGTTCATGCCCAGTTGTGGTCGGGCAAAGGAATCCACAAGAAATGATTATTGGCGTCTGCTATTTTTACGATCCAGCTGTTAACGTCATTTTGAGTGATGTGTTCAATTTCGATGACCTTATAGGCTCCGGCAGTTATTTGTAAAGACGAACAGCCATAGATGAAAAAACCGGTCGTTGCCATTACCTGAGCCTTTGCGGCGGAATCGCACCAAACGCCACCGTTTGGCACCCGTGCGGTAGTTCCCTCAGTTGGTGGCTGTCGATAGGACCAGTCGGAAACACGCCAGAGGTTAGCGGCACAGTTGGAGACGCACAGCATCATCGCTAACAGAAGGCTCATTTTGACCATCATCGTTGTCCGTTTAGTCCGGGTGCTCGCCAAATCGCCACTAACAGACACACCATCAAACGGCAAAGGTTTGTCCCCTTGAAGTGAGCAGTTTTCGTGTCCGGGGATCTTTGACTGGTTGATGACGACTGGCAGTTCACTTGTGTTGGGTTCGCTTGTAGATGATCCAGCACAATAGTATCGACACAAAGGCAAGGACTACAGCAGCCAGTACTCGCTGATGTGAGTTAATTGCCAGACCGTTACCAATTAAAACAAAAACCAGTGTTTGAGGCAGAAATCCAATGGCTGATGCGGTAACAAAAACGGATGCAGGAAGGGCGGTGGTGCCAGCTGCGAGATTGGTTAGCATATTGGTGCCGACTGGTGCAAATCGGATAGTGACAATTTTCAAAAACGGTTGGTCGTGGATAAAGGTATCCACCTTCTGCGTGGCTTCAGGATATTTTCTTTTGACCCATGGCCTTGCAAAGTACCTTGAAAATGTAAAGGTGAGCAAAGCACCAAAGCTGACTGTTATTATCGCAAGAGCAGATCCGGCGAACAAGTCGAATCCGTAGCCCGCGCAAAGAGCGACCAGCTGCCTCGGCAGTCCGATGCCGGTTAACAGGGCGCCACCAACCACCAGGCCAATCACACCGAGCGCACCTTTGGAATCGATCCATGCGCTTACAGTTTCGGCGTCGACTTTGTCCTCCAGCCATTGGCTGGAGGACATCAGCAGAATGATTGCCACACCGAGCAGTGTAATGGCGGTAATCAGAAACAGCCAGGTTTTAGCTGAGGGCTTTGAACTAGCTGGCATCGTACACTGCGTACACGGTATTAAAGAGAGTCCAGTTCATCCAGCTCGTCTAGTTCATCCAGCTCGTCCTGTTCATTGAGTTCGTCGAAATCATCTTCATTGATGTTAACGTTGTCGTCGGAGTTTCGTTCAACGAGGTCATTGTCGAGCGTTTGTTGACGATGTCGTCTGGACCAGAAATCCCGAACAAAAATATAGGGGTCCAGTGTCGCCTCTGCGATTAACTCATCGCTGCCTAGTAACACCGCCCGGAACGCGACAATCTCTGTCGCTTGCACCGCGAACAGCGTCGTTGAATCGTCAATGTATCGAGGGTAGGTAGTATAGGTGCCGCCCAGCCGTCCGATAGCTGCTCGCAGGTTTGATGGTCCGTACAGTGGCAACATGATGAAAGGACCCTCTCCAAAGCCCCATTTGCCAAACGTCTGGCCAAACGTCTCATAGTGTTTTTCTAAACCAATGCGGCTGCCAATATCAAATATGCCGAGAAATCCAATGGTTGAATTGATAGCAAAGCGGCTAAAATCACTACCAGCCTGCTTGAATTTGCCTTGCAATATGTCCTGAACGATCACGTTAACGTCATCGAGGTTATTAAAGAAATTGGTTACACCGGCCTCGACAATGTCAGGCGTGACTGCTTTGTAACCCACGGCCGCGGGGCGGATAACGAAATCATCAAGTTTGGTGTTGAACGCGTAGATTCCACGGTTGATTTTTTCAAGCGGATCGTAAACCGGATCCTCTACCGAGCGTGTAGCGCAGGCACTGGTCAACATACAAAGCAACAACAGAATTATTGCATTCAACCCTCGACGACTGTGTGTGTTCATATTACGGTCCTATTGCAGCTCAGGAGTTCAGTGTGGACGCTGCCCGTGATTGTACTCTTGAATGTGCTTGCATATGTATTTGTGTTTATAGCCTGGCTCGTACAATGTGGTGTCATCGTATTCGGTTGTTTGCTGCCGATCTCATATGACAGAGATTTAAGACTGGCAGTGTGTGGTTTGAGTGTCGTGTACATAATTTGGTTCGTGCGAATATGCCAGGTGTCACGCAATGAAAGTACCTTGTTGCAAGTCTTGCATGGCTTGTTGAATTTCAGCGTTGGTGTTCATCACGATTGGTCCGTGCCATGCCACCGGTTCGCGGATTGGTCTGCCAGAGACAAGCAGGAATCTCAGCCCGTTGTGACCGGCCGTGACCACCACTTCATCGCCGCTGCTGAACAGAACCAGAGAGCGATTGCCGGTTTTCTCACGTTGTACGAATTCGTTGCCATCGCTGTCGGTCTTCTCGGTCAATACGCCCAGCGGTTCGGATGCGTCGCGAAACTGGCCGTCGCCTTCAAAAATGTACGCGAATGCCTGTGCATGCGTGTCTACAGGGAGTCGCGCGGTGCAATTTGCCGGTACGGTCAGATCGAGGTAGCAAGGTTGTGCAGCGACGCCTTCGACCGGCCCGCGCACCCCCCAAAAATCTCCGCAGATAACTCGCGCTTTGATCCCGGAATCATCCTGTACCTCGGGGATCGCATCGGCGGTGATATCCTGGTAGCGCGGTGCATTCATCTTGTGGGCTGAGGGTAGATTCGCCCATAATTGAAATCCATGCATTCGGTGTTGCGCATCACCCTGCGGCATCTCCTGGTGCATTATGCCGCGACCAGCTGTCATCCACTGAATGTCACCGGCGCCAAGACTGCCGTTATTGCCCAGGCTGTCCTGGTGGTTGACGGTTCCAGCCAGAACATAGGTGATGGTTTCTATGCCACGGTGAGGATGCCACGGAAAACCAGCCGAGTAGTCGCCCGGGTTTTCATTGCGGAAGTCGTCCAGCAGTAAAAAAGGATCGACCTCGCTTGTGTCACCAAACCCGAATGCCCGGTGCAGCTTTACACCGGCACCTTCCAGAGTCGGCTGTGCTGAGGAAATCTTCCTGGGTGCTCGAATCGTCATGTCAGAGGTTTCCGATAAAGGAGCGTCGATTTAGTAAAGGCAAGCGTCAAAGACCAGTGAAACCCACGTCGCTCAGTGCCGTGCAAAACTGCTCAACCTGGTGGAGTTGACAACCCGCAATATTGATGCGGCCGTCACCCGCCAGATAAACCGCATGTTCATTAATCAGGGCATCTACCTGCGTGGATTTTAGAGGCAAAAGCGAGAACATACCACGTTGCTGGCTGACAAACCCGAGTCCGGGTTGTTGCATTGCTATCGCGCTGCGAAGGGTGTTGATGCGCGATACCATTGTGCCCAACTCATCCAGCCACTGGTGTTTCAATGTGTCATCGGACAATATTAATCGGACAGCAGCGGCGCCATGGTCAGGCGGCATCGAGTAAAGCCGTCTGGCAATGTGGCCAAAATATGCCTGGGCGTTGTCCGCGCGTTTTTTATCGCCAGTCGCAATATACACCGCGCCAACGCGATCGCGGTAGAGTCCGAAATTTTTTGAGCAACTGGCAGCGACCAGTGTATGCGGGCACAGCCGAACGATGTCGCGGGTTGCCTGCAGATCCTGTTGCAAGCCATCACCGAGGCCGTGGTAGGCCAGATCGACAATCGGCATCAGGCCTTTGTCGTTCATCAACTGGCACAGAGCATGGACTTGCTCACTGCTCAGATCTGCTCCAGTCGGGTTGTGACAACATCCGTGAATCAGCACGGCGTCACCACGCTCTGCGGCGGATAGAGATTCGATCATCGAGTCGAATAACAGGGTTTGAGAATCCTTACAGAAAGCGTCGAAACATTGCGTGTTAAGTCCGGCCGCTTGCGTGAGTGGCAAATGATTGGGCCAGGTAGGAACCCCAACCCATAGAGTCGCAGAAGGTCGTAACGCACAAAACAGCTCTGATGCCACACGCAGTGCACCGCTGCCACCGGGAGTCTGTGCACCTCTGATAAATTTGTTAGAGGCTGGCTCTGCAGAGCCGGGCTGTGAGGAATCGGTCTCCAGGAATATCAGGTCTCCGAGCAGATTTACGAACTCGGCATCACCGGTGAGTCCGAGGTAACTTTTACTTTCCTGTCGCTCCAGCAGAATTGCTTCAGCCGCTTTAACGGTATCAAGTACCGGTGTTGATCCGATGTCGTTGCGGTAAACACCGACCCCAAGATCAATTTTGTTTGGCCTGTTGTCGGCTCGATAGCGGCCAATCAGATCCAGTAGCGGGTCTGGCGAGGGTTCAGGCAGTTCAAAATCGGTCATAAGCAGACGATTAGTGGTGTGGCGGACGATTGATAACTCTAGCAAAAATCTGGCTGTACATCGCAAGTGTGCTTATTTGCCAGTTGCGGACGCCAGCTTTTATCCATTGTTGATGTTTTCAGGTGATTGAAAAATATAATATTTTCTCTTCTCTAGGCAGTGCATTGTGGGAATTGGCATAGCATGTAACTTCTGCAAGGTTGGCGTTAGCGGCTATGAGTACCCTGAGCAGCCTTTCAAGCTAGCAGATTAAGGCTTGCAGAATTCACGAACAACGTTAGCAATAAGCCGAGAGATATTGTTGTCAAAATTGTTGTGCGGCAAACTGCCACAAAAGGTGATAGACCCGGTCGAGAACACTTTGCCGCCCGCCCGGGTTTCAAAATAGACCATGTCTGCCCTTAGCAAATCAGCTATCGGTTCCCCGGACCAGGTAGTTATGTGGGTGAGCTGTTCTTCCGGGACGAGTACGAAGGTTTCCCCTCGATCAAAGGAGCTTGCCAGAATCTTTGTGTTTGCCGGTGTGCCCAGTCGCGAGTCTGCCCGATCCAGCTCAAAGCCCGCTGCACCGCCGCCGCTCAATCCAAAGTCACCCAGTATTTCATCCTCAATGCCATCGAATAACCAGTTAAACTGCTTGTCATAGCTTGCCTGATGTCGACGGTAGGCCGAGCCTTCAAACTGGCCCTGCGCTGAAAAACCGATGCCGACCAGTTCCTGCGGTGGCCGGCCATTGCGCCTCCAGAGTCCACCATAGAGTCCGTCGAATGCCTGATAGTATTCTCCGGGTTCTGCCGCCCATGCGCGGATGCCACCTTCTGCTCTGCGAATTTCTATTGCCCCCTGTTGCTCTTTGTGCAGAGCCACTTTCCAGTAAAAGCCGTTGCCGCCCAGATAGATCAGGTTGCCTGCTTCTATCTGTTTTTTGTCGCAGGAGCTTGCCGCCGCTTCGTTGCTATCAGGTGCGCTATCAGGTGTGTCATCAGACGCTTCAACAGTGCCATGACAGTAGTCACGCAGAGCATTTAAACTTTCAGTGGTGTGGTACTCCGGATGGCTGCCGGTAGTCACTGCACTGTAGCCACGCAGGCAATCGACACCGTACAAGTGCAAGTCTTCGTCTGTGACCAGATCGTATTGAACATTCTGGTGGTGCAGCCAGGAGATCAGGTGAGTGTCGGCCTGAAAATGACGCAGGCCGGAGCCGGGTCCGTAGCCGAATGTCACGTAGCCGGGTTTCAGGTTAAACAACGGACGTCGATGCGAGGCGTGACAAATACCCGAGCCGTCATGATGAAAGTTATAGGTAGACAACCCGTACTCCGGGTATTCGGCCGGGTTCCAGGGATAGGCATTCCATTCGTTAAAGCGCTCTTTCCATTCCGGTTTGAAGTCGGGGCGTGCGTGGTTGCCATACACGCTGTATGTGAAGGTTGATATGAGAACGGCGAGTTTTGCAGTGCGCTTACCCAGCGGCGGACAGACGAAGAATGGCATCACATCGGTGAAACCATCGCATTCAATTTTTGCTGCGTAAATGCCAGACGGTAACTGATCGGGAATGGTAAAGCTAAAATCAGTTTGCCAATCAAAATCGACGATATCATCGTCGTGAAAGTGGATTGCTCCATATTGTTCCGCTGCGTGTCGCCAGCACATCTCAGTGCCATCCCAGTTTGATCCGGTCATGGCGCGTGCAGGCAGATTAACTATTTTTCCGTGCAGTTGCTGCGGGCCCAGATCGACTATTCGCAACGAGTCTATGCCGACACTGAAGTCCCACTGACACAGCAGTTTTAGCGATTGTTGATCGCTACTCCACTCATTGTCGAACGCACCATGGATTGTCGGTGACTCTATTTTGCCATTGAAGTGGTTAACTGCCTGATTGTTGTGCACAGCCGCCGCAATGGTGACAAGGGCATCAGTGGAGCAGCTTGTCTGCAGGCAGGAAACCGAGAGGTGTTGTTCGCTCTGCGGCTTGTTAATGCAGCGGTGGTGCAGAGTGACAGTTTGAGATTTGCTGTCCCATGCGAGTGTGGCGCGGTACCAGGTGCGAGCGTCCAGGGGAGCAGCAGACTCAATTTCGCAGCCGCCAATAGTTCCTTTCAATCTGCCCTGGTGTAGTGAAAGGCTGATATCTCCACAGGCAATGATTGTCTGTGTTGAGCTATCGGGCAGGGTGGGAAACAGATTGACAGAAATAGACAATGCATTGAGCCTGTCCAATGTCAAAGCGGCGTCTGATCTGGCCCAGGAGCCGGGGTAAAAACCCTGTTCACGGCTTGTGTATGAGCCCTCGATGCTACTTTCCACGTCGTGTTCAATGATGCCCGGACCATCCGGGTTTGGATCAGCACAGACTATGCGTACCAGTCGAGCCGTGTAGGGTTTTGCTGTCAGACTGGAGACTTTAAAGTTAACTGTGTTACCAGCGCGCACAGACAGTTTGTCTGCATACCCAAGCAGTGGTATTGCCGCAGGTGATTTTGCGTTGCCGGCATCGGTAGTCCCGTCATGAGTCTGTGTGTTAGTCATGGTCTTCTCGGCTGTCTGCGATAGCGCGTAATGGGTGTTGTACTGTTAATTGATTTTGAGGCTGCTTGCTTTTGATTCTCGATACAAAATATACACGCCACAAGTGAAAATAACGATTGCACCTGCAATTGTCCTGAGCGTCGGCACTTCACTGAACACGATATATCCGACCAGTGTTGTCCAAATGAGCAAGGTGTATTCAAAGGGTGCAATGGCACTGACACGCGCTATTCGGTAAGCCTGTGTTATGCACAGAACACCAATGGTAAAAATCAGACCCGACAAGGCCATCCAGAACAGACTGACAGCAGCAGGCATCGACCACGCTTCTGTTATGGATAGTAAAAGCGGTTCAGAGTCTGAATGGGTGGGGATGTAACTCACCACTCCAAGAGCCAACAAACATACGATCAAATAGGAAAGTGCATTGTAGGCAGACATCACAACAGCGCTCACTTGTCGGCCGATATGACGCGTGATAATCGGCAGCAAGGAATAGAAAAATGCACTCAATAGAGGCAGCGTTGCTTCGATTCTGAATGCCTGCGCTGTTGGATTTATAATCACCAGCACGGCGGCAAATCCGATCAGGACGGACAGCCATCGATGCAGGCCGACTGTCTCTTTTAGAAAGAGTGCCGACAGCGCTGTAACAAACAACGGGGCTGTCATATAAACCGCTGCAACACTTGCCATTGGAATGACCGCCAACGCAAGGTAGTACGTAGTGAAAGCTAAGAATGCCAGTACTCCTCGCAGCAGTAGTATCTTGTAATGTCTTGTCTTGAGCGCGCTTAATCCGTATCGCAAGGCGCAGATCACCAATACGATTGCCAGTACGAAGGCAATTCGTATCGTGAGGATTTGCAGCACAGCGTGGTCGGTACTTAAAAACTTGACAATGGCGTCCTGCAACGAGAAAGCCAGTAACGCACCTGAGAGCATGAATGCACCTATGGCAGTTTGCCGGATGCTGTCGTCTGGCGAACTAATTGCCGTGGTCTTGCAGTGCAACTTCTGCCCACGGTGATGCAACATAAGCAGCACCGGTATTCGTCCCGTCAGCTGTTCTGCCAATGATATTAGGGCAGCCATACAGTGCCGGGTAAACTCCGTTTGGCACCACCGTCACCGTGTGGTTCGAATCAATGAGGTGCTGTGCAATGCTGGCATCCAGATCACTGTCGACACAGACCTGCTCGGAGCCACTGACGTCGATTCGCCCCTGGTGTATTGCTGTGTTTACAGGCATGTCATGGTCAACCACCATAGACAGCAATTGCATAACGGCCGGCATGATGCGTCTGCCACCAGAAGCGCCAAGTGCATAGTGGCTGCCATCGTCGGTGGTAAACAGCGTTGGGCACATATTGGACAGGGGACGTTTATCGGGTGCCATTGAATTAGGTTTATTGTCACGTGGATCAAACCACATAATGCCGTTGTTCATCAGAATGCCGCTTTGCGGCAGCATGACTTTTGAACCGAAGACTGAAAGCAGGGTTTGCGTGAGTGCGACCATATTGCCGTCTTTGTCTGCCACCGTGATATGTGTGGTGCAACCGGGCGCCGCAGTGTCATCAACATCCCCCAGAGTTTGCAATCGATTGGCGTACGCTGCCTGTAATGCGTTGGCGTAGCACAAATAGGCCGCAGCATCAGCGCCTGAGCCGGGTTGCCAGTCGGAGCTTTCCATGCGCTGCAGGGTATCCTGAAGTGTTGGCCCCGCTGTTAAGCCTGGCGCGCTATACACAGTGGCATCGCGGTAACGGCAGCTGTCGGCAACCGCGATAGTGGCTCGATAGGTAGCGAGATCATCGGCTGATAATTTAGAACCGAGCGACTGGCAATCAGTGACGATATCCTGCGCCAGTTTTCCGTGGTAAAAGTCGTCTGCGCCTATATCGCGCAGTCGTTCGAGTGTGGCTGCGAGGTTGCCCAGACTGATGGATGGCAATGGTCCGCCCCACTCGCCGGCGGGCACAAACCCGGCGGGTAGATAAGTTGATGCACTGGTTGGAAACTGGCTCAGGGCTGGTGCGGCGGAGGCAATTTTTAGTGTTGCATACCAGTCGACAGCAAACCCTGCGCGGGCGCTGTCTATTGCAGGTGTAATGAGATCCACCCACGATCGTGTGGCGAATTTGTTCAAGGCAGCATTAATACCGGCAAGGTAGCCCGGGATCGCAATGGACATCGGCCCCACCACATTGCGATTTTCCAGAACGCTGGGCCAGCCAAAAAGGTCGTCGTCCTGACCGGCTGCCAGCGGGTAGTCCGCGGCATCCAGCGCCGCTGGCGCCTTCATACCAAAGTCAATGCTGTGCACGGTGTTGGATGCCTGTTCGCGATAGAGCATAAATCCGCCTCCGCCAAGGCCGCTCATCCAGGGTTCTACAGTGCCAATCATCAAGCTGGTCGCTATTGCTGCATCAATGGCGTTGCCGCCATCGGCAAGCACTTTGGCGCCAATGCGAGATGCCGCATAGTGCTGACTCGCGACCATACCTCCAGTCGACGATTTTGCGGTTTTAACAAGCTGCCAGGCTTCGGTGAAGCGGGTTGTGTCGGGCGAAGAGGGTGCGGACATGACGCGGCCTGTAATAGTGTGTGACGGAATTTACCGATGGAACTGGCTGCCTACTTTACTGCAACTGGTTAATAGCGCGCCTGTAAATTCGTTTATCGACAAATGTCCGGTTCAGCGACTCAGGTATTTGTGCGCCATACGCAGCATCGATGCCTCGCTTGTCTTGTTTTCGATTCTGGAGATGTCCACCCACTCGAGTGCGTGGGATTCATCACTGACAGAATAGCTGTCAGATTCTGTCGTTTGAAGTAGAAACCGCGCGTCGTAGTGATAGTGCGCGGGTTCGGATTTACGCTGTGGAATCCGGTGGATATCGATGTCGAAAAGCGCGTCTGTGACAGCAGTGATGTCGGCAATGCCGGATTCCTCTCGCGCCTCGCGCAGTGCCACATTCAGTGGATCAGACTCGCCATCTGCATGCCCGCCGAGTTGTACCCATATGTTGAGCTTGCGGTGATGTGTCAACAGTACATGCGTACCAGCACGATTCACCAACCAGGCTGACCCGGTGACATGACCTGCTAACTGGCTGCGTTCAAAGCAGTCCTCGTGCTGAGCTACAAATTGTTGATAGCGAGTGGTTGTGTTGGCCTCTTCCGGATACC
>CAYMVV010000077.1:0-10417 GCA_964393885.1 uncultured Granulosicoccaceae bacterium | reverse complement strand
CCTGTGCCGCTACTCTGAAACGACCAGGTTGCGTTCGAATAACGCGAATACCTTGTCCCAGCTCAGTTCCGCCGCTGCAGGATCATAGGGTGCGCGCTCAACAAAAGCGTAACCGTGCTCGACGCCATCAAACACATCCATCTCGTAGCGTAAACCAGCTGCATCAAGTGATTCTCTGAAGGTTTGAATATAATCTGCTGGTGTATAGGTATCGAGCGCACCAAAGCCATAGTAAAGCTCGGCTGTAATGCCGTTGAGATGTAGATGTGGTGAGTCGGCATCGTCAGTGACGAGTCGGGTGCCATAGAAAGACGCAGCACAGGCAAAGCGGTCGGGGAATTTTTTCGCAGTAGTCGTAATAAACCGCCCGCTCATACAGAAACCCACGCTACCAATAGCACCTTGTTGAATTTGGTGTTGTGCTTCCAGGTAGCCAATGATGGCGGCGGTATCGTCATTGATATCTTCATCTGTCAAGCCGTGATAGGCAGCCAGATACACCGCGGTAGTGGCCTCCGGGCGCTGGTGCGTTTTAAATCTCAGGTTGCCATAGCGATGATACAGATCTGGCAATATACAGGCATACCCGTGTTTGGCGATCCGTCTGGCCATGTTGCGCAATTCTTCTCTGATGCCCGGTGCGTCCATATAGAAAATAATTGCCGGCCACTCGTGCTGATCGTCAGGTGCCACGAAAAAAGTGGGGATCGGGCCATTCTTGCTGGTTACGTCGACGAATTTTTCGAGCATTTTTTCGGCTGCCAATTGTCAGTGAAGTTAGCGGATACTATCACGATTGCAGCGCTTATCAGGATGGTGGTTTGCCGATGACAGGTTCGTGCGATGACCGGTTCGAGTGTAGTTGCAATGTGGCGTTCAATTGCTTCAATGTATACCAGTGAGAGATAACCGAGCTGAGCAACACAACCGACACGATAGTGAAAAACAGCGATATCATTGGTAAGCCGTAGACGACTATCAGGAAATAGTTGATCGACGCCGGCACGATCAGTTGGCGGCTGATCCCCAAAACCATAGGGAACAGTGGTTGTTTAATCGCCTGCAGGCTGGCGACACTGATAAACAGTACAACGTAGGCAAAGAACGCGATAGCATCAATACGCAGGTAAGTAGACCCGGTATTGATGACATCTGCATTGTCTGAAAACAGACTGAGCATATGCGGTGAAAAAAATACCATAATGGGTATGCAGATAACCGAGATTGCAATACCTGCTTTTATCGCCTGTTTATAGGTCTCGAGCACTCTTGCCGGTAACCCGGCGCCATGGTTTTGCCCTACTATCGCCATCACTGCGTTGTTTAGTCCGAGTGCGGGCAACAGTAATACCTGTTCCAATCGTAAACCGACTGCGTAACCCGCTACATGGTCGCTGCCGAACCGACCAATAAAAGACACCGAAATAAAGCCCCCCAATATGATGGTCATCATATTGAAACTGGCGGGCAGTACCTGGCGCAAAAGGTCTTTCCAGTAAGCAAAACCGAATGCAGGAATCGGCACATAGTTCAGGCGTCGGCGCAAAACCGCCAGTAAATAGATGCCGCCAACGGCCTTGATCAGAACGGTCGACAGTGCAAGGCCTGTCACACCCAGACCGAGCCCAAAGGTGAGAAGCGGATTTAACGCAAAATTTGCAAAAAAGCCAATGGCCAGCGCATTTCGAGTTGACTTGGTGTCACCCAGTGCCATCAAAGCGCCAGTGGCTACTGCGGTGATAACAAAAGTGATGTTGCCCAGAAGTACAACGTTGGTATATTGCTGTGCTGCTGGCTCGACATCCGTTTCTGCGCCGAGAAAGCGGATCAGATCCGCGGCGATCCAAAATCCGACCAGCAGACAAATGCCGGCAACGAGTATCGCGAGACCGAGCGCCTGGTTAAGCCAGTTGCGCACTCCGTCATGGCGTCCGGAACCCACCTCGTTTGCGATTATCGCGGTGGTGCCTGTTTGCATACCGGCACCGATGGCGATGATAATAAAAAAAACGCTGCCAGCTATCGATACGCCTGCCAGCGCCTGATCAGACAGCATGCCTGCAAACCAAAAATCCGTCAGGTTGTACAGCGTGTTGAAGATCATCCCCATCGCGGCAGGGATCGATAGTTTGATTAAGTGCTGTAGCACCGAGCCCTGAGTGAGATCATGGCTGTCGCGATCAGAAGGGTCGCGATCAGAAGGGTCGCGGTCAGACGGGTCGCGGTCAGACCGGTCGTCGTCAGACAGGGGCAAGGGTTCTGCCTTTCAAGGCGAGTCGTCCGGATTTTACCGACGCTCTTTTCAGTTCCATGGTCGGTGCGATGACAAAAAGATCTCCGTTTGTGCCATGTAGTTGGTGGCTTATGCCGCTGTTGTCGGCCAGATCTGCGTTGGCCTGCATATGTTCGGGCTCGCCGTGTACCGGTATAACGAGCTTTGGTTTAACCCACGAAAACATTTGCCGCAGTTCATCAGCCGCCGGGTGCCCGCTGGCGTGGATCGGCAAGGTTGCAGTGCTTTCAGTAACAACCACTACACCCATCGACTCCAGGCGCGCGATAAGTGCTGCTACGATGTCTTCGTTACCCGGTATTACGCGTGAGCTGAAAATCACAGTGTCTCCAGGCTCCAGGTGCATATCGCGAAAACTGTTGGTGCTGAGTCGATTGAGGGCGGTTCTGGGTTCGCCCTGGCTGCCGGTTGCCATAAGCAATACGGTTTCTCGAGGCAGATAGCCGAGGTGTTGTGAATCGACTCCCGGCTGTGGCATTTGCAACAAGCCGGTAGCCCGTCCTGCATTGACCATTTCGATCATGGATCTGCCCAGTAGTCCCAGATGCCGGTCCGTCTCTGCGGCGATGCGTGCCAGTGTTGCCACACGCGCAAGGTTGCTGCCAAAGCAGGTCACGACGACTCTGCCGGTCGCCTGTTCGACGACAGCCTTGAGGCCACGATACAGTTCCGATTCGGACAGCGTGTGGCCTGCGACGGTTGCATTGGTCGAGTCGCAGACCATGGCGTCTACCTGTTCTCTGTGCAGGGACTGGCAGCGATCACGATCATAGGGTCGACCAACTACCGGCTCGCTATCGAGTTTCCAATCTCCAGAATGGAATACCTTGCCTGCCGGCGTTTTGATCAACAAACTGTGAGGCTCGGGAATCGAGTGCGTCATCTGAATCCACTCGACATTGAACGGTCCAATATCGACGATCTGACCAGACTCAACTATCTCGACAGGAACTTCGTTCAGTTGTACTTCTGCCAGCTTGCGTCGGAGCACGTGAGCGGTCAGTGGCGTCGTAAACACCGGACACTTCAGTTGCGGCCACAGGTACTGCACCGCGCCGATGTGGTCCTCGTGAGCATGGGTGATGATCATACCGGCAATGTCGTTTGCTCTTTCCGCGATAAACGCCGGATCGGCCATTTGTACATCCCTCGTGCGCACGGGTGCTCGCTGCCTAGTGGTTGGCGGGCTGGATTCGTCCCGATTTTCCTTGTCAACCGTATCGGAGAAGGTCAGGCCGCAATCGACAATGAGCCATTGACCGTCGTGGCCGTAGAGGTTGAAGTTCATCCCGATTTCGCCACAACCGCCCAGCGGGATGAACCAGAGGTCGTCAGAGTTTGGAGTCATACCGTATATTGGAGTCGGAGAGGTTATGGGTCAAAAGGAGCGGGAAAGCTGGCTGGATGCGACAACCCGTCGGGTTGGTGCTGGCCGGTAGCGATCCTCAGGTACTAAACTGCGGAGAGTTCAAACGGTCAGATTCTAAATTGTCGGATTATGACCTGTCGGATTCCGGACTGCAGGAACCCTGTGTCCATCGCCAGTCCTGCGCAGAACTTACTGATCGGCCTGCTGGCCGGGCAATAATTGATCTTTAAGAGTGTAGTGTGTTTCTGGTGTGGCAAATTAACCATTCCCGGTAAGAATTTCTGGTGATTTCCGCTGAAGGAGCCAAATCATGAAAAGACAAGGTAGCTATACGATCGACGGGCTGCAATATGCCAATTGGTCGGAAAAAATCTTTCGTGAGATGCGCGAAGGTGGAGTGGATGCAGTTCACGTGACTATAGCGTACCACGAGAACTTTCGTGAAACGGTATTGAATATGGAGCAGTGGAATCGATGGTTTGAGAGATTCCCCGAGCTGATTTGTCCGGCGCGAACCGCCGCCGACATCACCGATGCGCAGGCCTCGGGAAAAACCGCGATTGTATTTGGATTTCAGAACCCCTCGCCGATAGAAGATGACATTGGACTGGTGGAAATTCTGCATGCACTGGGCGCGCGGTTCATGCAATTGTCTTACAACAACCAATCACTGTTGGCGACAGGGTGTTATGAGCAAAATGATCCGGGTATTACACGCATGGGCAAACAGGTCATTAAGGAAATGAATCGAGTGGGTATGGTGGTGGATATGTCTCACTCTGCGGAGCGATCAACGCTCGAGGCGATCGAGCTGTCCACAAGGCCCATTGCCATTACCCATGCTAATCCGCAGTTCTGGCACCAGGCCCTGCGCAATAAGTCAGATCAGGTGTTAAAGTCACTGGCCGCGTCAGGAGGGATGCTCGGGTTTTCAATGTATCCCCATCATCTTGCCGGAGCCGGTCGCTGCACCCTGGCCAGTTTCTGCGAGATGATTGTCCGCACCGCCGATTTGATGGGGGTAGATCAAATAGGGTTTGGGTCTGATCTGTGTCAGGATCAGCCAGACTCGGTTGTTGAATGGATGCGGGTTGGACGCTGGACCAAAGAAATAGACTACGGAGAGGGCAGTGCAGACAATGCGGGGTTTCCGCCACAACCTCCCTGGTTCACCGATAACCGCGATTTTGGCCAGCTGCGCACCGGTTTAAATGAGGCAGGATTTAGTGCCACGGAGGTAAACAAGATCATGGGTGGCAACTGGTTTCGCTTTTTTGCCGACAGTTTTGCACCTGCATAGTGCTGGTGTTAAATCCAGGACAGCCTCCTTATCTGATGCAGGTAAAGTGACGATGACAGAAAAAACGCACGCCGAACAATCTGAGGTAATTCAGCTAAGACCACCGCATCAGGTCATGCGTCTGTCGCGGTTGGGTTCCTTCCATCAGACCCGGCTGTCCTTCATGCGCGTTCTGTTGCGGCGCATCATCAGTGAGGGATGGAGCTTTAAGCGATCACAATGGCAGGTAGATCAGCGCGGTGTCGGGCATGCTGTCTATACAGCCAGTGGTCCTGATCACAGTTACAGTCTTATTGCATTTGCGCATGAGCTCGATCCGTCGTTGCGCAGCGACCGTGTTATAGCAGAGGCCTGGGATGCGACATTTACACTGTTTGACGGTGTGCCCACGTCAGATGACGTAGCGCGGCTTAAAGAAAACGTTCCGTTGCAGGAAGCGGGCAGGATAAGCGACACGGAATTATCGCTTTCACGCGCGAACCGTTCGGTACGACTGTTCGACTATGTACGCAAGTCACTGGCTGCGGGTAGACAACCTGAGCAGGCGCGGCTGGATGAAATCGGTTATTTAATGCGTACAACCGCCGTCTATGGGTCAGGCAAATTTGGCGCGGTGGATCGCCATTTTGTAGCTGATCGACCAGAGCTGGCGGCACCGTTTCAGGCAGAATTACTGGCCGTTTATATGATACGGCAGTTTAGTATCGATATTGTTGAGCATCTGGCTCACTGCGACAATCCCGAAGCCGCTGTACCACTTGCAGCATCGTTGGCAAGAGGTCTGGGGATCGGAAATTCAACCGGACTCGGTATGGCGCCATTTTTGGTTAATCACCCGACGTTGTTAAACAACTGGATACTTGCGCGGGAAACGGCACTGGCCAGAATCCGATCGGTCGCTGTGGTTGAGACGACCAAAGTTGATTCGTTCATACACTATCTGACCAGGCAAATCGTCGGGGTGCTGGATTGGACTTCAGAACATGAATACCAAAAGGCAAAGGTGTCTGGCTTACGCGATGACCTGATGCGATTATCGAAAGAGATAGATCGTCGCAGGCACAATCGTGATCAGTATTTCTGGAATTCAATCTATCAATGGGCGGAGCGCACACTGACCGAAGAGGGGCAGGAATGTGTCGTGACGTTGTTACTTGAAATATACCCGGAGCTGACGGATGAACTGGCAGATACGCTCAGCATTGATGAAAACGCCAGCTTTAAAATTGATGGCACGATCAGCGTTGGCCAGCTGCATGAGCTTATCCGGGACCACTATGGATTTGCATTGGCAAATGACTACACACAAGGCTCGCAACAAGCGTTGTTCTGGTATGCATCGGAAGAGAAGCTTGAGCCGCGGCTTGGCAGGCGTTTTGAGGAGCCAGGAGCTGATCGAGAGCACCCGCTGGCTATAGCTCGCGATATCGCCTCTCTGGCAAATGCGATTACTGCGATAGACCGTGATAAGACAGTTGCAGAGTTTTTATTGTTGGCACCGCAATATCGTCATGTGGTGCGTCGCATCCTGCAAATTCAAAATCATCCATATGCTGAAATTGCAGATAATCTGATTGCGGATGGTATGTTGCCAATCGATTTGTTGCGCTGCAAACTTGCTTTTTTCGGCGCGGTTAAGTTTGACCCGCGATCAGACCGCTGGTTGCGCATAACGCTTTTTCAACATGCACCGCTGGTAGCAGATCTGGATGAACTTCGTAAGCACACACGAAGCAATAGTGCTGAGTTATTGATGGATTCTGCAGATAGCTGGGTGTATCCACCGTGCGTAAGCAACGCAGACTAGATGAAAAACGCCCCGTCCTTTTCGATTGGAGAGGTTGAAGCCCTGGTACTAAAAGCCTACCGCGGCGCAGGGTTCAGCTGGGGAATGGCGCAAGAGGCAGGTAAGGCCGCAGGCTGGCTGGCTGGCCATCGGTTGCCCGCTCTCGACGCGTTCGCTACATTGCTCGGTCAGACAGCGGGGCAACCTCACGATCAACTGGCCCCGGTGATCACATCGGACTTGTGGCCTGCAGTATGGACTGGTTCATCAAATCAGCTGTGTCCAGTGGTAACCGGTACGTTGCTGTCTGATTTGGGTTCAACTGTTCTGGAAGGACAAACGTCTGCCACATTCCTGTCTGTAGCAACGCCTCTCATTCTAGTTCCTTTTGTAGCTGCATTGGGGGTGCCTGCAGTACTCAGGGTGTCCAGTGTTGAAGTGTTTATTTGTGGCAACACAATCGAACCGTTTTCAGTAAGCGAAACACTGGTTGGAAAGATTGATGTGACATTGGTATTAGTGGCCAGGCATGCACAACCTGGTAATAGCAAGCCGGGCTCGACACGGCACGATAGGTTCACACCTGCAGTGCGTGGTGTCGGTGACGTGGAGTCTGTAGACCTGCTGGAGACATTGGCGCATCAAACCTATGTCCCCGCTACACAAGCCTCAAGAGAATCAGGCGCGGGTGCTGGTCTCACTGACGATGATTGAATCGACATGGAATTCGCGTCCGCGACAAATTTGTTTGACAGAACACTGTGGATACCATTGCTTCAGGACCTGTATCTGACTCCAGTCAATCCTCACTGCGTAACAGGAAGGCGCACAGGCATTCTGCCTCTGGCATAATACGCACTAACTGTATGGCGGGTGGCGTTTGATAGGGTCTCTGTCTACCGGGACGATTTTCAAATTGCCACCGCGGTGCGCTTGTGTAATACGGGTCCGGGGTAGTAACAATTGAAATTCGCAGAGTTGGTCACTGGTGATACAACATCGAATCTGGAGCACGATGCGTTGGCGCGTGACACCAGACGCATGTGCCAGGAGATTCGCACCTACCAGAACCTGGTGTCGTTTTGTCTGGTGTTCGTAGTTGGTATTGCCTATGTTTTTTCCCTTTGGGACAGGACCGACCACGTTGCCTTGTTGCTGTGGTACTTGTGCTTCAACGTACTGACTATTGTCAGAGCGACTGTGTATGAAAGGGTTCGCAGATCCCTTGAGACGGCTTCTCACGCTGATATGTTGCGCAATGAGACGGGTCTTCTCGTCACGGGAGTAGCCGTGTCTCTGTGGCTTGGCATGAGCTATTGGATAGTCGGCATACCAGGTGATGAGCGGACGGTTTTGGCGATTACTGTACTGAACTGCGTTTATGCGACAGGTGCGACAATCAACGCGGCGACACAGACCCGTCACCTGCTGTTTTATCTGACGGTAATTTTGGGACAGGCCATTCTGTTTTGGATCGGGTTCGGGAATCGAACCGATTATGCTATGGCTCTGCTACTGTCTTGTCTGTTTGTTCTCTTATATACGTTTGCCGTGCGCAATCGCACATTCATTGTTGAGTCAGTGAAGATACGGTTAGAGAACAAGGAGCACAATGAGAGGCTGATGGAAAATCGTGCACTGGTTGAAGGTGCACTTGAATCTGCACTGGAGGCGAATCGTTCCAAGAGTCATTTTATTGCGACCGTCAGTCATGACATGGCTCAACCCGTACATGCTCTGACCTACCTGCTTCAATCGCTAAAAGCGGCTATCGCCGACAATCGGTCTCACAACAATATTGTTGACAAAATTGAGGCGAGTGTTGGTTTACTGGAACGACAGTTTGAAGGGTTTGTTGACCTTTCTCGCTACGATGTCAGTGATCTTGAGGTGCAGCGCAACCCATTCGATCTAACCGCTCTGTGCAGGGTGCTTGTAGAGAATGCGGGGGCCGCTGCAGCCAGAAATAATGTCGACATTAAACTGGATGGTCAGCAGGCAATCGTAAAGTCTGATTCAGTACTGGTTGGACGCATTCTGGGTAACCTGCTGGATAACGCCGTCAAATTTGGTGGTGACCTCGTGCAGTTGCGAGTCGACGTGAAGGGTCAGTGGGTACTTGTCGAGGTGCGGGACACTGGCATCGGTATCAGCGAAGAAGACTTACCAAAAATATTTGGTGATTTCGTACAACTTAAATATCAAAGCCAAAGCGGCGGGTCTGGTGCCGGTCTTGGCTTATCCATCGTACGCAGGATTACCGATGCACTTGGCATTGACGTATTTGTACAATCTAAAGTAGGGGAAGGCACTGTATTTACGCTGCTGGTGCCGGTTGAGCCATCTCTGGCGGAAACCAGTGACGGGCGTCCAGCGGTTGCCGGGCAGTCGATTCGCGAAATTTCCAAAACAGATGCCACGCTCGCTGTGCCCAGAATTAATTTGCATGGAAAGATGATACTGCTGGTTGATGATGAACCCGCTAACACAGATGCGCTGGCAGGTTATATCAGTGATCTGGGAGGGCGCAGTCTTGCAGCGGCGACTGCCGACGAAGCTTTGTCTCTGGCCAAAAGCCAGGTATTCGATCTGGCCATAGTGGATGACTGGCTCGACAATGCACCGATGGGCCTCACATTGTGTGGTGCACTGGCCAGCCAGTTTGGTGAAGACAGAGTTTTTATGGTGACGGCTAACGATTCAAAGCAACGGTTGAGGGAAATCGAAGCAGCTGGTTTCAGTGTATATTCCAAACCTTTGAAGGTGCCTCAATTGCAGGCCATTCTAAGTGCCAGACTTGGTGTTGGTCTGGATTGATCTGATCTGCTGCAAAAGCTGATGAATACAGGCGTTTTCTTTTGCACGGATTAGCGAGTATTCGATGAGAGAAGCTACACTAGTTAACCACCGGCACTGTGAAAAATAATCTTTACGCGATAAGCTTTCTGTTTCATAAATATGTGTGTCAGGAGCTGGTGCGGGTACTCATGATATGCTGCGCGCTTTTGGCCAGCTAGTTCGATCAATGTTCTCACCTATGTATGACTGTCCACCTCAATTGGTTGAAATATCTGCCTGGAGTCTCGCACCATCATCAGAATTCCTGGACATGACTATCCTTGTTTAGAATAAATTTCATATGAAAAGATTGCCTGCTCGATGGCTACTTACGCTACTTACAATGGTGCTTTCACAATGTATTTTGGCATCCTGTGCATTTGTCG
The DNA here is from genome assembly GCA_964393885.1 of uncultured Granulosicoccaceae bacterium. Taxonomy (GTDB): domain Bacteria; phylum Pseudomonadota; class Gammaproteobacteria; order Granulosicoccales; family Granulosicoccaceae. Next base: position 445 of record CAYMVV010000077.1, on the reverse strand, counting down.
ATCGATACGTTACATCAACACGGGCATCAACCGAGGCTGCACCTGAGGTCGACGCGCCGGTTGAGCCACTTGATGAAATTGCATTCCGCGTATTGCATAAAGCCGATTACAACATTGATGATCGCCAGACGTTCAGGAGCTTTCTGGTGCTTACCGATGCGCAGGCCTATGCAGCAGAGTTGAAGAATTACTCTATCGAATTCCCTGCCGGAATTGATTTCGACAGTAATTCGGTAGTAGTTGCAACGATGGGCACGCAAGCCAGCGGTGGATACGCAATCACGGCGATGAAAGCGGAAGAATACGAGGATCGGGTGGTCGTACAGTATGAATTCGTCTCACCTGCGGAGAACTGTCTGACCACTCAGGCACAAAGCAACCCCTATGAATTTGTGGTGTTGCCGACCAGGAAACCGCTGGAGTTTATAGAGGTTACTCGAGTTCA
>CAYMVV010000076.1:12883-26503 GCA_964393885.1 uncultured Granulosicoccaceae bacterium | reverse complement strand
GGCTGTCTCTGCCTCACCTGCCTGTTATTATTTCGTATTCAATACAATCAAAATTAAACCGGATTCAGTAAAAAATTTTATCTTGCACCATTGGTCTGTGCATGGCAGATTATAGTCACGTCGATTCCAACAACCATTAGCCTGCGCATTATCCTGAAAGAGGCAATATGAATATTGGTGAAGTGTCGCGCCGCTCTGGCCTTTCCGATAAAACGATTCGATACTACGAGAGTATCGATCTTGTAAAACCGATGCGCCATGACAACGGTTATCGAACCTTTAGAGAATCAGATCTGGATAAACTGATATTTTTAGGTCGTTCCAGAAGCCTTGGCTTTAGCATTGAGGATTGTCGAACACTATTGCTATTGAACGAAGACGAATCTCGCTCCAGCAAAGAAGTTAAACAAGTGGCCCAGCAACATCTCGATGAGATCGAAAAAAAGATATCGAATTTACTCGATATGCAGCGTACTCTTTCGACACTGGTCGAATCATGCGCCGGAGACGGTCGACGCGAGTGCCCCATCCTCGATTCACTGTGTCAACCAAAAGAGGTAACTAGCTGAATCACACGGCTTGTAACAATAGCAGCAAAACACAATAGCCTGTTGCGCATAGCACTGCATCGCAACAGAACGAAGCGCAGCAAACCATCGACTCTGCTTCGCACTCTCTCGCCCCTCCGTGTTTTAAATAGCTTTAAATAACTTTAAGCAGTGTTAAATAGAAGTAGCACCCGCGTAGCACCCGCGTACCACCTGCGTGGCACCTAAGTCGTGCCGCAGACCTGCCGCAGTTTATCCCAGTTAAATTCAACCCCTGTTCCCGGCGTATCAGGGGCGATCGCCAGATGGTTCTCGATCACCAATGGCCGTTGCGTATATTGATCTATCGGAAATGAGTGCGCCTCGATCCAGCCAGGGTTTGACTGGCCTGACACCAGGCTGACATGTAGCTCCTGCATACCGTGACTCGACACTGGCAGGTGGTTCTCCCGAGCCATTTGTGCGACACGCAACCAGCCAGTGATACCGCCACAATTAGACGAATCGGGTTGAATATGACTGAGCTTCGAGTACCGGAACGCATACCCGAACTCATGTTCGGTATGCAGGTTCTCTCCCATTGCCAGTGGTATGTCTGTGGCGTCGGCGATGCGTGCGTAGCCTGTATAGTCATCGGGGATAATCGGCTCTTCGAACCAATAGATGTCATAGGGTTCGAACGCTTTGGCAGCAGCAATTGCTTGCTCGACGCTGTAACAATAATTGGCGTCAACCATAAAGGTGATATCCGGCCCGACCAACTGCCGAATTGCTGCGATCCGCTCTACATCGTTTTGCAATTCAGGTTGACCGATTTTAATTTTAACGCCGTTATAACCCTCCTGCAGATAAGCGCTTATCGATGCTAACAGTTTCGGCAACGGGAAATTCAGATCAATACCACCGCGGTATGCTCTGCACCGGGTGTTTGCACCACCGGCCATCTGCCACAGTGCCTGCCCTGTTTTTTTACCCCGGATATCCCACAGCGCTATATCAAGTGCGGAAATTGCAAACGAGGCGATCCCGCCACGCGCTACATAGTGAACATGTGTCTGCATCGCGTCGTACAGAGCGTCAATGTTGTCCGCATCCTTACCTGCCAGATACGGCACCAGGTCATGTTCCAGCATGGCGACAATCGCATAGCCGCCTTTGCCGCCGGTATAGCTATAGCCGGTTCCCTCGACGCCGTCCGAGTCACGAATGGTCGCGGTAATCAATTCGAAATGCGTGTGTTCTCCATGCATCGCATCCACCAGCACTTCAGCCAGGGGAACCTCGAATCGCTGTATCGCAATATCTGTAATGTTTGCCATCGGCGTCTCACGGGAAATTTAATAAATGATACGTGGAAAAAGGGCAGCCTTCATACATCACCAATCCGCTGTTTGATCGCCAGCCGCTATTCCTTCAAAAGCGGTGCGCAATTGAAACCCATCGCTTGTGTTGACACGAGTCAAAACCCGATCGAACTAAACCTTCTGATCAAACTCTAACAAATGTTTAACAACACCGGCGGATAACACAGTGATCCAATTGCGGGTTGTCGCAGTAGAACACTTCGTATTCGAGCATAAAACAGCAGCTCCTTGCCTTTTTGCCTTTTTCGCTCTGGTACCGGCTCGCGCTGGTCCCGGGCACCCCGGCGAGACCCGCGCGCAGGTCATGCGGCGGGGCACGCGCGTTGGAGGCCGTTAATTGCGGCCTGCATGTTTCCGGATATTGGCAGAATCATCAACTGTTGTGCAAAACCTTAACCTGCAACACCAGCACAGAGAGCAAACCATGAGTCTCAGAATCAACGACACCGTGCCGAACTTCGAGGCCGAATCCGATCAGGGTACTATTAACTTTCACGACTGGGTTGGCGATGACTGGGCCATCCTGTTTTCGCATCCGAAAGACTTCACACCGGTCTGCACCACCGAATTCGGGGCTGTATCACAGCTGGCGGACGAGTGGGCCAGCCGTAATACAAAAGTCATTGGCGTATCGGTTGACAGTGTTACCGACCATAAGAAATGGAAGGGAGATATAGAATCATTTGCCAACGCCAAAGCGGGGTTCCCGATTATTGCTGACGAAGAGCTGGTTGTATCGAAATTGTTTGATATGCTGCCAGCTGAGGCCTATCTGCCGGATGGACGCACACCCGCTGACAGCGCCACCGTCAGATCGGTTTTCATCATTGGGCCGGACAAGAAGTTGAAGCTCAGTATGACTTACCCTATGACAGTCGGCCGCAACTTTGCCGAAGTGCTGCGCGCACTGGACGGATTACAAACGACCGCAACGAAAGGGGTAGCAACCCCTGCCAACTGGCAACCCGGTGAAGATGTCATCATTCCACCAACCGTCAGCGACGAAGACGCCAAAGCGAAATTCGGATCGTTTAATGCTGTCTTTCCTTATCTGCGTTATACCAAGGCACCAGACTAGGAGAATCCGCCCCTGCAGGTGATGCGCTGTCGCGCAGCTAACATGATGTTCCCTGCCGGTTCAGAGGACAGTAAATCAGACCACAGAAGACAGATGAGCCGTACAAACTGGCCTTCTGTTTCTGTCCTCTGTTTTCAGGCTTCAGTACTCTGTACCGCCATCCATGGTGCGCCGACCCACTTCCACGATCACTCTCAAAACTGATTAAACGCGGGCAGAGCAAGAGCAAGAGCAAGAGCAAGAGCAAGAGCAAGAGCAATTGTAGTACTTACTTTCAGATCTGCGTGCCTTCGCTAAAACGCTTTAACCAGCGGGTAATCAGGCATTGCACACTGCGACGCTGTTCAGTGATGGCGGCGTGTCTTGCAGATCAATAAATCTAGCTGAGCAGCTTTTCATCAAACGGACAGTTCGTCAGATTTTCTACACCGGTTTCAGTAATCAACACCTGTTCTTCCAGCTTAACGCCTTCCTTACCGCCAACCGCTCCAATATAGGCTTCAACACATAGCATCATACCTGGCTCAAGTACGCCATCGTAGCCCCTTTCCTGCCAGTCAATCGGGTATTTGATTGATGGCCACTCATCACACAAGCCGACGCCATGGTATTTTGAGCCATAGCGCTGTGGTACAAACTCATCTGGCAGTGAATTGCCCGTTTCACTGAGCTCCCTGAAAGATACACCCGGTTTCAGTATGTCGATATTTTCACTGATGTGATCGCAGGCGACCCGGTGCAACCTTTTTTGCTCCGCTGTAGGGTTACCATCGCCGATGAACCAGGTACGAGAGATGTCTGCACACATGCCATAGCAGCCGATAAGATCGGTATCAAAGGCCAGTAATTCGTTGTTTTGAATAACGCGCGGGCCGCATTCCTGAAACCAGGGGTTGGTACGTATGCCGGAGCTGAGGATACGTGTTTCTATCCACTCACCGCCTCGTATAATATTTTGTCTATGCAGCTCAGCCCATACATCGTTCTCTGTCAACCCGGGTGCCGTCATTGAGCGCATAGCGGCAATAGATTGCTCGCAGGCGTACATTGCACAGCGCATGGCGCGGATCTCGTCTGCTCCCTTAACAGCTCGGGTCCGCTCGGTCACTTCTTCGCCGTCGCAGACGCTAATGCCTTTTTGTTGAAGCGCATGTAAACCGGCTATCTGTATTTTATCGACCGCAAGCCGTTTGCTACTACTGCCGCAATGTTCGCGCAGTAAATCATCGACTGTGTTCGCAAAGTCTGCGGCTTTTTCTTCGGTGCGACTGCCCGTTGCAAAATAGAAGAACGAGCCGCCACCACGCACCTCTTTCACCAGCGGGTTATAGGAGGACATATAGGGCAGCGCACCGTATTCCCATAGCACCATATAACCGCTGGCCAATAGCAGGCAGGCGCGACACGGGTTGTGCGCACACCACAGCTGCATATTGGTGGTGTCGGTGGCATAGCGTACGTTCAGCGGGTCATACATCAGCAAGCCATCGAGGCCCCGATCAACGATTGCCTGTGTAAGTTTGTTCCAGCGATACGCGCGCATGGCAGGTAAATCCGGACACTCAAGTCCGGCAGATGCCCACTCGTCAAAAGCAAGCGGCGTCGGCCCTATTTCAACACGATCGTTGTCGGCCGGCGTGTTATCCGGTCGCATCGCGCTGACGATTTTACTTTCGTGGTGCATAGTGTTGGCCCTTCAGGCTCGTATAGCTGCTACAACGGTAAAAAACGAATTGGTACTAACAATAACCGCCTTTCTTATCCGCCAGCCGCGCTTCTTTACTGCGCTTTGCCGGGTCACCCCAGCCACCGCCACCCGAGGTTTCAAGCCTGACCCTGTCCCCCGACTGTAATTCAACACCGGATATCTTTGACGGCAACTCGGTAACTGTGTCTCCCCGCATGTGAACAAAGCGTCCTTTCGACCCCTCTTTGCCGCCGTTAATTCCATAGGGTGCATGGCGAAATCGTTCAAAGTTACCTGACAGTGTCCCCCACTCCGCATCCAGGCGCCATTCTCGCGCCAATCCCAGACCTCCCCGGTACTGACCGTCGCCGCCACTGCCATTGACAAAACCATACTCGGTAAAAACGACAGGAAACAGTGACTCACACATTTCTATCGGAGAGTTAGCCAGGTTATGAAAGCCTGCGGAAAAACCGTTAGCACCGTCACCCAGTGGATGTCCACCCCAGCCACCCACTTCAATTTCAAAGTACACACGTCGCTCCCCTTCGACAAATCGATCCGGCGCAGACAGAGCGGCCACATACGAAACACCATAATAGGCGGCGGGAATGACATCGGGTAGTGGTGCGGCCAGTGCGCCTAATACAGTGGTCACGATGCGATGACCGGTCGCCATGCGGTTGGCTACCGGCGCCGGTTCCAGACAATTGACGATGGAGCCAGGCCGACAAATAACCTCTATTGGACGATAGGCACCTGAGTTGGCCATTGCACGTCCCTCGGCAACACTGAGCAACGCACAGTAAACGCCCGAGCGCGCCATGTTTAACGTACAGTTAACCGGTCCGGGTGACTGATCAGCTGACTCGGACAGGTCGACCGTACAGCTGTCTCCATGAATGTTGACACTGGCGATGACCGCCAGATGAACCGCATCCTGTCCGTCGTCATCAACAAAGTCTTCGAACCGATAGGTACCGTCCGGTATAGCAGCCAGTGTCTCGCGCATGGTCGCTTCCGATTGAGCAAGTATCGCGTCCATCGCTGTTGTAATTAAATTGTTTTCATAGCGTTCTGCGAGTCGCTGGATTGCCCGGGCTCCTACCGCCAGCGATGCAATTTGCGCCTGTAAATCTCCACCGATCTTTTCTGGTTCGCGGCTGTTTTGCCGCACGATAGCGACAACGGCCTGGTTGGTAACACCCGCCTCCACCAGTTTCAATGGCGGGAGTCGCAGGCCTTCATGATAAACCTCCTTAGCGCCGGCAAAGTAGCTGCCCGCAGCACCGCCGCTCACATCGATGTGATGCACTATGGCTGCTGCAATGGCGATGCGTTCGCCGTTGATAAACAATGGCTGAAACACGACAAAGTCTGGCAGATGCTGCCCGCCACAGTAGGGGTCATTGGTGAGTACCACATCGCCATCATTCCACTGATCGAGTGGAATATGATTTTCCACAATATCCTCAAGGCACACTGACATACTGTTCAAATGAATCGGTATGCGAGTCGACTGCGCCACCGCATTACCCTTGCCATCGAATAAAGCGGTTGAGTAGTCGAGTGTTTCGCGCACTACCGTTGATCTGGCGGTGCGCCAGATCGAAATGTTCATCTCTTCAGCGCCGGCGATCAACGCATTGCGAATGACTTCAAGCCGCACAGGATCTACCGGCACTGTTGAAGAACTGTCATTGGTCATGCTAACGCTCCGGCGTTGTCAATCGGTATTGAGGCCGAGGCATACTCACAATCCTTAAGCGCGTTCACAGAGAAGGTTTCCATTGTCGATGACACGCACGGTCCAGCCAGCCATCAGCAGCAGCACGGTATAGCTCTCTTCAACAATCAATGGCCCGCTCAAAGCGGCGCCACCGGGAACGAGTGAATCCCGGTGTAAGCAGGGCACCTCGCACTCGCTGCCATCCAGGAAGAGCTTGCGTGTGCGTGCAGAATCAGCAGATACTTTGGTCGACACAGAGGTTGTCTGCAGCTGAGTTTCCGGCTGACCAAACCGGCCGACACCGACTGCTCTGACCGTAACGATTTCGGTTGCATCTTCAGGTGAGGCATGAGCAAAGCGCTCCTCATGCAGAGTGTGAAAGTTCGCTACCAACTGCTGCAGCGCACTGCCATCGACAGTTAAATTGATATCATCTGATAATTGCGACCACGGCGTCACTAACTCAAAAGCCTGCCCTCGATAACGCATATCGCAACTGAACTCTATACGCTGGCTGTCACCAACAAAACCATTGGCTGCCAGCAATTGTGTGGCCTCAAGCTTTAGTGCCTGAACAGCTGCAGCCAGTGCTTCTGCAGATTCTTCGGCCGCCGGCATCAACAGTGACTCGGATAAATCGTAGCGCAGGTCTGCCTGCAATATACCGAGCGCCGACAAGGTGGAGGCGTTGGCTGGGAACACGATCTTCTTTATACCCAGCTCCTGTGCCACCGCACAGGCATGCAATCCGGCAGCACCACCAAAAGGTGCGAGCGCAAAATCAACCGGATCTGCTCCTTTCTCAAACAAACTAAGCCTGATTGCACCCGCCATATTGGCAGTGGCTACATCCAGTATGCCGGAGGCAGCCGCGGTCGCGGTATAACCCAGTGGCTGTGCAATAAACTGATTCACAGCGGTCGATGCAGCACTAACATCCAGCTGCATACCGCCGGTCTTAAAGGCCTCTGCATCGATTCGACCCAACGCCGCGTTGGAATCAGTAACCGTGGGTTCAGTGCCACCACGCTGATAACAGACAGGACCCGGTTCGGCTCCTGCGCTGACAGGACCCACACGCAAGGCACCGGATTCCAACCGTGCAATACTTCCTCCACCAGCACCAATCGTGCGAATCTCGATCATTGGCAAACGGACTGGTAGTCCATCAATACTGGACTCGGTGGTCTCTCCGATCTGACCATCACGTACCACGGAAATATCTGAACTGGTGCCACCCATATCAAAGCCAACCAGATTGGCCATACCATGTTGTTTTGACAGTGCCGCCATTGCCATTGCACCACCGGCCGGGCCACTCAACAATAGTTTTGCCGGCAGGTTCGCGGCATCCTGCGGTGTGGCAAGACCACCATTTGATTGCACCAGATACAGCGCCGCATCAATACCGGATTCATCGAGTCGCGCTGACAATTGTTCCAGATAACCGGAAATCACCGGTCGCAGCAGCGCATTGAGCACTGTTGTCGACGTACGTTCAAACTCCCGAATTTCCGGGCTGGACAGATATGATGTGGTTACTGATAAACTAGGGGCACGTTCGCGTATGATCTGTTCCGCACGCTGTTCGTGAATCGGATTTCTGTAGCCGTGCAAAAAGACAATTGCAACGGTTTCTATGTCCTCCTGTAACAGCTGATCAATCACCGCGTGCAGCGCTGACTCATCTAGTGGCTGATGCACAGAACCGTCGGCTTTGACTCGCTCCGGGATACCGAAGCGCCATTGTCGTGGTATCAATAACGAGCGCTCTTCTGCGCGCAAGGTATAGACATCACGTCTTATATGACGCCCGATTTCCAGTACATCGCGAAAACCGTGTGTCGTGATCAACGCACCGCGCGGCAACTTGCGTTCCAGCACAGCGTTGGTTGCAATGGTAGAACCATGCAGTATTAAACCGATATCGGACAGCGCAAGACCGGCACGCTCAGTAATGCCATGCAAACCATTGATCAGCCCCACTGAAGGGTCTGTCGGTGTGCTCGGCGTCTTGAACGCCAGTGTTCGACGGCTTGCAGGTTCAAACAAATGCAAATCGGTGAATGTTCCACCAATATCCACAGAAATGCGCACAGTGTTGTCAGCTTGCATTAGCTGCTTCTCTCATAGAGCGATTACTTACGGACCACAGTTCACTAGCGATAAACCAGCTCGGGCAGGTACAGCGCTATTTGTGGAAAAACCATCAACAAGGTCAACAGAACAATCATCATAAATACAAACGGAATAGCACCGTAGGCGACGTCGTTGAACGGACCGCCATTTCTCCGCACGCCTTGCACTACATACAAATTAACACCAATCGGTGGTGTAATCAGGGCTGCCTCCATTAAAACAGTCACCAGGATACCAAACCATACCGGGTCGTAGCCGAGGCGTTCGATAATAGGAAATACAATTGGCACTGTTGTCAGCAACATGGAAAGTGTTTCCATAAACATGCCCAGAATCAAATAGAAAATGATGATGATAATCATCGTTTCCGTCGGCGTCAGGCCAAGCGCTTCAATGGTATCCAGAATGTCCTGCGTAACCCCCATAAAACCAAGGACAAAGTTCAAAAAAACTGCAGCCAAAATGATTAGCATTATCATTGCTGTCGTGCGCATGGTGCCTTCGAATGCTTCCTTTAGCATTTGCACAGACAACATTCTTCGCCACGCAGCCAGTATGAGCGCAAACACAACGCCGACTGAAGCAGCCTCTGTAGGGGTTGCTATACCCGCATAGATCGATCCGACCACCACACCAAACAGCAGAATCGGAGGCACCAGGTCTGGCAGCGTACGTACGCGCTCCGCCCAGCTGGTCTGTGTTTTTACACCGTCCCATCCCTTCCAGATCAGGCAGGAAATGACGATAATCAACATGAACAGTCCGGCCAGTAACAAGCCCGGGAATATTCCTGCAAGATAGAGTTCCGGAACGGATGTATCAGTAATCAGCCCGTAGATGATCAGATTGATCGACGGCGGTATCAAAATACCCAGTGTGCCGCCAGCTGCAAGGGAACCAAGAAACAGGCGCTGGTTGTAACTGCGTTTTTCCATCTCGGGAACAGCCACGGTGCCGACCGTCGCCGCAGTGGCCACACTTGAGCCACTGGACGCGGCAAAAATTGCACAGGAGCCAATGTTTGCGTGCATCAGGCCACCAGGCAACCACGATAACCACTGCACCACCGCGTTATACATACGTTGCGCAATCCCTGCGCGCAGCATTATTTCGCCGAGCAGAATAAACATCGGGATGGCAACAAGCACAAAGTCCTTGCTCTTGTCCCAGACAAACTCGCCTATTGCTCCTTTAAGACGACCCGCCATATAGATATCATCGAGTGCAAAAGTCAGCACACCGAGAACTGCCGCGACGGGAATACTGGCAACCACGAGCACCAGCAGAATAATAACAATCCAGCCCGCCATCAGGAATCCTTCTTTACATCGTCAGGCGAAGCGCTGTCTATTCGGGAGGCTGTAGTCTTTCCTGCCAACACATCACCAATGGGTGCGACGTCGAGTCCATGCGTTTCCTGCACGATCTCTTCCTGCGCACTCATTGCACCTGCAATACGCTGTACCAGGCCGATATCGCGTCGAAACAAGGCGACCAATGTGTATAGTAATACAAATGACAGAGTGATTACGAAAAGTACGAGCCCCAGAAACCAGGCCAGCTGTGGTATCCACAACGGCGTAAGCAACGTTGTGGTGGAAGTGGAATTGCCAGTCCACGATGTCCAGAAAACGATGAATGCCTTGCGCATCAAAAACGACATGTAGTACAGCAGCAAGCCGACACCGACTACATCGAGCACGGCCCTTGCCGTTATTGGCAGAAAATTATAGAGTACGTCAATTCTTACATTGGACCGATTCAGCAGACAGTAAGAATATGCCCAGGTGGTACTGGCAGCAAAAACATACCCGGAAATCTCATCGGAACCACTCATCGTGATATTGAAAAACTTCCGCGTGAATACATCCACGGTGACCATGATTGCTGACAGCAGCAGAGCAAGGCCCGCAATCCATACCGCCCACAACGAAATTTTATACAAAGCGCGGTGAATGGCATCAAGGCTTTTCAACGCTTCGCCCCTCTTTCGCGCCATCCATGTTTTGCACCATCCATGACGCACCGACGCACTTGCACGACCACTCTCAACACTGATTAAAGGCGGGTAGATCAAGGACTAAAGCAAGAGCAATTTTCATTTGTTTAACTTACTTTCTGAACGAGTTTAGACAGGTAAACGGAAATACGTGAGGTCAAGAAATCAGGCGCACGGTAATGACCTGGATGAAAGCCTGTCCGGGAATAGATGACATTCCCGGACAGGCTCCTCCGTTCTGACAGGACACCCGCAATGCTCTCAAAGCAGATCCGGATTACTCGATGGGTGCTTGTACACCCAGTACTTTACCAATCGAATCGTTCCATTCCATTGCGCATTCCTTACCGCAGCGCTTGGCCCAGCGCTTCAACACAAAATCATTGACAGCGACGTCTACCCGCGCTTTGTCGTCGTCGTTGAGTTCTACCGCCACCATACCACCGGGCTCACCCTTGGAGCATGGGCCGTCCGTATTACACAGTGCAGCCTCCGCATTTAATGCTTCAGTGCTCTCCCAGATTGCGTCCTCCACCTTTGCCGCCTCCTCCATCATCAACTTCTGCGTATCGGCAGAGAGGGAGTCCCAGGTTTTTTGATTCACGGCCAGAAAAGTTGCTGCAAAACCAATGTTAACGCGTACGTTGTGAGTTACTACCTGATACCACTTCGCGTTGTAGGCCGGCATGACGCCAGTGGCACCGCAATCTGCAACCCCTTTTTGCAGTGCAGGCACAACCTCGGCAAAAGGAAGGGTTACCGCACTGCCCCCGAGACCCTCAATAAAGTCGCCGATCGACGTTGAATAAGTTCGAAGTTTGCGACCTTCGAGATCCTTCAAGTGCACATTGGTTTCATCTTTAGAGCCAAAATTGCAGAAAAACTGCTGTTTCGGGAAGGTGTACAACATCAGCATTTTAGCGTTGAATTTTTCTTTTAACTCCCGTTCGATTACCGGTTTGTACGCCGCCATTGCCTCACGGTACTTGCCAAAATCCTGGATAACCCCAGCCAGATCAATACCCTCCAGCGCGGGTGCATCCTGAGCGGTATAGGAAGTGAGTGCGTGGACCGCGTCGAAGGTTCCGAGCTTTAGCAATCGCATGGTCTCAAAGCCGGACATACCAACGTTGGTATAGTCTTTCATGTTGGCTGTAATAGCGCCGCCGGAAAGCTCCGGTAATATTTTGGTCCAATAGGGGTTTTCGTGCTCTTTGTAGTTTTCGAGGTTGGCCCAGGTCCCGACCACCTGCCATTGCTTTGTTGTGTACTCGGCAGCAACAGCCGATGTGGACAATCCACCTGCGAGCGTTGCTATCGCAGCCACTGTTGTGACAGCTGCTCTAACGGGTACAGGCACGGGCATCAGTTTTTTCACGATTTCTCCTCCGGTGTCGAAAATGCACACAGCACAGTGTAACCTGCGCACGGGAGTAATCTTGGCACAGATAAAAAATAATCGCTAATGGTGTGTCAGCCAGACTGCGTTAGAAAGACAGCCTCAGCATTCGACAATCGGGCATGAAGCGCCTCCGCTCCATACATGGCGAGCCACGCTCATCGAAGCTCGCCATGTACGACAGAGCAGGTACGACTGAGCAGGAACCACGGAGCAGGAACCACGGACCAGGTGCCAAGGAGCAGGTATCACGGAGTTACGTGTTCAGGAGAAAGGTATTACAGAGGAAGAAGATGTCGAAAAGCGGCAAAGCGTCGGCTTGCAGCGCATACACACAGAATAATCGTCACCTCAGAATGCTCGTCTACTGGATGCTCGTCTACTGGTTGCTTGTCTACTGGATGCTCGTCTAGTGGCCTGCAAGCATCACAGCTCAGGAGGCCTGATCCTGTTGCGGATCGACTGCCGGTACAAGCTGCTCATCGTTCGATGCAGAACTCGTGGTCGATGCGGAACTCATGGCATCGGTGAGAGGTAGTGTGATAGTAAAACAGGTACCGGCACCAGGTTCGCTTGCGACCTCGATGCTACCACTGTGCTCTTCAATTATGCCGTGCGATATTGACAGGCCAAGTCCGGTTCCCTCGCCTACCTCTTTGGTTGTGAAAAACGGATTAAAAATACAATCGATTGTCTCCTGGGGCATGCCTGTGCCATTGTCCTGAAAAGACAGCTTGATTGCGCAATCGGCTATAACACGCGCGCTGATAGACAACTTTCCGGTGCCGCTCACTGTCTGGTTATCCATTGCCTGACTGGCGTTAACGATGAGGTTCAGAAACACCTGCGACAGTTTGCCGGGGTAACCCTTGATGAGTGGCAAGTTATCGTATTGCTCGGTGACCTCCATATTGTACTTAATCTGGTTATGAGCCAGCTTAAGTGTCGAGCGCAGGCAGTCAAGCACATCAACGTCTTCCATACTGCCGGAATCAGTTCGGGCGAACGCCTTTAAGCCAGCAACAATTGATTTTACCCGCTCTATTCCCTCGCGTGTTTCATCGATCAGGTAAGTACAATCACTAAACAGGAACTCGATATCTGCATCCTTTATGTAGCTTGCCAATTCGCCGAGTATCTTTTCCCGCGTGTCAGTCGAATCAGCGTTCAGCACCCTGCCGACCTCGTCATGATAGCGCCTGAACTCATCGACTGAATGTGCCAGCGAGTTTATGTTACTGAAGACAAATGCCAGCGGGTTATTGATTTCATGCGCAATCCCGGCTGACATGGTTCCGAGAGATGCCAGCTTTTCTGACTGAACCAGTTGCCGTTGCTGGCTCTTTACCTCCTCCAGCGCTGACGCCAGTTGTCCGTGTGATTCCTGCAGAGTCTGGTAGGAGAGAAACAGCTCTCGAGACTTGTCTTCGAGCAACTGCTCAGCCTTCAACCTTCTGGCTTTTTCGCGTTTAAGTGTGCGCTCAAGCAGCTCCTGATCCATATCGCTCAGGCGGCCATTTTGAGATGAAGACGACAGCTGTCAGCCCCATCGTGCATACACTGGCTGTGCTCCAGTGTGTATTCGGTTTCAAAATGTTTAGCAGCGCCCGTGATTAACCCTTCAGCCAACATACACATTTTTCGCGGTGACGAGTAGATCATGGTCAACTCGTTATC
>CAYMVV010000076.1:0-12783 GCA_964393885.1 uncultured Granulosicoccaceae bacterium | reverse complement strand
CAGCCAACATACACATTTTTCGCGGTGACGAGTAGATCATGGTCAACTCGTTATCAGCCTCGTCGACATAGTCGAACTGAGGCAGTATGGCACCGGGATGTAGCTTGCGAACTTCAACATGGATAACCCGATCAACCGTCAGTAAAAAATCCTTCAGTTTCATGCCGGGCTTAAAAAACTGCTGGTTCTTTTCATAGAAACGCGGAAACGTAAATTCACCGAATGAACGCACCAGATCATTCACCGGTATGCCTGATTTTTCGTGGGCTGCAACAATCAGCGCTACCAGCATATCGTCGGGGTAAGTTTCGGTAGATACGTAGATACCGTCCTGGTTGGTCGCTTCGAGCAGCGAGTCCCACACGGCAATGCCAAAATTTTGCTCAACCATTTCCTCGAGCAAATTAAAAACAACACCTTTCATCCCTGAATCCTTCTTTTAGTATCTTCCTGACGCGTGAATGCACAGATAATATGCACGTTAAGAGTGAGTTAATTCATCCGCTGAATTTATTCTCTAATTGTTGACACCTTCTGTATCGGCACCGCTCGCCACAGCTTGCGACCGATAACACAGATGAGTGTCACTTTTACAGTGCGTTATATTGATTTCCAGATCCCTGCTGTTACAAGATCCCTGCTGCAGATAGCCGAAGGCCAGATAGTCAGGGGCCCGTGAGGGATAAACCTCTACTGTGCACAGCACAACTGTCAGCACCACAGCATCCGCCACGAACACAGGCAGTCTGGACTCGGGTTAATTTAACATCATAAAGCCAGATGCATGTCAGCCGATAACGCCGTTCAAGGGTTGTAGATTCTCAATCGAGAATAAAATTGAATTGACAGGACGTCATCTTGGAAAAACTGCTTTTACTGGTAGACGATGAACCCTCCATTCTTAAGTCTTTAAAGCGGCTTTTTCGTCCGACCGACTACACCGTACTTACCGCGAGCAGCGCTTATCAGGCACTCGATATCATTCGAGAGAGGCCTGTTTCTGTTCTTGTTTCCGACTATACGATGCCGGGGCTCAATGGTGCGGATCTACTGGCGATGGCCAAGTCACTTCGCCCAGATATTTATGCGGTGATTCTGAGCGGGAACAACGACCAACAGTCAGTTATCCGTTCAATCAATGAGGGTGGTGCTGCAAAATTCATTACCAAACCCTGGTCTGATCAGGATCTGATCGCAACCGTTGATCAGGCCTATAAAATCTGGCTCGATCAACGTTACTCTCTGCAAATATCGGGATTGTTAAATCAGAAAACTTATCGACAACACCTCGACACAGAGCTTGGCAATCCCTACCTGAATGACTATATCCTGCTATGTTTTGAGTTGCAGGACTTACGCGAAGTTCGCCACCAGTTATCTGACAATGAACTGCATTTGTTATTTACCCAGATATTTCCTGAGTCAGGAGCCATTGGGCACGTAGACTCAGCAGTGGCAATGCTGGACGATGGTCGTCTGTCTGCCTGCATAAAGGTGACTGGAAAACAGGTCAAACCGGAAGAACAGGTTAATAAATTTCTCGCTTTATTCCCGGAATTAATTGAATTTCAAGGTCATCAGCTTCCTATTCGGTTTAATACAGGCTACACCCTTTCAAACCGTTTCTGCCACAACGGCGATGTGCTGTTAAAAAACGCATCCATTGCGTTAAACCTCTCGCGCCATTCGGACCACTCCAGCACCCGCAGACCTGCCACTCGTGCAGGATCATGGCTGGTGCAATTCGAAACCGGCATGGAATCACAACTGGCAACTGAACTGTCAATAACCAGCAGCTTGCATCATGCGTTGGGACGTGGAGAGTTCTCAATCGTCTATCAGCCAAAAATTCAATATCCGGAGTTTCGCATTCGTGGAGCCGAAGCGCTGATCCGCTGGAATAACCCCACATTCGGGTTTGTTTCCCCTGATGCGTTTATTCCAGTCGCTGAGGAATACGGGCTAATTAACGAGATTGGAGATTGGGTGCTCAAGACGGCATCGCGTCAATGGACATCATCTGACGCTGAGTGGGCGCAGCTACAGGATTCCGGCGCTACACTGTCTATCAATGTGTCATCCATTCAACTGGCAGACCCACAGTATATCAGTCGATTTGCTGCCGCCATTAATGCCAGTGGTATATCCCCGACAATGCTCGAGCTGGAGGTAACTGAATCATCCCTGATTAAGGACATCAATAATGCCATCATTGTCCTTGCACATATTCGCGAGCTGGGTGTAAAAATATCCATCGATGACTTTGGAACCGGCTATTCATCACTTAGCTACCTGAACAAACTACCGGTAGATATCATCAAGATTGACCGATCTTTTGTCAGCGCCATGTTCCACAGTACCAGTGCACTCAACCTTGTTCGAAATCTGGTAGGCCTGGGTAAGGATATGGGACTTGAGGTTATTGCCGAAGGAGTTGAAGAACACAAAGAGGTTGAAAAGCTCAACGAGTTTGGCTGCACTGTGTTTCAGGGTTATTTCTTTAGCCACCCTTTGCCCGCCGATCAGTTCAAATCCTTCGCGACCCAAAGCCAGATACAATCGCTTCAGAAACGCGCCAGCTAATGCCCTTCCGGCGGACATGAAAGCCTGTCCGGGAACTTAGTATTCGCTGGCACCTTTACCTCCGGACAACCTTAAGCGCTCTCTGTTCGAATCTTTAACAACAACGATTCCTGGCTGCCCTTTTTCAGGGTTTTGTACTTGGCAATAAACGTTGCAGTCAATACCTGACCACTGCGAAGCATCAATACGTTTTCTCTCAGGTAGACATCTTCGGCCAGAATCATACCGGGCTCAACGTTGTCGATGTTCAGAATCATCTCTTTTTGAACTGACTTTGTTTGCTCCAGATTTTTATTGATTGCTATAAACGCTTCGACTGCTGCCGGATCGTACCGAATCCCCGAATGCGATACCAGATAGTTGATGGCTGAAGCGGAATCCAGTGCGCGGCCGGCAAGCATGCCGGACAGCAATTCCTCATACTCGGTAACTACTGACAGGATACGAGCTTCGACAGGTATCTCATCCCCTTTAAGCTGATCCGGATAACCACCACCGGAGTGTTGTTCATGATGAGAACGTATAATAGATGCCGCCCCGTGCAAGGGTGGCAACGTGACAAGCAATGCCTCGCCATTCGTGGTGTGCTGCTGAAACATTTCTTTTTGCTCATCATTCATTTGATCATACGGTGTTTTTAGCAAGTCATCCGACAATCCAATTTTGCCAATATCATGTAATAGCGCCGCATAGTGAAGGTCTTTCTTACGAGTTTCATCGAGTTCGAGCTGATCAGCAACCAGATTTGCCGCCTTTGCAATACGCTCACCCTGCGCTGCCGTTTCGCCCTCGCGCATACTTATAATGCGTGCAAACACGGCAATGGAGTCGAGGTAACCACGCTCAATCTCCCCTCTTGAGGCCTCCAGCTCTGCGGTTCGCTCCTGTACCTTTAGCTCAAGCGAGGCATTGAGTTTCTGCAAATCCTCGTTCTGTTTTTTCGTCAGCGCGTTGAGCTCGTTTCTCTCGTCGCGCAGGCTTTTGACTTCGAGTGCACTCTGAGCGCACATAAGCAAATCCGTATCATCCCAGGGCTTTGCTATGTAGCGATAGATGCTGCCATTATTGATAGCACCGATGGTTGATTCCATATCCGCATAACCGGTCAGCAACATACGAATAGTATCCGGGTAGAGACTGGCCACCTCTGCTAGAAAATGGTGCCCGTCCATTTCGGGCATACGCATATCGGAGATGACTATATCAACCTGATTTTCTGCCAGAAACGCAAGTCCGTCCGCAGCGCTGTTGGCGGTGGACACTGTGTGGCCCGAGCGTCTAAACACGCGCTTTAACGACATCAGAATTTGCGACTCATCATCGACACACAATATTTTGCCAGTCAATGGTTCGGCTATTGAGCCGTTATCGGAAGGTTCTGTTAGTTTTTCAGCAAGCATTGAATATTCACATCCATTGTGAGTGGCTCATCCTGAGCAGTTTGACGCGGATTACCAATGCGGGTAATCAGAGCGAGTAACCACCCGTAGAACACGTTGTGGCTATCAGACAACCGGTGATGTTGCCTGCTTTCAATACATTACAGCAAATATACGACCATTAAATGTACGCCAAGTTAACGGCCTGGAAACCATTTTCTTGATGGCGAAGGTACAAGCAATTGGTACAAGCAATTGGTACAAGCAATTGGTACAAGCAATTTGCAGGCTGAGATAGAAGTTTCCGGAATACCAATCCGGCAATAGAGACCACAGGTTATGAACCATCCAGAGTATCTGCATGAAACATCTGACTGAAACATCTGGCCAGAAACATCTGACCGAAACATCTGACCGAAACATCTGACAACGGTGGTTCAGCTTTGAACTCTCCAGTACTCTGCTAAGCGCCTTTTCAATGTCATCTCGCTAATAAAAAATGCGCGTATGCCGATAGCCGCAGAGGCATCTAACGAAACGGAATTCCATGAAAGCCTTACTTACCTCGTCCCTGCTCGTTCTCTCAATGCTTTTCAGTACTGATGTGTTCTCTCGCGAATACACCTTTGGTATTGTACCGCAGCAATCCTCTGCGAAAATTGCACGCCTGTGGGGCCCCATCCTGCGCCAGCTGAGTGACGACACAGGATTGACTCTGAAGCTGGTCACCGCAAAGGACATTCCCACATTTGAGGAGCGTTTGGCTGATGGTGAATACGACTTTGCGTATATGAATCCTTATCACTACACCGTGTTCAGCAAGGCCCCCGGCTACAAAGCACTGGCGAAACAAAAGGACAAATCCATTCGCGGTATTATTGTCGTTCGCAAGGACAGCAATGCCAAAACACTTGCTGACCTAAGCAACACTACACTGGCATTCCCGTCACCCGCCGCGTTCGCCGCCTCTATTCTTACACGGGCCGGACTCTCGGCAGCGAATGTACCCTTTACGCCGCGCTATGTCTCTTCGCATGACTCGGTCTATCTGGCTGTTGCACGCGGTCTGATGCCCGCTGGTGGTGGCGTCTTGCGCACATTCAATAACACCGACCCGCAAATCAGAGATCAACTGCGTATTTTCTGGAAAACACCGAAATACACGCCGCACGCTTTCGCAGCACATCCGGATGTGCCTGTCAGTGACTTTAAAAAATTACAGACCGCGCTGGCATCACTGGGCAATACTGAAGCTGGCCAGGCGCTGTTGGCGGCAATAAATTTTAATGGTATCGAAGCGGCCAGCAGTGAATCATGGAACGATGTTCGTGCGCTCAACCTGTCGGTAATTGATCACTAATATATCGACAGACGCCGCAAATGCACATGACGTTGCGCTTCAAAACGGTTATCGGCGTTGCCGTTATTGAAGCCTTTCTGCTCGCGCTGCTGATTGGAACAGTTGTCTCGCATCAGCACAAGGGAGCAGAACACTCCCTGCAAAAGCGGGTAAACACGACAGCCAAACTATTTGCCAGCACCACAAAAGATCCGCTGCTGTCACTGGATCTGGCCAGCCTCGAATCCTTCAGTGAAGAGCTGCTGGCTAACCCCGATCTCGTCTATGTTCGAGTACTTGACGCAGGCGGCCTGCCTTATGCAGAAGCGGGTGATGCCCGCCTGTTGCAAAAGGCGTTTGTTGCCGATGACAGGCTCGATGATGTTACAGACGGCGTGTATGACACGTCGGCGGATATAGCCGAAAGCGATATCGTGTACGGACGTGTCGAACTGGGCTTTGACATACAGGCTATTATGGAGGAGATTGCCGACACCCGCAGACTTGGCATTGGCATTGCCGCCGTCGAGATGCTGTTGGTCGGCTTGTTTTCTCTTCTTTTGGGCACCTACCTGACGCGACAGTTAAAGGTTCTGCAGGTGACGGCAAAAAAAATATCGCAGGGCGACTATTCAACGCGTATACCGGTAACCGGACACGATGAAGTGGCAGATGTGTCATCTGCGTTCAACCGCATGTCTACTGCGTTGCAGGAAACCCAAACCAGTCGTGACGAGTACGAAGAACAGCTAATCGAACTGAACCAGACGCTTGAGGATAAGGTTGAAAGACGCACTGCACAGATCAATAGACAAGTGGCTGAACTGCAAGCTGCCAATGACAAGATAGCGGATACACAGGCAAAGCTTATCCAGTCAGAAAAGCTTGCCTCTGTCGGGCAACTGGCAGCCGGTGTTGCACACGAAATTAACAACCCGATAGGCTTTGTACGCAGCAACCTGACCACCCTGACCGAGTATGTAGAAACCTATCAGACTCTGCTTAAAGCCTATCAATCACTGAGCAGTCTTGCAGAAGAAGAGCGCTCCCGGCACATCACAGAAATCAGAAAAATTGAAGACACAGAAGACATCGAGTTTATCAACGAAGATATCACCGAGTTGCTAAAGGACAGTGTCGATGGAACCGCCAGAGTGCGCGACATCGTACAGGGACTGCGTGATTTTTCCCATGCGGGCGGTCAAAGCAGAACCCGCTGTGATTTGAACAGATGTATTGAGTCAACACTGAAGATTGTTAAAAATGGCCTGCAGAATAAATGCACTATTGAAACGTCGCTGCAGCCCGTCCCGGAGGTAATGGCTAACACGGGAGAAATTAATCAAATACTAATGAACCTGATGGTTAATGCCGGACAGGCTGTTGGCGAAAACGGACACATAACGGTTAAAACAGCCATGCACAATAACAGCGTGCAGATTGACATACAGGATAACGGCTCGGGTATCGATCCGTCACACCTCGACAAGCTGTTTGATCCGTTCTTCACAACTAAGCCGGTTGGTGAGGGAACAGGCCTCGGGCTCGCCATTTCCTATGGCATCATCCAGGACCACGATGGCGAAATAGAGGTCAACAGCGAACTCGGGGTCGGCACTGCCTTTACCATCCGATTGCCTGTCGGCACACCCGACTCGATGCAGCACGCGGCTTAGCAACACGCGGTTTAGCAAAGCAACGCTTTTTGGAAAAAACAGGGATCAATGCGATCCGGGTAATACATCGGGATGATCCGGGCATGTGTACCAATCGTACCCATGGTAATAAATAAGCAGCACAAGTTCGGACGAAACAAGCCATGACCCCAGATACCACAGCCCTGCCCGCTGACCTCCTTCCGGAGTCTTTGCGCAGTCGTGTGTCGATGCTATACGACGGTGGTTGTCCACTGTGCTCAAAGGAAGTTGCACATTACCAGCGCATCGATCGCGATCGAAAAGTGAACTGGATCGATATCGACGATGACACGACCATGCTGGATATACTTGGCCTCGACAAAACCACTGCGATGAAACATTTGCATGTCATTGATACTAACGGCGCGGTGGTCAGGGGTGCCTTTGCGTTTGCCGTTGTCTGGGCGCAGCTACCACGCTACCGGCACCTGGCCAGACTGGTGGCATTACCGGGCGTGCTGCCGACACTCAACAGGCTCTATAACCTGTTTGCCGAAAGGCGCTTTAAAAGTCGCATGCGCTGCATCAACAATTGCGACAACGATCGCTGCTCCTGATGACGCTGACCTGGAGTCAATAAAACGCTATTAAAAATGACTCTGACCAATACCGACAGGATTCCAGCGTTGAGTATGTGTCCTGCATGACTCCGGTACTCGGAGTCAGAATCAACGTCGCAGTATGGTTACCTCACCCTGCTCAGGATTTACGTCAAGCGAATCACCGGTTTTTATCAGCGTGGTGACATCACCGGCTTCAAAGCGATCACACAGCGCCATCTCGGCAAGTGCCGCTCCCTGCGCCAGAATGGTGTTGGCTGTGTTAAACAACAGCGCTCTGGGCGCCATGCCACGCGACACCATTTCGTAAAGCATCCATGCTGTGGCAACGCCACCCTTTGCCGTATTAACCACAACAATTTTGTCTACATAGCTTTGACCGGCCAACACATGGTCGGGTCGGGAAAAGATGCCCTGCAGTCTGTCGAGATCATAGCGTGCAGAAAAATTATCATTGGCGACCAGCGCCTCGCCCTGCACCCTTTTGCCTATACCCACATGACATTTAAGTACTGTTGTACTGCGCTCATCTGCAGGAGCATTAGCCTCGGGAGCATTAACCGCGGGAGCATTAGCCGCAGGAGCATTAGCTTTACGATCCATTACAGAATCCTGCCTGCAACCGCTGCATCCACACAGCTCTGCATCGATGCTAATGCCGGTTTATAGCCATAGCCACCAAGGATATTAACTATTTTCGTTGAGTTCGAGAGTAATCTCGTCCAGCCATTGGCCTCGCCTATCTCGCGAGCGTATTGCTGATAGAAGCAAGTGCCTTGCAGCACCCGTGCACCAAACGTTTCTATATCATCTATAAACCCGGCCGCCAACGCATCAACGTAGACACTCGCGGGGGTACAAACCAGCATCGATGTATCAGCATGTAGTTTTCGCCCCCTGCATAAAGCGGCGACGCTCTGCATTTCCACCAGAGACAGCTGGGGTGCTGCAAACACAACCACATCCACCTTTTCGCCAGACGCACCAAATGAACCTCGCAATGTTTTAATGTCCTGCGCTGTTATTCGTTCTACCGGCAGTTCCGTTGCATTGACATCTGCCAGCGTATCGCACTCGGGGGTGACACCCGGTATGTGAAACAGCGGTGTCGAGCCATAGCTGGCCATGGCTGCCCCCATGTGTTTGGCTTCGTCCGACGTGGGCACGCACTCTATACCTTCAATAACAGGCACTTCCCAATAAGAACCGGCACGTCGACCGATCACAGCACCGAGTACCCCCCATTCGGTCAGTTCACGCGGTTGTGATTCAACAACAAATCGACGCGTGGCAACCCGGTTCTCGTCGAGGTGCAATCCGTAGCGCGGCGTTAAACCGGTCAAACCCGCTGCCAGAGCAGATGGCCCGCCTTCAAAGTTGGAGCGCGCGCCACAAAAGCTGTTTGAGTAAATCACCACACCGGTATCCCCGTAGGCCACGTGTTCACCACGTACCGGCGGCATGATCGTTTGATAGTTTATACAGGTGTTGGTCATGACGATGCCCATGGCGTGACACGCCTTGATAAAGCGGCGCTCGATATCCGCCATCGCCTCGGTCTGCCCCAGTGGATCGTAGTAATTCAGATCAACGCCACGCGGGTCTGTGATCATTGGTATTGCGACACGTCGCTGAGTCTCTGGCAAAGCAGCGAATCCCTCGACCAGTTCAACACCGGCCACACCGATGGATTCCGGATCAGCCATCATATGTGCCTGACTCACTTCCACCATATCCGCAGCGTCGAACATTCGCCCCACCTGCACCTGATGCTGAAGCGCCCAGCGTCGAGCAGGCCCCAGTTCACCGGCGAGCATCGCCTCAGCCTGTGACGAGAGTTTCATGATAGCTAACCTGGATTATTCATGAAATGGCGAGCATATCGCGTAGAGATTTGTTTTCACAACGAATTCATTTCTTGCGTCGAATACTTACTGATATTTGCAAAAGAAAGCATTTGCTGTGGAATCAAAGATCAAGTGAGATGTCGTCAATTTCGTGAATTATCCAGGTTGTACTCCTCCTGCTTAGGTACGGCTGCCAAACTTAATACGTGGTGTTTAAAGCATCAACAGATGGTATCTCTCGCTCTCTGCGATCAATGTAGTCGCGCAGCGCCTCGTCTACGGCCACATCGAGCTTGGGCTCCTCATAGGAGTCGAGCAAGGCGCGCGTCTCAATCAATGCGCGTTCAGTAATCTCTTTACTGCCGTCAGCAGCCCATTGCTCTATCGCGTTGTTGTCAAACAATTTAGGGATAAAGAATGCATCCTGAAACTTGGCCAGCGTGTGATCGTGCCCCAGATAGTGCCCACCGGGGCCGATATCGCGTACCGCAGATAAGGCCTCGTCAAAATCGTCCCATCGAATCCCTTCAGCCATACGATAGCCCATCGCACATTGCTCGGCGTCAACTACAAACTTTGCCATTGAACAGTGCATTCCCGCCTCGTTCCAGCCCGCTGAGTGCCACAGGTAATTAGAACCTGCCATCAGCACCGCCATCAGTGTGGTTGCACTTTCATAACCGGCTTGTGCATCAAAGGTTTTGGCACCACCGAGCGTGTTGGACGTGCGCCAGGGCACATCGTAGTAACGCGCCATTTGTCCGATCATAAAGTTCATCAGACTGACTTCGGGTGTACCTGCCATCGGTGCTCCGGAAGACATATTAACGGTCGACAGATAATGCCCGTAAATCGCCGGACAGCCCTTTCGTATCACCTGTGTATACGCCAGCGCCGATAAGGCTTCAGCATTGAGCTGTGCAACTGCGGGCGCGGTTGATGCCGGTGTGTTAGCACCACCCAGCACAAACGGCGAGCACAGTACCGGCTGGTTGCGTCGATTGAACGCTCGCATAGCCGAGAGCATGGTTTCGTCCCATACCAAAGGGGAGTTACCGTTGCAGTTACCGGTGACCACGGCATGTGTCTCCATAAACGCTTCACCAAACAATATGGCACACATATCGAGCACGTCCTCTGCGTTTTTACCCGATGTAGTCATCCCCATAAAGGTTTTATCAGAGTGCTTCATTGACGAATAGGTGATCCGCAAATGTCGATGCGACACCACATGATCCATAGGCTCAACAATATGGTGCGCGCTGGAATGGATCACCGGCAACATGTGAGACAACTTGTGAAAGTTGGCCAGATCATCAAGGGTGGGTCCGCGACGCACATCGTCGAGATCGCGAATATAGGGTGCACCTGTCATCGGCACAAAGATTGAGTGATCGTGACCAAAGGGCAGATTGTTATCAGGGTTGCGCGCATGGTAGGTAAAGCTTGCGGGAATGGTTTTGATCAGGTCTCGTACCAGCCCGCGGTCAAGATGCACTCGGTCACCGTCGCGTACCTCAGCACCGACTGATTTCCAGTCTGCTATGGCCTGATCATCACGAAACACAACGCCGACATCTTCCAGTATGGCCATGGAAGCGCTGTCAATTTTCTCGACCTCTTCCTGACTCATGGGTTCGACCAGCGGCAGACGACGCTTCAGTGCCGGCAACATGGTGTGATCGCGTTGCTGTCTTTTTTTGCGCAACGCAGAGCGCCCGCCACGACGCGTTCGCCCCTGCATCAGATTCACATCGCCTGCATTGGTCACGATGCACACGCCTCCTGTTCAATTTGCCTGATCTATGAATTCGTTTTAACAACCACCGCTGACAATGCCTGTTTTTCTTCTTCAGTCAGGGGTTGGAAGAGCTGGATTGAATACAAAGTGTCACCATCTCCCATAAGTTGCACTATACACCCGTCTGGTGAAACACTGGCACTTCTGTCTGGCTACCCATTCACAGCCAGCCCTAAACCACCTAACGCTAAACTATGCGTGCCTGTCTAAGCTCGGCAATGGTGCTTTCGTCATAGCCGAGTTCCGCTAAAATTGTGTCGGTATGCTCACCCAGGGTGGGTGCTCTGCTGTTAATGCTGCCACCACCTGCGGTCATATGCACCGGTGTTGTTGCCAGTGGAGCCGCCGACGCCATTCCCGGATAGTCTGTATCCTGAAGGTATCCCACAGCACCAATATGCGGATCGTCAAGCGCCTGCTGAGGCGACAACAATGGGCCGGCCGGCACTTTCGCCGCTCCGTACGCCGCCAGTGCTTCTGCCACAGTCAAATTACGTACATGTTCCTGCGCCATGTCGGAGAGTAGTTCACCATTGTCACCCCGATCCAGATCCGTGCGAAAACGCGGATCCTCGATAATTTCGGGCAGACCTATCATGTTGGCCCAGCGCTCGAACAGCGGCTGACCCACAACCTGAATCATTAACCAGCCGTCACTGGCGCGAATGATATCGGCAGGCCCGGTCAGTTGACTTCGATTGCCGGTGCCCACACGATCACTGGCCAGCACTGCCTGTTCGATTAAATAGGAATTCGAAAACGTTAATGCCGTGCGCAACAACGCACCTTCAACCATCTGCCCTTCACCGGTGCGCTCTCTGTGCAGCAACGCCAGTACAGTGCCATAAGCCGACATCATCGCCGTGCCAAAATCGACCACCGGCAGCGCAAACCGATTCGGCTGATCAGGCGTTCCACTTAAATACGGACCACCTGACATCGCCTGCCCGAGGCCATCAAAGCCAACGCGTTCACTATAGGGACCGCCTCTGCCAAAGGCTGATGCAGTGGTTAGAATGATATCCGTTTTTATCTGTTTCAAAGATTCGTAGTCCAGCCCGATTGCCTTAAGACCCGCAGGGGGCAAATTCGCAACCACCACATCAGCCGTTGCCACCAGCCTCTCGACAATCTCACGGCCTTGTGGCTTTGCGGGATTAAGCGTCATACCGCGCTTGTTGCGATTAACCTGCATAAACAGGGCTCCGCTATTATCGTCAGCCACCGGATTCATGTAGCGATCCTCGGATCCATCTATCTTTTCAATGCGAATAACATCGGCACCAAAATCAGCCATTAAGGTGGCGCTATAGGGCCCCGCTATGTAGCGCCCGAAATCCAGAACCCGGTACCCTGCGAGTATGCTCATGGTCTCTCCTGTGAGTCAGGTCAATTATCAAGCGCCAGCGCTATCCGTATTGCTGCTATCCGCATTGTTCAATGCGATGCTTAACAATTCATTCGCTGCACGGTTCAAACTAAAGCAATTAACAGTAAATGCAACAATTGTGGATGGAATGGACTCTCTCAATCCAGTTGCTTTGGATAGCTTTGCGAAATTTCTCGAGCCAGTGCTG
>CAYMVV010000075.1:0-27504 GCA_964393885.1 uncultured Granulosicoccaceae bacterium | reverse complement strand
GTTTGTGCCGGATGTGCAGCTGCTATAGCTGGCTCTGCATTAACAGCGGCTTGTGCCGGATGTGCAGCGGCTATAGCTGGCTCTGCGTTGATAGCAGTTTGTGCCGGACGAGCAGCTGCTATAGCTGGCTCTGCGTTGATAGTAGTTTGTGCCGGACGAGCAGCCGCTATAGCTGGCTCTGCGTTGATAGCAGTTTGTGCCGGACGTGCACCCGGTATAGATGGCTCTGCGTTAACAGCAGTTTGTGCCGGACGAGCAGCTGCTATAGCTGGCTCTGCGTAAACAGTGGTTTGTGCTGGTCGTGCAGCTGCTATAGACGGCTCTGCGTTAATAGCAGTTTTTGCTGGTTGTGCGGCGGCTATAGATGGCTCCGCGTTAACTTGTGCTTGAGTAGCCAGAGCGATTTGTTGGTGGATCTCTTCTTCTAAACCAGCGGGGTCTCTAGCGGCCTGTGACAAGTGGCTGGTAAATGGTGAACCACCATCTGCCGGTGTCACCGCACCTTGCGGAAACTGTGCATTGGATATGCCAGCTTGCGACTGCAGGTTGCTCTGTTCTATTCGTCTTTGCAGTGCAGCGAGTTGCTGCGCCAGCGCGGCCACCTGGCTGGCTATATCTTCCTGAGAATCAAACGGAGTAGCCGCTGCCATTATCGGTTCGTCAAAAATTGGAGCCGGAGGCGGTGGTGTTGCAGCGGCGATTGCTGCTTCGCTCAGCAGTGTCTGCTGGCCCATAGCCAAATCCAGCTTATGGTTTGCTGACTGTGCTCTGGCTCTTTGCTGCGCGGTAAGTGTTTTTAGCTGAGCGACTAACGCTTCGTGTTTCACAACCGACGCTGGCTTGAACTGCTCGTGCGCAGTTTCTGCAATCTGTAGCTGAAATTCGGCGAGCGACAACTCCTCAGCTGCCAGCGCTGACACAACAGGATCTTGTGAAATTTCCTGATACGTTGTTGTCGCTGCTTCCAGTTCAGGAATCCAGGCCTGCTTGGTGGCACAGCCTTGTAGTGACAGTGCACCCAGCACTACCAGTGAGAGGGTTGATGCCTTGAGTCGGGGCTTACTTGTCATTGTTTGTTCCACGGTGTTAATCCACAGTTCGACTGTTCACTTGCTGGCTGCTGTTAGTTCGTTTCCAGGTTCGCCAGCGCGTTTTCGGCATGTTCGGCTTCACTGACTGCTGTTGCAAGATCAGCCTGCGCGGTGGCAAGTTCCAGCAATTTTTGGGCACGATTACCGCGCTTGTTGCGAATCAGTGTTTGTGCCTTTGCGAAATTGCTGCTTGCTGACTGAATTTCGTTAGGTGCGTAAGTGTCAGCACCCGCCACACGCGCTGCTCTAATGGCAGACGCAGCATGCTCCAGATTGGCGATGGGTTGAGGAGCCGCACAAGCGCCGAGAACGACGCACGTCGCAAGTGTGACGCTTGTGGTCAGGTATTTTATTTTCGACATTGGAGGATTCCTTCACCAGTTTTGCGCATTCAAGATTGCTTTGAGATTCCAATTCCCGGGCCAATTTGGGGGAGAGTCAAACCAGTTCACATTATTGGGCTGGCTGCCTGACGCCACTTGCGCTGCGAGTGAACTATGGTTTTCGTCGGGGTAGGAACTAATGACGGAACAACGACATATCCTGCGCCAACGACAACCGGTTGGCGTAAATAGGCTTGCGCTTCAGGAATCTGTCTGGTGCTTTATCCGTGCGTACCGGGCCAGTTGATCGATTTGGCCTGCATTACCCGGCGGATCGGCCACGGCGATCTCTGCAGTAAAGCCGGCACTGCGGGCTTTTATCTCACAGCGTTTGCTGTTAACTACCAACGGGCAAAAAAACAATTGCGTATGACAGTGAGCGGGCAGTATGGTAATCAGGTTGGCTAATCCCAGATCACTGCTGATCGAAATGATATGCGGATTCGCTCTTTGCCACAGGTCACTTGCTGATTCTGCAGCAATTGATCTGTTGGGCAGTTTTCTCTGATACACCTGTTCATAGCGCACCTGCGCATCCAGGTTACGCAGACCGTCCCGCAATGTGTCGCGACCACTGTCACCACGAACAATAACGATTTTCATACGGGGGAAAATATAAGGTCCAAGCAAATTCAGCAATGCCTCGGAATTACCATTTCGTGCTGGGGATAGAACCTTTTTTATACCAGCTTCAAGTAGTGCACTGGTGGTAGCTGTGCCGATGGCAGCGATCAGTCGCGCATTCGCCATATCAAGGTTATTTCTTTTATTCAGCCGTGCTCCAGTCACGGCGTTCACGCTGGTAAAGATAATCAGATCAGCGCTGATCAGTTCGGGTGCGCTTTCGTTAAATGCAATTTCAATCGTGGGCAGGTGGAAAGCCGTGCCACCAAGACGCTCTATTTCGTCGATAAAACGCTGCGCCTGATGCTGTGGCCTGGTTACCAGCACGCGTAGCTTCGATAGCGACTGTGTGTTCACCACCACGTCACGGCCGCCGTATTAAAGAGCATGGTTAAAGAGCATGTTTAAAGAGCATGGTTAAAAAAGGTAGTTAAAAAGCATCTATTACAATTACCACGCGGTTATCGCAGGTGCCATAACCGACATGCCTTAACTGTGGTAGCAGGTTGTTATGATCGCGGGCAGTGGATCCGATTTTATGAAATTGCATCCTCTGTTCCTTTTCAGTAAATGCAGGATCAGTAAATGCCGGATCACTGAATGCCGGCGATGAGTTCGGCCGCACCGGCATCGAGCAGAGTTTGTGCGGCACGTTTGCCAATTTCTACCGATTCGTTACGGTGGCCGGTTTCAATTGTACGCAGAACTTTGCTGCCGTTGGGGTGACCTACCAGTGCGCGAAGTTCCAGTTGATCCCCCTGCATGGTGCAATAACCTGCTATCGGTGTTTGGCAGCTGCCGCCAAGGCTTGCATTCAGTGCACGTTCGCAGCGAACCTGAACTGCTGTCTCCTCGTCATGTAAATCCGACAATTTTAGCTGGGTATCTGTATCGTCGACTCGATACTCGATGCCAATAGCACCCTGCGCGCATGCCGGAAGCATAGTGTCGATGTCCAGTTGCAGAGTGATTCGATCTTCCAGATCGAGCCGAATCAAGCCGGCACTGGCCAAAATGATTGCATCGAAATCGCCATTATCCAGTTTGCTCAATCGGGTTCCGACATTGCCGCGTAAATCTATGGTGATCAGATGCGGGAATTTTTCAAGAATCTGGCAACGTCGACGCAGGCTACAGGTTCCAACCTTCGCACCGGCAGGCAGATCCTGCAATGATGAGTAGGTATTTGACACCAGTGCATCGTAAGGATTACCGCGCGGCAGAATTTTAGCAACCTGCAGACCGGGTGCATCATCTGCCGGAACGTCTTTCATCGAGTGCACAGCCAAATCCGCTTTGTCTTCGAGGATACCTCGTTGCAATTCCTTGATGAACAGGCCTTTACCACCAATTTTGGCGAGTGGTTTATCGAGAATTTCATCGCCACGGGTCGACATTGGTACCAGTGTCGAATCGATGTTGCGATCTGCCAGGAGACGTTGAACTTCCTTCGCCTGCCACAGTGCCAGTGGGCTTTTGCGCGTAGCTATACGCAAGGGTTTTGACATAGTGAAGTACCTGACGGTGTTGAGTGGCAAAAAGG
Source organism: uncultured Granulosicoccaceae bacterium (assembly GCA_964393885.1). Lineage (GTDB taxonomy): Bacteria > Pseudomonadota > Gammaproteobacteria > Granulosicoccales > Granulosicoccaceae. Next base: position 23,863 of record CAYMVV010000075.1, on the reverse strand, counting down.
CGTATGTGCGTCGAGACTGATATTATGCACAAATGTTCTATTCGGGAACGCCCTGTAGCGCGTTCGAGAACGAATGATCTAATGCGGACACGATATTTTCGCAGGCGTGAGCAATCGATTTCGCAAAATATGAATGGCTAATCACCTCGGTCGATCGATGTAACCGGCCTGAAATCTTTCGTCCTCCCAGGATCGTGAAACTCGGACAGGACTATGGCTAAATTGATTATAAAGCGCAACGGTCGGCTGTAACAGCGTGACGATGAAGCGCGAAAACAGATAAACAGCAAGAGCAATAACAATGAGTAATAAACTGTGGGGCGGTAGATTCAGTGAGAACACCGATCAGTTTGTGCAAACATTTACAGCGTCAGTAACCTTTGACCAGAGAATGGCACAACAGGATATCGAATGCTCACGTGCCCACGCTAAAATGCTTGGGCATGTCGGGGTGCTGAGTACAGAGGATGTGGAGTTAATACTGCAGGGCCTGAATGAAGTCAGCAGCGAGATTGAATCCGATGATTTTGATTGGTCGGTTGAGCTTGAGGATGTCCATATGAATATCGAAGCCCGATTGACTGCCAAAATTGGAGATGCCGGAAAGCGGTTGCACACAGGCCGATCCAGAAACGATCAGGTGGCCACGGATATTCGGCTCTATGTCAAAGATGCAATCGATGCAATAGTCGCGCAAGCCAATCGTCTACAACTGGGCATGCTGGAACTGGCGGAGCGAAATGCAGACGTCATTATGCCCGGATTTACCCACCTGCAATCTGCCCAGCCAGTGACATTTGGCCACCATATAATGGCCTGGTTCGAGATGATCAATCGCGATGTCGACCGATTGGCGGATTGCAAACGTCGTCTGAATGTTTCCCCTTTGGGTGCAGCTGCACTGGCCGGCACTTCCTATCCAATCGATAGAGAAATGACCAGTCAATTACTGGGTTTTGACCGGGTTTCGCAAAATTCCCTTGATGCGGTAAGTGATCGTGATTTCGCCATAGAGTTTTGTGCCGCCGCAGCGATTGCAATGACACACTTGTCTCGTATGTCTGAGGAACTGGTTCTGTGGTCGTCATCGCAATTCGATTTTATTGAATTGCCTGATCGGTTCTGCACGGGCTCCAGCATCATGCCGCAAAAGAAAAACCCTGACGTACCCGAGCTGGTGCGGGGAAAAACCGGTCGCGTTAATGGTCATCTGATCAGTCTCCTTACCCTGATGAAATCACAGCCGCTTGCCTACAACAAGGATAACCAGGAAGACAAGGAACCTCTGTTTGACACCGTAGATACGCTGCACAATTGTCTGCGCGCCTTTGCCGATATGGTGCCATCTATTGGTGTTAAAAAAGACACTATGTATGCGGCGGCCAGACAGGGTTTCTCAACCGCGACTGATCTGGCGGATTATCTGGTAAGACGGGGTCTTGCATTTCGCGATAGCCACGAGGTTGTCGGTAATGCAGTAGGATTCGCGATTGAGCAGAGCAGAGACCTGAGTGAGCTTACCCTGCAGGAGCTAAAGGCTTTCAGCGATGCGATAGAACAGGATGTGTTTGAGGTGCTAACGCTGGAAGGCTCAGTCAATAGCCGTAATCACATTGGTGGCACCGCACCTGATCAGGTCAGGGCAGCCATAAAAGCAGCGCGTGCACAGTTGGTTTAGAACAACTGAAAGTTATTACATTCAGTTGTTTTCAGTATCATCTGTTGTACCGGATGGTGGCGCATCATTATCTATTGTCGGTATGTCGCACAAGCCGTTACGGCGCTCCTGCCATTGAATTCGGTTCAGACCGTTTAGGGCCGCGACTCGGTAGGCCTCGGCCATGGTTGGGTAGTTAAAAGTATTTTCGGTGAAGTAGGTAACCCGGTTACCCGAGCCGGGCTGGCGCATGATGGCCTGACCAATATGAACAATTTCGGACGCCTGATAGCCGAAACAATGAATGCCCAGTATTTCCAGCGTGTCAGTGTGAAACAGGATTTTTATCATGCCGGTCGTCTGGCCGGTTATTTGCGCTCGGGCAATGGAGCGGAAAAGCGCTCGGCCCACTTCATACGGTACCTTTTTATCTGTCAGTTCGGCCTCGGTGAAACCGATTGAGCTTATTTCCGGATCTGTGTAGATACCTGTTGGAATATCGCTAATCAGCTTGTCATCGCAGTGACCTTCCCCGATAACGGCGCCGGCAAAACGACCCTGATCGTAGGCGGCACTGGCCAGACCGGGGTATCCCACGACATCCCCGACAGCAAAAATGTGGGGTACTGATGAGCGATAAGAGTCGTCAACCTCAATTTGTTTGCGATTGTTGACTTTGAGTTTTGCATTGTCGAGTTGCAAGCCGTCGGTTGCGCCGGAGCGTCCGTTGGCCCACAGCAAGACATCGCCTTTAAAGCGTTTACCGCTTTGCAGTGATAGCACCACGCTGTCGTCGTTGGTTTCCACTTTGGCGTAGGTCTCGTTGTTTCTGACTGTGACGCCAATTTCACGAAAATGGTAACCGAGTGCATCGGTGATTTCGCCATCAAGGAATGACAGCAGTCTGTCGCGTGTATTAACTAAATCCACCTTGACGCCCAGCGCGCCGAAGATGGAGGCGTATTCGCATCCAATTACACCGGCGCCATAGATGATCACTGAGCGGGGCACGAAATCGATCTTCAATATGGTGTCACTGTCACAAACCCGCTCGCTGCTAAAGTCGATGTCTTCAGGTCGATAGGGCAGTGAGCCTGTAGCGATAATAAAATTCTCTGCTGTACACAGATCCTCGGTGCCGTTTCGCTGGGTGATTTTTAATGTCTTATCATCTACAAAACAGGCATGACCTCGAAGTAAATCCACCCGGTTTCGAAAATAGAACTCTTCGCGCATGTTGACTTGTTTATCGATAACAGATTGTGCAGATTTGATCAGCTCTTGCCAGGTAATATCGACATGGCCAACCAGTCTTCGGAAGATCGGATCGGCACGAAAGCGGCTGACCTGCTGTACTGAGTGACGTAAAGCCTTCGAAGGAATGGTGCCCCAGTGCGTGCAGCCACCGCCCACGTCACGGAAATTCTCGACGACGGCAACCTGTTGACCACATTTCGCGAGTTTCATCGACGCGCCTTCGCCGGCAGGTCCCGAGCCAATCACTATTGAATCGTAATTTTTTATAGCCATTTATTTGTAACAGAGGTTGAATGTAGGTTGTGCAGCGCAGTCAGGGCTGGCGGTGAAAGCGGCAATTATTGCTTGAGTGTTACCGGGTCAAACTGCTTTGCGCGTCAGCGCCCCATACGAAAATGTGGTTCGGTGACTTACAAATTGACCACTTAAAACACTGCGTTGTGTCAGTTACGGGATAGAATATACGCATGAACTATGCAGATCTCGGTTTCCTAAAATTAGCGGCCATCGCACCTCCTGTGCATATTGGCAACCCGCAAGCAAACGCCGGTGAAATTCTTCAGCAATTGCAACAGCCACAGGTTCGATCGTCGGCGTTAGTTGCCTTTCCAGAACTTTGCGTCAGCGGGTATACCTGTGAGGACTTATTCTTTAATCACGATATGGTTACAGATTGTGAGGCAGCGGTAGCCGAAATTGCTGCCGCCAGTACGGAACAGATTGTAATTGTTGGTGCACCTTTTCGATTGCCTGATGGTCGGCTTTTAAATGCGGCGTTCGTCTGTCAGAGAGGCGAGGTGCTTGGTGTTGTACCAAAGATTTCGAATCCCAATTATGGCGAATTCTACGATAAACGCTGGTTTGTGTCCGGTGACGGTGTGGAACTGTCTGTTGATCATCCGCTACTGGGTAGCCTATGGGTCGGTTCCAGACAATTATTTGCCATTGGCCCCAGTCGATTTGCGGTTGAGATTTGCGAAGACCTGTGGCACCCGCGCCCTCCCTCCGGAAGCCATGTACTGGCAGGCGCCGAACTTATTGTTAACTTGTCTGCCAGCCCTGAATTGGTCGGTAAGGCAGACTACCGTCGCGATCTGGTGCGCATGGCCAGTGCGCAAGGCGTCTGTGGCTATTTGTATGTGAGCTGCGGGCCGCTAGAGTCGACCCGCGATGTCGTCTACGGCGGGCATCAAATGTACGCGGAAAACGGTGTAACGATAGGAGAGTCTGAACGCTTTGGTATGGACGTCTGTAGTTTCTATGCAGAGATGGATTGGCAAAAGCTGCGTCATGATCGCACCCGCAACAATACATTTGCTGCCGCATTGAGGCCCGAGGGCTATCGATCTGCAGGTAGTGTCTGCGAATACCCGCTGGACAATATCGAAAGACCCTACCCACCCCATCCATTTGTACCCGATGACGAGGCAGAATTAACTGCAAGAGCCAGCGAAATTCTGAAAATACAGTCCACCGGTTTGGCCCGTCGAGTGCTCGCATCGCATGCGCAGACACTGGTGTTGGGTGTTTCCGGGGGGCTCGATTCAACGCTGGCGCTACTGGTTTGTCTCGATACGCTTGAAGCTCTCGGTCGACCTGTCGACGATTTGCTTGCGGTTACCATGCCCGGTCCCGCTACCAGTGACCATACGCTTGCAACTGCACGCATGCTGGCCGAGGTATGTGGTTGCAAATTGCGTGAAATTCGAATTGATGCGGCTGTTAAACAACATCTGCTGGATCTATCTCATGATGGTAACCACGATGTGGTATTTGAAAATGCACAGGCACGAGAACGCACCCAACTGTTGTTTGATATCGCAAACCAAACCGGAGGTATAGTGGTTGGTACCGGTGACCTGTCAGAGCTTGCGATCGGCTGGTGCACCTATAACGCTGATCATATTTCCAGTTATAATGTAAACGTCAGCGTCCCCAAAACCCTGGTCAAGTACTTGTGTCGCTGGTACGCGCAGCACAGGGCGCCGGCGAAATTCTCGGATGCTCTGCTGAGGGTTCTGGATACACCGATATCACCGGAGCTGATCCCATCAGACTCCGATGATATCGCTCAGGAAACAGAATCCATAATCGGCCCCTATGAGCTACATGATTTTTTTATTTATCACTTTCTTAGAAATGGATTCGGGGCGCAAAAGATTTATACACTGGCCACCAGAACATTTAACGGAAAATACAAAAGGGAAACTATAAAAAAATGGCTAAGTGTTTTTTTTCGACGATTCTATACGCAACAGTTCAAACGCAGCACGCTGCCAGCGGGTCCTAAAATTGGTAGTGTCAGTCTGTCACCCAGAGGCGACTGGCGCATGCCGGATGAGGCTGATGCGAGTGCGATTCTGGCGCAGATCGAAACGTTTTAGCAGTAATTATTGGTGTTTCAATCGCCGCGGTGGCGGCATCCGAACAGGTGTCGTGGCGAAGGTGTGCGATATCGAGTCAGGTATTTCTGATCGATTGAGGCTAATAAACATTCCTGTTTAATGAAATAGATGTAGGTGTCAAAAAAGACCGCATCCGCAGTTGATCATCAGTTTTCCAATAGTGTCCTGTAGCCCACTTCTCAACAAGGCGTAGAAATCCAAAACAATGTCAATTGCGATCAACAGTAAGTTTGATGGAGGCAACATAGAGTGCCTGCGCTGCGAGCATGCCGACGATATCCGATTGAAAATTAGTCCGGATCAGGGCGGGCAGTTCTTTCAGTGGTTTTATTTCAGGCTCACTGGTGAAGCCAATGTGCGTTATACCCTGCATATAGACAATGCCCACGCATCCTCCTATCCGAAAGGCTGGCAGGATTACAGGGTGGTTGCATCTTTTGATCGACAGCACTGGTTTCGCTGCCATACCGAATACACGGACGGTGTTTTGTCTTTCACGGTATTAGCAGCTAGCAACGATGTCTGGTTCGCCTACTTCACACCCTATTCCATGCATCGACATGACGATTTTGTCGCATCACTATCGGTCAATGAACGAGTGTCGACTGAGGTAATTGGCTACACCGTTGAAGGCCGAACGATGGACATGGTAGTGATTGGAAATCCGGATATGCCAAGGAAAATCTGGGCAATAGCGCGCCAACATCCCGGGGAGACCATGGCCGAATGGTGGATGGAAGGTTTTTTAAACAAGCTGGTCAATAAAAACGACCCGGTTTCACGTACCTTACTTGACAGGTTTTGTTTTTATGTAGTGCCTAATATGAATCCGGATGGTAGTGCGAATGGATATCTGCGCACCAATGCTGCAGGTGCCAATCTTAACCGCGAGTGGAACAACCCTTCAATGACCAACTCGCCGGAGGTAGCGGTGGTTCGCGACTATATGGACCGTACCGGTGTGCACTTTTGTCTGGATGTGCATGGGGACGAAGCGCTGCCATACAACTTTATTGCCGGAACGGAAGGCATTGATTCCTGGAATTCGCAACGGCTGGAACTGCAGAATCTCTTTAAAAATTCTCTTGCGCAACTAAACCCTGATTTTCAAACTGTCTACGGTTATCCCATTGCACCTGCGGGGACAGCTAATTACAGTATTTGTAGTAATTTTATCGCTGAAAGGTTTAATTGCCCGGCAATGACTCTGGAGATGCCATTTAAAGACACAGTCGATTCTCCAGACGATTTACATGGATGGTCTGCTGATCGATCTGCGTTACTTGGTGAGGCTTGTGTCGCTGCTATTCACTCGATTAGCAATGCCCTTTAAAGCAAGCCCTTTAAAGCAAGCCCTTTAAAGCAATGCTCTTTAAAGCAATACCCTTTAATTTGCGCGGGTAACAACCACCAGTAATTGGTGTGTGTTTACCTGAAGTATCCAACGCATTGCCTCTTTTATTGTTGGCTCTGTAGTCTCAATAGAAGCGTGTTTCTTTTACCTTGCTTTTATCCGTAAAAATGAGTTAACGCACATCGCAACTGTTAATCAGGATTTCGCAATCTGGTCAATTGTTGCACAGGTAAGGCTCTGAAGATCTGTCGGATCAATTTCTATTTGCAGTCCTCTTTTACCTCCACTGATATAGATGGTGTCGAAGCTCAGTGCACTTTTGTCAATAACGGTGGTGAATTGTCTCCGCTGGCCTAGTGGACTGATGCCACCAACGACATAGCCGGTTGCTCTTTCTGCCAGGGTGCTATCTGCCATAGCAGCCTTTCTGCCACCAGTGACCGCTGCCAGAAGCTTTAGATCAAGTTGATCGGCCACTGCAACAATCGCTACCACAGGTTTGCGTTCATTGCCATCCAACACTGCGAGCAGTGTCTTAAAGACACGGCTGGTTTCCTGCCCAAGCGCGTAGGCTGCCGCTACCCCGTAGCCATCAGTTGTTTTCTCATTTGCTTTATACTCGCGTAGTTTGTAATTGACTTTCTGTCTATCCAGTAATTTGATTGCCGGCGTCATGGGATACCTTTGCTACAGATCTTTTTACATCGGTTTCAGGCTGTAATCATAGACTTGTGGGCCGATTTTTATGTTATTTGTTTAACCACAGCCGACTTCAATTGCTACCGTTTTGTTCTATTTTGAAAACGGTCAACGTGGATAAACGGCGTTATCATTGTAACTGAGCCAGATGAACCGCTATCCTGTAGCCGGGTTCGCCCGGCGGCAAATCCAGAAGCCGTGTTGTGTAGACACAGTTGGTTATACACAGTTGGTCAAATTCAGTAGTTTCATAAACCGGTGTTCCGGGACTTAACGCACATGATTGTTCGCGTCCCGCACGAGACGGAGATTTAATGTCAAAAATCCTTGTGAAAATTAACCGCTTTTTTCCTGACACCAGCACCTTTACTACCGGTGTAATTTCCACTTTTTTATTGTTGCTTAACCCTGTTTCCACAAAAGCGAATTCTGTTGCTGACTTGCACAGTAACAAAACTTCGACAAACTATTCGGATAGCGTTCAATTAGACCGCGAAATTCGAATTGCCAACGGTGAGCAAACATCAGTCGGCCAGTATCCATTTCTGACAGCGGTGTTGTCTGGACGACGGGTAACGATGACCATTGACGATGTGTCTTCCTCAGCACGGTTTTTTAGTGGCGGAGTTATTACCGAGTTTTCCGGTGAGTTGGTCGATTGTGGTTTTGCCTTTAGCGTGTGTACCGAGGTGATGGACAAGGTTTGTTCAATCATCCTCGATTTTCCTGTCGCAGATCATCTGCCGCTGACTCCGGCAATGCAATTGCAAAATTGTCGACAGGGCGGGGGTATTGCGGCTGTATTCCGGCCAAATACTCGTAACTTCATAGACAGGCTTGACCTGTTTGATGGCAATCCGGTCATTCCAGCTGTTTATGTCGATGACGAGCAAGGCTTTCAAAGTCTATTGCTAGCGCTGTCCGATGAAAAATTCGGCGTATCAATTACCCACACTATCCCAGACGACGCACTGTGTGGTGGCACCTACCTTGGCGGCAGATGGGTGCTAACAGCGGCTCACTGTGTGGTACAGAAACTGGCAGATGGATCATTTCGCGTTGTCAATGCGACAGAGGTGCTGGTGAACGTCGGGGCTTACGATTTGCAGGAGGAAAAGCGTTTTACCCAGGGCGTGGAACAAATACTCATCAATGATTATCGACTTGTTGGAGGTTGGGACGAAAACGACTATGCATTGCTACTACTCGATGCGCCACCTCAACGCGGTGTGGCAGCTAACCTGGTTACGTTAGACGATCTGGACGAGCGGATTACATCAGCTGACGAGGCATTGGTTGTTGGTTGGGGCAGTACAGAAGTGCAGGAACCCCAGCTGGCACCGCTACCGATAACAATGACCAGCAATACGCCGCTTGCCGCGACACTGCAAATGCAATCAACTCAAAGTTGTCGCACCCTGTGGAGAGATTTTCTGTTACTCAGTGGAGCGAGCCGATCGGCGCCTGACATCCGTGATATCCATCTGTGTGCAACATCCGAGATCCAACAAGGTACTTGTCAGGGTGATGGTGGAGGGCCATTATTGATCGATGTTGACGGCGAGTTACAGGTAGCAGGTGTCACGAGCTTTGGACTCGGCTGTGGAGGATCACTCGGGCTACCTGGCGTGTATGCCAACGCCACTTCTTTTCGCCAGTGGGTACTTTCTCAAACCAGTCTGGCACCTGATGAGGAAAACGTTGTGGTGGCTTCAGCGGATACTTTCGTGGAGTCGTCCGGGGGTTCCGGGGGTGGATCAGTAGGCACCTCTGTGGCGTTGATGGTGCTGCTTGCGGCGTTAAAAAAGTTCCGCAGCAGGCTGCAGAGTCGGCCAGGGAAAATGCGTAACGTGTTACTAATTACCCTTCCACTTACTGTAGTTACCGGCTGTGATGCGGGTCAGTCACCCGCTAACCCTGCAATTATCGCATCTGATTCTGCAAATACTCAATTTCTAGAATCGGGTGAGTCGCTCCACGCGCAATACAATGATGGTGTTTTCAGCGCCGTGGTCGTGAGTACCGGTTGTACACAGGCTGATCATTTCGCGGTAACAGTTGAGGAACCATTGCAAGGTGATTGTGACATTACCATCAGTCGCACGCGGCCGGATTTATGCAAACGTGCGGCGCATGCACTACCTGTCAGTATAAGCTGGGAAAAGCCTTCAACTTGTGAAGAGATACGCGTAACCAACCCACCTTTAAGTAAAGACTAACGTAAGCAAAGACTAAGGCATTTATTGCCGTAGTATTAACAGAGTTTTAGATTGGCCGATTGGTGGTAATCCATTGCGCCAGGTCGACTATTTCATCTATTGAAAGCGAGTGGGGCATAGCGTAGCTTTTCCACTGCACGTTGTACCCGTGGGTTACCAGGGTATCGCGACTCTCCTCGGCGTAACGCAAATCAATTACATCGTCCTGTTGTCCGTGCGCCATAAAAACAGGGGTATGCTGGTTAGCCTGCGATTTCTCACCAGCGACAGTCTCGCTCAGAGGCAGGTAGGTCGAAAGCGCAATTACCCCGGCAATTTTAAATTCCAGTCGAATTAACATATGCAACGCTATTGCGCCACCTTGCGAAAATCCGGCAATCATTATTCGCTCGGCGGGGACTCCACGATCAATTTCGCGTTGTATGAGATTTTCCACCAGTGCAGCAGAAGCGTGAATACCGGCGGCATCCTGCTCACGTGATTCAAAATCAAGTGAGGTTATATCGTACCAGGAACGCATTTCCATACCCCCGTTTATCGTGACAGCCTGAATTGGTGCATGCGGGAAAATAAATCGGCATCGATGTACACCAAGCTTTTCAAGCTCTGGTACCACAGCTGCAAAGTCGTGTCCGTCCGCACCAAGGCCGTGTAACCAGATGATCGAAAGCAGCGGGCTGGATTGTTCCTTGTTTGCGTTGGTTCCAGTGGTGATTTCAACGCCATCGAAAGAGGTCGACATATTGTAAGCTCGCTGCGAATTTCCGGTTATCAGGGTCCGCAGTTTACACTGAATGGCTATCGGTATAATCTCGCTGTTGGCTGGTATACTGCGCACAACAGCGAATGCAGTTGTCGGTCGATTAATACGTACCAAATGACTGAGCGCAGGTGGTTAATACAGGTGCAAGACTAATGAAAGCCAAAATTTGCGCAACAGCAATGTGGGGATTATTGATTGTTGCCGGCGCGGCCTGTGGATTTAAATCTGATCTGTATCTGCCAGAGCAAACACCAGAACAACGCGTTGATGAGAGCCTGAATCAAGCTGGCGATGAGACGCGTCGACAGCTGGAAAATCAATCGGATGATTCTGCATTGCCGGTAAATGGAGAAGTTGTAGAATTGCCAACCAGCGATGAGCTGGCTCGTGATCAGCTGGAAATCCAAAGAAAAAAAGCCTCAGAAAATTCCACACAATAAGTTATACCCTGAAATGAGTGTGGCTCCCCGGTTCAGGTTGTTGCAGCCGCTGCAGTTCGCTATAGATGTTGTTCGCCATCACTAGTTTTTCTACCCAATCTCCAGAAATCGGTTCATGAATTCAATAAATCCCCTACACAGACGACAGGGCAATCTCTTTGTCGAAGAGTATGCCTGCAGCGATCTGGCACAAGAGTTTGGGACTCCTTTGTATGTTTATTCGCGCAAGGCAATTGAAAGTGCATGGCATGCGTATGACGCTGCATTAGGTGCACGACCTCATCTGGTTTGCTATGCGATGAAGGCTAACTCAAACCTGGCGGTTCTGGATGTTCTGGCCAGGTTGGGCTCTGGATTCGATATCGTTTCCGTCGGCGAACTCGAAAGAGTACGGGCGGTCAATGGCGATATGTCGAAGGTTGTTTTTTCCGGAGTTGGTAAACGTCGAGACGAGATGGAAGTTGCTCTCGAAGCAGGAATTCGATGTTTCAATGTGGAGTCAGAGTCAGAGATACAGGTGTTGGCGGATGTAGCATCTGCGCATGGCGTGGTAGCGCCAGTGTCCATTCGGGTAAACCCCGATGTTGATGCCAGGACTCATCCTTATATCTCTACCGGATTGAAAGAAAACAAATTTGGAGTCGATTTTGAGCGCGCTGTCGTCGCCTATCAAACAGTGGCTGCCAATGCCAACCTCTCGGTTGTTGGTATGGATTGCCATATAGGGTCGCAACTCACTGAAGTTGAGCCCTATACTGATGCGTTGTCCAGACTGGTGGCACTCAGCGATGAACTTGAGGCCCTTGGTATATCGCTGCATCATCTGGATCTGGGCGGGGGGCAGGGCATACGCTATCGAGATGAGCAACCTCTCGATCTGACTGAATGGGCAAATGCCATGGATGCCGTGATCGGAGATCGCCGGTTTGAAATTGTTGTCGAACCCGGGCGCAGCATTGTCGGCAACGCCGGGCTCATGCTGACAACGGTGAACTACCTGAAGCACAATGATGTAAAAAACTTTGCTGTGGTGGATGCTGCGATGAACGATTTGATCCGTCCGGCACTCTACTCTGCCTGGCAGGACATTGTGCCTGTCGGCGAAAGCGCAAATCCCGTTGCCGACTCTGCTTCCAACGGCGGCGATACCAAGGCATACGACGTTGTCGGTCCGGTGTGTGAAAGTGCAGATTTTTTAGGCAAGGATCGATTGCTGAATTTGAAACAGGACGATTTGCTGGCAGTACTTTCAGCCGGTGCCTATAGCTTCTGTATGAGTTCAAACTACAACTCAAGGCCCCGGGCTGCCGAGGTGATGGTAGACGGTGATCAAGCCCATTGTGTGCGTCGTCGAGAGACCGTTGCATCTCTGTTCGAAAACGAATCAACCTTGCCGGGCTAATCTGCCAGACTCTGGGCAGATTGTTGATTGATCAATCGCCATAGAGTCATCGTTTGTCAGGCTTGCTGATGGACTCCATGAATATCCATCATCATTTACCGCTTCTATGGCGATCAGGATTGCCGCGCCCGTGGTCTATAAAGCGTGCTTTATAGCGAGTGGTTCATAAAAACGCGGTCCACAATACGCGCTTCAGGAAACATTTTTTGTACTCTGTATTTTGTACCTGAAGCTCTGTATTTCACTCCTTGTCGCGGTTTTATCTGTCTGTATCCTCAACCTGTATTCTAACGTCAATATATTGGCAAATACCTTCATTAAATATGGTACGCAATCGTTCGAAACCAGCTATTGAAGAAAACTGCTGCCATGTAACGGATAAATGCTGTTTATCGTCTACATTTAAATGACGCTGAGATGGTGTTTCGGGGAATCCTGTGTCACTTTTGTGTCACACACCTTGTTGTTTTCTTACAAAAAGTAAAAAAAACAATAATCTACTCTGATTAAGTGATTTTTTACTTTAACATTCCTCCAAATTCTAAATCGTAGCCAACTGTTGTCAGGCCACAGAGAAATCATCCAGCTAAATGCGTCTTACATTCACAAAAATGCATGGCTTGGGCAACGACTTTATGGTCATCAACGCGCTGGATGAGCCTTTCTCGTTAACTGCCAGTGAAATTCGTGCACTGGCACATCGGAGATTCGGTATTGGCTTTGACCAGGTATTGATCGTTGAGCCAGCAACCGTGGCAGAAGCTGAGTTTGATTACCGGATATTTAATGCTGATGGCGGCGAAGTTGAGAATTGCGGGAACGGTGCTCGGTGCTTTGCACGGTATGTATTAAATCAGGGACTGACAAGTAATCGCGACATTGTCGTCCAGAGTGGGGCCGGTTTGATGAGGCTGACAGTCGAAGACGATCAGCAGGTGACAGTACAAATGGAGGTGCCAAATTTCCTTCCGGCACAGGTTCCGTTCGTTGCTGACAAAGAGGCACCCGTCTATGCGTTAGATGTTGCGGGAACAAATGTGGAGGTCGGTGTAGTAGCAATCGGCAATCCGCATGCAGTGGTGGTAACTGACGATGTTGACCGTTGTCAGTTTGAACAACTGGGGCCACAACTGGAAAGCCATAAACGGTTTCCGAACCGGGTTAATGCTGGGTTTATGCAGTTGCTCAGCCGCAATGAAGTAAGACTGAGGGTTTACGAACGTGGTGTAGGCGAGACCATGGCGTGTGGTACCGGTGCCTGCGCTGCTGTTGTTACGGGTATAAAACGAAATTTGTTGGATAGAGAAGTAACAGTACACCTGACAGGTGGAGATCTGCAGGTTAGATGGCCAGACAATAATAAGCCGGTTGCGATGACGGGGCCGTGTGAAACAGTATACGAAGGCACACTAGAACAATGATAGGTCACAAGAAAAGAGCGCTGCACGAAGATAACCTCTATCACTACCATGATAGCGATCAACAAATTGCAGAGTACTTGAGGGCTAGCCCTGATTTCTTCGCTAGAAATCCTGAACTGCTGCTGGAGATAGAGGTTCCACATCATGAGCGTGGAGCGGTATCGTTGGTGGAAAGACGATTATCCATGCACCGTGAACAATGTAGCGAGTTACGCGAGCGGCTTGAGGAGATCGTCGATGTTGCCCAGCAAAATGATCATTTGGCTGAGTTGCTCCACTACTTTTCAATGGGATTGATTTCGGCCAGTTCGCTTGGCGATGTTCTGCGTTTTACCCAAAGCACACTCAGCAGCAGACTGGATTGCGAAGAAATGCGCGTTGTGCTTTTTGAAAATGATCTGTTAGAGGCTTGCCTCCACGATGCACCTGCCAGTGTCAGACTGGAAGATGTCAGTTTTGCACGCAGTGTCGCCGGTTTACATGCACGTCGATCCGTGTACTGCGGTCATATGACGGCGCCCCGTTTAAGGCAGTTTTTCCCTCGTACCGTACTCGATGTTCGCTCCGCCTCGGTGATCAGGCTTTCGCACAAGTCACCAACCTCATCAGTGGATATCGGCTATCTGGCACTGGCAAGTGAAAATCGCTCGCGTTTTGCACCGCATATGGGTACGGAGTTTTTGCAGCGATTTGGCTCACTACTAAGCGCCAGGCTGGCGGTTTTTTACGACTGAGTCAGTTGCTACTGCAGGCTGGAATTACAGGTACTGCTGCGAGCCTGAAAAACGGATAGCGAAACAAGCGACTTATGTCTGTAAGCCAAACGCAAGCGGTACCAGCAAACGATGCTCTGTCTTTTGAATCCACGATAGAAGAGTTTTGTGAATACCTGCTAATACAAAAGCGTTATTCGGCGCATACCATCAGTAGCTACCGTCGAGACCTTAGAGAAGTTGCAAAGTCGTTGCAGGGCATCGACGTGGAAGACTGGTCTGCTACCAACCCGTTTAATATGAGAACCGTTATCGCACGACAGCATGGCGATGGGCTCTCCGGGCGCAGCCTTGCCAGACGGCTGTCGGCAGTTCGTTCGCTGTTTCGATACTTTATTAAGCAGGGTCGGATTGATGTGAATCCGGTTGCCGAGGTACCCGCGCCTAAAGATCAGAGAGGCCTGCCGGAAACGCTGCAAATAGAGGATATCCAGAGACTCTTCGTGTTGGAGGGTGATGATGTTCTACTGTTGCGGGATCGAGCAATCTTCGAGCTGATTTACTCTTCCGGATTACGCCTGGCAGAGGTAGTTCAGCTGGATGTTGATAGTATCGACATGCAGATAGGGCAAGTTCGAGTCACTGGTAAAGGAGCCAAAACTCGCGTCCTGCCTGTTGGCAGTCATGCGATGAACGCAGTAAAAGCATGGCTGGGCAGACGCGGTGAATTAATGCGTGGTGGTGGCGATGATGAGGCCTTGTTCATAAGTCGCAGAGGGTCACGGCTTTCTTCTCGCAGTGTGCAGCAGAGGTTAAAGATACTTGCACGCAGAACCGGGATTCCCAACAACGTCTATCCGCATCTGCTTCGTCACTCCTTTGCCAGTCATATGCTCGAATCAAGTGGCGACCTGCGCGCCGTGCAGGAATTATTAGGTCATTCAGATATCAGTACCACGCAAGTGTATACACATCTTGATTTCCAACATCTGGCGCGGGTGTATGAACGTGCTCACCCCAGGGCAACAAAAAAGCGATCGGCGGATTAGACCGCGTTGCTCCATTATCAATGCTCCATATATCAACGCTCCAACTATCAGTGCTCCTTAAATAAATGCTCCTTAAATCACCGCGCGCTAAATCAACAGCATCTCACCTGATCTCTGATTTTATAGTCCCGAGGTGTGGCCCGAGGTATCCAAAGAATCCGGGCTAATTGACGGACTGAAACCCAAAACACTGGAAGTTGCCGCCGACCGGGCAGTTTTCAATCAGTTTAACCGGCCTGGAATGGTCAGCGCTGTGGATATTGATTTTTTCTCCGATTCTATAGTGGCGCCCGGGCACCAGTAACATAGATGGCCGGCTGGCGGCTGGATGTTCGTTTAACAGCAGCGCCTTGGCTGACGTGTTGGATCGGGACTCATTAATGTGATTGGTAGTAACCGCCGCAGCATAGTTTGCAAGTGTTTCCACACCACATCGCAATTTATCCTGGCCGTCTGATTGTATCCAGCGAACAATGCCAACGTGCCAGCTTAAATTGAAGCCGCTGTCTTGATTAGCGTGTTCATAGTGGGCAATTAACTCACCTACATTGACGCGACAGTTACCCTTACCTGTCCATTTCAAACCAAGCCCACCTTTACTGCGGTTCTCGACTATCCATTGCGTTCCGTAGTCATTTTTTGAGCCGTTTGCCGGTGTCAACCGATTTGCGCCCGCTGACAGAAGAGAGGCGTGGATTTCCTTTATACCAACCTCTGCCTCCAGTAATGTTTGTCTAACAGATCGTCCGTGCTGTCGTTCCACCATGCCATCGACCACGTTGCGAAGTTGGCTTGTGGATGGCTCGCCAGATGCGAAATCTCCTGTGGATTGCGCCAATGGGTCTTCATCGCGGGTACCTTCGGCGCCTGGCAATATAGCCAGAACCGGCTCCAGATCGAGGAAACGCACCTGTTGCCCCGGTTGCAGGCGGCTGAATCGAGCGACGCTGGGTGGGTGTGCTGAATCAAGCGCCACGCAGTACTGGGTATCGCTGTCGTTAGCCTGTTTTTTGTCTGTTAAGTCCACTGTGTTGCTGTACCTGCCAAGCAGGCGATATAACTGCGACATGTCGTGTGACGACAGATGTGTGCCTGAGCAGGCCGCGAAAAGGCAACATTGGCTATACAGCTGCCTGATGGTTTGAGGACAGTCGCCCTTGCGCAATATCTTGTTGATGCCCTGTTCGCGCTCAGCGCACAGATAGAGGGTATTTAGATCACGCCACATCTTGTCAGGCCAGGGCTGGTAACTTTGTGAAAATCGCAATCCACACTCGGATAAATGCTTTATCGCCTGGAAAATCACTGGCAGGCGATGTTTTCTGTGGAGCTTGCCTCGCCTTCTTAAAACGTCCAGCAAAATGACTTTGTAGCTTGCGGCCAGTTCTTGCAGCAGGGTGGTGGCGTGGTCGAAATCTGTAGCTGAACTCGCTGGATAGGGCAGATCGACCCCGGTAAACCCGGCATTCAGATTGTTTAATTCGCTGACTACTGCGCTCTCAAACAGGCGAGCGATTTGTAGTCTGTCAGATGGTGCGGTGGCGAGCCGATTGCTGTGCTGCAACGCACGGATCAGTTCGGTTGTTGACGACTCCGACGAGACGCTTTTTAGCTGCTCAAGATAGTTTGCCACCAACGCCGGATCGATCGGGAAACTACCAGCGCCGGCCGCACGCTGTTCCGGTACCTGAAGAGCAATATCTGCAGTTGTTGTTCGCAGGCCAGAGCGCTTGCCAATTTTGCTTATCTTGTCTTGAACTTTAACCATTTGTTCCCACATAGTTTTTGAGTGCCTGGCGGTTGTGGGTCCGCTGCAGGCGTTGGTAACTTGCGCTTGTGCTTGTACGCCCGTCGCCGAGACCTCACAGCCTGATACTCGCCACGCTGGTACAGTGCCGTGAATTCCCTGTTGTGCACCTCTTATTGTTCAACGAGTGACAGACAAATACCGTTAACGCCATTTGAGCGTTAGTAATTTTTTCAATGTAAAACAATTATTAACGCCCCGTCTTACTCCGTAATCATCATACCCTGTGGTCTTTGATTTGTGGCGGGCTAATTTACCTCAGCGTTTTACTTCAGCGTTCGAGGGCCTGTCGTTCGAGGACCTGTCCGGCAGGATTGATTCCGGATCGTGCCGAATCGTGAAATAAGTGCGCATACGTAACGCAGGCTAGACCATGCACCGAGTGTAGTGCAATATGGCTCGCCAGATAAACCGGAGACACCAATTGGAACAATACCGTGGTACCACAATCGTCTCTGTTCGTCGAGGAACAGAAGTGGTGATTGGTGGCGATGGCCAGGTAAGTCTTGGCAATGCGATTATGAAAGGCAATGCCAGGAAAGTACGTCGTTTGTACAAGGACAGAGTGCTGGCCGGCTTTGCCGGTGGCACCGCTGATGCGTTTACGTTGTTCGAACGCTTTGAGGGTAAGCTCGAAGAGTATGGCGGCAATCTGACCCGTGCCGCAGTGGAGATGGCCAAGGACTGGCGCACAGATCGGATGTTACGGCGGTTGGAAGCTCTATTGGCGGTTGCTGACAGTAAAAGTTCACTGATCATATCCGGTAACGGTGACGTGATAGAGCCGGAACACGGGCTGATAGCAATTGGATCCGGTGGTGATTTCGCTAAATCATCTGCGCGCGCTCTACTGGAACATACGTCGATGGGCGCTGCAGATATCGTCAGGAATAGCCTTAACATTGCTGCTGAAATCTGCATCTACACCAACGGCAATCTGACCATAGAGACACTCGAGAGCGAAGCCGGGAATCAATAGTCGGCAAGACAGGGACGCTGCCACCGGCAATGCAGAGTTTTGCACACAGACTTCCGGTTACCGTTTTTTTTCACATTTACCCAATCCATACAGCAATCAGGTTTGATAATGTCAACCATGACGCCGCGCGAGATCGTACAGGAACTCGATAAACATATTGTTGGCCAAAACGATGCCAAACGCGCAGTAGCAATTGCACTGCGCAATCGTTGGCGACGGCAGCAAGTCGCCGAGCATTTGCGAAACGAAATTACACCGAAAAATATCTTGATGATCGGACCGACAGGCGTTGGTAAAACCGAGATATCCAGACGACTGGCGAAACTTGCCAATGCGCCGTTTATCAAGATTGAGGCAACAAAATTTACTGAAGTAGGCTATGTCGGTCGTGATGTTGAGTCGATTGTGCGTGATTTGGTCGACGCGTCGATTAAACAGACGCGCGAAACAGAGATGGAAAAGGTTCGCCATCGAGCGGAAGATGCTGCAGAGGAGAAAATTCTCGACATCTTATTACGTCCTGCGCAAGGCAGTGAGGATAACGGTGATTCCAGTACGCGCCAGAAATTCCGCAAAATGCTGCGTGAGAAAAAGCTTGACGACAAGGAAGTAGAAATTGAAGTCAATCAGACGCCGGTTGGTGTAGAGATAATGGCTCCACCCGGTATGGAGGAGATGACGGAACAGCTACAGGGCATGTTCCAGAACATTGGACGCGACCGAAAACAGGCACGTACCGTCAAGGTAGCCGAAGCACTGCAGTTGCTAACGGATGAAGAAGCCGCATCGATGATCAACGAAGATGAACTCAAACAGTTGGCGGTACATAGTGTCGAACAAAACGGGATAGTTTTTCTGGATGAAATCGACAAGGTTACCCGGCGCAGCGACACTCAGGGTAGTGCGGATGTGTCCAGAGAAGGTGTGCAAAGAGATCTGCTACCACTGGTGGAAGGCTGCACCGTCAGTACCAAATACGGTATGGTAAAAACGGATCACATACTCTTTATAGCCTCTGGTGCATTTCATATGACCAAGCCCTCTGATCTGATACCGGAGCTGCAGGGTCGACTGCCGATACGTGTTGAGTTACAAGCACTATCAGTCGAAGACTTTGAACGTATATTAACGGAACCGGATGCCTCTCTTACTGAACAGTATCGCGCATTGTTGGGCACTGAATCGGTGACTCTGGAATTTACCAATGACGGCATCAAGAAAATTGCAGAAGTTGCCTGGCAGGTAAACGAGTCAACTGAAAACATAGGCGCGCGACGTTTGCATACGGTGCTTGAGCGGTTGCTCGACGATGCTTCTTTTGAAGCATCTGATAGTGCCGGTCAGAAAATCGAGGTAGACGCTGAATATGTGTCTCGCTACCTCTCGGAGTTGTCTCAGGACGAAGACCTGAGTCGCTATATCCTGTAGAGTGAAACGATGGCAAAACCAACCGAAATTAAATTGCACCAACGCAGTCGAGTGCTGGAGATTCACTTTGACGATGGGTTGGAGTGCAATCTAACCTGCGAGTATTTACGAACGCACTCCCCGTCGGCAGAGGTGAAAGGGCATGGCCCCGGTCAGGAAGTACTGCAAGTTGGTAAAGAAGAGGTTGGTATTGATCAGATAATTCCAACCGGAAACTACGCGATTAAACTTGTCTTTGACGATGGCCACGATACGGGCATATTTACCTGGTCCTATTTGCACGAACTCGGTACTGAGTACGAGGCGTACTGGCAGGAATACCTCAATAAACTGCAGGCTGCAGGCCATACTCGCAAAGGTTCTGCTGATATCCCGAAACAATAGCTGGACCAACCAACTTATAGATCAACATTAGTTAGCCGCTGCTTTGCTGTCACTTGCTTTTAGCACCAGTATTTCCCATGGCCCTGGATTCGAACTCACAAGCAGTGGATTGTTATTAGCACTGCCGGTGCAGTAGCACAAGCAGGCGCAATCGACGGATAAAAACATTGAACGACAAGACACATTTCGGTTACCGCACAGTTGAAACTGAAGAAAAGCAGCACCTTGTTGGAGCGGTCTTTGATTCCGTAGCGCAAAAGTATGATGTCATGAATGACCTGATGTCATTTGGTGTCCATCGACTGTGGAAGCAGTACACTATTAATCAGTCAGGTGTTCGGCATGGCCAACGGGTGCTGGATCTGGCAGGCGGTACCGGCGACCTGGCGGCGAAAATGTCCGAGCGCGTCGGTGCTGATGGTTCCGTTATTCTGGCGGATATCAATGAGTCGATGCTGGCAGTTGGTCGTGATCGAATGATTGATCAGGGTCGGGTTGAAAATATTCGATATGCACTTGCCAATGCCGAAGCACTGCCGTTTGCTGATGGCAGCTTTGACTGCATTACGATTGCTTTCGGCCTTCGCAATGTGACGGACAAGCAGGCAGCGCTCAATTCGATGTTTGCAACACTAAAGCCCGGAGGCAGAGCACTGGTATTGGAGTTTTCAAAACCGGTATTACCATTATTAAGTAAAGCCTATGATGCGTATTCATTTACGGCGCTGCCGGTAATGGGCAGGTTGGTGGCAGGTGATGCGGAAAGCTACCGCTACCTGGCGGAGTCAATCAGACAACACCCCGATCAGGAAACCCTGATGGGTATGATGCAGACAGCCGGGTTTGAACGATGCGATTATCATAACCTGACGGGTGGTATTGTCGCGCTGCACAAGGGGTTTAAATTCTAGTGTACGGTACAATTTCACTTCAATTTACCCCATACACAGAAGCTGTTTCAGTTGAAGGGTTTTTTGAATCGTGTCTCGCAGGATATTAAAAGCTCGATTACAACACTGCGGTATTGAGCACGCCGTATCGAGGCGCGGTATCGGAAACACGGTATTGAAAGAGCGGTACCGAAAGCGCGGAATTGAAAACATGGTATTGAAAGTCTCAGGTGTCACTAGTCATTCGATACTGCACAGTAACAGTGCGTCGGTATCAATTGCTGTTGAACTATTGCGCAAAACTCGAATTGTAAATCATCCATGACCATGGCCTCCCTGCTTGCCTTGCCGGCAATAAAAGCAATTGAAAGTGCTTTCAACCGCTACCTTTCTCTGGATCCGGACTCAGCGGGATATCTGCGTCCATTGCTCGGCAAGGTTGTGCAGATTAATGTTGCGGGTCTGGGTGTGCAGTTCATCTTTGTATTTACTGAGCAGCAAGTCCAGGTATGCCATGAATTTGGTGCAGAGGCGGACGCGGTCATTCGCGGTGCGCCGCTATCGCTTGCAGCAGTTGCGAGTGGTCGTGCGGGACTTATGCAATCTGGTATCACGATTGAAGGCGAGGTTGACACAGCCAATCGCTTTAGCCAATTGATGGGGCGAATCGATGTCGACTGGGAAGAACATATTGCCGGTATCGCTGGCGACACACCTGCCCATTTACTTGGTCGCTTCAAAACCGGAGCCAGCGGCTGGGTTAAACAAATACATACCGGTATGGAGCGCAATATAGCGGACTACCTTCGCGATGAAACCAACCATCTGCCTTATCGCTGGGAGATGGATGAGTTTATTGAGGAAGTGGACAACTTGCGCGATCGAGTGGACCGCTTGTTAAGTAAGGCACAATCCATAGAAGATCGGAAACCGTGAAATGGTTTGAGCGCTTGTCGCGTTTGTTGGTAATACAGAGAGTATTATTCCGTTATGCGATAGATGAACTACTGGTAGAGCTTACCTCTTCAAAGTGGCTACGCAGTTTTTTTTTACTGTTCCCCTCACGATGGGGTAACTCGACAAGCAGGCAGCTTCCCCGTGGCGAGCGATTGCGCAGGGCGCTGGAGGAACTTGGTCCTGTCTTTATAAAGTTTGGTCAGATGTTGTCGACGCGCAGAGATCTTTTCCCGCAGGATATATCAGACGAATTGGCCTTGCTGCAGGATAAAGTGCCGACCTTTTCATCTGAAGACTCTATCCGCACCATTGAGAGTTCACTCGATTCAACTATCGCAACACTTTTTGCTGAATTTTGTGACGTACCGATCGCGGCGGCGTCGATAGCGCAGGTACATGCGGCTACTTTACATAGTGGTGAGCAGGTGGTGGTCAAGGTACTGCGGCCTGAAATCGAAGGCATTATAAAGCGCGATCTTTCCTTGATGTATTTACTGGCATCGCTGGTGGCAACTTTTTGGTCGGAGGGAAAGCGGTTGAAGCCCACAGAAGTGGTCGGCGAGTATGAGAAAACCATATACGATGAACTTGATATGCAACGCGAGGCGTCTAATGCTGCCGTATTGCGTAGAAACTTCGAGGATTCTCAAGAGCTTTACATCCCCGAGATCTATTGGGACTACACACGCGATAAAGTGTTGGTCATGGAGAGAATCGACGGTATTCCGGTTTCTGACATAGACACGCTGCGCTCGGCAGGTATTGATATTAAAAAGCTGGCAGAGCGTGGTGTTAATATTTTTTTTACACAGGTGTTCAGAGATAATTTTTTTCACGCTGATATGCATCCCGGCAATATTTTTGTCAGTCGGGAGAATCCACATGATCCTCGCTATATTGCAGTCGATTTCGGCATAGTTGGTATGCTCACCGATGAGGATCGACATTATCTTTCGCAAAATCTGCTTGCGTTTTTCGATCGTGATTACCGTCGGGTGGCGACGCTGCATGTCGATAGTGGCTGGGTGCCCGCAGATACGCGGGTCGAGGAGTTTGAATCGTCTATTCGAACGGTTTGCGAGCCGATCTTTGAGAAACCACTTGCCGAGATTTCTTTTGGGCAAGTGTTGCTGCGCCTGTTTCAGACTGCCAGACGTTTTAATATGGAAGTACAGCCTCAGTTGGTGCTGTTGCAAAAAACCCTGTTAAATATTGAGGGACTTGGGAGGCAACTGTATCCGCAGCTGGACATTTGGAAAACCGCTCGGCCAATCCTGAAGCACTGGATGCTGGATCAGGCTGGCCCGCAGGCTGTGTTGCGAGAAATACGTCGAAACGTTCCCGAGTGGGGGCGTGCACTTCCCCAAATGCCTGGGTTGGTGCATCAGTTTTTGCAGTCGGCACGGTCTCCGGTGGCAGCGGGGCATCAGCAACGGATGGCACATTCCAACCAGTCGGCCAGGCATACTCAGGCGATCATCATTGGGCTCTGCGCGGTCTCACTGTTCATTTCCGGGATACTGGTAATGCTTCTGGCACCAGTCGATGCGATTCGACTATTCGGTGTGCCGATATGGAGCTGGCTGTTGTTGGGTGCGTCTGGATATGCTGTCAGATTGTCTTTGCAAATGACCAGAGACTAGGAGCCTGCGCGGCAGAAGCTCCACTACAATCTGCGAACACGGGGAACGCGCTCTGACGGAGCATTTTTGTCGATCATTTCCGTTGCATATGAATAACTATGCGCCGTAAATGATCGTACCCATGTTCCAGAGCAGGGCCCTCGTCATGGCACGCTCTCGTTACGCGGATTTCTACCGCGCAGACTCCTAGCCTGGATTATTCATGAGGATTCGGCGTCCAGATTTTCTTCTGGCGTCGAATAGACACACTGCTATTTTGAAAAAGGTGCCAAAAAAGTGATTTGGAACTGTATACGTAGCATTTCGCTAATATTTACTTGTCGCCTTATGAATAATCCAGGCTAGCGACCGATGTTCTTTTCCTGCTGCATTTTCTCGGTTATTTGCTGCAATACC
>CAYMVV010000074.1:0-28227 GCA_964393885.1 uncultured Granulosicoccaceae bacterium | reverse complement strand
CCGCCGAATTTATTTCGGTCGCTCAGACACTTACGACCCTGTGGATGGGCACTAGCTAACGTATTGATCAACAGACCGAGGAGCTGAACAACCATCACAGGTCGTGTCAAACCGGTTGCTTCACATACATTGCGTGAGGCCATCACCACTGCAAATGCAGGCAGGCTCCAGCAGGCTGCATAAACATACTGACGAATAAACGGTACCAATTCCGCTTGTATCGCCCACAGATGAAGTGTTGCCGCCAGTAACAGCAGCAATAGCAGCGCCAGCAGACCAACCGCCAGTCCCATCCACAACCCCTGACGGTATACTCCCCCTATGGCTTTCCTGCGTCCCTGCCCGATTAAACGTGACAGGGTTGGGCTGAGACCTGCCATCAAGCCAATACAAAGAATCGACGCAAAAAACCAGATACCGGCCCCAATGCCACCAGCGGCCAGTTCCACTGTGCCCAGTCTGCCTGCAACCAGGGCATCAACCAGACCATTAGCCATTTGTAAAAGCTGGGCAACAATAAGTGGTATCGCAACCGCCAGAGTGCGCTTCATGTCGAGCAACAGCTGACGTGGCTTTACCCGCATTGACGACAACCTGCCCGTTTGAAATAGTTGTTGATAGTATGGGTCAGCCGGTTAAAAGCAGGTTGCAGAGGATTCATCAGCAACCGGGAGTCTACACGATAGAAATCTGCACAGGTTTCCGAATCGCAGGTTCAGCCTGCTGACTGTTACGATATACTTCGAGCACGCCCGAACACAACCAGACGATCTATCAATGGCCGATTTTAAATCCGACTTCCTGCACACACTCGCTGAGCGCGGATTCATTTACCAGACATCCGACGACAGCGCTCTCGACGCTTTGTTTGTCAAAGGTGGTGTAACCGGCTATATCGGCTTTGACGCAACCGCTGCCAGTTTACACGCAGGGTCTCTGATCCAGATAATGATGTTGCACTGGATGCAGGAAACCGGCAACCGCCCTATTGCTCTGATGGGTGGTGGCACTTCTATGATTGGCGATCCATCGCTACGCGATGATGCCCGTAAACTCCTCACAGCCGATGATATCGAACAAAACCTAAGCGGCATTCGACAGGCGTTTTCAAGCTACCTGAATTTTGAAGAGTCCGGTGGTAACGCACTTATGCTAAACAACGCTGAGTGGTTGATGGGTATCAACTATGTTGAGTTCCTGCGCGATGTAGGCAAACACTTTTCGGTCAATCGCATGTTGTCTTTTGATTCAGTCAAGCTGCGACTGGACCGCGAACAATCACTATCATTCCTCGAATTCAACTACATGATATTACAGGCGTACGACTTCGTGGAACTCAACAAAAGGCATGACTGTGCCCTGCAAATGGGAGGATCTGATCAGTGGGGCAACATTGTCAATGGTATTGACCTTGGGCGTCGGATTAACAACGCTCAGCTATTTGCTTTAACCTCCCCCTTACTGACGACCTCCTCAGGTGCCAAGATGGGGAAGTCCGCCAGCGGTGCAGTTTGGTTAAATGCCGATATGCTGAGTCCTTATGAGTTTTGGCAATATTGGCGCAATACCGAAGACGCGGATGTCGAACGATTCCTGAAGCTTTATACCACCTTACCTATGGCTGAAATTGCAAAGCTGGCTACGCTAAAAGGTTCCGAAATAAACGATGCTAAAGCGATACTGGCAACGCAGGTGACGGCCTTGTTGCACGGCCAGGAACTCGCGGAAAAGGCAGCTGAAACAGCACGTGTTACCTTTTCCGAAGGACAGACAGCTAGTGATTTGCCAACCGTTGATATCAATGCAACGGATCTGGATTCAGGTATTGGTATTCTGTCGCTTATGGTTCACAGCGGTCTGGCACAAAGTAATGGCGAAGCCAGGCGCAGCATCAAAGGCAATGCCGTGCGGCTAAACGACCAACTGGTGAGCGACGAAAAACTTATCGTTAACAATGATGCGCTGGTTAACGATGGCTCCCTGAAACTGTCTTTTGGTAAAAAGAAACACGTGCTGGTTCGACCAGCCTGACGAGCGCTCAAGCTACACCGGATAATTTATACAAACCACAGTTGAAATCATGAGCTACGACAACGACAATATTTTCGCAAAGATACTCCGCGGCGCGCTACCCTGCGAAAAACTCTACGAGGATGAGCACACTCTGGTGTTCATGGATATAATGCCCCGTGCAGACGGCCATGCCCTGGTGATACCAAAAACGCCAGCGCGAAACATGCTCGATGCCTCACCGGAGCAGTTGGCAAGCTGTATGGCGACGGTAAAAATTATAAGCCAGGCCATGTTGAAAGGACTCGATGCCGACGGAATAACACTGCAGCAATTCAATGAAAGCGCGGGCGGTCAGGAGGTCTTTCATCTGCACTTTCATGTCTTACCAAGACACGACGGCGTGACGCTGAGACCTCCGGGTACGATGGGAGACAAAGAAGTAATAAAAGCAACGGCCGCAAAGATCAAACATGAACTGGGTGGTTGATTTCAGACAGCGTCGAGCAAGATATAGAATATCGAATAAGGTACGAAGGAAAAACGAAGTAAGCCATAAACCACACCGGCCTTTGGGCACCGGCAACGAGGCACTTAAACCAGGCACTTAAACCAAGCACTGCAACTAACACAGGCATGGCAAAATGATGACCAATGGCACCAATTCGGACATTGAAACGAGCGTCGCCATCCACTTCGGCATCACATTTAATCGCTTCCAAATAAACGATATCAACTACCGTGTGGCACTGGCTAATAATTCGGCTATGGATAAGCCGCTCGTTATTCTGGTTCACGGGTTTCCAGAATGCTGGTATTCCTGGCGTCATCAAATTGCGCCGATTGTGCAAGCGGGCTATCGGCTGGCGATACCGGATGTAAGGGGTTACGGCGGATCAGATTGTCCTGCCTCGGTCACTGCCTATGATTTGCAAACACTATCATCCGACATGGCCTCCCTTGCACAGCAACTGTCACCCGGGCAGCCATCGATTATTATCGGTCATGACTGGGGTGCCCCGATCGCATGGAACAGCGCATTGCTGCACCCGACCCCGTTCCGTGCCGTTGGCGGACTATCGGTGCCTCATGTGCCACCTGGCGATATCCTGGCCACAGATCTGTTCAAAAAGGTATTTACAGATCGCGGCTTGTTTTTCTATATGCTTTATTTTCAGTCAGAGGGTGTCGCGGAAGCAGAACTGGAAGCTGACCCGGAACGATCAATCCGGCTGTTCTATACCGCGATTGCAGGGGATGCGACAGAAGGCGCATGGCCACTTTCCAAACCGGTCGACAGTAAACTATTTGATGGAGTACAAGAACCGGAGATGCCCCGCCCGTGGCTGTCAAACGAAGATGTCCACTACTACGCAAGACAATTCTCCAGCTCCGGCTTTCATGGTCCGCTCAATCGTTATCGGAATTTCGAGCGTGACAATCGCTACCTGAGGAGTACAGGGAAAACCATTATTGAGCAGCCATCCCTGTTCATCACGGGTGATCGCGATATGGTTGCAACGCTCTACCCCGACGGGCCAATTGCAGCGATGAAACCTTTTGCAACTGGTTTACGCGTCTGCGAAACGCTCAAAGGATGTGGGCACTGGACTCAACAGGAGCGTCCTGAGGAAGTAAATGACCTTGTGCTTCGCTGGTTGAGCGCGCTGTAGAAAAAGAAACCCGAAGCAAAGGAACCTGGAGCGAACAACCAGTCCTAAAAGCCCCTTTTTCTACTCAGAATAGACTTGTGTAAAAAGTTTGCATTGCCGACAGCACGTGATGTTTTTGCGCGCGTGCGACTTGTTGTTTGGACTGACAATGTACGTGCACACAAGCTGTCAGCAAAATTCTGTGGATATGTAAGTCCTATGTACACGTTCTTCTGCACATGTGCTTCCTGTGCGTAACCTCCTTCCCCAGGCAACACCAAGTGCCAATCCATTCCTTTGAACAGATGGTAATTCTGCTCGACGTTACCACGTTGATTCTAGCAGTTTGCACCAGCTTGTCTTTGCCACTCTGGCTATTCTACGGTTCTTTTACCGCATTTCTGCGCCACGGTTACGGCCTTTTCGACATCACCTACGGCAGTAGATGTCGCTATTGTTGGAACATTAGCCTCGCGGAGCGTTGCTAAAAGAGCATTAGCCTCTAAAATGTTGACTAAACTACCCTAACAACCTGCCAATGAATCCGCCGAAAGCCGATAATCCCAATGATGTAAAGTACAACACCACGCCAATCACAATGATAGACAACGCGAACATAAAAAGAGCTGTCTTGGCACCACTATAATTGTATCTTCGATGCAGACTGCGATTCTGACGTTGTCGAATCTCATGGTTACGTCGGTAGTACTGTCGGTTATTCCGATAAGGAGTACTGGTGCTGTCCATGATTTATCATCCTGTCCGATAGAGCTTAAAAGTGTACCAACTCACAATTACGAAATAAAGCTACCTGTGTATCAAAGTTGGCTGAAATACAGATTACTACAGCAAGACACAGAAATACCAGCGCATGGCGCCTGCAGAGGCTTTACTGGCGCTTTTGGGCTGCGTTTTTTTCCTCAGGGCGTATTGATTCGGTCGCTTTTTTCACCACCTGACCCACCCATTCGTTTTCCTGTATTTTTCCGATATCCAGCGATTCGTGTGAGTGTTCAAAACCATCGTTAGCAGGACCTGTTGCGGCGCAAGCTGAAATAAGCGATACCAGAGGGATGATTGCCAATCTGAGGGTGGTCATGATCACGCTCCATTCGAGTACGTGTGTAATAGCGTAACCCGAGCAAAACTACACTAAGGGAAAACGATGTCGGATCCGGTGCGCGTGCACCGGGTCCTGCCTGCTATTTTCGATCTTTCAAAATATAACACGAGACCCGACAGCCACCAGATCAACCGATTGCGCACCATCGAGATCAGTGTCGAGATCACGATAAGTTGCAAACAGCTCCCAGCCTTGTGCCGGCCTCGCTGCATAGGTCAGACCGAAGGTATCGGCTTCGACATCGCCGGTTTCTCCATCACCATAGTCAATGGTGACTGCATGAATACCAGCTTTGTAGCCAAGTTTTATTGTACTGGCTTCCTGATCTAACGCGGTGCCATTGTCCCGATCCGAAAAGGCGACGGTCAGATTAACCCCTGTAGAATGCAAAAAGGAAGCAGAGAAACCCACTATCTCGGCATCATCAGCAAAGTCGTCGGCATCGACAAAAAATGCGCGGGCATCCACCTGGGTGCCCACCAGGCCACCCATATATTTCACACCAAACTCTGTCGATCCGCCCTGACCTAAACTCACCGCGGCACCAAACCCGCCAGTTGTAGGCGTGTCGTAGCGCAAGCGGTTAACACGACTGAGTCCATCGTTCATCAGGAAAATGCTATCCCAGGTGATTCCGGGGGCGCCATCGACGCCAGCGGTAACTCTATAATTCCCCCAGTTATCCTGATGGTTTGAACTGGAACTTAACACCGTTCCGGACAGATCTGCCTCCGTGGACCCGTTAGAGGCACCATCACCTTTACCCAAAGCGACTTTACCGAAAGTACCGGATACCCATATATCCTGAAAGCGGTTATCCAAAAAATCATCATTTCCACCGTCTGTTTGTCCTCCACCGGTTGCTAGAAAAGACGGGTTTGACTGAAACTGCTGCTCGATTCGAAAGCCGAGCTTTAGCCCGCTCGATAATTCCCGGGTTCCGATGAAACGAAACCGCGTGCCCGACCAGCCAATATCCTGAAACTGAATTTCATCACCTTCGGCATCATCGGGTGCAACGGCCATTCGACTGACCTGTCCGGACACATTGACCTCGAACGCCAACACGGGGCCGGCTGCGACGAAACACCACATTGTTGTGCAAATAAACGATTTTTTCATTTTCCTCTCCCTATTTTTGCAGCGCAAAAAAATAGTGCTACCTGCATTTCCTACGGTACATACAAACTTGTTATAGATTGTTTACAAAGTAGTTATAGAAAGTAATGTGCTTCTGTTTTCGTTTACTTATAGAAAAATACTTTTCCCATCTGCCGGAACAGTCGACTCGCCTGTTGAAACGCCCGCTTACTGCTCCCGGGGAATGAGCACCGCTTGAATATTTTTCAAAACGGCCAGGCCCAATGTCGCCCAGGTTGAACGCCAGACAGACGATCAGGGAAGGTAGTAACCCATACTGCGACTGTGCAGGCAGGAATATGGGCGAAAACGCTCGGATCATGATGTAATGTAAAACCATGACACACACAGAAAAGCACAAGCACGAGGCCTGATAAATGGTAAACCCTCTATGACCGCGACAAAGTTGTATCACCAGACGTTGTACGAATTTCAGCAAGAGCTGCTCACTGCCATAGATGGCGAAGCCGATTTCTCTGCGGCCGGTGTTGCTTTATATACAAGCGACGCTTCTAACTACCGCCAGATTCCACTGTGTGTGATCTACCCGAAAACAACCGATGACATTGTCTCAACTACTGCACTGTGCAAGGCGCATGGACTGTCTGTTTTGATGCGTGGTGCCGGAACATCGCAAAACGGACAAACGGTGAATGAAGCCGTCATTCTCGACTGCTCAAGGCACTTGCATCGGGTACTGGACATCGATGTCGACAAACGCGAAGCACTGATCGAACCGGGTATCATTTGCGATTCACTAAAAGCACAAGCGCAGCGCCACGGACTGACGTTTGGACCAGACCCCGCGACTCACAGCCGCTGTACGCTAGGCGGTATGATCGGTAACAACTCCTGCGGCCCGCACTCCATGCTGGCTGGCAAGACCGTGGAAAATGTCGTCGAACTGGAAGTTCTGACACCGTCCGGTGAACGCTTCTGGACAGGAGCAACCACTGAGGCAGAACTCGAATCTATATTGGCTGAAGGTAATGAGAAAGCGCGTATCTATAGAGAACTGCTTGCGATCAGAGACGAGTACGCAGAACTGATTCGACAGCGTTACCCGAGCATTAAACGCCGTGTGTCCGGTTACAACCTCGACCAACTATTGCCAGAAAACAATTTCAATGTCGCGCGTGCACTGGTAGGGACAGAGGGGACTTGCGTGTCTGTCCTGCAGGCTCGCGTTAAGCTGATCGAAAACCCTGAATTTATAAGACTGATTGTGCTTGGCTTTGAAGACATATTTATCGCTGGCGACAGTGTGCCGATGATCATGCCATTTAAGCCAATTGCCATGGAAGGTCTGGACTGGGCAATTATTGGTGGCCTGATCGATCGACGTTTAAAACAAACCGAGGTCGCCTTGCTGCCACAGGGTAAAGCGTGGCTGCTGGTCGAACTTGCCGCAGGCACCGAAGCCGCACTCGATGATCACTGCGCGGCGTTTACCGACGCCATGAGCCAATCGGATAAAGTGGTGTCGGTGTTAGCTGTCCCCGAAGCGGATAAAACAGCTGCCATCTGGAGTATCCGCGAACAGGGCGCATCTGCTACGGCAATGAGCCTGAACCCCGAGGATCCGGACCCCGTCGTTGGCTGGGAGGACACCGCGGTTGATCCGATGCGGCTGGGCGACTACCTGCGTAATTTTTATGCACTGGTTGATCAGTACGGATATAAAACGAGTATGTACGGTCACTTTGGCGATGGTTGTATCCACGCACGCATGACCTTTGACACCCGCTCCGAATCCGGAGTAGAACACTGGCGCCAGTTCAGCCAGGCACTGGCCGAACTGGTAGTAGAGTTTGGCGGCTCACTGTCAGGTGAACATGGTGACGGTCAGGCAAAGGCCGAGTTTCTTCCTGTTATGTTTGGCGAAGAACTGATGGACGCTTTTCGTCGCTTCAAACAGGTGTGGGATCCCGACAAACGCATGAACCCCGGCAAGGTAATTGACGCCTACCGGATGGATGAAAATCTACGCTTCGGTCCAAGCTATAAAACGCCGGCAGTCGCTACAAAATTACACTTCCACGAAGATGCAGGCGGTTTTGGGCGTGCATCGGAACGCTGCATTGGCATGGGCAAGTGTCGAGCGCTGAGCGGCGCCATGTGTCCGAGCTATCAGGTCACCCGTGAAGAGCGCTACTCGACACGCGGACGCGCACATTTACTACACGAACTGTTACGCGGTGATGTCATCACCGACGGCTGGCAAAACACACAGATCGCAGACTCACTGGAGCACTGTCTGTCCTGTAAAGCCTGCAAGAGTGAATGCCCTACCCATGTAGATATAGCGACCTATAAGTCCGAGTTTATGGCCCATCACTATCAATACAAAAAGCGTCCTGTCCACCATCGCGTGTTTGGGCACATCGGTTCGCTGCTACCGTCCCTGAGTAAAGCTGCACCACTGGTTAACACGCTGCAAAACAGCGTTCTGGCGCAGGCGGGTAAAAGCCTCCTCGGAGTCGCCAGCAACAAACAATTACCCGACATTGCCAAAGAGACCTTTGGGTTATGGGCGAAAAAAAATGCCACTGACACAGACGACAGCTACTACTGGTTTGGTAAAACAACGGACTCCACTGTCATTCTTTGGGCCGATACGTTTAACAACCATTACCGGCCACACGTATTGCAAAGCGCGGTGCGAGTCCTGCAAAAAAGCGGTTTCCGCATTGGTATCGGTCGCGAACACTTTTGTTGCGGCCGACCCCTATACGAATATGGCTACCTGGATCAGGCAGAGAGACAACTGCGATCCATACTCGATCGGTTCCATGCAAAACTGCCGCAAGCTGCTCCGGTGATCGTTGTAGAACCCGCCTGCTTATCGGTGTTCCGGGATGAACTGACAAGGCTGGTACTCACGGACAGCGGTAGCACCGATGCCAGAGCCACTGACCTGGCCGCGAGAACGATGACACTGACCGATCACTTGTCCAATCAGAATATCTCATTGTCAACCACTCTTAACAGCGGTGTGCTACACCGGCACTGCCACGATAAATCCTTATCTATTGCAACACAGGACTTACGCTGGATGCGCAAGTGCTTCACTGATTTACAGGAACCGGAATCGGGCTGCTGCGGTATGGCCGGATCATTTGGCATACGTAAAAAAACGCAGTGGATAGGACAACAACTGTTCGCCCGGCATCTGCAACCGGCGATCGAAAATTCACCCGCCGACACCTGCATCGTCGCCAATGGCTTCAGCTGTCACGAACAGATTTCCGACAATACCGCCAGAAAAGTACTGCATCCGATCGAAATAATCGAAAAATGTTTGTAACGGCGGTCAGTAACCCCGATAGTGACCCACCAGAGGCGCTGTGACATTTTTGCAGATGCAGCAATACCGGGTAGCAGGTGGCATCGACGATATTCCGCGCCCCGGAAAAATCATGCAAAAGGGTTTCAGAACCTCCGTCGCTGATGCAAAATGCTGATAGTTAAAGCCAGTTTCAAACGATGTGCTCAAAAATGTGCTTCATGAGGCCTGAGCAAACCCTGGCAGAGTCAGTGGAGCACAGGCCTTTTAGAGCACAGCTGGGGCACTCAAACTGAGTAAAATAGATGAACCTCGAATATTCCCCGACAGATCTTGAATTTCGCGACGAAGTGCGACGATTTATTCAGGACAGCGTCCCGAGCGAACTCAAAGCAAAAGTGCTTGCTCACAAAACACTCAGTAAAGCGGATATGGAGCTCTACCACAGCAAGCTGAACGAAAAGGGCTGGCTTGCGCAAAGTTGGCCGGAAGAATACGGCGGCTGTGCCTGGACAGCCGTGCAAAAGCACATATTTGATGAAGAGACTGCCGCTGCAGGCTGCCCGCGTATTGTCCCGTTCGGCGTCAGTATGCTTGGACCGGTGTTGCTTAAATTCGGCGACGAGGCGCAAAAACGGCATTTTTTACCGCGTATTCTCGATGGCAGCGACTGGTGGTGTCAGGGCTACTCAGAACCCGGCGCCGGCTCCGACCTGGCGTCGCTAAAAACCAGCGCAGTGCGTGAAGGTAACAAGTACATCGTCAATGGTCAGAAAACCTGGACGACACTCGGCCAGTTTGCAGACTGGATATTTTGTCTGGTGCGCACGTCAACCGAGGGCAAACCACAACAGGGCATTTCATTTTTACTCATCGATATGAAGTCTCCGGGCATCGAGGTCAGACCAATCAAACTGCTCGACGGCACCGCAGAGGTTAACGAAGTATTCTTCGACAATGTCGAAGTGCCACCCGAAAATCTGGTAGGCGAGGAGAACATGGGATGGACCTACGCCAAGTACCTGTTGACTCACGAGCGCACCGGTATTGCCGGTGTCGGATTCGCGCTCAGCAGCATCGAGCATTTGAAATCGATTGCCAGTCAGCAAATGAACAATGGTAAACCTCTGCTGCAGGATCCCCTATTCGCCGCACGGGTAGCACAGGTAGAGATTGATCTGGCAGCGATGAGCACCACCAACCTCAGAGTTGTGGCCGCAGCAGACGGCGACGCTGCACCCGGCGCTGAAAGCTCGATGCTTAAAATAAAAGGCACAGATATCCGACAAGAGATAAACGATCTGTTACGCAGGGCACTCGGCCACGCGGCACTGCCCTATATAGAGGACTACTTTGACCCGGATTTCGATGACCCGCTACCGGTCCCGGACTACGCCCCGCCTCTGGCATCCCATCATTTCAACGAACGAAAGATCTCGATCTATGGTGGCTCTAACGAAATACAACGCGGCATCATCAGTAAAATGATGTTGGGGCTATAGACGATGGACTTTAACTACACTGACGATCAGCGCATGTTGTCCGAAACGCTCACCCGTTTCCTCAATGACAACTACTCCCACGATCACCGCATGCAAGCGGCGCAGAGTGACAACGGATACGACACTGGTACCTGGCAAGAGCTCTGCGAACTGGGTATCGCCGGTGCCTTGCTGCCCGAGAGCTGCGGCGGCTACGGCGGCAGCGGATTTGATATCTCTGTGGTATTCGAAGCGCTGGGGCGCTCCCTGGTAGTTGAACCACTGTTATCCACAGCTGCTATCTGCGCCAACCTGTTGAATGATTGCGGTGAACAATCCAGTCAGTCAGCATGGATAGAAAAAGCGATCGCCGGCGAGGTTATGCTCGCACTTGCCTGCTACGAAAAAGAGCAGCGATACACCGTTACAAAACCCGGGTGTCATGCCGAAAAGCAAGCGGCAGGCTGGATACTCAACGGCGCTAAAACCATGGTATTGAACGGCGATACCGCAGACCAGTTGATCGTCAGCGCTCGAACCGGTACCGACACTGATCAGGACTTCGCACTTTTTCTTATCCCGAAACAGTCAGCCGGCGTCAGTGCCACCCCCTACCCGACCGTCGATGGCGGGCGCGCCTGCGACCTTCAATTCAACAACGTCGAATTAGCCGATGACGCCCTGTTGCACAGTGGCGCTGATGCGTTGAACATCCTCGAACTGGCCATCGCCAGAGCAAACCTCGCACTTGCAGCGGAAGCGATAGGTGCGATGGAAACCTGCAAAGACATGACGGTTGAATATCTGCAAACCAGAAAGCAATTTGGCGTGCCAATTGGAAAATTTCAGGTACTGCAACATCGTATGGTTGACGTCATTATAGAAATGGAACAGGCCCGATCCGCAGTGATTAATGCGGCAGCGAGTCTCGACGCTGATCGTCTAACCCGCGAAAAAAGCATCTCCGCACTGAAGAACCTGATTGGCCGCGCAGCAAGACTGACCGCAGAGGAAAGTATACAAATGCACGGTGGTATCGCGATGACCTGGGAATACTCACTATCACACTATGCAAAACGACTGATCATGATCGATCACTGGTTTGGCGATACTGACTATCACTTGCAGCGTTATATCGAGCTGTCATCATACGACACACAAAGCTAAACACTGTAAAAAATCAAGTGCAGAGCAGAGCAATCACCCAAGCGCCCGCCACTGCACGCTAGCCACTCCGATTACACTGACTAATCCGCGGATCTCATGCAGAAATTTCCAGCAGACACAGATAATCAGGTAACACTGGCCAACTGGCGACAATCGCCATTTAGCCAGTGGGCTTTTCACCATGTACGCGAAATTATCCCCAGCGCAGACATAGCGAATAACCCGGAAAACATTTGGTCACTTGAAGAAAATCCGGTGAACCTCGGTGGCGTCAGCATTGATTGCAGCAACGAGGGTTTGATGTCGTTGAGCGGTTTTTGTCACTATGCACAGACTGACGCGCTGCTTGTACTGCACCGTGACAAAATTGTCTATGAACACTATGACAAGGGCATGAGTCGATATTCCCCTCATATACTGATGTCTGTTTCCAAATCCCTGTTAGGGATAGTCGCCGGTATTCTTGAACACAAAGGTATACTCGACTTTGAAGAACAGGTAACGACCTATTTACCTGAACTGGCGGACAGCGCTTACCAGGGAGCCACTGTCCGGCACTTGCTGGATATGCGCACCGGCGTTGAATTCGACGAAGACTATCACGCGACCAGCGGTCCAATGGTCAGCTATCGCAAATCGACAAACTGGAACCCGCTTGAAGCGGGTGAGAGCCCGACCAGTCTGCGCTCATTCTTCAAACAGCTGACGACCAAAAAACACGATCACGGTTTACAGTTTTCCTATGTGTCTCCAAACACAGACTTGCTGGGCTGGGTTATCGAACGCGCCAGCAACCAGAACTATGCCAGCGTGGTACAGGAACACCTGTGGCAACCCATGGGCGCTGAATACAGCAGCTATATTACCGTTGACCGACTGGGAGCACCGCGTACCGCAGGTGGTGTTTGCACAACACTTCGCGATTTAGCGAGAGTCGGCAGACTGATAGTAAACGGGGGCAAGGGTTTTAATGACCACCCGGTTATCTCAGACACATGGATCAAAGACACTTTGACAAATGGCAGCCGAGACGCGTGGGACAACGGTAACTTTGCCGTCGACTTTCCAGAGTTGCCTATGAGCTATCGTTCAAAGTGGTATGTGCTGCACCCGCGTCCGGAAGATGAAGCCAGCTGGTTGGTAGCACTCGGCATACACGGACAGAATATCTATATCGATATCGACAACGAATTTGTGATGATAAAGTTTGGCTCTCATTCACTGCCACTGGACCCGTCAGCCGGCATACACGGTCTTGTCGCGGCCAAAGCGGTTCGTGATTACCTGGTCAATCATTTCTAGTTGGCACTAATCTAAAGCACTGGACAATACCTGTAATCTGCAGTGCTTTTTTATATAAGTCCTTTTATGTAAGTCCCTTTGTATAAGTCCTTTTATGCCAGTGCTTTTATGCCAGTGCTTTTATGCCAGTCCTTTTATATCAGAACCGCACGTTACCAGCGCTGTCGCAAAACCTGTCGAAACGCACGTGCTATACGTTATCATGCCTGCTAATACAGAAGCTGATCCCGACGATTTTATGATTACTGCAAACGATCTGGAAACACCCTATACACAATACAGCACCACGGTTAAACCGGAGTGGATCGACTACAACGGCCACATGAACGTTGGCTATTACCACATCGCATTTGATACTGCTGTCGAACCATTCTTTCACTGGCTGGGTTTAACACCTGAATATCGCAGTAGCAACCAGTGCTCAACATTCGCTCACGAGGCTCATTTGAATTTTCTTCGAGAAGTAAACGAAGGAGATAAAATACGCTTTGAATCGAGGCTACTGGATTTCGATCGCAAGCGAATACACTTCTATCAGGAAATGTTTCACGAAGAAGAGGGATTTTTAGCAGCCAGCCATGAATCCATCAGCAGCTATATGGATATGCAAACCCGAAAAACCGCTCCGTTGCCCGAGGACATCACGACGCGATTGCAACGAGTTAAAGAGGCACACAAGACACTGGAGACCCCCTGGCAGGTCGGCAACGTGATATCAACGCGTTGATCCAGTGGCAGAGACCAAAAGCGAAACACCAGTTGCAACACACGGGGTATATCATCTTGATTACACAGCAAAGCAACGGCTTATTCAGCCCTGGCGTTCTATTATTTTATCTTTGGGTGCCAAATTGTTGGCATCGTTAAGTTTGTGCGTCACTTTACGCTGCAAGACCGAACATGCGATACTGCTCGGCAATTGACCCATTCCAGATAACCGAGCACAACAACAACTATAAATCCCAAACCAGACACGCAACAGTTATTTGCATAGCTTGCACCAACCCGCAGCCCATCCGTGCGACCCTTGCATGATGATGGCAGTTCTCCATTACAGACGCCCGGACGCCGCTAACTGGTCCACGGCGACGCAGGTTTGTTGCAACTTTCCAACAAATATGCACCTTGGATAATGGACCAATTTTTGTTTATCCACTGCAAACTGATTGCTGTCTACTCCCTTACACTAGTGCACAGGCACCGTTACCAAGCATGAAGACGCAAAACTGGTCCACGAGACTGGCTCCGTATAAGACCGCGGACAACGTTCGCGCAATTTCCGAATTTTTCCTGACAGCCGTGCCACTAGCGCTGATGTGGGTAACCATTGCCTGGTTATTCAACAGCGGGTCGGTACTGGCCATCCTTGCCGGCATAGCCATCATGTTCCCGGCTGCCGGATTCCTGGTCCGTCTGTTCATTCTTCAGCACGACTGCGGCCATGGCAGCCTGTTTACCTCGCGCGCTGCGAATGACTGGGTAGGCAGAGTTTTAGGCGTGTTTACCTATACACCTTACGACTACTGGCGCAAACAGCATGCGGGGCATCATGCCACCTCTGGAAATCTGGATGGACGGGGTATGGGTGATATCGATACGATGACAGTCAGTGAGTACAAGTCACAGGATGCATGGGGACGTTTTCGCTACCGCCTCTACAGACATCCACTGGTGATGTTCGGTATGGGGCCTGCGTATGTATTCTTGCTTGAACATCGACTGCCGCTGGCCACAAAACCGCATGATCGGAGTCTGTGGACTGGAATCATAGCGACAAATATTGGCATTTTGCTGGTTTCCTGGCTGCTGGTGATGGCATTTGGATTGACCACCTTCTTACTAGTACAACTGCCATTGGTCGTCCTCAGCGGCTCCATTGGTGTCTGGCTGTTTTACGTTCAGCATCAATTTGACGAAAC
The DNA here is from genome assembly GCA_964393885.1 of uncultured Granulosicoccaceae bacterium. GTDB lineage: Bacteria > Pseudomonadota > Gammaproteobacteria > Granulosicoccales > Granulosicoccaceae. Next base: position 13,147 of record CAYMVV010000074.1, on the reverse strand, counting down.
CTACTGGGACGTTAAACCCGCATGGACTCACGAGCACGCCGCGTTGCATGGCAGCTCCTACTATGACCTGCCCAAGCCATTGATGTGGCTCACTGGCAACATCGGTATCCACCACGTTCATCACCTGTCGAGCAAGATACCGTTTCACAAACTCCCCAAGGTCATCAACGCTCATCCGGAACTCAAATCTCTGGGCCGACTGACCGCACTGGAAAGTCTGAAATGCGTCAGACTAACCCTGTGGGACGAACACGCACAGCGCCTTATCTCCTTCAGAGAAGCACGCTCGCTAATGGCAGCAGGTTAGCTTTTTTACAGATTCGGGGCTTGCACCAATCCTCAAGCCCCGTACTCCTGAATACTGACCTGTCGCACCCCGTTTCTTGCTTTGCCAGACAGGCGCATGTTTCGTCACATTGCACTGTACAAACCAACACTCACGCAGATAATTGCTCCGGCTGATAACAACAATCTGAGCCGTGGATACCATTGTGGAAAGTGATTCCAAAACCTGACCGGTGTTATGCCACTGTCTATCAGGTATTGCGCAAGCAAACCCGCCAGCAATAACCCCAGCATCGGTACAGTGGGCAGCAACAGAGAAAACCAGGCCAACACACTTGGCAGTACGCTGACTACTGCGGGACCGAAGTGGTCAAATCGATCTGACTCTACCACCAGCACACCCCATCTCACCCCACCTAAAAAGCTGAGTATCACCGCAGCGTAAGTCGCTAGCGCTCTTAATCCAAATGCGCTCGCGTCGTTACTCAGGCTAAGTATCGCGCTCGCTACAAAAGGAATGAGCCCTGCCAAACCGAGTATCAAGGCAACCCGGGGGATACGGTGTTCATTCATTGTCGTTCATTCACTGTTGTTCATGCATTGTTGTTCATTCGCTGCTGTTCATTCATTGTTGAGCTGCTCCACGATTTGAATGGCCTGTGGTATCGAGCTGGCGCCAATTTTGGCGACACAACAATGCCCTTGCAAGGCCGCGTGCTGTCGAACAAGCTGAATCACCTCGTGGAGCAGGTAACATCGATCTGCGTACCGCAATTCAATCGAGGCCGGGTCATTCGCATACACTGTATATAAGCTGCCGTCTGAGTCGATCAGTTCCGCCACCTCTATGCTGATACCGACATTCGGTTCAATTGCAACTTCAGCTAACAGCCCTGCATCGTCTCGCCATTGCTGATCAGCCAATTGATCTGCCGAATTGACGATCAGCAGTTCGGCATCATTTGCTGCACAAAGTAGTGCTGGCCAGCGAACACCCGCTTTATTTTTTATTTCTGACATAGGGCAGGCAGGTGCTGTAACCCGAGGATTGACAACACATCTCACACTGTGATTCTAACAATTTTCTAACGAGATCATGTACATAGGCTTCAGCGCAGTCATTTCAGCTATTGTTTGAAGCACTGGTAACGATCACAGACTTTTTGATCGTAAAAAACTAGTGTAACCTATAGCTGGTTGTCAGTATGGGTGCTGCCACAGATTCGTCGACAGCTACATTCGCTATACCACATTCACTAAACCAATTGAGGGACATGCTATGTGGACCAAACCTACTGCTAAAGACATTCGTCTTGGATTTGAAATCACTATGTATTGCTACAGCCGCTAAGGTTGTTGCAACCGGGGCAGCCTTCTGGCTGCTCCATATTGCTCCTATTGCAGCACCCGACTGCAGATCCTGCCAACCAGCGCACCGCTTGCTCTTTCGCTGATTGCTCTTTCGACAACTGTTTTGTGAATGATTGCTCTGTCAATCATCGCTCTTTCAATCATCGCTGAGTCGATTACCCTTTGATCCTTCTTTTTTCGCCACCGACATTCCCAGCGAAACCCACATTCCTCGCAAAACCGTAGCTCAGGTGGCCCCTACCCGCGCAATGCGCCATTCAGGTACAGTAAATCCGCGACCTTCACACTGATTTGACACGGTACCGGTGAATACAAGCCAACACCGCAGATTGCTCCGAACAGTTGTTTTTAACAGCACCAGACTACCGAAACTTGTCCATTGCAGGTCGGCGAAACTACAGCATCTGTTCTTACGCGAGCAACCATTCGCTAAAACTACAGGAAATCCCGCGTAATTTTAGTTGCACCTTACCGGTAGTTAATGATTCACTAGTGTGTGGATTCAAGATACTGTTAGAACCCGTCCAACCCACCAACAGTGCGGGTCCACCAACAGCACGGGAGAAAAATAACAAAGATGCTGAACATTCTTGTGCTCGGATCCGCAGCGGGCGGCGGCTACCCGCAATGGAACTGCAACTGCGAAACCTGTGCTGGCCATCGCAACGGAGCAATCGACAGCCTGGCACGGACCCAGTCCTCAATCGCTGTTAGTGGTAACGGAACTGACTGGTTGTTAATCAACGCATCACCCGACATCGGCCAACAGATTCGTGCGTTGCCTGCTCTACAGCCCGGCAGAGCGCTGAGAGACACCGGTATTACCGCAGTGATGCTAATGGACAGCCAGATTGATCATACGACCGGGCTGTTGAGTTTGCGTGAGCACAGCTCACCACTGCCGCTCTTTTGTACGCGCATGGTTCACGACGATCTAACCAGCGGGTTCCCGGTGCTCAATATGCTCGAGCACTACTGCGGGGTGCACTGGACTGAAATTGCGCTGGACGAGCAATGGTTTCAGATCGACGGTATCGATGGCATCGAATTCAAACCGCTCGTCATCGACAGTAAAGCGCCACCCTATTCTCCGCATCGGCACGATCCACATCCCGGCGACAACATCGCCGTTACCATCAGGTGCCTCGATACCGGCAAATCAGTTTTCTATTCTCCTGGCCTGGGCGGCTTGCAGAACAAAACCCGCGAAGCAATGCGGGCGGCGGACTGCCTGCTGGTTGATGGAACCACCTGGACCAACGATGAAATGCAGACTCGCGGAGTCGGAAGTAAACTTGCCTCCGAGATGGGCCACCTGCCACAATCGGGCAGCGGCGGTATGATCGAGGAACTACAGGACCTCGAATGCCGCAAGATTCTCATTCATATCAACAATACCAACCCGATCCTGGACTCGAATTCAAGCGAACGCGCAACACTGGACAAGCTCGGCATTGAGATCGCAGAAGACGGCATGCAGGTAACGCTATGACCAGTCATATCAACAACAGCGCCTGGTCAAAATCAGAGTTTGAAGCAAAGTTACGCTCTCTGGGAGATCGCTATCATATTCATCACCCGTTCCAGGTGATGATGAACAACGGAGAGCTCAGCAAACATCAGATTCAAGGCTGGGTTGCGAATCGCTACTACTACCAAATTACTATCCCTCGCAAAGATGCAAGCTTTCTGGCCAATTGCCCCGATAGATTAATCCGCCAGAAATGGGTTCAGCGCATCATCGATCACGATGGTCAGGACGGCAGCGAAGGTGGTATTGAGGTCTGGCTAAGGCTGGCCGAAGCCACCGGCTTAACGCGCGATGCGGTAACCAGTCAATCCATGTTGTTACCGGGCGTACGCTTTGCGGTCGATGCCTACGTAAATTTTGTTGCCAAATCTACCTGGCAAGAGTCAGCTTGCTCATCATTAACAGAAATGTTTGCACCAACCATCCACAAGCAACGCATTTCCAGCTGGCCGGACAAATACCCGTGGATTGACAGCAACGGACTCGACTACTTTAAAAACCGGATCAAGGAAGCGCATCGAGATGTCGAGCACGGCTTGCAAATCACGCTGGATCATTTCACTACTCTGGAGCAACAACAAAAAGCGCTAAAAATACTTCAATTCAAGCTGGATGTGCTGTGGACCATGCTCGATGCGATGTATATGGCCTACGTAGAAAATATGCCTCCCTACTTCAATGTTGACTCCTCGGTAAGCGCAATCCCTGACGCTGCAACAACGACCGGAGCTGTTTGATGAACGAGCAACAAGTACCCACTCTGGCCAACGGCTTTCGATTTCAGTGGGAGCCAGCGCAGAAAAGTCATGTGCTGCTGTATCCGGAAGGCATGAAAGTGTTAAGTGAAAGTGCAGCCGAAATTGTTACGCTCATGGATGGAAAAAACTCAATCGCTGCTATTGTTGCCGCGCTGGAAAAAAAATTTCCCGATGTTGACTTAAAAGGCGACGTGCACGACTTCGTCAACTCGGCAATTGATGAGGGCTGGATCAATGTCTGAGCTATCGCCCCCGCTGTGGTTACTGGCTGAACTGACCTACAAGTGCCCGTTGCAATGCCCCTATTGCAGTAACCCTGTCGATTTTGCATCGACAACCGGCGTCGAACTCGATACCGATCACTGGATTCGCATCTTGCGAGAAGCCCGCGAACTGGGCGCTGCACAGCTCGGCCTGTCCGGCGGCGAGCCCATCGTTCGCAAAGATCTGGAAGTGATCGTCGCCGAGGCGAGAAAACTCGGCTTCTACACGAATTTGATAACCTCTGGTATCGGTATGACCAGCGAGCGTGTCGCTGGCTTGAAAGAGGCCGGACTCGATCATATTCAGGTGAGCTTTCAGGCGAGTTCCAGCGAGCTCAACAACTGGATCGCAGGCACTGACTCGTTCGAACACAAACTTGAAATGGCGCGCGCGGTCAAGGCCAACGGTTTTCCGATGGTGCTGTGCTTCGTTACACACCGAGAGAACATACAACAGGTTGACGATATTCTCGAACTGGCAACCCGGCTCGAGGCCGACTACGTGGAGCTTGCAACCACCCAGTATTACGGTTGGGCATTTATTAATCGGGATGTCTTAATGCCGACTCGTGAACAACTCGATTCAGCCGAAGCCGCAGTCAATCGATTTCGCGATCAGCATATCAATGATGCGATGAAAATTTTCTATGTCGTACCTGACTACTACGAGAACAGACCAAAGCCGTGCATGAATGGCTGGGGGAATCTTTTTCTGCTCGTCACTCCTGACGGAACTGCCCTGCCCTGTCACTCGGCACGGCAACTGCCGGGCATTCAGTTTCCGAACGCAAAGGACAGCAGCATCAGTGATATCTGGTCCCACTCCGATGCGTTCCGGAAATTCAGAGGCTTTGACTGGATGCAGGAGCCGTGTCGTTCATGCCCCGAAAAGGAGAAAGATTTTGGCGGCTGTCGCTGCCAGGCGTTTATGCTGACCGGTGATGCCGCAGCCACTGACCCGGTGTGCGATAAATCACCCAACCGACATTTGGTAGATCAGGCGATCGAACAAAGTGCGAAAACAACCTCGGATACCAAACCACTGATCTTTCGCAATGCTAAAAATTCAAAACGCATGAATCTGCCGATCGAATAACACACGCCGGCTGGTTAACACATCGCAGCGGTGCTTAGTGGACTTCTATACGAAGTATAGAAAAGGCTCATCGCTCTGTAAGCCATAGCCATACTGTGCAGTCAATTCTTGCCTTCAGTCGCAACATCAGTGCACTCAAGTGTATGAGCGATCAAAACCTAACGCCCGCCGCAACGAACTGTCGCGGCGAGCACTATGCTGACCCGTCGGTCAGGCGGTTTGCGACGATTTCAGCACCTGCATATTCTCAAGCGTCTTGATGCACGCATTGGCTGCTTCTTCGCCTTTTTTCAGGAAGTGGTTGTAGAAGAATTGATGATGCTCTTCGCCATCGTGGAAATGGTGGGGCGTCAGCACGACAGACAGTATCGGGATTTCGGTCTCGAGCGAAACCTGCATCATTGCATCCAGCACGGTGGTCGCAACAAAGTCGTGTCGGTAGATTCCCCCGTCGACGATTAGGCCAGCCGCGACAATGACGTCGTACTTGCCGGTCTTCGCCAGCAACTTGGCCTGCAACGGGATTTCAAGGCTGCCGGGGACAGCTGACACGTCTATTTGCGTGATGCCGCATTCCGACACTTTTTCTGTAAAAGTGGTTCGCGCCTGACTGACAATGTCGTGGTGCCAGCTTGCCTCAATGTAGGCAACGCGTGATTGGGAAAGATCTGCGCCAAACTGTGTTACGGCGCTGGGTGTAGTACTGGGCTGATTCATGGCAGTCTCCTGTTGGTCACCAGAATCAGGGCGCACGGGCTAACGCACAAATGCGATAGTTGTACCCCGCTCTCTCTTATCCGGACTTTCAGTTTGCCGCGTGGTTCCACATCTGTGGTTCCACATCTGTGGTTCCACATCAGTGATTCCACATCGCTGTTTCCACTTTAAATGCTTCGACACCTGTGTTTTACCACCTGTGCGTCTACACCCTTGCGTTAACAACGGACAAACGTAACCGTCGGCTTCGGATTCACACCGAATCTGCTGACCACAGCCAGCCTCGCATATCACGCGTACAGATCTGATTCCATACACGTGAATACAGGCTCGACTGTGCGCTCGCGGGCTTAGGCATCTCTGCCATCACCGCCGGTGGGGAGTTTCACCCCGCCCCGAGAACGAAACGCCGCGTTTTTGCGACGACTTGCTACTGTATTACTAATTTGTGGGTGTGTAAACGTCATACAAGCCTCGTGCCTCACAAAAAGCTGTTCGAGGTCAATATCCTGCGCTACCGGACGGTTTTACGACGAAATGGCCCAAAGGCACAGCACTGTCGCAAGGTCTACCCGGACAAGGTCTGGATAATACTGATCTCCCACCAGACATAGATCAGTACGCCAAGCGCTGTTGCCGCCAGGATGGAGCTACAGATTCCGATGCCCTTGCCAGCCAGCCAGCCGAGCGCTCCGACAGCAATAATAAAGACGATGTAGGCAAAGGTTGCACAATGGGTTCCAATCCATCGCAGCTGCACCATTTTTTCCGATGCGCTTGCCGACAGTTGATCAATTGCCGCCATTTCTATCGTCAGCCGCACTTCGACATACAGGGCAATCAGAAACAGCAGCCCTGACAACATCATCAACAGCAGACAGACCCGCGGAGCCATGCGCTGCATATCCAGCTGCACAATATTCGCTGCAATTGTCAGAGAAAACCCGGCCAGCAGGCCACTTAAAAAAGAAACCTGTCCGGTTTGAAGTTCGAGTAATTCGGTCACGCCCTGTTCTCAATACTGACGACAGTTAATCGGTCGCCAATGATCTTTCGTACAAACTGCCCCACTGAGGCATTGAATCGTTAACACCACACATTCTCAGACTGTGCCACGCCATCGCCAGATTCGATGAGGTCACCGGTAATCCAGTGCTTTGTTCCAGCGCGACGACAGAGTCCGCCAACCTGACACTGGTACAGGACACAAAAACCATATCAACGTCCCGAGCGGCAATCAGCGTGTCGATGCCTCGTGCGATGCTGGTTTTGTCGATCCGGGCCACCACCGGATCCTGCTCTTCGTTAAACGAACCAAAAACCGGCACTTTAAAACCGGCAGCCTCAATGTAGCCTCGAACTGCGTCGTTGACATCACTTCGATAAGGTGTAAGCACGGCGATACGTCGTGCTGCAAACGATCTGAACGCAGCAAAGGCGGCGGTTATCGGCGTCGTTACCTCGGCATGTGGTTGTACTTCGTGAATACGCTTTTTCACCACATCCTCGCCGAGCACGGTGGTCGCAGAGGTGCAGCCATACGCCACCACATCCAGATTTTCCCCTGGCAGGATCAATTCCACAGCATCGGGAATCCTGGACTCCATCGCCGCCAGTGTAGTCGGATTAATTGCCATCGAATTTTGAACACGCGCCGTGTAGTAATCGACCTCGGGGCGTTTGAATATTTGCCTGAATTCGCGGTCAATAGTGAAATCTGAAGCAAGCACCACAACACCCACACGCGCCACTGAGCCAAATCCGGCGTCAGTTGAAAATGGCAGATGCTCAAGCAACTCTGCGTTGTTATGCGTGGAAGTTCCCTCGTTTGTCATCTGGCTTTCCGGCTTACCCGACATTCAAACCGCTGCAGACACCGCGATTTCAACAGTAAAGTCCGGGGACGCCAATTTGGATTCTACGCACGCTCGTGTTGGCGCATTACCTTTTGATACCCAGGCATCCCAGACACTGTTCATCTCTGCGAAGTCGGCAATGTCTGCTAGCCAGATTGTTGCAGTAAGCAGTTGAGACTTATCGGTGCCCGCTTCTTTAAGCAATCCATCTATTGCTTTGAGAATGTCCTGAGTCTGTGCTGTGACACTTTCGCCTTTGGCATTTTGGGCAACCTGCCCGGCGGTGTTAACAATGCCACCATAAACGACAGCCTGACTCATGCGATCGCCACTTTGGATTCTTTTTATTGCCATTTTTTTTACCCGGATTGTCAGTAGTTTTATTTACACACTTCTTTGTGTGGACAGATCTCATTGTGTCTGTCGGGCTGTACCGTAGCGCTGTTGACGGATTTCAAACAGGGTTTCAGAACCGGGCTTCACAAACCATAATTGAAAAGCGTGGTTCAAAGCCAATTATTAAAAGCCTTTATCAACACCATTTACCCGCGCCATTCACCAGCGCCATTTACAAACGCGGGCAATTGACCTATGCGCCTTACTGAAGCGTTGCTATTGACGAGTTGCAATGAAAGCGCATGGAAGCCAGCGTCCCACAGAGTCAGAGTGCGATATAATGCCACAACAGAATGTGGGAGGTATTTATCCGTTGGTCCAAATGAACTCGGTAATCCACATTGATACCCTGGTCGCGTGGTAAATGACGCAAATAGCATTAAAGAAAGCTGGCTATAACGCCTGCGCAGGTCCCGGTCAGTGCTGATACCCGATCCTCAAACCAGCCTCGCAGACTCGCCCCCTATCGCGGAACCCCTTCCACTGGCAAGCGCGAAACCACTGGCAAAGGCACAAGCGCTGCCGGGGAAGCAGGACGCACTTACACAGGCTAAAGCCACCGTGCGACTCGGGGCTGTGTGGCGCAACTACAAAAAGATCATCAAACAGGCAGGCCAGAGCCAGGTTGCTGTCGCTGTCAAGGCTGATGGTTACGGGCTTGGTGCCAGCGCTGTCGCAAAGTCCCTGTGGGCGGCTGGTTGCGTTGAATTTTTTGTCGCTCACGCAGAGGAAGGCATAGCAATCAGAAAAGCATTGCCAGGGGCTGCGATCAATGTACTCAGCGGCGTGATGCCCGGCACCGAGTGTGAGATGCTTGAGTACAATCTGACTCCCACTATCATCAATGTACAACAGCTGCAACTCTGGCAACGACAGGCGTACAAGCTCGGCTGCGAAGTTACCTGCGGACTTCATCTGGATACCGGTATGCATCGAACCGGACTACCAGCGAAAGAGATAGCATTAATACAGCAACAGCCAGAACGATTAAACGGGCTACACATCAACCATATCATTAGCCACCTTGCCAGCGCAGATGACCCGGATAGCCAACAGCCAGAACAGCAGTTGCGCAGATTCAGGTCAGCACTCCGGCAACTGCCAGCGGCGCGTGCATCCATCGCTAACTCAGCTGGCATTTTTAGAGACAATCAATTTCATCTGGATTTAGTGCGCCCGGGTATTGCAGTCTATGGTGGAAACCCTCAACCCATCGGGGCCAACCCGATGGAACCGGCTGTGGTTCTGGAAGCGCCACTGCTCCAGGTTGTCGATGCCACGCAAGGCGATTTGATTGGATATGGCGCCAGCTACAAAACAGCAGGGACCGCTCGACACGGCATTATTGCAGCCGGCTATGCTGACGGTGTGCTGCGTTCGACGTCGAACAGGGGAGAAGTAGCTATCGGTAATCGACGATGCCCAATAATTGGTCGTGTTTCAATGGACGTTACCACTATCGATGTCACCGATGTTCCGCAACATCTACTCTACCCTGGGGCTCCGATTGAGTTGATTGGAGACACAATCAAACTCGATGATGCCGCAACTGCCGCCGGTACCATCAGCTATGAAATGCTTACGGCCATAGGCAACCGATATGAGCGCCACTACGCGGAAGATTAAAGTCTGAACACAAACGTAACCGGGAATTACATATGGCCAACTTCGAATATCATATATACAGCTACCTGTCAGACAACTATGGCGTCCTTTTACATAGCAAAATGACAGGAGACACCATCAGCATAGATGCGGGGGAAGCATCTCCCTTACTATCCGTGTTAAAGGAAAAAGGCTGGCAACTATCCCACTTACTTGTCACCCACCATCACGCAGATCATGTTGCCGGTCTTGCAGAAATAAAAGATAAAACCAATTGCAAAGTTATAGGCCCGGCTCAACACAGCAAAATAGACGGGCTCGACGAAAAAGTTAAAGACGGAGACGTTTTTTCGATCGCTGGCTCCACCTTTCAGGTCTTGCATACACCTGGCCACACACTTGATATGCTGAATTACTACCTGCCAGATGAAAAAATCGCATTCACCGGTGACACGCTTTTTACGCTGGGCTGCGGACGCGTGTTTGAAGGTGATGCCAGCATGATGTGGAACAGCCTGCAAAAATTAATGCAGCTGCCAGAAGAGACCATGATCTATAGCAGCCATGAATACACATTGGCCAATGCCGGATTTGCTGTCACGATTGACCCGAACAACGAGCAACTGCAACAGCGCGTGGAACAATTTAAAAAGATGCGCGAAAACAATCAGCCAACGGTACCTTCATTGCTGGCAGACGAGTTGGCAACCAATCCCTTCCTGCGCGCCGGCGATTCAGCTGTGCGCTCCAATCTGCAAATGCCGGATGCAACTGACGCCGAAGTGTTTGCTGAAATCAGGCAGCGTAAAGACAATTTTTAACCAACCTGCAACTTCCTTTGTAATACCCTCCACATAGAACTAGATTGTCAGTGCGCTGTTTGCGTTGAGACCGACAGCCATTGAGTTTGCAAATCCACGCAACAGCGAGTGCCTTCTCGTGCACTTTCCCATTGTTTCTGCTCTTGATCGTTTACTTGTGTACTAAATCCATCAGTAGTATTGGCTTAGAACAACGGCAATCGGCGAATCTGAACACATGGTGAATAACTGCCGGGACTTATGGTGTCGAGATAGAATAATCAGTGGGAATTGCGACACAGTGGGATGCCGACCACACCTCATACAAAAAATGTTAAGACTATGAGCTGTTTCCGTGAACCATAGTGTCTTGTATAGTGTCCATAGGAACTAGCCATTTAGGAATCGTTATTTATTCCCTCAGCTGAGAGATCATAGAACGATCTTTTTGAGAGTTGAAAATAATAATTCTGGCTATATCGTTCGCACTTCAACCGCGTCTATCGATTCAAACGCGACTATCAATGGTGTTTTTTTTTGCAGTAGGAGTAGATACCCCATGAAAACAACTGGCACAGTAAAGTGGTTTAACAATTCTAAAGGGTACGGATTTATTCTTGATGACCCTGAGCAGGACGAATGTTTCGTTCACTACCGATCAATACTTTCCGGAAACCCGGAGGACTATAAGTCCCTGGCAGAAGGAGATCGAGTCGAATTCCTGAAAGTAAGCGGAGACAAGGGCTGGCAGGCAGCAGAGGTTATCAAAACTGCCTCTGGCAGTAATCAGCATGCTGCGCAACTGACTGAATGCCCGCATTGCGGAAAATCCCTGGTCGACGTTGACGTTAATGACATCGATGAAGTAGATGAAGAAGAGGAAATGGTTTAACGATTTTCACACACACGGATCGTTGCTCCTACAACCTATTCGTTATCACGCCAAAGCAAAGGAACAGACTGTGATATCAGACTCTATCTAGTAGCCCTAGCGGGCTTAACGCCCATGCAGTGTTCTTCTCTGCTAATACTTTTTTGACTGGTGTAAGCAGTTAGTGTTTCCGGTTGCCACAGCTGGACAGTACCACTATGGCTGTCATCTACGGTTTTTTACAATCGGTTTCAGATCTATTGATAGCGATGGCAATACACTCTCAGCCATACACTGCTGTCCTTCACTGCTGCTCTTTACTGTCGCCCTTCACTGCCGCCCAGGCGAAACCAGCATTCTCATTCTTCTTACTTTCTTTTGCGCATCCGCTCCTGGCTGGAACTAAAAGCACGGGAACCAATAGAGCTCCCATGCGTTGACTGCCTGAATACCTGACAACAGATCCACTCAATCATCCGCTCCGAATTGCAAAAAGCGGTTTTGGGAACAGCAATACACACCTTCTTCACCGGCTATCTCTATAACTGAATAACAAACCCGGATAGAGTGCCTCCGCAAGTCTGTATCCTGCAGCGCATAACTGTTGCCGCGCAAACTTCACGCAGAGATACAGTCTGGATGGCTAACTATTTTAGACCTGAAGAATCAGCAGTAACTACCGCAAACCTGGCTCTGTGGCTCTGTTACTTTGTTACTTTGTTACTTTGTTACTTTGTTACTCCTGTTAATAACAGTGTTACCAATTGTGCCAGCGGTGGAACCTCGCTGTACCAGCTTGAACTAAGTATATATTGTCGCCTTGCATTTTAATGCATCGCTGCAAACTGAAATCTAAGGCCATCCATCGATGCCATTCAACACTTAGTCAATGTTACTAAAGGGAGTTAATATGCTTATTTTATCCAGGCGCCACGGCGAGTCGATTAAGATCGGAGACGAGGTGACAGTTACCATACTTCAGATCAAAGGCGGCCAGGTGAGGATTGGCATCGATGCGCCAAGAGAGATTGCGGTACATCGCGAAGAAATATATCAGCGCATCGCAAATGCCAGTCCGCAAGCCAGTTCAATAACACCTGCGAAAGTTACCGCTGCACAAGGCAACAGTAAGACCACGACTCGCGCTGTTAACGAACTCGCCTGAGCGGGGGACTGCTCCAACAGGGAGACTCCGCATTTGACTGGTTATAGATAAAGCCAAACAGGCTGGATCTTTGCAGCGGATACTCTGCGCATGTCGGATAATTTAATCTACTCTACTGGTTGGCTCTCACGTGCAACCTCATCAAATAACCATTGCTTAAACGCTGACACACGAGCATCTGCTGCTGCTCCCTGCAAACTGACAATGTGGTAGGCATGTTCGACCTCCATTGGCAATCCAAACAGAGAAACCAGCCTGCCCCGGCTGATATCTTCCTCAGCCAGTTGTTCAAGCGTCAACACCACTCCCTGCCCCTCAACTGCGGCGGCAAGTGCCAGTGACACACTATTAAAGTAAAGATTGTGTTTACCGTTCATGCCAGACAGTCCGGCATTACTGAACCAGCTGGACCATTTCGGCCTGCCTTCATAAG
>CAYMVV010000073.1:12758-28747 GCA_964393885.1 uncultured Granulosicoccaceae bacterium | reverse complement strand
TACAAGCGTGAATTTACCTCACAAAGGAATTCTTGCCCAGTCTCACCACTCAGAGCACCCTACAGTTTGTCTATCTGACTAACAGCTGCGATGTTATCGGGTTTGAGTTTTTTTGGTTACATACAAAAAATCGTTCGGTACAGATTACAGAGGCCGGATGACAGAGGACAGATGATGCAGGGGCTGTCAGAGTCTGATTGTTCTGCCTTCTGCCTTCCATCTTCTGGACGAAAGCCTCCGGCAGGGAGCGTAATCTCCTAGCCAGGCTTGTGGGTCCCATCCAGTACCTTTTGCAACAATCCACTGGTACGGGCGTCTTCAAGATCATCACTGCCCCCGATATGATAGTCGTCGATAAATATTTGCGGCACAGTGGTCCGGTTTGAACGCTCTATCATTTCCTGTTTGCGATTCCCCCCAAGTGTCACTTCGATCTCTTCGTAGCTCAACCCTAAACTATCCAGAGTACGCTTGGCCCGATGGCAAAATGGACATATCATGCTGGAGTAAATTTCAATTTTTGGCATGTGGAGTTCTCTCATTTGTACAATGCTGTATTAGCTAAATGATGACTTGTCTATCCTTACTTTGTGGACCTGTCCTTGCGCATGACGTGATAGCGCTTTGGGTGTTGTGGCGATACCTTACCATATTTTTCGCACTATATTTTTCGCACTATATTTTTCGCACTATATTTTTCGCAATGATCAATAAGCTCGTACCGATGGCCGTCGGGCCTCCCTGCATTATTCATACGGATTTCGCATCGACAGTTAGAGTCCCCGTTAATAAACACGGTTTTGTTAAGCACGCGCGCCAGGCAGATCAGGCCAGTGCGATTTGTTGACTAACCATCAGTCCCGGCTACGTCCATCACCAGTTCACTCAGTGTTGGATGCGGGTGGATCGTCAGGGCCAGGTCCGCGATACTTGCTCCCATTTCAATTGCCACGCAGATCTCGGCTATCAGTTCCGAGGCGTGGGGAGCAACAATGGTTGCGCCGAGCAAGGTTCCGTCGTCTGCGTCACTCACCAGTTCAACATAGCCTTGCGTGTGATTCATTGTTGTGGCACGACCAGAGGCTCGAAGTGGCAATTTGTGGCTTATGGCGTTAACACCGCTTGCCTTCGCTTCGTCGAGGCTGTAACCGGCCAATGCAATTTCCGGGTCGGTAAATATGATCGATGGTATTGCCTGTGGTTCAAATGCTGTGACTTCTCCGCACAGTGCATCGACGGCGACGATCGCTTCGGCGCTTGCCTTGTGTGCCAGTGCAGGGCCGGCTGTGACGTCCCCGATTGCCGCGATGTGTGGGGAGACGTGACGGTCTGCGTGTACCTCGATGTGCCCTGTATCGGTGGTTGTAATGCCGGCGGCTGCCAGTTCGAGGTTGCGGGTGTTTGGTTTTCTGCCAGTGGCCAGCAGTACATAGTCAGCCTTGATCTTCAGTTCTTTGGTGTTGTCGGTGTTTTGCTCGATGATGGTTAGCGTGTCGCCACTATATGCGCTGGATTGGCTGGCGCGGCAACCGGTATAGAAAGTGACACCGAGCTGCTCCATGCATCGTTTTAATGTGATATCGGGTCCTGGTTGCATGGCGGGCAGGATGCGCTGTTGTGATTCTATAACGGTTACTGTAGTTCCGAGTTTTGCCAGTGCACAGCCGAGCTCCAAACCAATATAGCCTGCACCAATAATGGCAACCGACTCTGGCGTTTGTGTAAGATTCAGTGTTGCGCTGGCATCCAGTACGGTGTCACTGAAGTCGAACCCGGGTATTGCAAATGGACTTGATCCGGTGGCGATGACGCAGTCGCGAAACTGCAGAAATCTGGCCTGACCTTCGTCTGTTGCCACCACCAGTGTCTTTTCATCGGTAAACATGGCGTTACCGGCAATCACTGTAATGTCTGCCTTACTCAGCTTTTGTCGGACACCATTGGCAAGTTTATCGATAACGCCGTTTTTATATTGTTGAAAATCAACCATGCTGAAAGTGGCGTCTGTTACGTTTATTCCCATTGCTGCGCTGTGCTGGCTGCGATAAAAAATGTCTGCCGCTTCTATTAGTGATTTACTGGGTATACAGCCAGAGTGCAAACAAACACCGCCGATTGACGATTCTCCGCCCTTATCAATTAAGGTGACGTCACGACCGAGCTTTGCTGCATGCAAAGCAGCGGTATACCCTCCGGGGCCAGCACCGATAACAACAAAGTCTGCCGCTTCCGGTGCGTTACCTACAACCATCGGGGTGCTCTATAGATAGTGTTATAACAATCAACGGTACTGTCATTATTAGCTCGACAAGATTTTCTGACACTGGCCCTGCCGTGCGACTGCAGCACAGTTGCACATTGTGCTGCACACGCTGGTTTTCGGTGTTTCAGCATTATGGGGTGTTCTGGAGATAGCACGCAGACAGATCTGTTGGTATGGCTGTTTATAGATGGCCAAGCATACGGATCGGGTTACTCAGCAGTCGGGTTAATGATGAGACAAACCCTCCAAGGTGCTCACCGTCGTTAAGTCGGTGATCGGTCGATACCGCCAACGGCAATATAGGCCGTATCGCAGGTTCGCCATTACGGGGCACTACTTTTTCATGGATGCGACCGAAGCCGGCAATCGCAACTTCGGGTGGTCTTATGATCGGGGTGCCGATGGTGCCCCCATAGCTGCCAAAATTTGAGATGGTAAAGGTGCCGCCTTTTATCTGCTCGACGCTGACACGTCTTTCGCGCGCCAGTGCGGCGAGAGAGGCGATTTCGTTACCTATGCCTAGTATCGATTTTTGCTCTGCATGATGTACGACTGTAACGATAAGGCCTTCGGGTGTTGCTGTGGCAATGCCGATGTTACAGTGGCCGTGATAACAGACCGTTTCATCTGACAGATTTAATGATGCGTTAAAGCGTGGATGTTCCTGCAGCGCGATCACACATGCCTTGACAAAAAACGGTAAAAAACTCACACGCTGTCCCTGTCGTTCGTACTCGTCGTTTAGCTCGCCACGCGCTTCCATCAGTGCTGTCGCATCGATTTCCTCAAAGGTAAACACATGCGGTATGTCACGCCATGCGCTTTGCATGTTGCTGGCAATTTGTTTGCGCAAACCTGACAGCGGCTCTGTACGTGATTCCCTTGTTGTTGTAGATGTTGTTGTAGATGTTGTTGTAGATGTTGTTGCAGATGCTGCCGGAGTGCGTGCCGCTGCAGGTGCCGCAGTATGGTTATGCTTTGACACAGCGTCTGAAGTTGTGCCCGAGGCGAGAAATTTCTCTATGTCTTTTTGGGTAATCTGACCTCGCGACCCGCTGCCATTGATCAGGGACAGGTCAATTTTGTGGTTGCGCGCATACTTGCGAGTTGCCGGACTTGCCAGTATGCGTTTGGAAGATGTCGCTTGTTGAGCGGCTGGCGATCCGGTTCGTGTTGAAGAAGACGGTGCATCTGCTTGCGTGGTCGCAGATTGCTGTGCAGCGGCAGAGGATGCGCCCGGTATAGCAGTCGAAGGTGCGGTGGCAGGCGCAGCTGAAAGGGCGTCTGTTTCGAAGGTTGCCAGCACCGATCCCACCGGCAGCGTGGCACCGGCTTTACCTCCCTGACTGGCCAGCGTGCCGGTTACCGGTGCCGGAATCTCTACCACTGCCTTGTCCGTTTCTATTTCGACGATGATCTGGTCGACGGTGACGGCGTCGCCGGGAGAGACCAGCCACTGCACTATCGTACCGGCTTCAAGCCCTTCGCCGACATCCGGTAACAGAAATTCTTGTGTTGCCATGCGCTTGTTCTTTTGGTCGATTGGTACAACTACTGGTCGATTAGTGTTTCGTGTACCGCGTGAACCACTTGTTTGGCATCCGGTACGTAATAGCCTTCGACGCCGGGCGTGGGATACGGAGCATCGGGTGCAGTCACCCTCAGTAATGGTGCCTGCAATGAAAAGAAAGCCTGCTGTTGTACCAGGGCTATGATTTCGGCACCAAAGCCGGACACGGCGGGTGACTCGTGTACGACAACACAGCGCCCGGTCTTTTCCACCGCCTTGATCAGTCCGGTTTCATCCAGAGGCACAATCGTACGCAAGTCTACAACATGCGGGTCAATGCCTTCAGCCACCAGTTGTTCAACCGCTTCCTCGACGACAGGAACACTGGCGCTCCAGGTGACGATAGTTATATCGGAGCCCTCGCGGATGGTGCGCAGTTGCCCGAACGGTATGGTGTAGTCTTCGTCTGGAACATCGTCGGCGATCAGTCGATAGCCTCTGAGTGGTTCCAGAAACAACACCGGATCGGGGTCACGGATTGCGGTTGCCAACATGCCCTTGGCATCTGCCGCGGTGGAAGGCATGGCAATCTTGAGTCCGGTGGTTTGCGCATACATAGGCTCCATTGAGTCACTGTGGAGTTCCGGCGTTTTTACGTTGCCACCAAACGGGGCTCGAATGGTGATCGGCGCCGAGTGCGATCCACGTGTGCGAAAGCGGGTGCGGCCGATTTGCTGGCAAATCTGGTGGAAGCCGTTTTGAGAAAAGGCGAGAAATTGCATTTCGATAACGGGGATCAGTCCGGATAGTGCCAGGCCCAGTGCAGAACCGGCAATAACACTTTCGGCCAGCGGTGTATCAAATACGCGCTGCGAGCCGAATTGCTGCTGCAGACCGTCGGTGGCTCTGAAGACGCCGCCGAGATGTCCGACGTCTTCTCCCATGATGATCACCCGCTCATCACGCAGCATCTCTGCACGCAGGGTCTCTCTTATTGCTTCCACCATTGTCAGGCGCGATGTGCCTTGTGCTGCCATGTTCAGCTCTCCGCTAACTGCGTGCGACGTTGTCGCTGCAGCGACTGCGTTGGCGTGTCGAACACGTGCTCGTACAGACTTTCCGGCCCCGCCGCCGGAACAGTAGCTGCCTCATCGAATCCGGTCTGAATTTCCGCGGCTATCTCCTCGTCCCACCGGGCGGCAATGTCGTCATCCCACTGTCCTTTGCCGGCAAGGTATTTCTGCACGCGTTCAATCGGGTCGCGCTTAGCCCAGTCTTTTTCGACACTTTCATCGACATAGCGGGTTGGGTCGTCTGCGGTGGTATGTGCCCACATGCGATAGGTATGACATTCGATCAGTGTGGGGCCCTGGCCATTGCGAGCGCGAACGGTAGCCTCATGGACAGCCTGGTAGACCGCGAATAGATCATTGCCGTCGACCGAAACACCGGGAAAGCCGTAGCCCGGCGCTCGCGATGCTAAATCGACCGATGCGCTTTGTATTTCGCGTGGTGTGGATATGGCCCACTGATTGTTTTGCAGCAAAAAGATCACAGGTGCTTTGGTAACGCCAGCCAGATTGCAGGCCTCGTGAAAGTCCCCTTCGGACGAGGAGCCGTCGCCGAAATAGGCAACCGCGACGCCATTTTGCTGCTGTAGCTGCATGCCCCAGGCAAGGCCTACCGCATGCGGTATTTGTGCTGCCAGAGA
The DNA here is from genome assembly GCA_964393885.1 of uncultured Granulosicoccaceae bacterium. GTDB lineage: Bacteria > Pseudomonadota > Gammaproteobacteria > Granulosicoccales > Granulosicoccaceae. The sequence continues at coordinate 23,263 of CAYMVV010000073.1, read as the reverse complement.
AATTTGAAACTGCATGACCTTCACTCCGGCAGGCACCACGCCGCCTTCCGGGTGCCCCTGCCGGTATAGAATAATATTTTTCAACGGCAGGCCGTGACGAAGTGCTGCCGGCATCTCGCGGTATTGCGGGGCGATCCAGTCGGTGGCCGGGTTCAATGCCATCGCAGAGCCCACTATCGATGCTTCCTGTCCATGCAGCGGGGCGAAAGTCCCCATTTTTCCCTGCCGTTGCAAGCTGAAGCACTTGGTATCAAACGCGCGGCCGACCATCATGAGTCGCAGTGCTTCCTGTGCCTGTTCATCTGCGAGCGGGGCGCTGGCACCGGCAACCAGTGTGCCATTGCTTTTGAGAATTTTGTGGGTATCGACTGGCTTCTTGCGCGGTTTAAATTGCGGAGGGCAAATTTCACTCATTCGTGCGGGCCTGAGGGATGGTTGCAGGGGTTGGAAACGCGTTCGCAGTAGTGGAGGTTCTGCCGCGCAGGCTCCTAGGATACCTGTATGTATAGCGGCTTGCACACTAGCAATTTCTGCGTGCCTTTTATGCATCAGTGCTCCTGTAGTGGCTTACCTGATGCAATTCGTACGAATGAGTGTGTTCGAATGCGCGGGTGCCGCGCAGTTGTAAAGAGAGCCGTTACCAAGGGCACAGTTGGCAAAGGGCTCAGTTGGCAAAGGGCACAGTTGGTAAAGGGCGCGGTTGGTAAAGGTCGCAGATGCCTGAAGGCGTGATCGCCGGTTGTGCAGGAATTAATCGTCACCGATGGATCGCTGTCGGCTTGCTGCTCAGTCGCGGTCACTGTTATGTCTGTCACAGTGGCGGGCCCGCGCGCTGTGCGGTGGGTCTAATATCTCGGTGTCGCTGCCCGCGTGCTGCCTTACCATCATGCAATCGGCGCAATAGTTGATAGTTGATTGGCTGCAAACAGGCCGCGTTATTCTAAACTTAACCGCATCAGGATTCCTATTTCTTGCAATGTGGATCGACTCATGCCCACAATTGAGCCGTCGGATTCCATACCAGAATAATAATAAAATGGCTGGCCGTAGATTCAAACACTATCCAGCAGGACGGAAGGTGGTGCACTTTACCCGTTGGCTAAAGTCAAAACATCGGATCATTTGCGCGCTGGCCTTGCTGCCCGCGCTGCTGACATTGCCAGCGGCTACACCGCAGGATGCTGTGCCAGTGACGACGCTGAGAAAAGACCTTAGCGTCGTAATTAAAGGCATTGATGGTATCGAGCTGAACAATGTTCGTGGATTGCTGAACATATGGGAGTTTAATTCGAAACTGGTCGAAAGTGTTCCACGTCTTCGGTACATGCACAAGAAGGCACCAGAACAAATAAAGGCCGCACTGCGTCCATTCGGGTACTACCGCGCAGAGGTGAAAAGTGAGCTGCTGGATCTCGAGAGAAACTGGCAGGTAGTCTATGACATCTCGGTCAACGATCGTGTGCCAGTCGTTGGTAGTAACTACCGTATAACCGGTGATGGAAGTGAACTGCCTGAATTTCGAGAGTTGCAGGAGCTTGAATACTTCAGACCGGGCAAGTTACTTGATCAGCAATTGTATGAGGATCTAAAGCAGCGCTTGCAAACGGTTGCTACCCGTTTAGGGTTCTTTGAAGCGGAATTGAAGAAGAATGAAATTCTTATCAACATGGATTCCTATTCAGCGCATGTCACCCTGTTGTTTGAAACCGGTCCTCGCTACAAGATAGGCCCGGTGACATTGCAGCAGGATCGCAGTTGGCTCAATAGTGATTTGCTCGCGCGATTTGTTGAGTTGGAAAACCCGCAGAGTTACGACGCGCGCGAGCTACAAACATTGCAGAGCGATCTCAGCGGCACCAGCTACTACAGGGATGTTCGCATTAACGCCTCGGCCGACGATGCAGTAGACCGCGTTATACCTGTCGAAGTTGATCTGACCCACCTCAATCCAAAGCAATATGTTTTTGGTATAGGTTATGGCACCGACACCGGTGCGCGGGCTCGATTGGGTTTAACCGGTAGACGATTAAATGATCGTGGCCACCAGTATTCTGCAGAGGGGCGGGTGTCTGAAATCGGCTATGGTGCAGTTGCATCCTATACTATCCCCACACTTGATCCTCGTACAGATTACTGGAGGTTTCGCTTTGGGCTGGATCGTGAAGACTCTGACTCTCGTGACTTTCGCACCTTTTTACTTGGGAGCGAATTCCGTTATCGAGACGGTTTGTGGTTTAAAACCTATGGGCTTGAATATCAGATAGAGGAGTTTGTTATTGAAGGGGAAACGTCGACAACCAATCTGCTGATGCCCAGTGCGGACTGGACCAGAATCTATCCGCAGCAGCTGGATAAACGAATCAATGCTGTAAATGGTTCGTCTTTGCAACTTCGCCTGCGCGGTGCAAGCTCCGGTTTATTATCGGATACCTCGTTCATTCAACCCATGTTGTTCGCAAAAAAAATCAAGACCCTGAGCAACCGGCATCGATTGCTGGCAAGGTTTGGCGTTGGTACCACCTGGGTCGAGGATTTCGAAAAGCTGCCATCTTCATTGCGTTACTTCACTGGTGGTGATCGCAGTATTCGTGGCTTTAGTTTTGACAACATTGCGCCGATTGGTGCGGATGGGGGAGTGGTCGGTGGCCGCCACCTGATCGAAAGCAGTATTGAATACGAGATCCCAGCTGTAGAAGGCTTTAGCTGGGCACTGTTTGCTGATGCCGGAGATGCATTCGACGATGAGCCTGACCTTCGCCTGGGGCTTGGTGTAGGTCTGCGCTGGCAATCACCTATCGGTCCTATCCGCTTCGATGTGGGCCGCAGCTTTGATGACCCGGGTAGAGGCAACTATCATTTGCATTTTTCTTTAGGGCCGGACTTGTGAGCGCTTTTTTTATGAGAGCCTTTTCATGAGAGCCTTGAAAATAACCGGAATGTCGCTTCTGATCATACTGTTGCTGATCATTCTGTTTGTTTCCTACATCACCATGACGCATGGTGGTATGCAACGGCTTTTTTCATTGGGTTCAAGTTATGTGCAGGGTGAGCTGCAGTGGAGCGAATTACAGGGATCCCTGATCGGCCCTGCCGAGGTAGATGATCTGCGGTTCAATGCAGATGATGGTACATCTGTCCGGATAGACAATATTCAGCTGGATTGGCATCCGCGCAGCCTGATTCGCAGGCAGGTGCACGTCGAGAATTTTAGCGCCAGTGGAATAGAGATACGTTTGCCCAAACCTGTCGAGCCTGCCGGTGGTGAGCGCAGCGAGCCCTTTCAACTTAACGATCTGCGTCTGCCTGTAGGAGCAGAGATAAAACAGCTGTCTCTGACCGATATCAGAGTGTATCCCTATGCCAGCGATGCACCGATTGTCATAGACCGGGTGGTGTTTGGTGGCAGCGGACAGCACAGCGATCTGCAAGTAGTGGAACTCAGTGCGAGTGCTCCGAATGGCGCGGTAAAAGTAGATGGCGTGGTGAACACAACCGGCAGCTGGCCTGTGTCACTTACGGCCGCGTGGCAGTACCAGGATGAACAGCTGGGCCCGCTGCAAGGGCGTGCCACTGCCAGTGGCGATCTGGACGAACTCGCCATAGTTCACGAACTGTCTGGTGCTATCGAATCAACCGCTGAATTAACAATAAGTGATGTCATCGGCGAGCTGTCGTTGTCTGGCGTCGCATCTGTTTCTGCAGATAATCTGGGGGTTTTGTCACCCGCTGCGGAGAACATACCGTTGACAGCCGAGGCGAAAGTTTCCGGCCGGTTAAATGATATCCAGATAGACGCAGATCTTGCCAGTCGCCACGAGCTATCCGGACCGCTTGCAATGCATATTGTTGCCAGCACTGACCAGAAAGTCGTTCAAGTCAAACAAATAGAAGTAACCTTCGATGAGGCTCCGGCGGTAATTACCGGCAGTGGAGACGTGGACCTGGCCACACAGTTAGTCGATCTGGATTTGCAGTGGTCGCAACTGACCTGGCCCCTGCAACAAGAGCAGTTGCAACAAGAGTTGTTACAACAAGCCCCGTTAATAATAAGTGATTCCAGTGGCGAATTGAGTCTACAGGCCAGTGCAGAGGGTGCGACGATAATCGGTAATGGCCTGGTGGATCAGGATCAGGCGGGGCGCATGGAAATCGCGGTTGATGTGGTGGCTGATCCGAAACAGGTGTTGGTTAATTCATTAACTGTCGGTGGCGCCGGTACGGATACCAGTCTCGATGTAGCTGGCGTATTTTCAATTGATGATAACCGGATTGATCTTGAAGGTGACTGGCAAAACCTGCAATGGCCGTTGCAGGGCAGCAGTGCAGACTTTGAGAGCCGCCAGGGGCAATTTAGCGTCGTCGGTCCACTCTCGGACTATCAGCTCGACGTATCTCTCGATGTCGGTGGCAGTAAAGTCCCCGAGGGGAACTGGATCATCAGTGGTAGCGGAAATGAAAGTGCGTTTAGCGCTTTGCAGGTTACCGGCGATACACTGGATGGCAAGCTTGAAGCAGTGGGCACTGCAGGCTGGAATCCACAACCCGGGTGGAATGTCGACATCAGTGCACGCGGAGTGAATCCGGAATCGCAATGGCCGGGCTTCGATGCCAGCATTAACGCTGACATAAAAAGCAGTGGCATTGTGACTGCGGAAGGACTGTCGCAAAGCACAGACATAGTTGATATTGGCGGCATCTATAAAGGGCAGCCTCTGGATGGTTCGGGTGGTGTCTCGGTAGTCGATGGAGCGCTGGTAGTGGATAACCTGAGTCTGGTAGCAGGCTCTGCAAATATCACCGCATCCGGCACGATTGGCAACGAGGTTGATCTGCAATGGCAGGTCGAAGCACCGTCGCTCGAGGAGCTGGTGCCGGGCTTCAGGGGAGAGTTACAGATTGCCGGTGAGCACACGGGTTCTGCAGATTCGATGGCAAGTCAGGTGGCGGTTCAATCGGCGCAGATAGATTCCGAGTTTCTGAAGATTAATGATCTCAACGGTACAGCAACTGTTGATCTATCGGGTCGCAAAGACTCTGTGGTCGAGATTCGTGCGGCGGATATCAATGTGAGTGGCCAGCAATGGGATGCGCTTAGCATCACTGGTGATGGCACGCCACAGTCGCATAAAGTTGATGTGTCGTTAAGTGGACCGCAGGGGGAACTTAAACTGCAGGGTGATGGCGCTTATGCAGACGATGTGTGGAACGGCACTGTGACAGACCTTAGTGCATTGGCCACAGACTTTGGTGACTGGACGCTTGAGCAACCGGTAGAGGTAGTTGCCGGAGCGCAGCAGGTACGATTCCGGGATCTGTGTATGAGCAGTAACGCGTCCTCCCTGTGTGCGGCACTCACCAGACTATCGGATGGCACGGTAGCAGCGAATGCAGCGATGGAAGATTTCGATATCGAGCTGGTGCGGGAATATCTGCCACTGGATATCGAAATCGACGTGGTCATAGATGGCCAGGTAGCAGTAGACATTGACAAGCAGGGGCAAATTAAGGCGGTTGCCAATGCCGGGTTCCCGGATGGTTACCTTCGTTATCAGGAGCGCGGAATACCTGTTCAAAGAAGCCTTGGCCAGTCTGAATTTACGGCAGATTTCAATGACGATAAAGTTGATATCAATGCTGACCTTAACCTGATGGAGCTTGGTTTTATAAAACTGGGCGCAGTGCTTTCCGAACTTGGTAGTAGTGATGACGCAGTAGCACCGAGGATAAAAGGCACGCTTGACAGTGAAATAACGGATTTGGCTGTGGTAGGAGCTTTTGCACCCGAACTGGAATCTGTCAGTGGCGAGTTCAGCAGCAATCTGGCCTTTAACGGTGCCATTGATTCACCACGAGTAACCGGCAGCGCAAGCGTCGACGAGTTGTCGCTTGAAGTGCCTTCGGTCGCACTTGAAGTTACCGATGGAGCGATTGAGGTCAGTGGTAATGGCCGCGGCGGGTTGCTGTTGCGAGGTGCAGCGCGTTCCGGTGATGGACAGCTGGATCTCGATGGGCGCTACAGCGCCAGTAGTGGGGTACTGGATCTGGGTGTCGCCGGACAGAATTTCCTTGTGTCCAATACATCGCGCCAGCTTGTAGAAATATCTCCGGACCTGAATATCCGCTTTGCCGATCGCCAGCTGACAGTCAGTGGAGACCTTTTGGTGCCAACCGCGCTGATTAGAGCCGGTGGTGGTACGTCACTGGTTACTGAATCACCGGATGTGGTTATCGTTGATTCCAGCGTTGTTCGGGAGGAGAAAAAGGAAAACGATATTAACCTGGATGTGCAGGTGACACTCGGTGACGATATTCGGATTGATGCAGGTCAATTCGATGGTGCACTGAGTGGCGGGCTAAGAGTGAACAAGAAGCCGGGGCAGGTGGTAACAGCGTCTGGCACAATAGAGGTCACCAACGGTGACTTTCTTGTCTATGGCCAAAAGTTGACGATGGAAAGTGGCAAGATCCTCTTCAGTGGCGGACCAATAGATGATCCGGCGCTCGATCTGGACGTCGCCAGAGACGTTGCCGAATACAGTGTCAAGGCGGGTGTCAAGGTCAGTGGTAGCGCGCAAACACCTATTCTGGAGCTGCAGTCTGATCCACCACAGACAGATGCGAATACACTGTCTTTTATTTTACTTGGCAAGCCGGTTGATGCACTCGGTGCAAGCTATACGCTGGGGCGTTTTATTACACCGGATATCTATGTCAGTTTCGGATTCGATTTGTTTGATAAACGAGAGCTATTCACCCTGCGCTATACGCTTTCTGACAGGCTCTCCTTAATAGGCAGTTCCAGCAGAAGCAGGGAGCCGTCATCCGGCGCTGATTTGATTTATACGCTGGAAAGATAGACCGTCAGACCGCTGCGGCACAACCACCACTGCCGCGAACGCGCCCTGATGGTATGCGAAACTATCGAACACTTCGCCACGTGCTGATTCACACCTCCTGCTGTTGCCGGTAATTCGCAGCAGCTTTCCCCTTGCCATTCAAGTTCAAATTCGACTGGCGCTTGTCTCGCACCGAAGTATATACTGAGATTATCGATAAACTCGCTGCTCGCCATTGAACTTTACTCCCAGCCCCTGTCTCTCTATTTGTAGAAACATATCGTGGAGCAAATCCCCGTACAGCGGTGCTGTGCAGAATATGGCGATCAGCACTCTTTGGCAGTGGAACCCCGCTGCAATCCAGTTATCTGTCTATAGCAATTTGCGGAGGGCCAGTTATGCGTATTGGTGTACCAAAGGAAGTTTATGACGGTGAGCAGCGAGTAGCGCTCACGCCGGAGACGGCGACATTTATTCACAAGCTCGGCCATCAAATAACTATAGAAAGTGGTGCAGGCGCTGCGGCGAATTACAGCGACCAGCAGTATAAAGATGCCGGCGTTACGATTGCTGCGGATGTCAGAAAATTGTGGAGTGACTCTGATGTCATATTAAAGGTCCGTGCCCCTCAGAATCACCCCGATGCAGGCGACGAAGTCGAGCTCCTCAGTAGCGGCACCGTGCTGATCAGTTTTTTGTGGCCTGCACAAAACCCGGAGCTTCTGGACAAGCTGGCCGCAAAAGGGGTTACCGCAATGGCGATGGATTCGGTGCCGCGTATCTCGCGAGCTCAAAAGCTTGACGCGCTGAGTTCAATGGCGAATATCGCGGGGTACAGGGCGGTAGTTGAAGCTGCCAACCACTTCGGGCGTTTTTTCACGGGTCAAATAACCGCGGCTGGCAAAGTGCCACCGGCTAAAGTGTTGGTAATTGGCGCAGGAGTCGCCGGTTTGGCGGCTATCGGCGCGGCACGTGGTATGGGTGCAATTGTGCGGGCTTTCGATACCCGGCCGGAGGTAAAAGAACAGGTCGAGAGTATGGGGGCAGACTTCCTCGAACTCGAATTCGAGGAAGATGCCAGTGGTGACGGCGGCTACGCGAAAGTGATGAGTAAAGAGTTTATCGAAGCCGAAATGGCTTTATTTGCCGAGCAGGCGAAAGAGGTAGACATCATCATCACCACGGCGTTGATTCCCGGTAAGCCTGCGCCGGAGCTCATCAAGCCGGAAATGATTGAGTCGATGAAAGCGGGCAGTGTATTGGTCGATCTGGCCGCAGAGCAAGGCGGCAATTGCAAGCTGACGCGAGCCAACGAAGTCATTAATCACCACGGTGTTACGCTGATTGGATATACCGACTTGCCAAGCCGAATGGCCGCGCAGTCGAGCCAGCTGTACGGCACCAATTTGCGCCATTTAATAACCGACCTGACACCGCAAAAAGATGGACAAATTGATGTCAACATGGACGATGAAGTAATCCGTGGTGCAACAGTGGTTCATGGCGGGGAAATAACCTGGCCACCACCGGCACCCAAACTATCGGCGGCACCGCCACAGAAGAATCAGACCAGTCAATCGCAAGCATCTGTTGAACAACCCGTAACTGTAGCCAGTAAAATAAAAGGCAGTGTCATTGCAGCCATTGTTACCGTCATCGCTGTGTTCGCAGTGGGTGCGGTAGCGCCGCCTGCCTTTATGAGCCATTTTACGGTGTTTGCGCTGGCCTGTTTTGTTGGCTACCAGGTGATATGGAATGTCACGCCGTCACTGCACACTCCGCTGATGAGCGTAACAAACGCTATCAGCGGCATTATCGTGGTTGGCGCACTGTTGCAGATATCATCGCCTTCCGGTTTTGTTGTTTTCCTCGCCGCCGTTGGCGTGCTGGTGGCAACAATAAATATTGCGGGTGGCTTTCTGGTTACCCAGCGCATGTTGAAGATGTTCAGGAAATAGGGCGCGCAGATGAATACTGGAATGATTACCGCCGCCTATATCGTCGCGGCAATACTGTTTATTTTAAGCCTGTCCGGGCTTAGCCATCAGGAGTCTGCACGTCGAGGTAACTGGTTCGGCATTGCCGGTATGGCAATAGCTATTGTAGCGACCGTGCTCAATAGTGAGGTGACTAACTATGCGTTGATTATTGCCATGATGCTAATCGGCGGTGGTATTGGTGCCTTCATGGCGGCGCGTGTGCAAATGACGCAGATGCCGGAGCTTGTGGCCATCCTCCACAGTTTTGTCGGCTTGGCCGCAGTGCTGGTTGGCTTTGCCAGTTACTTTGATCCAAACGTGCATTTTGAAGGCGTTGAAAAAACCATTCACAATGTTGAGATCTATCTTGGCATACTCATAGGCGCTGTTACCTTTACCGGCTCGGTTGTCGCCTTTGGCAAACTCAATGGCAAAATAGGAAGTCAGCCTTTGATGCTGCCTTTTAGACATCTCCTGAATCTGGGTATCGTCGTTCTATGGATTCTGCTTTTATTCGCTTTCCTCGGTAGTGGCGTCACTTTCGGGTCATTGGTATTGGTGGTGATGACGCTACTCGCTCTCGCGTTTGGTGTCCATATGGTGATGGCTATTGGCGGTGCCGATATGCCGGTTGTGATCTCTATGCTGAACAGCTATTCCGGTTGGGCTGCGGCGGCGACCGGCTTTATGTTATCGAATGACCTGTTGATTATTACCGGGGCACTGGTTGGCAGTAGCGGTGCGATCCTCAGCTACATCATGTGTCGCGCGATGAACCGAAATTTTTTCAGCGTCATTATGGGTGGTTTCGGAGGCGGCAGCAGCACGGGTGACGCTGAAGGCGAAGAACAGGGCGAGGCAACGGCTATCTCGGCAGATGAGGTTGCACAGTTGCTCAGTGATGCGTCTGAAGTTGTGATTGTTCCGGGCTATGGTATGGCAGTGGCGCACGCGCAGCATCCGGTTTCGGAGTTGACAAAGATACTCAAGGCAAAAGGTGTCAATGTGCGCTTTGCGATACACCCGGTAGCTGGCCGTATGCCCGGGCACATGAATGTGCTGCTGGCTGAGGCGAACGTACCTTATGATCTGGTGCTTGAAATGGACGAGATCAATGAGGACATGGCATCGACAGATGTAGTGATTGTGATTGGCGCAAATGATATCGTTAACCCGTCAGCGCTTGACAACCCGAACAGCCCGATTGCCGGTATGCCCGTGTTGGAAGTTTGGAATGCAAAGACGGTGGTGGTGTCGAAGCGCAGCATGGCAACAGGCTATGCCGGTGTGGAGAATCCACTGTTCTTCAAAGACAACACACGTATGTTGTTTGGCGACGCCAAAGATAGCGTTGAGGCGATTCGACAATCACTGGGTTGATAGCCTGCGTTGTGCGCGCGGGGTTGCGACCCGAATAGACACGACTCGAATAGACACGACCCGAATAGACGCACAGTTTATTACGCGCAGCTGATTTAGAAACAGACTCAATACTGTGCCAGGGGCTGTTTGCACAGGCATTTCATGCTAATTCTCAATTGACGACCGATTGGTGTAGCAGTCAAGGAAAGGCAGCAAGTAAGAACGGTAGCACTGTTGCCTCGATTTTCGTGTTTTGGAGATTGGTAGTGGCAGCAAACTATATAAGGTTAAAATGCGAAATCTAGAAGCGCCCGGACGATCCCCGGTC
>CAYMVV010000073.1:0-12658 GCA_964393885.1 uncultured Granulosicoccaceae bacterium | reverse complement strand
CAAACTATATAAGGTTAAAATGCGAAATCTAGAAGCGCCCGGACGATCCCCGGTCCGATCCCCGTATGGCATGGTTGCGAGTTCACACCCGCTGGCCAGTCAGGCTGGAATCGATATTCTGAAGCAGGGTGGTAATGCACTGGACGCAGCTATTGCTGTCTGTGCGGTGCAGTGTGTCGTTGAGCCACAATCGACTGGAATCGGTGGTGATTGTTTTTGTTTACTTGCTCCACAGGGCAGCGCAGATCTTGTTGCCTACAATGGTTCCGGTCAAACACCGGCTGCGGCAAGTTTTGACTGGTATGAAAAAAACAATATAACTGACATAGAGCGTCAGTCGCCGCACTCGGTAACTGTGCCGGGGGCGATTAATGCCTGGCATCAGCTCAACGAAGATCATGGCACACTGTCGCTGGCAGAAGTATTGGCTCCGGCAATTTCCTATGCAAGAGATGGCTACCCGATCCATTCACGGGTCGGTGCCGATATTTTCAAGCAAATGGAGCTTCTGCAAAATGATACGAATGCTGCATCGGTATTCCTGATTGATGGAAAAACACCAGTGGAGGGATCGATGCATCGCCAACCGGCGCTTGCAAAAACCCTGCAGGCGATAGCGGAGCACGGTCGAGATGCGTTTTATCAGGGCGCCATAGCCGAAGATATCGTCGGCTATTTACAGACACTGGGCGGACTGCACACGCTGGAGGATTTTGCATCTGTCAGTGGTGAATACGTCGAGCCAATATCTACTCGTTATAGAGATTACGAGATCTATCAGGTGCCACCGAACGGGCAGGGCGTTATTGCCTTGCAATTGCTGAATATTGTAAGCGAGTTTGACTACCAGAAAGGCGATGTGCTGAATGCCAGACAAATGCATCTAGAGATTGAAGCCGGTCGTATGGCCTATCAGGATCGCAACCTGTATGTCGCGGATCAACGGCACGCACAAGTGCCGATAGACTGGTTGTTGTCGGCAGAGCATGCGGCGGAGATACGAGCGGCAATTGACCCGAATAAGGCATTGGCGGAACTGCCAGCCTTTAATTCACCATTGCAAAAAAGTACCGTAACCATTGCTGTTGTTGACAAGGATCGCAATGCCTGCAGTTTTATCAACTCTTTGTTTCATGGCTTTGGCAGTGTGCAGATGGCTCCACACAGTGGCGTGATGTTACACAATCGAGGTCAGAGCTTTAACCTTCAAAAAGGCCATGCCAACTGTATAGGCCCCGGCAAACGCCCGATGCACACTATTATCCCCGGCATGGTTACCAAAGGTGATCGGGTCGTGATGCCTTACGGTGTCATGGGGGGGCACTATCAATCTTACGGACATATGCAGTTTTTAACTCGTATGATCGATTGCGGCATGGATATTCAGGAAGCGCAGGACTTACCGAGGATATTTCCGATTCCCGATGAACACGCAGTCGAGTATGAGTCGACCCTGCCAGAACACATCGTTCGTGAACTGAGTTCCATGGGGCACACCATGGTTCCTGCTGAAAATCCGATTGGTGGTTCACAGGCAATCTGGATTGACTGGGACGAGGGAGTGTTAAGCGGTGGTTCGGATCCACGTAAAGATGGTTGTGCGATAGGGTATTAGTCATCTTTGAACGTCTTCGTACGGGAATATAGATTTTGCTGAAGTCGCAGCCGATAGAAGGTATTGTCTTTGATAAGGACGGTACGTTGTTTGGCTTCCATGCGATGTGGGCATTGTGGTGTGAGCGGGTGCTCACTGAACTCAGCGCCGGCGACGGGCAACTGCGCCAGGCACTCGGTGCTGCTGTCGGCTACGATACTCAGAGCCGGCAGTTTGCTGCTGAAGCACTGATTGTCAAGGCAGCAGCAAGTGACATCAGTCAGGCCTGGAGTGATCTGTTGCCGGATGTATCCGTTGCAGCAGTGGATGCCATCGGGCAACGTCATTTACAGGCTATGCCTGCGGCGGTCCCTGTTACCGATCTTGAAATTCTTTGCCGGTGTTTGCAGTCCAATGGTATAAAGCTCGGTGTTGCTACCAACGATTTTGAATCGGTTGCGCGCGATCAGCTTGTGCAGATCGGCGCTGTGTCGTACTTCGATTTTATCTGTGGTTTTGATTCCGGATATGGTGCCAAGCCACAGCCAGGGATGATTTTGGGTTTTTGTGAGAAAACCGGTTTGGACCCGTCAAGTGTTGCGATGGTGGGAGACAGTAGCCACGACCTGGACGCGGGCCGTGCCGCGGGCGCGGGTGTGCTGATCGGTGTGTTAACCGGGCCGGCAACAAAAGCGGATCTTGAGTTTATTGCCGATGTACTGCTGGATGACATTTCCCAGCTGCCGTTGTATCTTGGCATTGATCGGTAAGTTGATACACTGCAGTGGCCGCATGCCACTGGTTTGTCGCTGAAGTAAAAAAACAGACGCTGCTGTCAATATCGTGTCCCTGCTCACAGGAGTGTGTAACGTGTCAGACAAAAGTAATTCACTGGACAAGCTGGTTGCCGAGGCGAGAGCCTCATACGCATCGAGAGAGGATGGATACCGTCAACGGGCCCTGAAAATGTACCCGTGGGTCTGCGGTCGCTGTATGCGTGAGTTCAATGACGCCAATGTTCGTGAGCTGACAGTCCATCATCGGGACCACAACCATGATAACAACCCGGAAGATGGCTCTAACTGGGAGCTACTCTGCGTTTTTTGCCATGACAATGAACATCAGCGGTTTGTTGAAGTAATTACCTACGGGGAAGACAAAGTTGCACCCGTAGCCACCCACAATCCGTTTGCAGATTTGAAATCCATGCTCGGCAAGGACAGTTCCGACGACTAGGCGTATCCGCCGCGGCGAGCCGTGCGCTGTAGCGCAGCTAACAGGGCATGCCATTCAGAAGACAGAAGACAGAAGACAGAAGACGGTGGGCAGAAGGCAGAGGTCAGAACAATCAGACTCTGACAGCTCCTGCATCGTCTGTCCTAAATAATCTATCCTCTGTCCTCTGTATCCCCGTCCTCCGTCCTCTGTCCCCCCAGCGCTACTGTACGCGCAGACCGCAGATCCAGCCCGTGCTGCTGATTCCCTTCCATCAATTTCCCTATCAATCACCCTCTTCGGTAGCGTCATAAGTGTCTGCATGCTCGGAGATGTGCTGCACCACGTTACAGGCCAGGCTGATAACGTTGTTCGTGAACGTCATTGCGTGCTGTTTTGCGAAACAATGTTTTTACATTTATCTTCCAGAGGCGTGAGAAATCGAGCACATATAAGTGGCCTGCTTATTGGAGCTGTTATGTTTTCTGTGCATTTGCTCAGTGCAGCATATGATGTCTCTAACATACTGATAACATAATGAAAATAAATGATAACAATGTTGTTGGGAAGTTTTTCGCACCGTATAACTTGTGCTTTTGTTGACTGGTTGGATTGATCGGTAGAGCGCAAAACGTTGAAAAAAGGCAAGTACCTTAAAAATCCGGTCATCGAGTCTCTCGAGCAGAGGGTCTTATTTTCCGCGGATGTTCCGTTTGCGGACATAGATTCGGGTGATGAGAAAACTCTCGCTGGTGCGAGCGCTTTGTCGTGGCCGGACCTCGCTGTTTCCAATGACGCTGCTGCACCGCCACCTGCGCCCGCACCACCACCGCTACCGACTGAGCCTTCCTATACGTTGAGTGGCGATGATCGATTAGCAAAAGAAAGTTCGGTCGAGAACGCATCCAAACCTGCCGATTCTAAAAGCGGTACTGGCACTGATCCGGCCAATGCTCCGAGCGGTGTTCCGAGCGGTGTTCCGAGCGTTGAACCAACGGGTAACGATCAAGCTGAAGAAGTTGATATTCATCCGACTGTCGCTCTGCTTAATCAAAGTGAGTATTCTTTACCACTCGCGGAGTTGGAGTATTACGCCTCGCGTCCTGGTGAATCAGCTGAAGATATAGCGTCCCTTGCTGTCGACAGTTCCGAGCGTTTGTTCGGCGGTGAAGTAGAAAGCGATATAGCTAGCGAATCGGTGCCGCAATTGACGCGCACCGAAGTAGTTTTTGTCGATCTTCAGGCTGAGGATACCGAGTTTCTGCTTCGTGAAATATACAGTCAGCTGGACGATAACGTGCAGTTGCGTGTTGTAACGATAGACGCTCATGAAGCGGGTGTTGACAAGATCACAGCAACACTTGCAGAAACTGAAGAAAAAATAGATGCAGTTCATATTGTATCGCACGGCAATGACGGCAGCGTACGGCTGGGCAATCAGGTTCTTGATACGGATGCATTGGCATCGGATAGCAGCGGGCTTTCAAGCTGGGCAGCTGCGTTTTCTGACGATGCCGATTTACTTATCTACGGTTGTAACGTCGCTGCATCGGAGGACGGGCGCCTGTTTGCCGCTGCGCTGGCACAGATCACCGGTACTGAAATAGCAGCCAGTGATGACCTTACCGGTCACGTCAGCCTTGGTGGCGATTGGGAGCTGGAATACACAACTGGTGCCATTGAGGCGACAGCATTGCTGTCCGAAGACGGGGCAGGCGAATGGCAACATACCCTGCTGACCTATACGGTACAGAATACTGCGGACAGTGGTGCAGACTCTTTGCGACAGGCGATCCTGGATGCGAACGCCAACCCGGGTGCCGACGTCATAGAGTTTAGTATTGCCGGAGCTGGGCCACATACCATTAGCCCTCTTACTGCGCTACCACAGATCACCGATCAAATTACCATCGACGGTTGGAGTGAACCGGACTATGCGACTGATGGTGTTCCGGTTATTACGATTGATGGTACATCTGCCGGTGGGGGTACGGACGGCATTGTATTGGGGATCGGTAGCGATAGTTCGGAAGTGCGTGGTTTGTCCATCATCAATTTCAACTCAGACGGAATTGACATTCTTTCGAGCAATAACTGGATCTACGGAAATTATCTTGGTGTGGAGCAGGACGGCGTCACGACGGCAGGTAACCGCGACGACGGCATACAAATTGAGGATGGCGCTGACGGCAACCGCATAGGCACTGACGATGATGGAACCAACGATACCTTTGAACGAAATGTAATCGGCGATAATAAGGAAGGAATTTCCGTTTTAGGAGATTCGGTAAACAGCGCAAACATCATTAGTGGCAATTACATTGGTCTGGGTGCTGATGGTGTTACTGAAGCAGGAAACAGTAATGCCGGGATTTTGCTTACCGACGGCCCGGGCGGGGTTACTATTGGCGGCGCCAGCAGTGATCTTGGCAATGTTATTTCCGGTAACCAGGGTTTCGGTATCGTACTTACAGGAGAGTCCACCGATAACAACACCATTCAAAACAATCTGATTGGCACATCCGCCGATGCAAGCCAAAATATCGGAAACGCAGACACAGGTATCGAGGTAACTTTAGGTTCCGACGACAATCAGATTCTGGACAATATTATCGCCGGTTCCGGTTCCTTCGGAGTTGTTGTCTCAGATGACTCCAGCGGCAATATTCTACAGGGCAACATAATAGGAACGGATGCGACTGGTGAATTCGACTGGGGTTCGGCACAGGCAGGTATCCTGCTTGAGGGCGGCGCAAACAACAATACCATTGGCGGCATTGGTGCGGGTGAAGGCAATACTGTCGCCTTTAGTGGGCAGTCAGGCAACAGTGCCCATTCAGGGATAATTGTCGAAGATGGAGCCACGGCGAACAGCATTCGTGGCAACAACATTTATGCAAACGACGGCGTTGCCGTGGATTTGGTAGCTTTTGCAACGGCTGACGGCGCAGATCCTAACGATGTCGGAGATTTGGACAGCGGGGGTAACAACAAACAGAACTGGGCGGTGCTCACGTCAGTGGGTATTGCCGATGACGGTACCTTCAGCTACGAGCTGGATACCACCACACTGACAACAGGGACCTATACGGTCGATTTCTACGCAAGTACTGAGCGCAACAATGGTGAGGTTGAGGCCGAGCGCTATCTGGGATCGATGACCGGGATTGCCGATGGCAATTCGTCTTTGATCGGAACCTTGTCGGGCATTTCCGTGGCAGCCGGTGAATACATCACACTGATTACAACTGACTCAAACGGTAACAGCTCAGAAGTTTCAAACTATGCTGTGGCGACAGACACTGACACCGGCGGCGCAACACCAACCGACATCCTGACTAACAGCTCCAGTCAAGGTGGCCTGAGTATTAATCAGGATAGCGGTAACGACACCTATCTGATAGCTGACGACGGCAGCGCCGTACTTGGAGGTCGCGCGAGGATCAGTTACGAAGTCCAGTTTGCCACCGACTCAGTTTCCGACGGTACCATACTCGCCTCCTACGCTACCGCCGCTGAAGCGAACGAGTTTATGCTTCAGTTTGTTGGTACTGAAGAATTGCGTCTGGTTATCAACGGCGTTGAAGCCAGGTCGTCATCGATCGACTACTTTGCACTTGCCGACGGGAACCGGCATTCCATCGCGGTAACATGGGATCGTGCATCCGGTGACTGGCAATTCTTTGTTGATGGCGTGCTCACTGATTCTGGCGCCGGGCTCAGTACCGGCACGACAATTCAGACGGCAGGCACACTCATTTTCGGACAGGAGCAGAACGCAGTTGAGAGCGGGTTTATAGCCAGTAAGCGATTCGATGGCACCTTGTTTAACGCAAGATTTTTTAATGATGTTCGTACGGCGAGCGAAGTGGCCGCATCCTACGCATCGGATCTGCCCTATGACGAAGCCGGTCTGGTGGCGCAGTGGACATTCAATGATTTTTCAACCGATGGTATCATCACTGAATCAGTCGCCGGCAACAACCTCAGTGTTAAACAGGTGTCTGATGCGGGTTTTACAGCAAGTGAGCCAACACTCACACTGTCTGTTAATGAAAATGCGTTGAACGGAACCCTTGTCGGTTCAGTAAGCGCAGTCGACCCGGAGCGCGAAGCGTTAATAGCCACACTGCTTGGCGCGGATCCTCTCCTGCAATATAGTGCAGAGACCGGTAAGTTCTATAAGGCCATAGCAAACCCTACTACCTGGACGAATGCGGAGTCTGCCGCTTTATCGACTCTGCTGTCCGGTGTCGGTGGGCAACTGGCAACAATCCAGTCAGCGTACGAGAATGAGTTGGTTCGGGATTCCGCGATTGCTGCTGGCGCAGGTCCTACTGTCTGGCTCGGCGCGACGGACAGTACAGTAGAAGGTGAATGGCGATGGCGTACCGACGGTGCAGACGACGCACTATTCTGGTCCGGTGATGAAACCGGTTTCCGCCACAGCTATGAAAACTGGCTTCCGTCTGAACCCAGCGCTGCCCTGGGAAGTGATGATTATGCCTACATGGGTATTGCCGGTGGTCATTGGGTTAATAACCCGTCTGGACAGACAAGATCCTATGTCATTGAGTGGCGTGTTGATGAAGTACTGGATGCCACCGACGCGCTAAGCTATGCAATCACATCGCAAACCAACAGCGGTGCGTTTGAAATTGACGCAGCCTCAGGTGAGATTCGAGTCGCGGATGCGACACAACTGGATGCTGCCACTCAGGCAACCCAGTCGCTCACAATTCAAACCACTGATACAGATGGCAACACCTACGATGAAACAGTCACCGTTTTGTTATCTGATATCGTCGAGCTCAACAGTACGCCGATAGATCTTTCCGGTGGTATAGAACTGAATATCGACGGCGGCAACAATGCCTATCTGATCTCGGATTCCGGTCTGACAACATCGCTCACTGCCACCACGTTCGAAATCCAGTTTGCAGCCAGTAGCACAGATGACATTGTGGTGCTCATGTCGTTTAACAATGCAGGCGGCGACGAATACTCGATTCTAATCGATGATGGAACCAATGGTTTGGAACTCGATCTGGGCGGAGGTACATTTGAGATTTCAACGGCGATAGACTATCGCGCGGCCTTACTAGATGATCAGTTTCATTCCCTGGCAGTGACATGGGATAGCGGCAATGGCGATTGGGTGGTCTATATTGATGGAGAGTTTATAGATGCAGGTACAGGCATAAACTCTGGATCTGCACTGGATACAACCAATGGCCAGTTTGTGTTTGGTCAGGAGCAGGACGGCCTTGATGCGAACTATGATCCGGATCAGCGGTTTTCCGGAACGCTGTATGACGTTCGAATCTGGAACGAGGTTCGCAGCGCGGCAGAAATTGCGCTAAGCCATCAGCATAAGCTGAATGTAACACCTGCTCAGGCTGCTGCCATTGGCCTGGTTGCCAACTGGCAGATGGATGGGTTTAACGGATCGAATGAGGTCGTTGATACCGTTTCGGCCAACAACCTCAGCATCGCGCATGCAACGGGTACCGGTTTTGTAGCAAGTACACCCCTGACCAGCCTGCACATCAGTGAACATGCCAATGGTGGAAGCACTGCAGGGTTCATCGTACCGAGCGCGCCGGATGCGAGTAACGACATCGTCACTGACGGCAGATTTACTGACGCATCCGTTAGCGGCACCTTCACCCACTATAGCGCCGGTCAGGCTTTTGGTGCCTGGAGTGTCGATGCCGGAACAGTAGCGCTGTTGCACGATAATGCGACATTTGGTGAGTCTCCGTTAGGAGGGCGTGCGCTTGAACTGGGTGTCGGTAACGACGCTGCTACCGTTTCGCAGACTTTGGCCACGGAAGACGGAAAGCAGTACCAGGTTGTCTTTGCGCTATCCGGTGACTGGGGTGGCGGAGATGATGCCAAGGATTTGCGTGTCAGTGCGGCAGGGACCAGTACAGATTTCATCATTACGCAATCCGCTGATTGGTCACCCACCAACCCGCTTTGGGAACACAGATCGTTTACCTTCACAGCGGATGCAGCATCAACAGCGCTCTCTTTCCAGTCACTTGAAATGGCGACTCCCCAATTCGGTGCGGTTATCGCTGATATCCAGGTCATAGAAATACCTGCGGCAATTTCGACGATACTGAACAACGACCCTACGTTATCCTATGATGCTGCGACCGATAAATTTTACAGATACGTTGACACAGCTACCGATTTTGCCAGTGCGCTCAATGCAGCCACAGGTTCAACGATAAACAGTGTTGCCGGGCAACTGGCAACCGTAGGGTCTCAAGCGGAAAACGAATTCCTGCAAGGCCTTGCGATCGAATCGGGTAATGCAATCTGGCTGGGCGCCAGCGATGCCGCAACGGACGGTACCTGGAACTGGCTTGAAGGAACGGTTGAATCAACACAGACGTTCTGGACCGGTGGTGCGGCCGGTAGTGCAGTGAATGGTAGATATGTTGAAAACCTGCTTCTGTCTGAAGCTGCGGATGAGGTTTATCTAACACTTCTTACCGACGGCAGCTGGGCAGATGACAACGCCAGCAACAGCTTTGCCTATGTCGTGGAATGGAATGCCAGTGAAGTGTTGTCCAGCTACAGCTTCGAGGTGACCAATCAGGACGGAACACTATTTTCTGTGGACCCGTCCAGTGGCGAAATATTACTGGCCAACCCTGCAACACCTGACAGCTTCGAAGATCACGTGGTGTGGCTCGATGCGTTTGATGCATCGACAGTCACAACCAGTGGTAACGAAGTTTTGGAGATTACCGACAAATCATTGAATGGTAACGCTGCCGAAGCTGCCGGTACCGGGCCAGACATCGCAAGCGGTGCGCTTAACGGACTGGCCGCTATTCAGTTTAACGGCGTGGATACAGGTCTTACCATATCAAACAGCCCCGATCTTAACGTAGGAGAACAAACCCAAAAAACCATCACTGTTGCATTGCAGACCTCTGCTGATATTGCAACAAGGCAACTGGTCTATGAGCAGGGCGGGGGTGACAGCGGGTTCACAATTTACCTTGATAGCAATCAACTTTACATTGGCGCTCATTCCGAGAGTAATAGCTGGGAAGGCGACTGGCTGTCCACTCCAATTGAAGCCAGTACCAGCTATGTAGTCTCGCTGGTCTACGACCATACCAGCAACAATTTCTCCCTCTACCTCAACGGCAAATTATCCGCACGAGCGGAGGCACCGGTGCCGATAGCCAGTCACACTAGCAGCATTGGCATCGGCACAGTCCGTGACTTTACCAAGTATCACGATGGTGATTTTAATGGTCTCGCCGGACACCACTTCGCCGGATTAATCGGAGAGCTTAGCTACAACAACACAGCACTTGCGGGTGACGAGGTAGTCAATCTGCATGCTCACTTGATGAACAAGTGGATCGGCACCGCGACGACACTCGACTACGAAACAGCACAGACCCATAACGTTGAAATACAAACCACCGACGCGGCAGGTAACAGCTACAGCGAAGTGATATCAATTGCGGTCGATAACGAGCTGGACGCGAACCACACGGTACCCGCTCCTCAAGTCATTGATGAAGACACGACGCTTATCTTCGCAGCTGGCACAGTGACCGAAGTGAGTGTAAGTGACTCGCTGGCCACAACCGACTCACGGTTACAAGTCAGCCTGTTGGTAGACGATGGTGTGCTCACGCTATCCCAAACGGATGGCCTGACGTTCATTGAAGGAGCCAATAACAGCAGTAACATCGTAATCGAGGGCACCGAATCTAACATCAATGCGGCGCTCGATGGCATGAGCTTTACGCCGGATGCCAATTTTAATGGCGCAGTCACTCTAAACGTTACCACAGCACTCGAAGTGGATTTGCAAGCGCGCTACACGTTTGAGGGTGGCAACGCACTCGATCAGAGCGTGGGTCCTGAGCAAAACGGCACCCTGAGTGGAGATGCCACAACCATCGTCGATCCACAGCGCGGGGAGGTACTAAGCGTCGGTACCGGCGGCTATGTAGACATTGCTACCAGTCTCGGTCCGCCTCAAAACGCTACGCTGTCTGCATGGGTTAATTTTAGCTCTACTGGCAACCAGGGCGGCGATGTCATTAACCTTGGCAATGTGCTCATTCTCCGGGTCGACGTTCCGTCACGAGGAGTGACTGGACAATTCTATGACGGCAGCACCAATCACTCTGTGGACTCGGACATATTCCTGGCCGATGGCAATTGGCATCACATTGCTTTCACAGTAGACGACGCCAATGATCAGCAGTTGCTGTACATTGATGGCCGCGAAGTCGCAGGAACCTCGATAGGCAACAGTGTGGTCACCGCTGGTTCTAACACCAGCATTGGTGGCCACGTATTGGGAGCGGCTTTACCGCAGCGCGATTTCAACGGATTGATCGATGACGCACGCATCTATACACGAGCCCTTTCGGCCGATGAGATCGCCGCCATCGCCACTGACCAGGCTACGTCTACAGACAGCATCGATATAACAATCAATCCTGTTAACGATGCACCGACTTTCAGCACAGGTGATGGCATCGTCACCCATACGATCGGGACCGGCACGGATTTCGGCCAAAGTGTTACCGTTCAGCCTGACGGCAAGACGCTGCTCACCGGTTACGCTTTGAATAGCGGCGGTACCTTTGATCTCGCACTAACGCGCTACAACACCGACGGTACTCTGGATACGACCTTTGACAACGATGGAATTGTTGTCACTTCTTTCGGAGCGGATGGTGATCGCGGGTTGTCCGTAGCGGTACAAACCGATGGCAAGATTGTCGTGGCCGGGTTTAGCGACGATGGCAGTAAAGATTCTATTGCATTGTTTCGCTACAACACCGACGGATCGCTCGACACTACATTCGGCGGCGGTGACGGTATTGTGACCACCTCTCTGGGGACGATACAGGACCGAGGTGTCAGCATTGCCATACAACCTGACGGAAATATCGTGGTTGGTGGATTCACCATTGTTTCTTCTGGCAACTATGACCTCGCCCTGCTTCGATACGACACCAATGGCGACCTGGACCCGAGCTTTGGCAACGGTAATGGTTTTGTCACCACATCGACCGGATCATCTGTCGAAGGAATAAACGATATCACCTTACTCGCGGACGGCAGAATCCTGGCAACTGGTTCTTCCGTCATTGGCAGCGGCGCCTTCGACATTATGCTAACTCGTTATAACGCTGACGGAAGTCTGGACACCACATTTGGCGGCGGCGATGGCATTGTTACCACAGCAGTGGGATCTGGCAGCGAAGTGGGTTACAGCGTCGCCGTTCAGCCCGACGGTCGGATAATTGTAGGTGGGCACACACTTAACGGGTCTAATAACGATTTCGCACTGCTACGCTACAACACTGACGGCACGCTCGACAATGCCTTTGGCGGTGGAAACGGTATAGTTACTACGCCAATAGGCCCCGGCCATGATTACGGCCGCAGTGTCGTTCTGCAGGATGACGGAAGTATTGTGATCGGTGGCTACAGCTCAAACGGTAGCAACGACGATTTTACCCTGGTGCGTTATGACACAAACGGCGACCTTGACCCCGGCTTCGGTGCTGGTGGCATTGTTACGGTCGATGTCGGAAATAGCAACAATAGAGCATTCAGCCTGATCGAGCAGCCAGACGGCAAGTTCTTGCTTGGCGGCTATAGCAATAATGGCACGGACAACGACTTTGCCCTGCTTCGCTTCAACAATGACGGAACACTGGACTCCAGCTTCAATATCTCCAATGCACTGGATGGAAATCCCGCTTATATAGAAAACGGGACTGCCGTCATCCTTGACAGCGACGTAGTGGTTTTTGATGCAGAGTTAAGTGCCCTGGATGATTT
>CAYMVV010000072.1:0-29164 GCA_964393885.1 uncultured Granulosicoccaceae bacterium | reverse complement strand
CTTCTGATCGCGCAGCCTGCGAATCAGTTGCAGAGGAGATTCGTGCAACCGGTGTCGATGTTTTAATAGCGATGGGTGATGTGGGTAGCCGCGATCAGGTGCAGTCAATTGCGGAGCACAGTATCAAGCACTTTGGAGCTATTGATATTCTGGTGAACAACGCGGCTATTCGCCCGTCATTTGATTTAGTCAACGATGATGAAGCAGACTTTACCCGCATTATGAATGTGAATTTCCAGTCTGCCTGGTGGTTAGTCCGAGCTTGCCTGCCGGGTATGATAGAGAACAACTGGGGCAGGGTAATCAACTTTACCGGCATGAATGCGCAGCAAGGCTACACAGGTAAGTCGGCGGTCAGTATCTCGAAGCATGCGTCATGGGGGCTTACCAAGTCCATTGCCAGGGAATACGCAAAAAACGGTATTACCGCTAACATTATTTCGCCCGGGACTATCGTTGCCGATGACGAGCACGAAGATATGCAGCAGTACGCAACACTCAAGCATCAGCACCCGGCAGGTAAATTGGGCGTGCCTGATGATATTGGCGATATGGTAAGCTACCTCGCAAGTGACAAGGCCGGGTTTGTTAACGGTCAGTTGCTACAAATAAATGGAGGGATGGTCGTATAAGTGGGCGCGAATGAGCTATTCAATCAGATTCTTGAAAAAGCGGATTTATCGCCAAAGCACTATCGAAACTTACATTCGGAATGGATTAGCAAAGCACGGCGCGAATTGTAGATCGGACCGGTTTATTCACGAAGTTGACGGCATCTCACTTTATCTTTGAGTTCACAGCAAATTTTTTCTTTTGCAAATATCAGTAAGCCAGATTCACAAAAGCAAGGGACTCAAGAAGAAAATTCACTGTGGAAAAGATCTCTGCGCAATGTGCTCGTCAATGCATGAATAAACCGGGCTAAATATTCGACTTGGGTGATTACTGGCCCTTAAACTCTGGCTTGCGTTTTTCCATGAAGGCTTTGCGACCTTCAATATAGTCTTCTGAAGCAAAGCAGGCAGCAACCATTTCATCGCACTTTGCGAGATCCCGTTTTGCAGGATCGGATTGCATCACCTGGGTGGCGATATATTTCATCGCACGAACGGTGAGTGGCGCGTTGGCTGAAATTGTTTCTGCGAGCTCTGCGACTCGTGCTTCCAGCTCTTCTTGAGCAACAGTTTCCTGTATTAAACCGAGCCTGAGTGCGGTATCTGCATCAATTGATTTGGCAGTAAACATCAGTTGTTTGGCGGATGCAGCGCCGACTGCATTGACTAACCTTCGGATAGCATCAAACGGATAGCCCAGTGCCAGTTTTGCAGCTGGCATGGCAAATCGTGACTTTGTTGATGCTATTCGAAAGTCGGTGCAGGCAGCGAGGTTTAATCCACCGCCGATGCAATGGCCGTTGACCATAGCTATTGTCGGTTTGGGGTAGTTTTCAATTTGCTCGTACACGACTTTTAAACAAGCATTGTAGTGCTCCGTTGCGTCTTTGGAGCCACGCTCTTTTTCAAACTTCGAGATATCCGCGCCAGATACAAATGCCTTACCACCGGCACCGGATAGTACCACCACTCGAACCTGATCATCAGCGGCGAATGCGGAAAGTGCCTGATCGACCGCATCCCACATCTCAAGGGATACGGCGTTGAAACGCTCGGGGTTATTAAAAATGATATGTCCGGTTGCACCTTCGAGCTTTGCCTGAACTTTCTCGGTAGGTAAGGCAAGATCTGTCATTGGTATCTTTCTCATGGCTTTATTTGATTCTCTGTGGCCGATTATAGATAGTTTCCGGTTCGATCAACAGGAGTATCATTGCAACAACGGCGCATGGCGTGGAGAGCATTTATAACTTAAATCGCTTTTTTCGTCCTCGGCGAGGCGGGCAGCCTGATCGTAGCAGATATTCTGCAGGCAGCCACGGCAATCAAAGCTGATGTCGAACTTTCCAAACAGCCCACTAGCTGAACTCGGGCTTGAGCCACTTATGATCAGCTCAAACGAGGCGAGTCTCGCAACACCAGGGTAAAGAAAAACGTCATGGTGGGTCATCAGTGCCTGATTTCCAAAATGACTCCCGACCAGTGAATATTTTACTGCTACGAGGGTGGCACCAGCTTAAACACGCGGCGTGATAGAAAATTTCCAATATAGAGGGTCAGCAGTATTCGAATCAGATGATGAAGTGCGACAACAACCGGGTTAAAGTTCAGAGACAATGCGATCAAACTCATTTCAGCAAGGCCTCCCGCGGTGAAGCTGATAAACAGCGCTTCAAACTCTGCCGGTACATATCGGACCAGAATCACAGCAAAAAAACCTGCAAGGCAAAGCATGTAGACGCCTGCCAGTAAACCCATGCCAAAGCCACGCACCAGCAGCTTGCGCGAGACGCCTGAGAACTGTGCACCCAGTGCCGTGCCGACAACATACTGCGCCGAATGGCTCAGCCACGGTGGTATATCAATCGTAATAACACCACCAACTGATAGTACAAGTGCGAGGAGCAACGGCCCCAGCATGTGAGATGCCGGTAACTTTGTCATTCTGCCAAAAGCAAGGCCGGTAAGTGCGATGGCAAGGATCAACAGTAAATCTATTGCATCGTAATCGCTGCTCGCCATCGACTCACCAGCCAGGGACCCTACAGCATCCCCCTGAAGCAGTAAAAACAGCATTGGTACAGAAGACACAACGATGATGATGCGTATGAAGTGCTGTGCAGTAACAACGCGCAAGTCTGCTCCGGCTTCTTCGGCAAGTGCGGCTGAATCAATGATCCCACCGGGCAGTGCAGCAAAGTAGGCGTCCAGTTTTTCGTAGCGACCCAGTCCGCGCATAATGGCGTAATTGCCACCGTGGGCTAACAAAATATAGGGGACTAATGCGAGCCAGGAGATCCAGAACTGAGGCAACAGGCTGAGTAACTCGGGCGAGAAGCGCGAGCCGATCACCGCACCGATAATCGACATAGAGACCAGTCGTACCCAGCGTGATAATTTGGGTAGCTGTTTACCGTTTCTTTCGTACCAAAGGACGAAACAGGCAGCACCAAAAATGCCGCCGAGCATGAACGGCATTGGTGCGCCGATAACGTATGCTGCAAGGCCACCAATCAACCCGAATACAAATATTAATAGATAGCGGCTATCCATAGTAAAGCAGGTGTGGCACCTTGTAGCGTGTTAGCCCGCAGCTGCAGCTTTATCTGCCTTGCGTGTACGGTAGCTTGACCAGGCTCTGAATAAAACCACTGATACACCGATAATCAGAAAGATCGGTGCATACGAGAATTTGCCCTGGTATTCAAAACTGGTAAATACCAGAAAGCCTTTGTCCGAGATAATCATTGACTGACGAAAAGCTTCTTCCATGCTGGCAGTCAATACAAACGCAATAATGAATGCTGCGGCAGAAAAGTTAGTACGACGCATTGCATAGCCGATAACACCAAACAGTATCGCAAAGCCCACATCCCAGATCGAGGCGCGCGATGAATAGCTTGCTGCAAGTGCAGTCATGAATATGAACGGATACAGATACTGAGTTGGCAGCAGTGCGATGGCGCGGCCAATATACGGTGCAGCAAAGTATCCGATCAGTGCGTAGCAGGCGATACCAATTAGGCCCGCTGCAAAGATCCCGAAGATAAATTCACGCGGGCTGATTAGCTGGCCGCCCATGAAAAGCGGTGGTTCGGTTGCGAAAATTGAAGGGCCGGGCTGCAAGCCGTTAACCAGAAACATACCGATAAGTACGGCCGCTATAGTTGATCCCGGGATGCCGAGAGTCAACAGAGGGATCATTGATGGACCGGACACTGCATTGTTGGCAGACTCGGGAGCCGCAACACCCTCGACAACACCGGTGCCCCACTCATGGCGGTTTTTGGCTTTACGTTTTTCTTCGCCGTAAGCCACAAAGCAGGCGACCGAAGAACCCAGCCCGGGCATCATGCCAATCAGTGAGCCGTAGATTGAAGAACGGAACATCAAGGGTATGCAGCGTTTGAACTCGGCCCAGGTGAAGTAATGCGCGGTTGGATCTTCCACGTTGTCGGGTGCAAGATCTATCATTTTTACTTTGGCGGCTTTCTCTGCCTGAATTATTACTTCAGAAATTACAAATACGCCAATCAACAGTGGCACCAGTGCCATGCCTGATTCAAGTTCATCAATGCCCATGGTCATTTTGAACTGACCGGTGATGATGTCTTCACCAATCAGGCCGATTACAGCGCCAAACAACGTAGAGATAATCCCTTTAATGATGCTGTCGCTAACTACAGACCCGATAACAACAAATGCCATCAGGTAGATTGCGAAGTTTTCAGGTGGACCAAACTGACGGGTGAACGCAGCAATGGAAACTGCACCGAAAATAAGCACAATCTCACCGAAGTAGTCGCCATACGCCGAAGACACAGTGGCTGTTTTCAACGCTTTGCCAGCCTGACCTTTTTGCGTCATCGGGTAGCCGTCCTGCATGGTTGCGGCGGATGCCGCGGTACCCGGGGTGTTAAATAGTATTGCGGCAATAGAACCGCCGTAGCGGCCGGATTTACCAATCACGTATAAAAAGGCGAGTCCTGCCAGACCACCGATTTCGTCGTTATAGGCAATCAGTATCGGCAGCATCATGGCGATTGCTGCAGCGGCGGTGAGGCCGGGCAGCGCACCGAAAACGATCCCGACAAATGCTGCCAGCACGACAAACATCACAGCGAACGGGTCATTGAACAGAATGACAAAGCCGCAGGAAATATCAAAGAATATCGACAGAAAGCCCGTCGACTCGAAAAAAGCTTGCACACCTGCGCACTGGCTCTGCACTTACTTCACTCCTGAAATCAGGTTGGTGTATTCTCGCAGGTCTACGATTTGCCCTTTCGGGTCATTCAACAGCATGACCCCCATAAAGACCCACTGAAAAATAACTGCCAGTACTACCGAACCCAAGATCATAACCAGCCAGTTGCGCACGCCGAAGGTATAAAGCATGGCAATCAATGTCACTATTACTGCGCAAAAGTAACCAAAGCCCCAGAAAGTAAAGACAAACAATACACCGCAGGCAACTACCATAAAGATGCGCTTTATATCGCTTTCAAGGAAACCGTAGCCTTCTTTAATGTCGCCAACTTTGCCGAGGTAGGCACGTAAGCACAGATACAGACCACTTATGACAAGCGTTACAGCCAGTGTCATCGGCAATGTTCGTGGGCCTATTGACTCTCGCGAAGTATCAATAGTGAAAGCCTGAAAGATAAAAAAAACACCGACCAATAGCACAACAGCGCCAACGCCGTATTCGATTTTGATCTTATAGTTCTGATCGCCCATTTATCCCCCAGCCCAATATCGCTAACACGCGAATGTGATCAGATGATCACAATAGAAAAAGGCAAGCCCGAAAGCGGGCTTGCCTCAACATCAATGCAACTGATTTATTGGTTTTTTATGATTTCAGCAACAACAGGACCCATGACCTTGAACATAGAGTCTTGTGCTGCAGTAGCAGTCGGGCCATCAGTGTAGAAGGCTGCCAGATCATTACCAGACATGTAGCGTTGATAGCCTTTAAGTTCGGCGATATGACCGATCGCGGCGCCAACATCTTCTTTAACTTCGTCTGGAACACCGTTCTTGCCAAACAGGCACATCAGACCAGTGAAGTCGATACCGTCTGTACCTTGCTCTGCGAACGTTGGAAGGTCAGGAGCCATGGGATCGCGTTCGGCACCGGCAGATGCCAGTGCACGGATATCAGCTTCAAAACCGACAACTGTATTCACGCCACCAAAAACGGCCTCAACTGATTGTGATACCAGTGCTGCACGAGCTTTAGAACCACCCTGAAATGGAACTTTCTTGTGCTTGATACCGTGAGTGTCAAAGAAGATGTGGCCGATAGTCGCGTGCATGGTTGCAGCGCCTGAAGTACCCCAGGTGATTTCCTTATCAGACTCTTTAGCATTGGCAATGAACTCTTCCATTGTTTGGGCAGGGTTGGAAGCGTGTACCTGAAGTGAAGTTACCAACTGCGAAGCGCAACCGAGGTTCACGAAATCATCAGGAATGTGATAGGGCCGCTCGTCGCCTTTGGCGAGCTCACCGGCAATAAAAGTACCGATGTTGATCATGTACAGTGTGTGACCGTCTGCATCTTCCTCGAGGACTGCGTTAGCCGCCTTCTGACCAGACGCACCTGGCAGATTCACGATATATGCTGGCTGGCCGTTCATGGAAGGCGCTTCGTGCATGTAGGAAGCAAAGCCACGTGCTGTGGTGTCAGTACCACCGCCGGCAGAGAAACCGACCATAATTTTTACTGGCTTTTCCGGGTACTCGGCGAGTGCCGCTGTGCTCACAAACAAGGCTGTGGTGGCAAGACCGGTTGCAATTTTTTTTACTAATGTCATTTCTGTCCTCCAGTAGGTGTGACTCCTTGAGTGTAACCCGAAAGGCTTTTCGCCAAAACTAAAATTGCCTACCCTTGAGGGTTTGCGAGACACTGACGACACGCTTTTACGCCATTTTCAGTTCATTTGGAGATAACAGTGTCCGGAACCCACCCGCTGAGCGGTTTGCTGGTAATCGACTTCACTCATGTGCTGGCGGGTCCCGCTTGCTCGTACTATCTTGGTTTGCTGGGTGCAGATGTCATAAAAGTGGAATCCACAGCCAAAGGCGACGCTATACGCCATCGTGGTGGTACGGATGCAGAAGCGGCATCTAGTGCGATGAGCACGTCATATCTGACGCAGGGGGCCGGCAAGCGGTCCATAGCACTGGATTTGCAATCGCCCGAAGATCTTGATCGTTTTCATCAGTTGCTGGCACGCGCTGATGTGCTGGTCGAGAATCACGTACCGCAGACCATGCAGCGCCTGCAACTTGATGAACAATCACTGGCCGCCAGACACCCGCATTTAATCCATTGCACCATGACAGGGTACGGTCGTGGCGGTCCGCAGGAAAATACCGCTGCCTATGATGTGAATATCCAGGCTGCCTGCGGGTTGATGGAGGCTACCGGTACAACAGAGAGCGGGCCTGTTCGAGCGGGTGCCCCGGTGCTTGATTACGCGACAGCGATGGCTGCCGCCTTTGCAGTATCTGCCGCCTTGTATGAACGCAGAGCCAGCGACAAAGGCACGTTCATCGATGTCTCTATGCTCGAAACCGGTTTATCCCTGATGAGCTCGACAGTCACGGATTATCTTAAAACCGGTAACGTACCGCAGCGCCGTGGCAATCTTGCGAATAGTCGGTCACCCGGTGCCGGGAGTTTTCCTTGTAAAGAAGGTGTGATGTCTTTAGGCGTTAATGAAGAATCACACTTTGTTAATCTGGCTCGCGCACTTAAACGTGACGACTGGCTCAGTGACAGTCGATATGCACAAAGGGTCACTCGCAAGAAACACGCATCTCAACTTGCAGAAGAAATCGAAGCGGAGCTTTCCGGTAAAACAGCGACTGAATGGGAGCCGATACTGCAATCTGCAGGAGTGCCTTCTGCAAGACTGCGCAGCCTGCCTGAAGCATTGGAGTCAGAACAGGTTAAGGCACGTGGTTATGTGCAAACAACTGATGATCAAATTGATGTGCCGACACTGCCATTTCGCATTGGCGGAGCAGACGCTTATCGTTCAGTCTGTGCTGCACCTGCACTAGGGGAGCATACTGAAGAGATTATTGAATGGCTTGAGTCGGGGCAGTAGACGTATCCTTATCTACTGCTCATTATGAATACACTATTAATCCGACAGTGCAGGAAGGGCAGCGTCCCGTGAGCCAGGAGCCAGGAGCCAGGAGCCAGGAGCTGGGAGCCAGGAGCAAGCGCTCAGAAAATACTGCCGAGAAACTATCGATAATTGTATTTCGCCCTGAATCTGATCGTAACAAGCAGTAGGAAAATTCCCAACCCAA
This sequence comes from uncultured Granulosicoccaceae bacterium, assembly GCA_964393885.1. Lineage (GTDB taxonomy): Bacteria > Pseudomonadota > Gammaproteobacteria > Granulosicoccales > Granulosicoccaceae. The sequence continues at coordinate 21,221 of CAYMVV010000072.1, read as the reverse complement.
CAGGGCCACCACCTGAACTTGTAGTTGTATTAGGCGGATCGGAGCTGTCATTAACAGCTATCGTATCAACGCCTGGAGAGTTATCCGAAACGGATACTGTATCAGTGTTACCAGTGCTACCAGTGTTATCCGGAACGGAATCCGTGCCAGAGGGACCGGTGTTATCCGGTGTGGTTGTCGCTTCACCATCCTCAGTCATTGATAACCCATCTACATCGTCAGTAGGCGCTGTTTGTGATTCAACATCACTATCGATGTCACTTGAATTGTCATTGCTATCGATATCACTTGAATTGTCATTGCTGAGGTCTGGATTATTGGAATCATTTTGTGGCTCGACCGCTGAGGCAACTGCTCCGGTTGGTCGTAAAACATCGCCTGATCTTGAATGCTCTTCTTCCAGCCAGCAAGTGTCGAACGACGTGTCATCGTGCCATATTCTGACACCATTCTGAAAATCCTCCGGTCTGATTGTGGAGCTCGCTCCCGCAACGATAGTTTCATACCATCCACCGTTAACCGGGAAACCGGTCCGTTGGTTCGGATTGCGTGTTGTCGCTTGAATTTTTCCATCAATAACCGATCAGGACCAGGTAGATGTCATCTCATATAAACCATTATATCGCGACTGAAAGTACATACGACCGCTTGTCTCTCCCGGAAGTGGAGGCATAAACCTGTAGCTGTTAATACTGGATGAGTCGAAGGTGTCAAAGAAATTGCCATTCCATTGTCTGGGCAAGCAAAGGATTTCTCTGAACAAAAGATCGTCTTTGATGTTCCAGCTAAAGCTTTGCAAATCTAGCATCGCATTAGTTTGCGGATGAATAATTTCTGGTTTCTGATCTATAGATGGTCCAGCGGCCAGGCCAGCAATTTCAAATTCCGTCACACCGGATGGCGTGGCAGGTTGATTAACACCTCCGGTGGGTCTGAATGGCTCACCCGAGGTGTATCTGCAATCCTGGTAAAGACTGCCCCGAATTAGCTCGGGATCATCAAATAACTGTGCGCCGTACCAGAAGCGCATACCTTGTTGACCATCAATATCTATCGGTTCACCCCAGTAACCGGCAAACAGGCCAACAGAACTTGTCATGGTCGGATTGTAGTAGTGCAACTCCGCGAAGTATGCACCATCCGCTGCCCGCCAGGTATTAGTGGCCTTCTGTTCAGCGAAGGTGGTGAAAGTTATTTCAAATTCACCCATATATGGTTTCACATCAGGCAAAGGATAGTGTTTTATCGTGAATACATCTGCAAGATTTTCAAGTTCGTGTGCGTGGAAAGCGCTTTCGTCTCTAAAGATAGTGCATTCGATTTCTTTATTAGCAAAATCAACATTCGGATCCCAATAGGTTCTGATCATGTTTAGAGGGCGTGTCTCGCCACCCACCAATGCAAACAAGGGTTTGGGTCTGGTGTCTTGATCGACGATGCATGAGTGCGCACCAGTGATATGAGGCACCCATCCAAAGCCATCTCCATCAGGATCATTGGCTATCGTTTCGCAAGACGGCACTGGGCCGTTTTCATGAAACTCCTGCTGGTGAGCAAAAGATACGGAAAACCATCCGGCAATAGGTATAGATATTATTAGTTGAACCAGGGGGGGGTAGGTATCTCAAACTCAGCACCTCTCAAACATACAGAATCTTGTGAGTAAAAAACGAACTGGCTTCGTGTCGCTTCGTCGGTACAAAGCCAGCAAAGAAGTCCTTGAATAATCCGGGTCAGGGCCCGCTCTTCTATTGCGGTTTAATCTACAGAACCACGCGCCAGGCGATTGACTGGATTTCCCGTCTGCCTCGCTTTGACACCCCTTTAATATGTCATGACATTAACCTGAAGTCAAGCTTGAAACACGGCATGGAATTTACTGACTATTTGAACCTGGATTGCCTGTCTCGTTAGAAACGTGAAGTACAGCAAGGCGCAGCTCGCAGGGATTTTGTTTCGTTGCCGGTAGTTGTAACGCCACTGCGGAAGCGCTCCCCGGCTCCCTATGGGTGTGTTTGTTGGCACCCACAGACTATGTGCACTCAGTTGACAACGATGACTTCAAAAGCCCGCCTTGCTGCGAATTCAGACAGTTATGCTGAATTCGCAATTACTGGTCTGTCGTGCCACCGGCGTTCATTGAAGACCTGTTGGGGATCAGTCAGATCTTGATGCACCTCGAAGCGAAACAGGAGAGTGGTAGACAGCGGGTGAATGAATTATCGAGCCGTTGAGCTCTGCCGCCGCTCGGGTCATTTTGGTGAAATCGAGTCCAGTCAGTTCATCGCTGGCATCGAGACGCCTCGTTGGCAGGTCGGGTCTTGTCTGTCGGGTGTCCGCGAGTGTGAATTCTGAGAACATTTCTGTGTGATGTCTGCGAAATCAGCAAGATGCTATTCAGGGGCAGGGTGCCTTTTTTGTAATGTGGGCCCTTCTAACCACAGACAGCGGCAAAAACCAGCTCTACTCTTTGTTGATGAGAGCATTGTCGATCAGAGCATTGTCGATCAGAGCATTGTAGAGCAGAGCACTGTCGAGCAGAGCATTGTCGATCACAGCACCGGGTCATTTTCGCATTTTGGACAATTCAAATCCGGGTTTTCTTTTCAGAATAATGGTGGAGTCGTAATGAATCGCTTCAGCAAATTCAATCACGAAGGCTGATGTGTTAAATTCTCCAAAAATGAAAAAGGTGGCAGCGCTATTTGGGATCTTGCATCTTCATTTTTAGTCTTACAAGTGGTAGGCGGAGTTTTGACGAGTTTTAACGGAGATCATCCCAACTTCAATAAACGAGATGGCGTTTATGTTAATCAGGAGGGTTTACTGCTTCTGGTCCAGAATTTGAGAAAGTAACTATTTTAAATCCATAGATTTCTGCTTTCAGATTCTTCTGACATTCATACACCCCCGATACTTACAGAGCCAGCAATTTGCGCCTGAGCTAAGCTGGTTCCGGCCCAGGATTGCATTAACAGCTCGATAGCAAAGTCCTCTTCTGTACAGAAACGCGTAAGAAACGTTTAACTTCCTATGCTTCTTTTCAGAGACCTGAAAATATCGATAGGTTGGGGTCATTGTGTTTGTTTTTCATATTTAATTATCTTATATATAATTATATTCGTACGAGTCGACCACGGAAGTTATAATGCAACTCAAAAACATCAATTTGCTTGTACTTTTTTTGCCAATGCTATTATATTTTGGGAATGTAGCGTTAGCTGAAGATGGGCATCATAAAAGGTTGTTCCCCGGAAATGAAAAAATTCACCTGACCCAGGCTGGAAACCATCGCTTTGAATTTATCAATGATATTTTTAATGGATCAGACGATGGAGTTTCAAATGCTCTTAGCTTCCAGTTCTACAGTCCAACGTCTGAGAAATGGCAAGACATACCAAACTTTCCTAATCTCTTAACCTCATTTGGTGCATGGTTGCCAGGCTTCTCCGGAGATCAATTTAGTAAACGCATCAGTGTGTCAGCCAGCCAACTTATACAAACTCCTACTGAGATAGAAAATCCAGACCCTATTGCCAATGATGTCGCGTACCTGGGCTTACTCACATTTTCAACGGGCTTTACCGCCTATAACGATAGCGAATTCAGAGGTCTTAACGTTGTTCTTGGTGTCACAGGGGAGCCTGCGTTTGCCGAACAGGCGCAGAACTTCGTCCATGAAGGTTTAAACATAGCGGAGGTGGCTCAAGGCTGGGATCATCAAGTCGAGACCGCACCCATATTAAACATAGGAACTGTGTACAAGGAAAAAATACTTCGTTTAGGAGATCCAGGAAAATTTTCTTTTGATGCCAGTTTTAGCGGGGAAGCAAAAATAGGTAATATGATTACCGAAGCCGGTGTTCGTCTTGAGACGCGCTTTGGAGTTAATATGCCACGAGGTTTTGCGCCAATACCAGATCCTATTGGCCGGTTTATGCAGTACGATGCAAGACTGTCTCCCGCAAATACCAAAGCAGCTTCGATTTATGGCACTGCCAGCTTACATACAGCTGCGATTGCACATATCATTCTCACCGATGGTAATCTCATTCGTTCCGATCCGGAAATAGCCGGTTCACTAGTAGATAAGGAGCCTTTTGTGGGCTTCTTGTTTTTAGGCCTTCATTATGAAAGGGCGAATTGGGCGATTCATTTTCAACATGTCACTACTTCTGACTTCGTTGAGGCAAATAGTGCTTCAGCATCTGGTAATTCTCAAAACTCATTTACCTCACTCAGATTTGAATGGCGTATTTAAAGTGAGAGATCTCATAGACTTTAAAGGAAGATGACATGCTCAAGAAACTTATCGTTATCTCTATTGGCTGTTGCTTTTTAACATCCCCTGCCTACGCGGGAAATTGGAGTTTTGGTGTTAAAGTGGCTTATATTGAGCCCGATGGATCACTTATTTCTGGCTCTGACGATGCAGACAATTTTGGTGTTGTTCTTGGCTATGAATGGCCTCGAAGTTTTGGCGCTATTGGCCTGGAAGCTGATTACACCTTTTCGTTTCTGGAAGGAAGTGAGGATGTAGAGGGAATTCCAATTAATGAAGCCTTCTTCATTGATACGCTGGGAGCTCATGCTACCTATAAAACACCAGGATTGGCCACCAATTTGGGAATCTATTCGAAATTTAAAGCGGGTGTTACCTACTATAAAGTGACCAACACAGGCTTTCTTGATGAAGAAGAGGCCGATTTTTCTTTTGGTGTCGGGGTTGGATTGAAGGTAGGACAAGCCGCCCTTGAGATAGATTACACTACGTATAATGATTTCGATATGTTTAGCTTTGCTGTGCTTTTTTAAATCACAAGGCATTTGGTGATGAGTAACCCTGAATCAACGCTTCTGTCCCATAGTAATCACCCTTCTCCTCAGTTGACAAAATACGTACTATTTCTGTTTAAACAACGACTGATCAAATCAAGCTCGGTGTTATAGAGCCAGGATTAAGTAATGAGTACGCGCAAAATAAACAGATCTCAGCGGCGTACATCTCGGCAAAGGCCAGTACAGGTTAGCGCGGCTTATATAGAACGCAAAATTGGCACTTACAATGTACTATCCGAAGAAGGGCTATGCCTCATTGAGGAAAATGCCGATCAGATTCTACAAGAAACCGGTATGGAGTTTCAGGATGATCCGGATATTCTGCAAATATTTAAAGATGCCGGCTGTACTGTTGAAGGTTCTCGTGTTCGGTTCGAGCCGGGATTCTGTCGAAAAATTATTCAGGCCACTGCCCCGTCCAGTTTCTATCAACACGCCCGAAACTCAGCTAACAATGTTCTCATCGGCTCAAATGCCACGGTGTTGTGTCCATCGTGGGGGCCGCCGTTTGTACACGATTTAGATAACGGTAGACGCTATGCAACCTACCAGGATTTTGAAACTCTTGTAAAGTTGCATCAAACCATTCCATGGTTACACCACTCGGGTGGTGTGGTGTGTGAGCCTGTTGATCTACCTGCCAACAAACGGCATCTGGACATGCTCTATGCACACATCAAGTATTCCGACCGACCGTTTATGGGTGCTTTCATTGGTGCCGAACGCGCAATGCATTCAATAGACATGGCACGTATTCTCTTCGGAGAAGATACAGTGAAAAACCAGCCCGTTTTGTATTGCGTTTCCAATACCAACGCACCATTGGTGATGGATTCTAATATGTCCGGCTCGCTTAAAACGTACGCTGCTGCCAGGCAGCCGGTAGCCTGCACACCCTGGGTTTTGACGGGTGCGATGAGCCCTTGCACCGTGGCTGGAACCCTGGCTCAGGTACTTGCCGAAGCGTTGGCTTGCCTTTCACTTGTGCAGTTAATTAACCCCGGCGCACCCTGCCTGATGGGATCTTTCGCATCAACCATGTCGATGCAGTCGGGCAGCCCTACTTTCGGCACACCCGAAGCCGGGCAAATGGTGTTAGCAGCCGGGCAGCTGGCTCGCCGACTGGGAGTGCCGTTGCACACGGTCGGTTCGCTTTCGGCATCCAAACTACCAGACGGTCAAAGCCAGCAAGAAGGCACCTGGGGCTTGTTAATGGCACTGTTTGCCGGTGCGAATGTTATTAATCATGCGACTGGTTGGCTTGAAGGTGGGCTTACCACGAGTTTTGAGAAAACCCTGATTGATGCAGATGTGTGTGGAAAACTAGCCCGCTTTTTTGATGGTATCGATCTCAGTGAAAATGCTCAGGCTATGGATGCAATTGCTACAACCGGCCCCGGACAACATTTTCTGGGTTCTGATCACACACAACAAAACTTTATGACAGCATTGTTCAGACCTGATACCCCGGACAACAATTCGTTTGAGCAATGGACATCGGACGGAGAATTTGACACCGCACAACGAGCGAACAAACTGCTAAAAGAACGGCTTGAAGCGTATCAGCAACCAACACTGGATTTGGCCGTTAAAGAGGAATTGCAAGACTACATTGCGCGCCGCAAGGCAGAAAAACCTGATGTAAATTATTACTAATGAGTTCAATAGTGGTCATCGGCGGTGGTGCGGTAGGTCTAAGCGTTGCCTACCATCTGGGCAAGCGTTGCGCCCGTGATGTCGTTTTACTGGAACGCCACCAACTCACATCTGGCACCAGTTGGCATGCGGCGGGCATTGTCGGTCCGTTGCGCGCTACGCCAAATATGACTCAGTTAGCAATGTATGCAAGCGACTGCTTTAAAACACTGGAAACTGAAACCGGCTTATCGACTGGGTATAAACGTACCGGCGGATATTGGCTGGCGCGAAAAGCTGATCGTATGGATGAACTCCAGCGGCTTGTGTCAATAGGTAATCACTTTGGCTTAAGCTGCGATGTCTTAAAACCTGCTCAATTGGCAGAGCAACTGCCGTTTCTCAATGTAGAGAATCATGCCGGTGGTATTCGGGTGGCTGAAGATGCCAATGTCAATCCGGTCGATCTGTGTATGGCCTATGCGAAAGCTGCACGCGATAGCGGAGTGCAGATTCGCGAAAATTGCGCAGTAACAGAAATTATTGTTGAAAACGATAAGGTCGCGGGTATCCGCCTCTCAGACGGTAATATCATTAAAACAGATACTGTTGCTGTGTGTGCTGGTGCATGGAGTAAGCCTCTGGCTAAAAGCGCTGGCCTCAATCTTCCGTTACAGGCAGTCGAACATATGTATGTGGTAACTGAACCGGTGACAGCAGAACCGGACCACCCGATTCCTGATCCGTTTCCGGTAATAAGAGATCTGGATAGCGGCATCTATATCAAGGGCGATAGCGGCGGTAAGTTAGTCATGGGTGGTTTCGAACCCCATGCGAAGATCTGGGACGCATTCAGTAATGCAGGCAATCAACCGTTCATCGAATTAGCCGAAGACTGGACGCAATTCGAGCCGTTTATGGATGCGGCACTCACACTGATGCCGCAATTGAATAATACGGGCATACAACGATTCATGAACGGGCCGGAGAGTTTTACGGCAGACACAAAACCGTTAGTGGGGCAGGCACCGCTGGTAGACGGATTGTTTGTGGCTGCTGGCATGAATTCAGTCGGTATCATGTCATCAGCAGGAATTGGTCGAGTACTTGCGGATTGGATGATAGACAAGTGTGCCCCATCCGATCTTTGGGAAGTAGATGTCGCACGCTGCAACCCGCTTACGGCCAGCGATTCGCACATGAAACTGCGGATGCAGGAAGCCGTCTCTGATCTTTTCTCTATGCACTGGCCCTATAAACAGCAAAACGCCGGCAGATTATTGCATACCTCGGTGCTACATGATCGCTGGCAGTCATTGGGTGCAGTATTCGGTGTCACTGGCGGACTGGAACGCGGTTTATGGTTTGTACAAGACGATAAGGAAAAAGCCTTACCCTACTCAGTAGCACGTCAGCACTGGCAGGGCATTGCAGAGCGCGAGGCAGCACATCTTGGACAGGGTGCTGTATTGTTAGACCTGTCTGCGTTTGCAAAATTTGATATCAGTGGGGCAGGTGCGCTGGTATTTTTACAAAAAATCGCTGCCGCCAACATAGATGTAGAAATAGGCCGAGCAGTCTATACCACACTATTAAACGATGCCGGTGGTATCGAAGCAGATGTCACGTTAACCCGTTTAGGTGAACAGGGTTTTCGGATGACATCAGGAGGCAATACTCGTTTTCATGATCTGGCCTTATTGCGGCGAAGCCTGCGGAAACTTCCAAAATCACATGCAGATGTGCAAATAAAAGATGTGACGATGCATGAAGTGGTGCTGGGTGTTATGGGCCTTGCCGCAGGAGATCTGCTTTCGTCCCTTTCCTCAGACAACTGGCATAACCTGCAGTTTTCAACCGGTACACACGTTACTGTTGCACAAGTCGCCTGTTTTGCAACAAGGCTGAGTTACATTGGTGAATATGGTTTTGAATTAAATGTGCCCGTAGATCAGGCACACAAGGTATTTGATGCCATCGTAGAAGCTGGTGCACAGCCTCTGGGGCAACATGCGCTGAACAGTTGCCGTATAGAAAAACGCTTTGTGCATTGGGGGCATGATGTTGGTCCGGATATTACGCCTTTGGAAGCGGGTCTTGCACGCAATATAGATTGGAACAAAGACTTCGTTGGAAAGCAGTCACTGATGAAGCGGCGTGATGCGGGTGTGAACAGATGCCTGTGTCTGATCCACGTACAGGGCGAACCACTTCTTCTACATGATGAGCCCATCCTGTTCAACGGCAGGGTTGTTGGCATGACCACATCGGGAACACTCGGTGTGCGGACAGGTATGTCGCTTGCTATCGGCTTGATCGAAAAAGACCCCGGTGAATCGATCAGAGGCATCAGTACAAAAACATTCGAAATAGAGGTTGCAGGTGTTCGATATCCAGCAATTGTACTGACCCGGGCAGCTCACGATCCCGACAATCAATATGCAACGCTATGACTGACGCCAGTGTAGTAATCATCGGTGGTGGTGTGATGGGCGTGTCTCTGCTCTTTCACTTAACCGAAGCCGGTTGGAAAGATGTGGTATTGCTGGAGAAGAATGACCTGACTCACGGCTCTACCTGGCATGCCGCCGGATTATGTACCCACTTTGCACACAATCCCACCATTCAGGAGTTACGCGCCCGTTCTGTTCGCCTCTATCGCGATGAGCTGCCAGCTCGCACCGGCGAGTCCTGCGGGTTTCATCCCAGTGGTGCGATGCGCATAACACGTAATCCTGATCGAATGGATGAATTCAGGCACGTTGCCGGATTATCAAAATTCACCGGGTATAATCTTGAGGTACTTGTTGTTGATCGTATCGCAGAACTACACCCGCTAACGATGCTTGATGGACTGATCGGTGGCATATACGAACCTGATGATGGACATGTCGACCCGACGCTTGCAACCAATGCCATGGCAGCCCTTGCGATCAAAAACGGCGGCACCATAAATCGTTACGATCCAGTGCGTGCCATCAAACGTGAAAACGATCACTGGCTGATTGAGTCTGAAAGATCAACTCTGTGCGCGCAGCACGTTGTCAATGCATCCGGCACCTGGTGTTGGGAGGTCGGAAAAATGATGGGTTTAAATCTGCCGGTAGTACCGGTGCTGCATCAATACCTCGTTACTGAGGCCGTCCCGGATATTACTCAGCGCATCTCGAGCGCGGCCAGTGAACTGCCCATCATCCGAGACCCGGAAGAAAGCTGGTATGTTCGCCAGGAGCGCGATGGGCTCATTCTCGGCCCGTATGAGCGTGATGCCAATGTCTGGTCTGTTGATGGCGTACCACCCGACTTTGGAGCAGATCTGTTGCCACCTGACCTGAATCGAGTCGAACATATAATTAGTGCGGCACTTGATCGTATACCAGCACTGGGTAGCGCAGGTATTAAAACCGTAGTAAATGGTCCTATCACTTTCACGCCGGATGCCAACCCACTGATTGGACCTGCACATGGTCTTAACAATGCCTGGCTATTAACGGGGTCGTCGATGGGTGTAATGGAAGGTGGCGGTGCAGGATGGTTTCTGGCGCACTGGATGACAGATGGTGCACCACCCATGGATGCGACTCCCATCGATCCGAGACGCTTCGGTGAGTGGGCTGATCGTGACTACCGAATCGATAAAGCCATTGAATGTTTTGGCCTGCAGTTTGGTGTTCACTATCCACATGAAGAGCGGCCCGCCGCTCGTAACAAACGGCTGTCTCCATTGCACGACGCGCTAATCGAAAAAGGTGCTGTAATGGGGTTTGTTAATGGCTGGGAACGCCCTAACTGGTTCAAGCCAATATCGACAGATGAGGACCAATCACTGGATGTAGATCATCTGACTTTCAAGCGACCCGTCTGGTTTGATGCGGTAGCGGATGACGTTAGAAAAGTTACGCAATCAGCTGCTCTGGCCGATCTCTCGGCGCTGTCAAAATTTATCGTTAGCGGTCCGCAAACCCGGGAATATCTGGCGACTCTGGGTGCTAACAGTCCACCCGAGCCGGGAAGAACCGGACTGAATCATGTGCTGACGCCTGCGGGAGGTGTACAGAGCGAATTTACCGTATCCAGTCTTTTCAACACAACAGCGTATTTGACCTCTCCATCCGCATCGGAACGAATTGATCATGACAGTCTTATTGATCATGCGCAAAACTATGATGTACAGGTGGAAAACGTGTCCACAGAAAAAACCTGTATTGGCTTGATGGGGCCACGTTCACGAGACATACTCTCAGAACTGACAGACACCGATCTACACATTGAACTGCCCTGGCTGCATGTTAAACACATTGACGTTGCAGGTGTACAGGTAATCGCGTTGCGAATCTCCTATATCGGCGAGTCAGGGTACGAGTTGCACGTTGACAATGAAAACGCAATGACCCTGTTCAATGCCTTGCAGCGGGCCGGCGAAAAATACAGCATCGGTTATTACGGTTCTTATGCGGCCGACTCTATGCGCCTTGAGAAAGGCTATATAGCGTGGTCAACTGAACTGACCAGCGAGCGAACACCTGAGGAGTCGTATGGTGCTAGATTTGTCTACACGACCGACCGAACATTCAGAGGACGTGATACGTTAATCGGCCGGCGTGGTGAAAACGCCTGGCGCACAGTATTAGTTGAAATTGATATCGATCAAAACGGCGACGATGCGCCTCAGCCGTTTTACGCACATCCGGTATTCCAGGATGATCAGATTGCCGGTATTGTTACCTCTGCAACTTATGGTTACCGCTGCAAGAAATATCTGGCATTTGCTCTGCTTAGGGAGCATAAAAATACTGATAACCTGAGCGTTGAGATACTTGGTGAGCAATACAGGGCGAAGGTCCTGGAATCAGTGCCGTATGATCCTGATAACAAGAAACTGAAAGCGTGAATGTAGCATTTGATTTGTTATAAAAAACCAGCGATAACCCTATGACAAGCTCAGAATTTCTAAACACAGATTGGTCTCTTGCGAACACCGCAAAGCGACGAGACCAGTATTATGCGGCGTCTCAAAGTAAGTTTGTACCGTTTAAAGACCCCATGGTTTTCAAGCGGGGGTCAATGCAATATCTGTGGGATGTTGAGGACAACAAATATATCGATCTGTTGGGCATGAACGTTTGTATATCAGTCGGTCACTCGCATCCACAAGTGGTTGCCGCGGCCATGGAGCAGGCTCAGTCGTTAACGCATTGCACCACCATGTTCTACCATCCTACTCCTGCTCACCTGGCCGAGGAGCTGGCGCATTGTATGCCCGCTGGTGTCGAGTGGGTGGTGCACTTTACCAATTCAGGTGCCGAGGCCGTTGATCTGGCCATGGGCATGGCGCGTACCTACACAGGCCACGCAGATTTATTATCGTTACGCACTGCTTATCACGGGCCAACTGCCGCCGCTCAATCTATTACAGGTATATCCAGCTGGCGACACCCCGGAATGCCCGGCAACGTGGCATTCGTTGCCGAGCCAAACCAATACCGCGGCATCTTTGGTACCGGCACGCAAGCGTACCTTGATGAAATTGAGCGAACAATATCAAGCGCGACGAATGGCCACTTAGCGGGAATGATAGTGGAGAGCGTGCAAGGCTATGGTGGCATTATACAAATGCCACCGGGCTATATGTCGGGTGCTGCCGAGAGAGTCCGAGCAGCTGGCGGATTATATATTGCCGATGAAGTTCAATCTGGCTTTGGCCGCACCGGCGAAAATATGTGGGGCTTCGAGTCAGACAATGTAATACCAGATATTGTCGTCATGGCGAAGGGACTGGGCAACGGGTTCCCCATAGGCGCTGTGGTGGCTCAAAAACACATCGCCGCGCCAATGGCTGACAGGTTTCTCTTCCATACTTATGGTGCTAACCCGACCAGTTGTGCCGCCGGTCGTGCGGTATTAAAAGTCATTAAGGAAGCCGATTTACAGGCCAATGCAAAAGTCGTTGGCAAGGCATTGTTAAGCCGGTTGCAGGAACTAAAGAAAAAACACAATTGCATTGGTGATGTGCGTGGTTGCGGTTTGATGTTAGCCATCGAGTTTGTTTCAGACAAGAAGACAAAAAAACCGGATCCCGTCACGACGGCGGCGATATTTGAGAAATGCAGAGAACAAGGCGTTATCCTGTCAAAGTCCGGACCAACACAATCCTGTCTGCGTATGGTGCCACCTCTATGTTTAACACTCGACGATGTTGAGCAGGTGGCAGAAAAGCTGGACAACGCTTTGACAAGCGCGTAGCTGACTTCATGGCAACACCACCCGGAAACATCGAATGGCTTGCGATAGAGTTTTCGCTCTATGAATGAGCTCAATTAACGACCTTAATGAACAGGCGCAATGAACAAGCTCAATGAACAAGCTCAATGAATAAAACAGTTGCTTTGTGGTGCCATCCGCGATCAATGTCTACCTCTGTTGAAAGATTGATGCGTGAACGCGGTGACTTCGAGTGTCTTCATGAACCGTTTATGTACCATTACTATCTGAATCAAAAACACCGCAACATGCCACACTTTGAGCCGAAACCTGATCACCCGGTTACCTACAATGGTGTGCGTGACATGATCTTCGAAAAAGCAAAGACATCACAGGTATTTTTTAAGGACATGGCATACTACGTAGTCTCGGATATTGTCACAGACACCAGTTTGAGAACATCTGTCGAGCATTGTTTTTTAATAAGAAACCCGAAAGCAGCAATTGCTTCCTACTATACGCTGGATAAAGAGGTAACTCTGCCAGAGATTGGTATTGAAGCTCAGTGGCGCGTATACAGTCACCTTGTTGATTCAGGTATCAAGCCGGTTGTAATACAGGCAGAAAGCATCCGCAAAGACCCTCGCACTGCGATGACCAACTGGTGGAACGAAATAGATCTTCAGAGCAAGGATTCTGCATTTGAATGGGATAAGAGACAACCCGAGGACTGGAAGCAAGTGGAAGGATGGCATCAAAAGTCCATGCAATCTACTTCTATAGAACCATGGACTGATGAGGATGCGAAAAAAGAAGCAGACAGGTTTGAAGCGGTGGCCATTGAGGCGCCACACCTTCGCGCATACCTTAAACATCATGAAGTATTTTATGAACGTCTAAAGTACGAATCACTCCAGTTTACAACCGCATAAATACAATCGCATAAATACATCCGCGTAAAAACACACGCGTTGCCAGAACCTGAAGAGTTAACTGATTCATCAATCACGTATCGCGTAACTATAGAGTTGCACAAAGGTCGTCCAGTGTATCGACTCCAGAGCTTGCAGGCGCAAATGGACGATGTGCGAACGAAGGCAGGCAAGGCAGGCAAAGCAGTCGGATTTTCGTTGCATGGCAGCGTATCAACGGCAATTACGTCTACTTTTTCCAGTGTGGAACCCAGTCACCTTCCATCTGCAGAGATACTCCTGCTCCATCTTCCTCTAGCTTTACCACGTGAAGTTCGCCCTTGTCGCCACCGAATGTGCTGCGGGCTTTTTCAAATTGTTGCTGTACCAAACGAGTAACGGGTGAGGGCGTTTTAGCGGAGTTGCACGCATTAACAATCAGTTTTAAGTCTTTTTGGCATAGATCAAGCGAAAATGATGGATCGTAGTGGCCAGCAAAAACCGATGGCGCGTCATGGTGCAAACACCAACTGTCTGACGCTCCAAGGCTTAACGCGGGCCATAGACGAGATAAATCGACACCCGATTTTACGCCCATAACCAGTGCTTCGCCCATGGCTGTTGCATGAATTGCCCAAAGCTGATTGCTGGCCAGTTTAGTAATTGTTCCGCACCCGTTTGCGCCCATGTAGTGCACCGGTCCCATTAGCTCCATTACGGTACGTGCCTTTTCAACGGTAGCCTTATCGCCGCCGGCAAACTGAGTCATGTTGGCATTACGAGCGCCATCAACTGCACCTGTAACAGGTGCATCAATAGCCATTGCGCCCCTGGCTTTTACAGCGCTTATCAAAGCCTCGCTTAGTTCAGGAGAGTTTGTGGTCATATCAATCCAGATTTGGCCTTTTTCGATAGTTTCGAGAATCCCGTTTGGCCCTCGTACAACTTGATCAATTTGCTCAGGCCCGAAGACCATCGTAAAAATAATGTCCGCACCATATGTTGCATCTGCAGGCGTGTCTGCCCAGGTCGCCCCCATCTCAATATGTTTTTGCGCTCTTGATTTGTCGAGATCGCAGACTACGAGATCGTGCCCACCGCGAAGGAGGTTAAGAGAAGCTGCGGAACCCATCGTTCCCAATCCAATAAATCCGATTTTCATGTGTGAGGTTCCGATTGTGCCGCGCGAATAGTGAACATTAAGCTTTGCTTTGTTGCCAGATTTTTGGATACAGGTCGGTGCCGGGGCGATCACCTGGCTTGAGTCCGTACTCGGTCATGATGGCGCTGTGGTCAGGGTCCATGCCACACTCTCTGAATTTAATACGAGCATCATCTCCGAGCCACTTGGTCGTAAACACTTGTAGTCCCTGGTCTTCATCGAGTTTGCCTGACCCCCCGTGCAGGATACGACTATTAAAGGCGACGCAATCCCCGGGCTTCATATCCCAACTGACTACACCGTAGCGTTCGGGGTTAGCGTCGATGTCGGGTATGGATTCCTCCGCTATACCGGAAAAATTAACTTGATCGACATCGGTCTTTCCATCCGGATTTAGATCGCCAAAGTTGGGTTGATTAAATATCTGACTATTCAGATGCGAGCCTGGTACAAATGCCAGGGCATTTTTCTTTTTAACCGACACGAGAGGCATCCAGATAGTGCAGGTGTCATAGCCCTCTATTGACCAATAGGGCTCGTCTTGATGCCAGGGTGTTGAAAACTGTGTACCGGGTGAGCGAACAAAAACTGCATCGAAGAAAAAATTGATCTCGGTGGCTTTTAAGAGTTTGCCGGCTATTTCGGCGGCGGGAGAGTTAAAAATAAACTGCTGGTATTCATCGATCTCCTGCCATGCCTGACTGTCCCAGAACATGGTTCGTCCTTCGGCATCGCGATCCCAGGTACGCGCACGGTGTGTCGGATTCTTACTGTTGGTTAATAACCCTCGTTTGAGTACCTCTATCCAGTCAGAGTCGAACATGTCCTTTACAAGAACAACACCATCGCGATGGTAGGAATCGATTTCATCGGTGGTTATGGCGCGCTGTAATTCTGTATTCATAATTCGACCTGCGTATGCTGGTTGACTGTGTAGATATTGATGCGACAGAGATCATTATAGGCAAAGTAAAGTTCAATCTGTATTCGAACTTCGAAAGTCGCTTCAAAGGGCTGGTTCGATCTATTCACTCACTGGAGCACACCTGCCAGATGTTGCAACGGAAACGACGACCAAACCTTGTAGCCAGCATAATGCTACTTACCTGACGGCTGACTGTTCTTATCGAGTTCTAATGAATGCGTGTACGTGCAACGTGAGCTGCGCATGTTGGTGTGACTAATTGCAGCATCCCGGGTGTTCAGCGACTCCATTTCCCGGTTTGACATGAATTTATCGAGCTATTGAATTCACAATGAAGTTGTGGGGAGTGTGAATGCCATTTGAGCTCAAGGAAGCATTAGTTTTTACGTTGGGTGGTTGACTCTATTGCTGGCAAGCCGGAGCATCACGACTACCAGCTGTACCTGGCACTCAAGGATATAGACCACACTCGCACAAACGCCCGTCACCCACGGGTGGGCGCGTACCTAACAATGGATGCTCGCTTTTTTTTTAATCCCTGAGAAACCAAACACTGCGGTAGTGTATTCGAGCCATAGAGAGTTGAGGTCTGGTATGGTACCGTTTGCCGGTGGCTACTCTGAATTATGGAACTATGAAGTTACGCTGGAAGATACTCGCCTTACTGGTGGCAGCACGTATCGGTCTGGGCGTTCAGTTTCAAACCCTCGGATCGGTGTCTGAGCAGCTTGCCTCACAGTTTCATATCGATTACACCACCATTGGTTCGTTGATTGGCCTGTTTATGCTGCCGGGTCTGTTCCTGGCGTTACCGGCTGGTTGGCTGGGGCGTTATATGAGTGATCGAACTATGGCGGCTCTCGGTATGACTCTGCTGGCGGCAGGCGGTTTTATCGTCGTGGCAGCCGATACCACAACACAGATTGGTGTGGGCAGAATCGTTTGTGGAGCGGGCTTTGTCATATCGACAATATATTTCGCCAAGATGGCAACAGACTGGTTTTCCGGACGTGAAATCGCAACCGCCATGGGGTTGCTGGTAATGACCTGGCCACTTGGAATCGCCGCGGGTCAAGTCGGACATACGTGGCTGGCGCAGGTGTCGCACTGGTCGATGCCCTTTTATGTCGCCTCATTTTATTGTGCGCTGGGTGCCGTGGCAGTGTATGTCGCATACCGGCGACCCGAAAAACATGCAGAGGTAGCCGATAACACACAAGGGCCAAATAAAGCCTCGATGAAAGCAACAGGAAACACCGGCCTGTCAAAAACAGAGTTGCTGTTATTAGTTGTCGCCTCTGCTTCGTGGGCGTTGTTTAATGCCGGGTATGTTGTTTTTCTGAGCTTTACGCCGACATGGCTTATGGAGAATGATTACACCACGCTGCAAGCCGCATCGACAGTTTCATCGGCCAGCTGGGTCATGATGATTTCCATCGTTGCCGGTGGTGTTGTGGCAGATCGCACCGGCAGACCGGAATTAGTTCTGTACATGTGCGTAACGGTTGCCGTGGTTTCAACGCTGGCATTGTATTGGACGAGATACGCGCTACCAGCCTCAATAGCGTTCGGCTTAATTGGTGCCGCACCCGCCGGAATCATTATGTCGCTGGCCAGCGAAGCCATTCAGCCACAAAACAGGGCGCTCGGAATGGGAGTGTTCTTCAGTCTCTATTTTCTGTTGGTCGCACCAGCTCCGGTTGTTGCCGGGTGGCTTGTAGACCACACCGGAAGTGCCCTGGCCGCGATAATTTTAACTGCCATGCTATTTGCTGCTACAGGTGTCACTTATAAGCTCTTTCGCGTCACTCGGCGGATGATTACCTGAAAGCCTGTGTTCTTTGGTTTAGCCTCAGCCTGCACGGAACAAATCCGTGATTTTAAAACGCGGTCACGTTTGTGAAGAGGCAAAAACCTATTCTGCGGCGCTAAGCGATCTCACCGGAACATTGGATCTATCTGCCTACCAGCTTCGAGAGTCGCTTCAAAGGGCTGGTCGGGATATGCATGATAAGGATAGTGAGTTCGAGATAGTTGATCAGATTAATCAGGATGCCCTTCGGCGTATCGTGGGTTAGGTTCCAACAAAAAGGTGAAGGTCACATGGCTGGAATGCATGATGGTCAGTACCGTTCTGGTCTAGCGCTTTTACACTTCGCGTTTCAGTTCTTCCTGCAATAATTCAATAAAACGAGAAACTGCCGGAACGTCTGCTGTCATCGGTTTCAAATATGCGCCAGCATTGAGGTGGTTGATCGATGGCGTTGTCGGGTGGATTTCCAGTCCCATTGATCTAATCACTGACGCGAGCTGGACTGGCGCCATCATCACAAAATTGCCTGTCTTCACAAGTTTCAAACCGGTCGTAAATGACGTTGTTCGTACAGCGATATCGGGTACTCCCAAATTATTGCGGGAAAAGTATTCTACGAGTATTTGCTCGTTGTTCTTATTATCGCTGTAGAGTACCCATGGCAGGGATTTAAGCATTTCGGGTTTTAATTTTGTTTTCGCCGGGCTTTTTGATTTCCTGTTCAGGATAACGCCGTTTTCAACCACAGTCAGAGGTTTTACCATCAGTGCATTCGCTGCTGGTTCGTACAGTTCGATAACCCCAAGCACAAGGTCTAACTTTCCCTCAACCAGCAGTGGCAATGTCCGATGATTTGACTCTCCCAGTAAATCCAGGCGCAGAGATGGGAACTCTGTTTTAAGCCTGTCGAACACAGGGGCTACGTACTGAAGATGAAATAGAGGCCCGGCGCCGATACGCAGCGTATCTATTCCTGCATCGACCAGATATTTCAGCTCCGCTCGGCCCTGTTCATACTCCTGTTGAATACGCCGGGCACGTTGAAGGAATTTGCTGCCGGCAGCCGTGAGCGTCATCCCGCGACGATGCCGATCAAACAATGCAGTGCCAAGTTCGCTCTCCAGATTCAACAACCTTTTCGTGATCGATGGTTGTGTCAGACCGATATTCGAAGCCGCTGCGGTGAGATTCAGTGTCTCCGCGATACTGAGAAAGGCCTTTATGTTTTTATCCATCGATCTTCATTTCAGACATTCATTTAATCTATGGCTAAGCAATAAAATATCAATTTTACAGAATTTCAGCAGGAAGGCACACTGGTGTCAAGACACGGGTTACTACAGGATGTGTGCTGTTTTGCGAACGATTTTTGTCCTCTTTGATTCATTAAATAGATTGGCGCTGGGTGCTTACGGTGGCACTGCGCTGGAGACCCCGAATTTCGACCGCTTTTCCGCTCGATCAGTTACGTTCGACAAGCATTACGTGGGTAGCCTGCCTTGCATGCCTGCGCGGCGTGACATGCACACCGGGCGACTGAACTTTATGCACCGACCCTGGGGACCGCTGGAGCCGTTTGATAATTCATACGCGCAGCTGCTGAGCTGCAATGGCATCTACTCCCATTTGGTGTCCGACCACCTGCACTATTTTGAAACAGGTGGCTGGGGCTACGCCAATGCGTTCGACAGCTGGGACTTTATCAGAGGGCAGGAATACGATCCCATTAAGGTGATGACGCGCCCTCCTGTATCTCGATTGCGTGAAAAATTCGATGAGCGTCATTACCCGATGGGCGAGTTTGAAGATGGCAAAACCATTACGCGCGGCACATCAACTGTTAACGGATGGCGACGCTCACGACATGCCATCAATACCGAGTTCATGAAATCAGAAGATGATTTTCCAACCGCCAGGTGCTTCGCACGAGCCTTTGAATTTCTCGATCTGAACCAGGCATCGGATGACTGGTTTCTACAATTGGAGTGCTTCGACCCTCACGAACCTTTCACGGCACCAGAGCGATTTACCAACGCGCATAAAACAGGCTACAAGGGGAAAATACTGGACTGGCCGATCTACGAGAAAGCGACCGGTTCGGCAGATGAGATTGCTGAAATTAGAGCCAACTACGCGGCGCTGGTTGCAATGTGTGATGAATACTTCGGCAAACTACTCGATTGGATGGACACAACAAACGCGTGGGATAACACAGCGCTGATTCTTACTACCGATCATGGTTTCCTACTCGGGGAGCACGAGTGGTGGGGGAAGAACAAAATGCCCTATTACGAGGAGATTGCACACATTCCACTAATGATATGGCATCCGGAAAACTCGGGCAGATCGGGGGAACGCGTATCCGATGTGACGCAAACAACTGATTTAATGCCGACCATTCTGGAGTTTCACGACGTTGAGCCACCAAAAGAAATTACCTCTGTCTCCATGTGCAGTGCTCTCAAAGGCCACCGTGGCATACGACAAACTGCAATGCTTGGTATGTTCGCAGGTCCGGTATGCATAACAGATGGTCGGTACACCTATTTTCAATTTCCCGAAGACTCAAACGCACCGGCTCCCCCCATGTACACCGTAATGCCGTCGCATCTGGATACCCTGTTCTCGATTGACGAGCTGAAGTCTTCACAGTTAGTTGAACCGTTTGATTTCACCAAGGGTGCGCCGGTGTTAAGCATGAACTGCTCCCTGGATGTTGGTGAAACCGGGTTGACCTGTGTAGCAAACTGGCCAGCGGGGTCTGTGTTGTTTGATATTGATACCGATCCACACCAGGAATCACCTGTTACCCGGGACGACGTAAAGGATCGTCTTGTCGATCTTATGGCTGAGCAGATGTCGCTCCATGATGCGCCAAAGGCTGTCTATACACACTATGGCCTGACGAATCGACAAACAACTTAGCAATTCCACAAAGCAATAGTGAGGAGAACGATATGTTTAAGAGAATTTCTATACTTACCGCAGCGGCGTTATTTACGCTCGGGTCATATTCAGCACAAGCTGATTTTCCTGAACGGACAATAGAGAATATATTTCCGTGGTCAGCTGGAACGGCGATGTCAATGAGTCAGATCATAGCGAAGGCTATGGGTGAGGAGCTCGGTGTTTCTATTCCTGTCGTGTCCACGCCAGGGGCCGCAGGTACAAAAGCATTTATAACCGCTATGAATCGTCCGGCAGATGGTTACACCATCATCGATGGCTATGTGGCCCCGTTGGTGCTTCAACCGGTGCTGGGCAATGCGGACTGGACCTATACTGATTTCAAGCCCTTGAGCGCCGCCGTCTCCAATGCATTCTCGATTGCCAGTAGAGTAGGGGAGACTCGTTGGTCAAATTTTGAAGAGATGATGGAATACGGCAAGGCCAATCCTGGAAAACTGCGTTACTCATCCGGCTCGCGCAACAATCTGCCTCATATGGTTATCGCTAAAGCACTGGAAGGCTATGGCGTGGTTGCGCAAAACATTCCCTACAAGACGGATGGTGATGCCCGAAAGGATCTGAAATCCGGTGTGCTGGATTTCGCATTTGTGAATGTAGGTGCGTATTTGCAGGACAAGGAAGGCTTTGATATCCAATTGGTTCTATCCGAGCTGCCCGGAGCGAAAGCCTCTTATGATGGCGCTACCAGTATCGCAGATCTGGGAATAGAGCTGGGTTTGTCCGGACTTGCACCGATGGGCTGGACCTGGTGGCTGGTACATAAAG
>CAYMVV010000071.1:0-30002 GCA_964393885.1 uncultured Granulosicoccaceae bacterium | reverse complement strand
CGCCATGCGCAGCCAGATCCAGACCAAGCACTTCCTCTTCTTCAGATACCCTCAAAGGGGTGATCAGCTTCGTGACAAAGACCAGTATTGTCGTCATTACTATTGTAAAAACACCAACCACAAGCAAGCCGCCAAATTGCTCAGTCGCACCGGCGTGACCAAATACAACCAGCATCACGATACCAAACATACCGCCCACACCGTGTACTGCAAATACATCTAGCGTGTCATCAATGTTCAGAACATTTTTCACCACACCACAGGCCAGTTGACAAAAAATACCGGCAATCGAGCCGATGATCAGCGCTTGTATCGGATCTACCGAGCCAGATGCCGGCGTTATTGACGCGAGCCCTGCGATGGTTCCGGTAACCATACCTATTAAGGATGCCTTGCCATGGCGTATACGCTCCCACAGAATCCAGGTAAGCGATGCGGCGGCGGCTGATATATGGGTCACTGTCAGTGCCATAGCAGCACCGCCGTCGGCTGCCAGCTGCGAGCCGCCGTTGAAACCGAACCAGCCAACCCATAGCATGGCAGCACCGATCATTACCATACCCGGGTTATGTGGAGGTGTTGTTTTTTCCTTGCGACTCCCTAGAAATGCGGCCAGCACCAGGGCAGCCAAACCAGCTGTCTGGTGCACTACAATGCCACCGGCAAAATCATTTACGCCATTTTCGAACAGTGACCATTCTTCGCCGGCCAGCAATCCGCCTCCCCAAATCCAGTGTGCTACCGGCGCATAACACAGCAACATCCAAAGACTCGAAAACACCAGCACAAAGCCGTAGCCAATGCGCTCTACGTAGGCACCCACAATCAGAGCCGGAGTGATGATGGCAAAGGTCATTTGGAATGCAAAGAAGAGAACTTCCGGAATGGTGCCGGACAGAGTATCGGCATCTATACCGAGGAGAAACGCTTTGCCAAGGCCTCCCCAGTAGGCATTACCCTCACCAAATGCAATCGAGTAGCCCACCGCCAGCCAAAGGATACTCATCAGACAGGCTATAGAA
Organism: uncultured Granulosicoccaceae bacterium; assembly: GCA_964393885.1. Classification (GTDB taxonomy): domain Bacteria; phylum Pseudomonadota; class Gammaproteobacteria; order Granulosicoccales; family Granulosicoccaceae. The sequence continues at coordinate 28,980 of CAYMVV010000071.1, read as the reverse complement.
AAACAGTGCATGAGCACACTGAGTACGTTTCTCGATCGAACCAGGCCGCCGTAAAAAAGCGCCAGTCCCGGTAACGTCATAAATAAAACCAACGCTGTTGCCACAATAATCCAGGCGGTATCTGCACCAACCATCTCGTCCTCTCTCTACGGGAATTAAAATTCGACTCACACACCGGATGATTTATGCGAATCACTCGGGCTGTAAACCGGCAACCTTATCAAATTAGGGAGAACAGGAAAGCAGTTGGAACGCACCAATAGAACGCGCGATTCGCACCAAACAAGTGCAGAATGAGCGTTGGCTCCTGGTTAAAAATTGATTTTTCCAACTATATTCCGCGAGCGCACCGGTGAGTTTCTATAGAAGTGCGGATGAAGACAAAAGCGGTACGCTTTGCGGCGTGTATTGCATACAGAAAATGGCCTGAATTCGCACCAAAAAGGTGCGATGTTCATAAAAAATATTTCGTCGAATTGAGGTACTGTCCGTGGCACGGCGGCCAGGCAGCCCTGTCGAGCCTGTTGATCAGGCCAGCTATTGCCGGATCAGCCCGGGAAATGTACTCACCGCCCTGACATAACACTCAAACCACTAAACGCAAACTAGTCGGATCTCTGTAGGTTTTCTTCGATAGCCCTGGCCTTTACGGCTTCACCAACCAGGCGTGCCACATCCCGATTAAGTGCATTGGGTAACACGTGCGACGCATCAATGTGGGTGACGGAATTCGCCAGTGCATGCGCTGCCGCTATTTTCATTCCCGCGCTGATGCGCGTTGCGCGTGCATCCAGTGCGCCGCGAAAAATCCCCGGAAAGGCCAACACGTTGTTAACCTGATTCGGAAAATCGCTGCGACCCGTGCCAACTACCGATGCCCCGGCTTTTATTGCCTCATCGGGCATGATCTCCGGTATCGGATTGGCCATAGCCAGAATAACCGGATCTTTGTTCATTAGCCGAACATCATCACCACTGAGCAGGTTGCCCTTTGAAACGCCGATAAAAACATCGGCCTCTTTTAATGCGTCGAGTAGCGACCCGCTACGATTATCCTTGTTGCTGTAGGCCAGCAGTTTCGTTTTCTCCGCATTGAGACTGTCCCGATCTTTAGAGATGATTCCTTTTGAGTCACACACCAGGACATCCTCAACGGGCATACAAACGCTTGAGTCCTGACCAACACATCGCAATAACCCGGCTATTGCCGTCCCTGCCGCCCCGGCACCATTGATGACAACCTTTAATGATTCAATGGGCTTACCCGTCACTTTACAGGCATTGATCAGCGCAGCCAGCAATACAATCGCCGTACCGTGCTGGTCATCGTGGAACACGGGAATTCCAATCTCCTGAAGTTGTTCTTCGATTTGAAAGCACTTCGGTGCTGCTATATCTTCGAGATTAACACCGCCAAATGTCGGTGCTATGGCCTTGACGGTTGTAACAATTTCATCAACGCTGTCTGCATTGATCACCAGTGGCACACCGTCAATATCGGCAAACTCCTTGAACAGGATTGCCTTACCTTCCATCACTGGCAGAGCCGCCTCGGCACCGATATCTCCAAGGCCTAAAACTGACGAACCATCAGAGACAATGGCGACTGCATTGCCCTTCATTGTCAGGGTATAACTGGATGCCGGATTCTCCGCAATGTGACTGGATACCGCAGCCACACCCGGTGTATACGCCAGAGAAAGGTCATCGCTGTTTTGCAAAGGCACTTTGGACTTTATTGCCCATTTACCACGCAGGTAGCGATGCAGATCAAGAGACTCTTGAAAAAATTTGCTCATAACAGAAGCATCCTTTTATTGTTTGGTAGTGCTTTACGCATCGTTCAGCACATGCACAGAGCGATCCGCAATCATCGCTTTCACTGTTGCCGCATAGGCTGCCATATGAGCAGACTTCGCATGTGCCGCAAGATCATCCATGGTCTCCCATTTCTCAATGACCATAAATGAATCAGTGCCTATTTCAGTCTGAATAGGACCGGCATTGTCTGCATCGATAACCGGACGATATTCGATGCACCCTTGCTCGGCATGCACTGCTGGCACGTTGTCTTTAAAGGCAGACAATATGGCATCTCGCTGACCGGGCTTTGCTTTGATAACTGCAACTACATGAATCATGGGTGATCACCTGTTGTTAAAATTTAGCCAGTCTTGATCTTTATAAAAGCTCTCTACAAACCACGGGCTCGCTACAAACCACAGGCTCGCTACAAACCACGGGACTGCGGAATCAAAGATCAAGTGAGATGCCATCGATTTTGTAAATAATACGGGCTGTGCCGCGCAAATCTGGCATTGTACAACCTCTTACTGACAGATTGGGAAACACGTGCAAACAGGGCTGTGTATAGTAAAACTGTTAGTACCCTGCGTCACTTCATGGAACAATACCACCACACCCATACAGTTGATCGCTTAACATGGCGAAAAATACAGGCGATAGCAACCCGGTTTCCGCACGGCTATCACCGGATAAAATAAGCAGGGCGCCTGTTGATACGAGCAACGTTACGAGCGACGTTACAAGCAGCGACCCAAGCAAAGCTACGGGCGACGACACGAGCAAAGACACGGGCAACGCCCTGCAAAGTTCGCGTAAAGGAGTGCAGTCGGTCGAGCACGCCATGACAATTCTGCAGTGTTTCACCAGCGCAAACCGGGAACTTGCCATTAAGGATATCTCTGCACAGCTTGGCATGCCCGCATCGAAGATTCACCATTATCTGGTTTCTCTGGTACGTACCGGTGTACTGAGACAAACCGATAGCGGCGCCTATGATCTCGGGGCGTTTGCACTGCAACTGGGTCTGTCATCTCTGCGCAGATGTGAACCGATAGAGCTTGCCGTTAGCGCTGCAAAGAAGTTAAGAGATGACACTGGCGAGGCCACCTTTATTTCCGTATGGGGCTCATATGGCGCCACAATTATCCGCTATTTTGAAGGCTTTCAGGCAGTAACGGTTGAGGTTCGTGCCGGGTTCACATTGCCGCTGGCAACGTCCGCGACGGGCAAGGTGTTTCTGACCTGGGGAAACGAAACGCAGCTTGAGCCAGCCATGCTCAGGGAAAAAACCAGTGAAGGGAGCGTGTCGAGGATCAGAAAAGAGACCCGACAACGTGGTCTCGGTTGCGTTGACGGAGAATTGCTGCCACGCATTGCATCGCTGTCAGCGCCGGTGTTTGATCAGGATGGCAAACTGGTATTAGCGATCACGCAACTGGGTTGGTCGGGAGAGTTCGATACCTCCCCCGACAGCTCAATTGCGGCAGCGCTTGCCCGCAGTGCTGCAATGCTGAGCACGGAACTGGGTTATTCGCAATGACTATATATAGACAATACATACATATTGCCCACGCCCCGGATTGTCCAAATAATCAATACGCAATCAGTCTGCGTAAACACCACCACTGTCCCGCACCAGCCTGCCCGCGCTAAAAAACAGAGCTAAACTACAGAGCTGGCCGACAGCGCTGATCGATCAGAACAGGATCGATCAGCGCACGTCAGCAAGAGCCGGTCAGTAAGAGCCGGTCAGTAAGAGCCGGTCAGTAAGAGCCGGGCAAGCAGAGCTATTTGGCCATTTCTTCCTTGATCATATCGATCGCGGCGCCTGCATCAACGCCTTTCTCAGCGGCTTCCTCCGATACTGACTCGATAATCGCCTCAGCTACCGGCTGATAAGCCGCGAGGTCATCCGCTGACGCCTCTACAATAGAGTTGTCTGCAGCGGCCGCAGTTGCTTCGCGTCCCTTAACATCAATTTCGTCCCACACTTTTCCAGCCATGCGACTGGCAGGTTCGCCAAAGACCTTCTCTTCCAGCGCTTTTTGAATGTCGGCTGGCAGTTCATCAAATACCTCTTTGCTCATCAAAAACGCAAAAGACCCTCGATATAGACCACCCGGCACTTCAAATACATTCTTCGCCACTTCGGTCAGCTTGAAACCACCGCGACTTTCAAAAGGCATGACCACACCATCAGCAGACTTCGAAGCCAGTGTTTCATAGACCTTGGGAGCCGGCACCTGAATACCAACACCACCCAGTGCCTCGACAACCTTTGAGCCCACCCCGCCCGGGACTCTCACCTTGAGCCCTGATACATCGCCAAGCCCTGACAGTTTGGTATCAGAATGCAGTTGCGCGGGACCGTGTGTGTGCAGACCAATTAGCTTTACGCCCCGATGCTCATCCGCTTCAGCAAGGTACTTCTCATGCACGCGCCAGTAGGCCACTGATGCCGCTTCAGCATTGCCATCGTAGCCGGGCAATTCGATCAACTTGGTGGCAGCAAATCTGCCGGGCTGATAACCGTGAAATATAACAGTCATATCCGCCGCACCGTCCATGACCAAATCCATCTGCGCAGGTGGTGGCGCAAGGCCGTATTTAATTTCCGCTGTCACCTTGCCATCAGTAGCCTCCTCAATCATTTGAATCAGATTGGGCCACATATTCGCATTCAAACCATGCGTTGGAGGCGCCCAGCTGGAAATGGTCAGTGTGTAGTCAGCACTGTGGGCAGTGGCAGTTGCCAACATGCCGGCAAGTGCGCAGCCCAGTAAGCGAAATGGTCTTTTCACAGGATTTTTCCTCGGTTGTAAATTCAATTGTGCGCAGCCGTCGCCGGAAGCCTGGCCGAGAACAGATGATCTGCTGCCAGCGAGCTGCACTTGTATTTAGCGTTGAAATTTACCATTGATAAACACGTTTAACAATGCGAAACTTCCAACACCTCTGCCCACAATATACCAGTTCATGGCCTCAATTCCGGTATTCGAACAGGATCTTTTTGCCGACGAGTTCATCCGCAACCCCTATCCTGCGTACGCATCAATGCGCAAACTCGGCCCCGTCGTTTGGCTGCCGTCACTCGGCAATTTCGCAGTCACGCAGCACCACGAAGTACAGGCCGCCCTTAGAGACAACTATACCTTTATCAGCGGCGATGGAGTCGCCGCCGATACATTCGGCTGCGACCATCTGCAGGGCAACACCGTTGCATCAGACGGCCAAAAGCACACTGAACTCAGACGCGCCATGGCGGCACCCTTGCTGCCCGGTGAGCTGGTCGGCATTAAAGACACTGTACAGAGCGCAGCCAATCAATTGATTGATGATCTGCTCAAACGCGGACAATTCGACGCCATTGCGGATCTTGCGCAACACCTTCCTCTCACGATAGTTACGGAGATGGTGGGCTTACCCGACTTTGGTAAAGAGAGGATGCTGCAATGGGCTGCCGCAGCCTTTGATGTACTGGGTGTACAGAACGAACGCGGAAAACAGGCACTGGACACCATTGCAGACATGCGCAAATTCATACAGCAGGATGCCACGCGTGAAAACCTGAAGCCGGGCAGCTGGACCCGACGCATACACGAACTGGTTGACCAAGGTGCACTGCCGTGTGAACACGCACCATTCGCCATACGCGACTACATCAACCCGAGTCTCGACACAACGATTTCAGCAACCGGCGAGTTAATATGGCAGCTGGCTAACAACCCGCAACAATGGGAAAAACTGAAACAGCATCCCGATCTTGTAAAAAACGCGGTTAATGAAGCTATCAGACTGTCAACACCCATCCGCAGTTTTTCCCGACACACCAGCAAGGACACGTCGATAGCAGGGCATAAGATCGCACGCGGCAGCCGGGTGATGATGTTGTTTGCCTCAGCCAATCGCGACGAAACCGTTTTCAGTAATCCGGATCAATTTGATATTACACGCAACCCGAGAACCCACCTGGGGTTTGGCAGCGGTGTGCACATGTGTGTCGGCATGCATCTGGCGCAGCTTGAAATGGAGTCATTGCTGCACGCAATGATAACGCGTGTAGGCCCTGTTACAGTGGGCAAACCGACGATTAAAATGAATAACACTATCCGCGCCTATGCCACACTGCCTTGCCAGTTCGAACCAGAAACGCGAGATCTGACAGCAACCAGTACCGGCACTTCAAACCCTGCAAGCGTTGCTTCCAGTGCACTGTTAAGCGGCATAATCAAAAGCCGTACTGTGGTTGCAAAAAACATCGTTTGTTTGACTATTGCACCGATAGATCAACAGCGACATCAACCTCAAAAGCTACCTCAACAATCATCTCGTCAGCCACTTCAACCGCCACTCCAACAAAACGGAACGCAGCCACAGGAGACACAACAACCGTTTCCTGTAGCGGACGCAGGCGCGCATATAACTATTCATCTCCCCACAGGGATGACCAGACAGTACTCACTGACTGGTGATCTTCACGAGCACAGTGATACAACAGAGCGTACCTATACAATCGCTGTGCTCAAGACAGATGACTCTCGAGGCGGCTCTCAGTGGATGCACAATAACGCACGTCCGGGCAGCGTCATCCGCTTCAGCAACCCGCAAAATCATTTTCCACTTCGCCAAGCGGATGGCAAAGTCTATTTGTTCGCCGGCGGAATCGGGTTAACACCTCTGCTCTCGATGGCCTGGGAACTACATCGACAGCAACGGGATTTTTCCCTGCACATCTATGTGCGTTCAACAGAGCATTTACCGTTTGCAGATGATCTGGCCAGTTGGCCATTCAGAGCCAACGTGACTGTTCACATCAATAACCACCGAAGGACAGTAACTAACGCCACCTCAAACGAAAGCGCTTTAGACAAAGTTTTTACCTGCGCAAACCCGACCAGCACATCCGTTTATATGTGCGGACCAGCCGGCTTTATGGAACTGGTCGAAAAACAGACCATCGCAGCTGGCATCGCCGAGCGTAATATTTTTCGCGAACTGTTTGGTGCAGAAATAGATCCGGACGGAGAACCCTTCACCCTGGTCGCTAAAAAGTCGGGAAGAACACTTCGAGTACCTGCGGACAAGAGTATTCTCACCATTCTGAGAGAGGCAGACATTGCGGTAGAAACGTCCTGCGAAAACGGGGTTTGCGGTAGCTGCCTGACCAGTGTCCTCGAAGGCAAGCCTGACCATCGCGACATGGTACAAACAGAAACAGAGAAAAGTACCGACGCGCAGATCGCCGTGTGTTGCTCTCGTTCATTGTCGCGCCGACTAACGCTGGATATATAGCCGGCACTTGTCAGCAGGATTACGCTTTTAATCCGCTCTCAATCTTCGACGCAGTACCAGGTTTTGTAATAACAACGCACTGATCACCATAACCGCACCTGCCAGTTCCAGTATCGAGAATCGGTAGCCCTGCAGGTACCTGACAAAAAACGTGGCTACTGGTATCAGATTGGTAAATAGCATCGCGTTAAGGGCACCTACCCTACGACTCCCTGCCGTCCATGCAAACATACCGATTAAAACACCAATATAAGTGAGAAAGGTTAACTCATATCTTGCCTGATACCAGTCATCCGCTGACGGATGCGTGAGAAAACCCAGAGATACCAGCACAACAACGACGAGCGTATTGCCAAGCAGGCCCGACGTCATAGACCAGGTGGTAATCCGCAGATTTGACCAATGTGAAAACCGACCACAGGCAAAGGTGTATAACACCCAGCACAGGGCACCGGTCAGCGCCATTAGATTCCCCCACATTTCCAGCGGAGACTGCAGTAAATCCGCATTCCATTCGGTTACCACTGTAACTACGCCAATAAACGCCAGCGCAACGCATGAAATAGTTCGCCAGCCGGGCAACTCTCCGCCAGCCAGACGTTGAACCAGCACGGCCAGTATGGGCTGAGTGGCCACAATGATCGCAGCGACTTCGGGGCGGGTAAACATCAGCCCGCCAAATATCAGCGTTGGCGCTCCACACATACCCAGTAGCCCGGCAAGCCAGACCTTCAGGGCATCAGTGTTCACGCGGAAGGACGCCCTGCCCTCTAACGCCAATAGAATCACCAGCAGAATTAAAGTCGCAATACCAAATCGATACACCGCTGCATGAAAGGCATTGACCGTCTCGAAGGCAGACTTGGCTACCGGAAACTGTACGCCCCACATCATTGCAGTTGCCAGCAGAATTAGACTGCCGCCAGTGTACTGCAGAGCATTACTGCGACTGTTATTTTCTGACATTCGACAACTTCAGGTTTTAGCTGCAGACAAAGTAGAACTCAACACATAAGCCCTCCCCGGCACTGCGCATATTTATTCCTCGCCCTTAGAAGTAGCTCTGAGAAGTCGCTCTGAGAAGTAGCCCTTAGAAGTAGCTCTGAGAGATAGCGCTAAGAAGGATGTACTGACAACGGGCGCTGTAAAGGAAACGATTAAGGGAAGATGCCTGTGTGACGCCCGTTGCGACGCTCATTGCAGCAATGAACAAAACAACTGCGATAACTCAAACCGCGCTCGACACACACCCGCTCGGTTCATGATACGCAAAGAGCCAGAAATAGCCAGCAACAGTTTCGACCGAGCACCCCAGGCCCATGCGGGCAGCAGCAGGCGGCAAACTGCTACTAATACAACAAACTAATCCGCAACGTGAACTTGTTCTCGCTCAGCACCTTAAGCAAACGAAATTTTGCCGTTAACCTTGTGGCTAAGTGACTACTTGGCGTGAATTACTGCTCGCAAGATCGATTGGTCAGATGGAGACAGCTTTCCCGGCTGGCATGAGACCACATGCCGCGAAACAGCAATTCGGCACTCACAATTGTGTGGACCACGGCGGCAGCTGACATGTTTAAAACAATAACAAAAAACATATTCTCTAATTACGTTGGTATAGCCGGTACCATCATCATCGCCTTCATGCTATCGCCTTATCTGGTGCATACACTGGGCGATACCAAATATGGCGTATGGTCGGTCATCTCCGCATTGACCGGCTACATGGCACTACTCGATCTTGGGATCAGTTCAGCAATTGCCAAGTACGTAGCAAAGTACAAGGCACTGAAAGACTATAAATCACTGAATACCGTGCTCGCTTCCGGGTTGGTGATTATGATGTCAGTGGGTACTTTGCTGGTACTGATCAGCCCACTGATAGCCGGCTTTATGGTCGATGTCTTCAAGTTTGAAGGCGAGCTTGGAGAAAGTGTCCATCTGCTGGTGCTCATCGCGTCACTGGATATCGCGATCTTTGTTACCACCGGCATCCTGGTCGGATCCATGTACGGGTTTCAACGACATGAAATCATCAACGGTGTCAGCCTTACCGTAACCCTGATGAATGCCTGCTTTTTCTATCTGGTGCTGCAAAACGGCTACGATCTGGTGGCTATGGGCATAGTCAATCTGGCAGGTAATATATTCGCTGCAATCGTTTATTTCTACGCGCTTGCCAAAATTGAACCCGATGCCTCACTGAATGTGCGAAACGCTGAAAAGCCGGTCGTCGGGTCTATCTTTACCTTCAGTAAGTATACATTTCTGTCGATGCTTGCGATGCAACTCGTGTACTACAGCGATGCGTTTGTTATCGGCTTTTTTATGTCTGCTGCTGCAATTACCTACTACACCATTCCCTGGAGCCTGAGCGAGTACACCAACAAGCTGATTCACGCGATTGCAGAGACCTTTGTTCCGGTTTTTAGCGAACAGGATGCAACACAGGGCAACCAGGCTATCTACGCAACCTACGTGTCCGGTACCAAGTTTATGCTGATGATTTCCAATCTTCTGTGCATTGGTGTGCTGGTCATGGGTGACAACTTTGTCAGTCTGTGGATGGGTGAGAAATACGCCGTAGCATGCTCAACCATTCTATCGATTATGTTTTTCACCCAGCTGATTAAAGGCCCTCAGCTACTCAGTTACTCAATACTGCTCGGTACGGCCAACCATCGAAAATTTTCCTTTTACAATTTTGCATTTTCACTGCTGAACTTAATTTTGAGTATTATTTTTATCCAGCGATACGGATTGATTGGAGTGGCGGGTGCAACGGCGTTCACGCAAATCTGTTTCTACGGAATCATCACGCCGATTTTAACAAGTCGCGTGATTGGATCAAACCTGCTGGAGTACCTCAGGGAAACCTACCTGCGTATCGTGCCGGCCAGCCTTGTTTTACTGGTAATGCTGCTCTGGTTTGCGCGTGTAAACCCGCCTGACAGTTATCTGTTACTGATATCACAGGCACTGTTTGCCGCGATCATATATGTCTGTGTGTGTTACTGGACGCTGTTAAATTGCCAGGAGCGCCAGTTCCTCATGGAAAAAGTATCCGTGGTCACATCGCGTCTGCGCCTTGCCCGCGCCTGAGAGTGTGCCTGAGAGTGCGCCTGAGCTATTGCATGTGCCTGGTCAAGGAAGTGTACTCTCGCACGCATTGCAAAACGCAGACGGATCTGTAAAGGCTGCCTCAAGAGTCGCGCGAAATCGTCGAAGCCAACATTATGAAATCAACAGAACTATCACACGACACAGCAGAATTCGAAGTCGCAGCACAATTTGCAAGCGACGGTAAAATCACCGAACCATGTGCACTCAAAATTGTTAATCTACTGGATACGCAGGGCTTTGCCGTCATATCCGATCTATTGAACAAGGACGAAGCCGACCACGGCTTGAACATGGTCCGCAAATACCTGGAAGATCCTCAGCGCCAGAAAGGCGAGTTCGCCAGCCAGACAGATATGCTCTATGGCCGCCGCGATTTTTGCCCGTTGCCGTCAAACCCTGACGTATTAGACTACGCGGCAAGCTTCGCACAGCGACTGCAACCGGCCATCAGCGAGTACTGCGGCAACACTCGCAAAGTACTGGAAATCTCCACGATGACCAGCTACAAGGGCGCATCCCATCAATACATACACCGCGACCCGGACGGAGTCTTGTGTCTATTTGCCGCTGTTGACGATGTAACTCCCGAGCAGGGCGGCACTGTATTTGTTCCGGGCACCCACAAATTTAGTGGTGCAGATATGATGTTTGAAGGTCAGGCAAATTTGCTTTCAGGTTTGTATCAGGCCAGGTGCAACTACTCAATTTTAAAACACAACTTGAAAACGCTCTGGACCTTGCGAAAATCCAAATCCTTCAACCTTGATCGACGAGAGTGGCTTGATCGGGTTTTTTCCACCCGTTACGACAATCATCAACCAAACCTGTTCCGCTTTATTCTCGGTAAAAATTCGGTATTTAGTTTTAGCCTGCGCACGCTGTTGCAGATAAGAAAACATCGTCAGAAACTGGCCAGATACTTTCGTCTGGTGCAAACCGCACCAGCCAGGGGCACAGTCATTTTGTATCGCAGTGACATGCTGCACGCAGGGCCAGACAATCGCACCGACAATCCGCGCTATTTCTTCGGTATGAGCATTGCTCGAGATGTTGTGTTTGAAGAGCAATGGCGCGAGGGGTATTCATCTCATGAATCACTACTGGATAACCCGCAAAACTATGGTGATCTGCTACGGTATCCGCAACACCCGTCAAAGGATAAAAATCCTGCCAAAGCGGCATAGCCTGACGTCGACAGGATACCGGTAAACCAGCGCATTTAAATATCGCCAGGCCGGATTGCAGGCTCACCTTATTAATACCTTCAGCTTCAAGTAACACAAGTAGTCGCCGAAATAATAGTCAGGCAGGCTGCGTTACCCGGCGCGCCGTCCGCGGCTCGAGCGGGTTGTTACGACGACGTCCTGAAAGCTGCTTAGTTGACACTTGTTAAAAGCTGCGGAAAGTATTGACGAGTAGATGTATGTTGAAGCGAGAAGGTTCGCTATTTTCTGGAAACCAGGCAACTATGAACTCAAAAGCCGTTAGTGCAGACGCGGACCCACAGGCCTGGTCCAAAGTGCTTGAACGAGTTCCCCCCGAGCATCAGTTCCTGAGTCATCACTGGTATGATGTGTGGAACCGCACGTACGCTGCCAACGATGATGAAATGCATCCGATCGTGTATTCGTCTGTTGTTACTTCGACCAGTACCGCAACCAATACCTCAGCAAGTACCTCGGCCAGTGCCTCAACTGAACAGGCATTTGAAAAAGAAAATCTGTTTCCCTGTGTGAAACGCAGTCGCTTAGGTATACAGCTGCTCTCCATGGCCGGGTACTACTATCCGTTTCGTACTTTCCTGTGCCACCCGGATGTGAAAGAAGCCGCGCTCGACGGTTTTGCAGACACGGTGCACAAGCAGACTAAAACCACCATTCTAATCGCCGGCCCGCTGGAAGCAGGCGATCAAATCAATGCGCCATTGCAAGCATCGTTTCTTCGGCGAAAATGGCGAATATGCGAAGTCGATGCCGGCGCTCAGCAAGTGGTAAACCTGCCTGCGACGGTAGAGGAATTTCGCGCTTCGCTGGGTCGAAGTTTGCGAAAAAATCATGACAAACGCAAACGTGCACTGGAGGCCATGGGTCAGTTTGAAATCTCATACTTCAACAACTGCACGACTGAGGAATGGGAACAGGTCATCGATCGTTGCGCAGCGATAGAAGCAAAATGCTGGCTTGCCACTGATGACAGCGGCAAAACACGTGTGCACGGGCGCGAATCATTCTGGAAAAGCTATGCTGCGCATAGCGATGGTTCAAAACGCTTGTCGGTATGGGTAGCAACGCTGGATTCGATCCCTATTGCCTACAGCCTTGCCATTGATTCCGGCTCGTGTCGGTATAGTATCTCTGGACAGTACGACGAGGCTTACAAAAAACACGGCGTCGGCATAATCGCCGATATGAGCATGTTCGAACAAGCGGTGGAATCTGGCAAGCAAGTCGTTAACATGGGTGATGGCGAATCCGACTACAAACGTCGATGGGGTGCCACGCCGGGTGCCAGCCTGCAGTCTTTGTATTTTTTCAAACCTGGTGTAATCGGCTGGCTTGCAGCGAGCGCTTTCCGCACCCTGGAGCGGGTTCGTCACTCGCCGGTGTTTTATAGACTCAATCGGTATTTTTAACGATAGTGATGCAAATAGGTTTGGTATTTCTCTACCTCTGATGACCAACCACAATTGCTCATTAACGCATTGGTGAACCCCGACAAACTGAATTGGTGCCAACCGCGGGCACCGGAATCGATTACCAGCGTTAAACCGGCAGCCATCTGTGCAATCAGCTTCCAAAAATCAGGCTGCTGATTTGAAACGACAAGCCCTGCGTCAACACGCTTAACGGCAAGCGACACAACGGGAAGATTATCAACCGCTATATCTACTGCTGTTGAACTGTCCGCGATAATGTGCTGGTCGAAATAGAGCGTGAATACATCGTCAGAATGGCACAACAGCCGGAGTTTACTTGCGGGTCTGCTATTGCTGACGCTTGACACATATCCGTAAGGCTCGCCGTTCAACGATTTATTGTTGATGTAACCGCTCCAGTGCTCTTTGGCATTCGCAGTGTCATAGAGTATCAGTAACGTCGACAGCAGCGCTATGAACCAATGCTTTTCAATCATAGCTAACTCGCTCCCTTAACAGATCTCGCACCCTTAACAGATAGAGACGACAACGCTTCAACCGACACCTGTGAGTGATGCAGGTAACCTTCCAGACCATCGCTGACCCTTACCTTGAACCATTCACCGTTGGTGGCCAGAGCCAATACCCTTTCACCCAGTGGCAAACGAATGCGTGGCAATGTGGAGCTACTCTCCTGTGCCAGCTCTGCAGCATCAGTAGTGACGAGCAATGGTGCAAATGGATCATCTGCGTCTAACAACAGGTAGCCGTGAGCCAGATCCGGTGCATCGACAATAATCTGAGCGTCAGACGCCGGGGTATCAGTAATCAAAGCAACAGGCACCGCGGTATCAGACATCGCGGTATCAGACATCGCGGTATCAGACATCGCGGTATCAGACACCGTGGTATCCGACATCAGGGCTTCAGGCATCGGGGCATCAGTAATTGCCCGATGCAGGGAAACATCAGCAGGTGAATCAACAGCAGACGAATCAGCACCAATCCAGTTAAATGCAAAAACAAACGCTACGCTCACAATAACCACATTTGCCGTTGCACGTAAACCGGAGAAAAGCACTGCGAAGGATAAGGTGCGCATTGATATTCTTGCAGGTATTGTCGCAGTCATCGCGCTCGCACTCGCTCTGTCGCGTGCTCGGCCTGATACGATGGCAACAATAAAACCCAGATAGAGGATAAACAGGTATAGCGGATAGGCCAACAGGGTAGGATCCACAACACCGACCGACAGGATTGCGCAGACCGACGCTGCAAGTGAAACAACCCAGGTGATCAGGGTTTCACTCTCCGGATCACGATAGGCTTTGACGATGGTTGCCATCCCGCCAAGCAAACTAATGCTGATGGTGATTGCCAACGCGTATGCGGCGTTATCAGTGAAATACCACAGCAGCAATCCAATGCTTGCTGCAACCAGTATCATATAGTCAGACTTACCCAGAAATTTGCCTGTGCCAACCCAAATCGACAGCACTAAAATGATGATCGTGCTTGCCACTTGCACCCCGGCAAACCACAGTGACGATGTGGCACCCTCAAAAACCTGCGACATAAACGCAATAGATCCAAGCACAGCCCAAATCAACCAGGATGCGCGTTGAGGCTCAGTGCGCCGCGCAATGGTATCGAGAATATAGGGCACAAACGCAAAAATGCTGAGTACACCTGAAGCAATACCGAAAATCAGCTGCATCTCTACGGATGCTAATAACTCTAACAGCGGGAACATGACTGCATCTCCATTGCGTGACCTGATATCTTCAATACCAGACTTCCTGACCTGGCTACACTGTGCCTTCGAACACTTCAATCGGGTAATTTGCCCAGGCAATCCGGGCTGGCCCGACTACAACTATCGCAAAAAACGAGCTTGAATTGGCGGTAATATTACCCGAAACACGGCTACCTCCCGATACCGGTTCTCCGACGATTTCTGCATAGTTTTACCGTGCATCACCAGGGTCGGGCGTAATTCCAGTCTACAATTGCTAGAGACCTGTCTGCATAGAACCGATCCGATGACTTCGTTCAAAACACTTTTAGTTGGCGTATCACTGCTACTTGCGGGATGCGGTAATCCCGCTCTCGACGCACTGCCCGAAAACGCCACCATTCTGGCATTTGGCGACAGCCTCACCGCAGGAAAAGGCACCAGCCCGGACCTAAGCTACCCGGCAGTACTGGCACAACTGTCAGGTCGCGATGTGATCAATGCGGGCGTTTCAGGTGAAACCACAGCAGAGGGTCTGCAGCGTCTGCCCGAGGTTCTTGACCAAGCCGGCCCACGCCTGTTGCTGTTAATGCATGGCGGCAACGATATCCTGCGTAACCTCGGTGCGACGCAGGCCAAGGCCAATCTGGCATCGATGATCAATCTGGCAAGAGAACGTAACATCCAGGTCGTATTGATTGGCGTGCCCGAGAAAAAACTGTTGTCGTCGTCAGCGCCTTACTACAAAGAACTGGCCGATGAATTCGATCTGGTTCTGGAGAAGAGTATTATCTCCAAACTAATTAAAAGGCCGGCGTTAAAATCAGACTCTGTGCACTTTAACGCGCAGGGCTACCGCGAGATCGCAAATACAGTTTATAAGCTGCTGCAAAAGCACGGCGCACTGTAATTTGGCTGTGACCTGCATCGTCACTGTCGTTAATTATCCTTAAGCGTTGCCTGAATTGATTTGATACGAACAAGCGACTCCCTGTCCAGTGCGCCCTTGTTGACCGCTGCTGCCGCCAGTTGCAGTTGCTCCACTGTGGCAATGCCAATTTCGGTGGTTGGCAAAATCGGGTTTGATATCACATAGCGCATAGCCAGCCCTGGCAATGAATCGGCAATGCCATCCTCCACCAACGGTGAGAACAACAGCCCCCGCCGTACATCGGTAGCATAGTCTGTGTCTGAACCGATCGGGGCAACCACTGGCATGCCAAGCGAGTGTCGAGTTTCAGTACCGGACAGCGCTCCACCAGCCAGCACCCGCACCCCGATGGCGCCAACGCCGTGTGCTTCGGATACAGACAACAACTCCCTGTAATTATGCGCAGGATAGTCGGCAGGCACGGACTCTCCTGCACTGGGCACCAGTAGATTATAGAAAATTTGAGCGCTATCGAACTTGTCCGACTGTACCAGCTGCAGCAACTGTTGCGTATCGCCGTTGGCAGTAAAACCAAGATAGCGTGTTTTACCAGCGTCGCGCAGCTTTTCAAATGCCGGTATTACATCGTTAAGCACCTGATCTGCTGTCAGCACGCCCAGTCTGTCCGACTCGCCAATCGTATTGTGCAATTGAAACAAATCGATATGATCGAGACGCAGGCGCTTTAAGCTCGCATTGATTGATTGCTCAATGAAGCCTGCTGCATTGACAATTTCCGCTTGTGGCAAGCCCACCTTACTGCTGACAATAATGCCGTCAGTATCGCCAGCCAGCGCTCGCCCCAGATTTGTCTCGGACGCGCCGTCTCCGTAGCTTGGCGCGGTATCAAAAAAATTAATACCGTTGTCGCGCGCCCAGGCCACAGCCCGATCCTGATCAGGCGCGCTGCCCTTTGTCATCAGGCCACCAACCGCTCCGCAACCAAAGGTCAGTCGGGACACCTCAAGATCAGTGCGGCCAAATTTATGTGTTTCCATAGTGCATCTCCGTAAGCTGCAAGACAGCAAAGTACGGACAGTTTACCTATACCGTATGCCGAACACGCAGTTTTCTCTACGGTTTATGCCTGCCCAGACGCCCGCTTGTTACAAGCGATGTACAATCTGCTGTCGACACAAACGGTGCACTACATAACGATGCGAATTGTCACCTGGAACGTTAATGGTCTTCGCTCATCTATGCGCAAGGGGTTTACCGAGTCTATGGAACAACTCGACGCCGACGTAATCTGCCTGCAAGAGATCAAGTCCGAGGCCGGGCAGATACGTGGCCCGGTACTGCAGGGCTACCACGAGTACTGGAACAGCTCAACCGTAAAGAAGGGCTACAGCGGCACGATGATTCTTGCGCGCACAGAAGTGCGTTGCGTCAATGGTTTTGACAGTCCTCGCTTCGATGATGAAGGACGTGCTATTACTGCGGAATTCGACGATTTTTATCTGCTTAACGTCTATACGCCCAATTCACAATCGGGTTTGAAAAGACTTCCCTACCGACTTGAGTGGGAAGCAGCACTGCGCGCGCAATTGCTAACACTCGAAGCACACAAACCCGTTATATTATGTGGGGACTTAAATGTTGCGCACCACGAAATTGATCTTGCACACCCTGCACGCAACCGCGGCAAATCAGGTTTTTCCGAACCGGAGCGAGAGCAACTCGAAAAACTGTTCGCACTGGGCTACATGGATGCATTTCGGTTGTTCGAAAAAGCTGGCGAACACTACACGTTCTGGCGTTTTAATAAAGGTACCAGAGAAAAGAACCTCGGCTGGCGTATTGACTATTTTTGTGTGTCGCAGGCGCTCGACGACAGAATCAATGACTGTACTCACCAGCCAGACATCATGGGCTCAGATCATTGCCCTGTTGTGCTGGAGTTGCTGTGAGCGACGGGCGACTTAACAGAAACACACAGATTTATATCAACGGACAAACATCATGAGCACCGAAGGCAACAGCAACCCTCGAAACCGCAGACGCAGGCGTAAACGCAGCGGTGAACAGGCAGGCGGGGCCGCTGGCATTGCCTTCCCACAGCTTGAGCGACAGGTATTACGCAACCGCTTTGCACCAGTGGAACCGCTCGACGAAGAGCAGATCAATCTGATTCATGAAGCGTCAATGACCCTGCTCGAGGAACTGGGTATCGAGGTGCTGGGTGACACGGCACTTGATGTGCTTCGCAAAGGCGGTGCAGAAGTCGATAACGACGGCATGGTGCGCATGGACAGAGATCTGGTCATGCAATGTCTGAGCACTGCACCAAAAGAATTCACCGTAACATCACACAACCCTGACACCCGACTGCACGTTGGTGGCAACGTCATCAACTTTGGCATGGTATCCGGACCGCCCAATGTACACGACTGCATCAACGGTCGACGTATGGGCAACATTGCTGATTTTGAAAATCTGGTCAGATTCGGACAGCACTTCAACGTCGTTACCTTCTTTGGTAACCAGGCAACTGCACCTACCGATTTACCCGCAAACAGCAGACACCTGGACACATTGATGGCGAGCATTACGCTGTCGGATAAACCTTTTTTCTCTACCGGCATTGGCGCCGGCCGCTCACTCGATGCCATCAGGATGTGTGCAATAGCACGTGGCATCAGTGTCGAGGATCTGGCCGATAGCCCGATGGCGATGACCAATATCAATATTAATTCACCGCGCAAGCTGGACGACAGCATGGCTTACGGTGCAATGCAAATGGCAACGCTGGGTCAGCCGGTATCAGTAACACCGTTTACGTTAATGGGTGCAATGACACCCGCCACAATGGGCGGCGCTCTTGTACAGCAAAACGCAGAAGCGCTGCTTGGCACAGCCCTGTTGCAGCTGACCAGACCGGGAGCACCGGTTATCTATGGCGGCTTTACGTCCAATGTAGATATGCGCTCCGGCGCTCCCGCCTTCGGCACACCCGAGAACTCTCTGGCTAATCTCGCCGGCGGTCAACTGGCTCGCTACTACAACCTGCCGCATCGAACCAGCGCGTGTAATGCCTCTAACACTGTGGATGCACAGGCCGTCTATGAAACGCAAATGGCGCTGTGGGGTGCGGTGATGGGGCACGGCAACCTTATCTATCACACAGCAGGTTGGCTGGAGGGCGGACTGGTTGCATCATTTGAGAAAGTCATCGTGGATTGTGAAATGCTGCAACACATGACACAGTTTCTGCAGCCGATGAAAATTGATCTGGACGAGATCGGACTTGATGCCATGAGAGAGGTCGGGCCCGGCGGACATTTCTTTGGTTGCGACCACACCATGGCACGATTCAAAAACGCCTTCTATCAACCGTTCCTGAGCGACTGGCAAAATCATGAAAGCTGGACCACCGCGGGCGCCAAAGACGCCACACAACGCGCAACAGAAATATGGCCAGCCATACTGAGGGAATTCGAACCGCCACCACTTGATATGGCAATCAGGGAAGAGCTGGAAGCTTATGTCGCAAAGCGTAAAGAAGCACTCGGTAAAGAAGAGCCAGCCCTGGAGCCTGAGTTGTGGTAGCGACAAGACTATCTGTCGTCACAGTACAACCCGCGATCTATTAGAGAGAGATCCATGACCCACCTGAATGTTGGTACTGAACAACTGGTTGCACGGCCGGCATTGATTGATGCCATCGAAGTCGCATGGCAACGGCTGGCTTCACCCGGCACCTGGTGGAGTGGTGCACAGAGACTGGCAATAGTTACACAGACCCGGTCAGCGCGGACCTGTGCATTGTGCAAACAACGCAAAGCGGCGCTATCGCCCTACTCCGTCGACGCAGCACACGAAGCGTCTGATGGCTTAAGCGCCGATGCGATAGAAGCAATACATCGGGTAGCCACCGATGCCTCTCGCATTACCGAAAGCTGGGTAAAACAGATCACAAGCGCAGACCTGTCAGAAGAACAGTATGTCGAAATTGTGTCTATTGTAGCCACGGTTTACGGCCTCGACACCTTCGATGATGCGTTGGGCCGAGACTACCGTGCACTGCCGGAGCCACTCGCCGGTGATCCGGTGCAACACAGACCCGTCGGTGCCACTAAAGATCTGGCCTGGGTTGCCACCCTGTCGCCAGACACGGTAAGCGACGACGACCCGAATCCGTTTCCACTGCATGGCAGCATTAATATTCACCGCGCATTGAGCCTGGTTCCACAAGAGGTCATTAACTTCTTTGACCTCGATGTTGAGCTCTATCTTAAAGACCACGAAATCCGCGATTTTGACCATGAGTTTCGCGAGATCAGCCATGCCCAGATTGAACTGATTGCAGGGCGCGCGTCAGCCATCAATGGCTGCTACTACTGAACCACCAGTCATAGTTCGCTGCTCCGTGAGAGCAGTACCATGAAAGGCAATTCAGTCAACCTGCAAGCAATGATCAGTGGCGAATCAACCGTCGACGGGGTACCACACAGTGACAAGCTGCTGTGTTTTGTCGATGCGGTGCTGAGCAATTCCGACAATCTCGACGCTGCACGACATGCCCTGCGGCAGGTGCTAACGGATGCGGCGTTTGTTGACACCTGCGCCACGGTCGCCTCGTTTAATGCTGTGGTAAAGGTAGCTGATGGCACCGGCATACCGCTGGAAGAACAAAAAGCCGAGAAAACTGCGCGGCTACGCGCAGAATTGGGAATCGATCAACTACGAGATAACGGTCGTTTTGATCGGTAGTTGATATTCCTGTAGGCTATCAATGGGTATCATTTTTGATGTCGGTAGACTGGTATAGCGTACGCCCCGAGGACACTGATTGGTTCAATACCTCAATACAGTGCCCGTGGTGCAGGATTGGTGGTGCGGGATTGGTGGTGCAGGGTTCATGGTACAAGGCCGGAGGTACAGGGTCAGAGGTACAGTGTCGGTGGTGCTATAACCAGTGGTTCATATTTAACACACGCATTAACGCAGGCACCCTTACGGCCGGTGCACTGAAATACAGGAGCAGTTCCGTTGAATGGAGAATTCTCGAACTCAGCAATTGTTGTGTTTTTCATTGCCAACACAATCTATTGCAGCGCGTACATTGTCAAAGACATCCTCTGGCTCCGCCTGTTAACCATTGCCGCAGGCCTGCTGACCCTTCCCTACTTTGTGTTCCAAAGTACCTACTCAGCGGTATTCTGGCAGAGCGCATTTGTGCTAATTAATGTGGTTCATGTGGTACTGCTGTTTCTGGCGCGTCGACCAGTCACGCTCACCAAAGACCAGCAAATACTGCACAGTATGGTGTTTCGCAATTTCACCACCCGCGAGATCCGCAGTGTGCTTGGTATCGCCACCTGGCATACGGGTGTTCCCAATGAAGTACTGATAGATAGCGGACAACAGGAGTCGGTGTTATACCTGCTACAACACGGCAGAGCCGAGATCGTCAAAAACAACGAGACCGTTGACTGGAATGGACCAGGCTCCTTTGTCGGGGAACTTCGTTTCGTAACCGGGCAGCCCGCAGTTGCCGACGTAATTTTTACCACCGAAACGCGCTACGTCTCGTGGGACACTGACGAGTTGAGACAATTGCTGAGGAAAAATGACCAACTGAAAACCGCCTTTGAAGCGCTTATCGCAGCTAACATCGCGTCCAAGCTTGGCAATCGAGGCGCCATGGGGCAACATGAGGACGATGGTGTGAGCGATATCGATCTCACGAGCACACACAAGAGCAACATCGGTATCGATATCCAGGTGGCTTAACCTCAAAATTCATAAGGCGAGCGATCAAATTGAGTTTCAGCCTGTACACGCAGTATCTGGCGATCGTTGAACAGATTTTTTAAATCACACAGTCTATTCGAAACTCGAGGCCCTTTTATGACAAAGCGGCGTGTCTCATCCCGTGTCTATAAATCCTGTGCCTATAAATCCCGTGCCTACAAATCTCGCAGGTTAAGCGAAGCTGATCATGCCCAAACAGTCCGCGCGGTTTAACCAGTCCGATTGGCAAAGACATGCCTACAGCATCGATGCCATCAGAGACATGGCAAGGTCCATATTGCCGCGGCCGATATTTGATTTTGCCGATGGCGGCGCTGAAGACGAACTGACATTAAAGGCCAATGAACAGGCATTTGATCGCTACCCACTGCTTTCCCGACCCTTGCGCGGTAGCGCTACTCGCGACCAGTCCATTGAACTGTTTGGCAGTCGTTTGTCGCAACCTGTCATCATTGGACCAACAGGCCTATCGGGGCTGTTTCACCCTGATGGCGAATGTGGTGCTGCGCGGGCAGCGGCCGGCCGTGGAACCGCTTTTTGTTTAAGCCATGGCTCGGTATGTACACTGGAAGAGCTGGCAGCCACCAATGCCAGCCCGCGCTGGATGCAGGTTTTTGTATACACCGATCGAGACTTCACTGTCGAACTGATCGAACGTGCAGCACATGCGAACTACGATGCGCTGGTGCTCACAATAGACAACCAGCTTGTCGGTCAACGCGAGCGCGACCTGCGCAATGGCTTCACCATACCACCTCGCTTTTCTATTGCAGACACACTGAACATGGTTACTCGCGTGCGCTGGCTTGCGCGTATGAGAAAGCACCTGCCCGGGATAACGTTTGGCAATTACGCGCGTTTTGCAGACTCTGCTGGCTCAGGCAATGCCAATCCGGGCTCTGCAAAACTGGATGGCATCGCCGCTTTAATGCCACAGCTACTTGACCCTTCGATGAACTGGGACGACCTGCGCTGGGTACGAGACCTGTGGTCCGGCCCGTTGATCATCAAAGGCATTCTGCATCCGGACGACGCACTGAAAGCAATTGATTCGGGTGCAGACGGTGTGATCATCTCGAACCATGGTGGCAGGCAGCTCGACGGTGCGGTTGCCTCAGCAAGAGTTCTCCCGGTTATTGCAGACGCCGTCAAAGGCCGCATACCACTGCTGCTGGATGGAGGCGTCAGGCGCGGTCGCGATGTTCTCATCGCGCTGGCGCTGGGTGCAACCGCGTGCCTGGTGGCAAGGCCGCAACTGTGGGGCCTGTCTGTTGCCGGGCAGCAAGGTGTTGAGCACGTGCTGGACATCTATCGACAGGAGCTGGACCGGGCAATGGGCCTTTGTGGCCTCCAGAGCATAGCCGATATCGACAAATCACTGCTGTTTGAGGACGGCATCAAAGCTACTACGACAGCAGCGGAGTAACTATGCGATGACCACCAGACCGATGACCACCAGAGCAATGACCACCAGACAGATCAAGAGCTCAGATATACCGATCATAGATTTTCAGCAATCCAAAGGTACAGCTGCTGATCGCTCAGCGATGGCTGATGACTTGCAGAAAATTTGTCATGAAATTGGATTCTTCGTTATAAAAAACCACGGTGTTGACCAGTCGATTACAGAAAAAGCCTTTGACTACAGCAAACAGTTTTTTTCGTTTCCACTGCAAAAAAAGCAGCTTATCGATAAAACCGGGTCGCCTCACTTTCGCGGCTGGGAAGCAGTTGGCACTGAATTTACCAACAACCGCAAAGACTATAGAGAACAAATTGATCTGTGGAGCGAGCACCCGATCAGCACACAGGCAGACTCGCCGCTCTACAGACACCTGCTAGGCCCCAATCAGTGGCTGCCCGAAGACGTGTTACCGGGTTTTAAGCGACTGATGCAGCAGCACACCAAAGCCATGTCAGAACTGGGCGATCAGCTGATGGAGCTACTTGCCCTCGGACTGGGTTTGCCTGAAGATCATTTCCAACAGGACTTCGATCGCGAAGCCATGAGTCTGACAAAGATTATTCACTACCCTGAAACCCCGAGCGGAGAGTTTGGAGTAAACGCACATCATGACACAGGGTTTATAACCATTCTCAATCCAGGTGAAACTCCAGGGCTGGAAATCGAGATGACCGACGGCAGCTGGAAACAGGTGCCCATTATAGAAAATACCTTTGTTATCAATCTTGGCGAGATGCTGCAGGCCATGACAGGCAATTATTTTATTGCCACCCCGCATCGCGTGAATACCACGCAAGAGCGCTACTCCATAGGCTATTTCCACGGCCCTTCACTTGATACACCACTACAGCGACTGCCTATTGCTAGCAAATTCAGTGATGCAGTGGCAGCAAGCCCCAGACATCTCAATGCCGGATTCATGGCACCGATCAAGGATATAAAATCAGGTGTTGCCGATATGCAGGGAGCGTTGCAGGCAACCACCTATGGCGAGCAATTATGGAATTACTTCACGCGAAGTTATCCGGACAACATGAAACGCTTCTATCCATCAGTGGATGTGTAAGACAAACAGGCCATGGCAACCGACTGATCACCACATACCGTGTGCCACTCAACTAACAGTCACGGAACGGAAGATTGATCGCCAAGCAGGTACCGCGGACCTGCACCTGACCTGGCGGCGATATCATCAGTGTTGTATAGCTGGCAACTCTTGAGCGACAGACAACCACACCCGATACACGACGACAGCGAATCTCGCAGCTTTGTCAGTTGTTCGATTTTCTCGTTCAAATCAGATTTGAAGTGGTTGCTCAGTTTTTCCCAATCGCGTTTGGTGGGGGTTCTGCCAGATGGCAGACTCTGCAACTGAAGCTGAATCTGGTCAAGGGTATAGCCCAGTTGCTGAGCAATCAGAATGAACGACACGCGGCGTATAACCTCCTTCTTGTATAAACGCTTGCCACCCTGCGTTCTTGTGCAGTGTATCAACTCTCTGTCGCTGTAAAACCGAATAGCTGACACACTCATACCCGTACGCTTTGCCAGCATACCAATACTGATCAGTTTTGTTGTAGCCACATTTCCTCCCTCGGAGGGCTTGCGAGAATGAGGGTCACAGCAGGCCACTCATTTCTGGACAACCACCTGCGCACTTGATCTCAAGTTAACATGAGGTTTTATTATAGCATCCGCCAATCACAACAGGAGATGCACATGAGCACCATGTTTCTGGAACACGCAAACGTAACAGTCAAAGACCCGGACGCCAGTGCGGCTTTGCTGTGCAGACTGTTCGACTGGAAAGTTCGCTGGCAGGGAGATGCCATGGACATCGGCCGCACGGTACACGTAGGCGGTACGCAATCGTATATCGCGCTCTATACTCAACCCGATGCAATGCCCGGTGACGTGAACAGCTATGCCACGCTGGGCCAGATGAATCATCTTGGCATAGTAGTAGACGACATCGACGCTATTGAACAGCGTGTCACCGGTGAGGGCCTGACAGTCACCAGTCATGCAGACTACGAACCCGGCCGACGATTTTACTTCGACACTCCCGATGGCATCGAGATAGAGGTGGTGAGTTACTCGTGATGCACACGCCAGCGTGAACTGCACGATCAGTCAACTGTGGTGCGGAAATACGTAAGCCGGGGGAATACGCCTCAGGTAATATACCGGGCGCGCAGCAAGTGACTAATGCTGCCACATACACTTGCGCCCGGTCTGTTGCCTGCGCTCCTGTTACTCTGTCTGTCTATTACTATTCCCTTTCAGAAGACACGATAGATAGATCATCACCACTCAGCACGACAGTGCGCTCCTGACCTGTGTCGACTCCGATATACTCCTGAGCGGCTACCAGCAACAGTGGCAGGGTAACGCGCAGATCCGGCTTTGCAAAGTTTGCTCGCGCGCGGGTAGTCCAAAGCGCGGACTGATCCACGGCAGTACCAATCTGCCGCGCCTCCAGTGTCACGAAAACCCGATAACTCTCAATTACATCGACATATCCTCGATGACGGTGATGAAAACGATCGAACCGATCAAACCGATCATAGTGTCGAGACGAAAACCCTCGTGAACAGTGGACACTGAGTCGGTGTCCGCACCGCCGATTGAAGTAGAAGGGGTCATTAAAGGCTGAATACCTGCTGACCAACGCACTTTGTCTACGCTGGTAACCATAATTAACGGCAATCTCGACGTTGGCCTGTTCAGCGGTTTCCGCTCTGACCATACCGCGCTTTTGCAATGCATCGTCTATATGAGCCGAATACTCAATAAAGTGCAGATCAGATTCGTCAACGCCGTTCACCACCGGCTTCAGAATATAGCGTACATCCTGCACCTGCCGACCCGAATCAATGGCGTCAACACCCACTGCCAATTGAGGCGTGACAGCACAGCCACTGACGACCAATAGCGCGAGCACTGACAGCATCACAACCACCAAGTGGTTGCGTGACTCACGCTCAATCAGCGAGCGGTATATGGTTTTGACTGTTTTATTCATTGGTTGGTCATCGGTTGGGCTGCACTGTTTTTTAACTGCGGTTTTTATTGCGGTTTTAATTGCGGTTCAGGCTGAATGGATGCCTTACGCACTGACTGATTACTCGGGTAACACTCTACCAAGTCACATAAACCCTGGTTGAACGTTCTCGCTAAAGCAGCATAACAAGTTGTACCACCCGGCTCATGCAACCCACATCACATAAACACGGCTGCTACATCCATAGTTGCGCTCGATCGGGCATCAAACCATCCCCGCAAGTGTAAACCCTGGTAACAACAATGCCTTCTACACCCGATACTCGCCCGGCCAGCCAAATTATTCTCAGCGAAATTCCATTCTGCGTTAGATTATAGACTCCCCTTGCAGGACTAACCAACAGCCCTGGCAGCGTCGAAATCGAACAGAAAAGGTATGACACTATTGTGATAACCTTATAATCCGAAGGGCCGTATATTCTGATCAACCTTTGCATGGTTTTCCATCTGGCAAAATCGCCCGATATACCAATGAACACATGTCCCGCATCTACAGCACACAGTGCGACAAACCACTCATCACCTGACGGGTACATGGCGGGTTCGTGGCTAATGCGAGGCGCTGCACATGTCGGTGCGCAAACTATCCGTCCCACCCACGCGTAACAACCTATAACAAGGCAGCGCTAAGCAAGTGAAACGAGAAGAGATACTGCTGGTTTATGATCGAGAATGTCCTGCCTGTAATACCTACTGCCAGGTCGTTAATATTCGCAAAGATGTAGGCGATTTGCGCATCGTTGATGCACGAGAGAACAGCGAGGTTATGGATGAAATAACATCGCAAGGTCTCGACATCGATCAAGGCATGGTGCTCAAGATGGGCGAGCAACTTTACTACGGTGCAGATGCCATTCATGCTTTGGCACTTATTGGCAGCAGATCCGGTGTCTTCAATCGAATGAACTACTGGATGTTCAAGTCGAAAACTGTCTCTTCAGTTCTCTATCCGATACTCAGACTGGGTAGAAGTTTACTCCTGAAAATACTGCGAAAAACAAAAATTAATAATCTTGGTCTTGAAGGCAATGATAAGTTCTAACTGCCTCTTTACAAGTGCATCCAGTCGCACGCTGCCGACGTACGATGTCAGCGCGCGGCACGATGCTACTGACACCTATCGATGTAATAGTGTGCGTGATAACTGCTACATTGAGACCAACGGTGCAGCTGTTTATGTTCAAGGAGAGGTAAAGCGATGCCCTCATCTTTATCCTGGTACCTGTTGCTTCTGACAGGTCTTCTGTGGGCCGCTCCGCTTACGGCCGACGCGCACAAGACACTGCCTGATTATGTAATCGAGGCGTTTGGCAGGCCTCCGGCAATACCCACGGGCCCTTTGCCAGAACCTCTGGCAGATGCCGTTCAAACCGCGTTTGCCGGTGCAGTTGCACCCATCGGGTCTGTCTCCCGATCCAGTTGGGGGCAGCCCAATTCTAAGGCACTGGCAACACTGGTTGCCGCGCAGGACCCGCGCGTCGTATGGCTGATCAGCGATCTGCTTCGCTTTACCTGGCAGCGTGAGCTATCCGATGAACTGGCTGATGCAGGGGCGCAACTACTGGGGATTGAGTTTGACGATGAAACCGAAGACCACTGGAATGTGATCACTGATCATCTTATCGCCTGGGACATTCCTGCCTTGCCGAATTACCTCAACGTCAAGCGGGCAATCTATACGAATGCCGTGCATGGATGGGATGCGCTGTTTGTCGATGGTGAGATTGACTGGCGTTTGGTCTCATGGGGCGGCGTGCCGATTGATGCGCGTGCATACGGTGCGACAGATTTGCCCTGCAGCTGTATTCCGGCGGTGGACAATCCGCAGGTGACCTCTGCAAAGGATGCCAGCTGGCTTCACGATGATGATGTGGTGTTCGGTATCGAGGTAAATGGAGAATACCGCGCGTACCCGCGTCGCATCATGGAGGTACGAGAGATGGTGAATGACACACTGGGCGGGCGTCAACTGGGCATCCCATACTGTACGCTCTGTGGTGCGGCGCAGGCTTACTTTACCGATCGTATGCCTGACGGTGTTGAGCGCCCGATCCTGCGGACCTCGGGTTTGTTGATCCGCTCAAACAAAGTGATGTATGACATCCGCAGCAACTCGATCTTCGATACATTTCTCGGTCGGGCCGTTACCGGACCACTGGCGGATATAAACTTAAAGCTCGAGCCAACAACGGTGATTACGACCGATTGGAGAAACTGGAAAACGACGTATCCCGACACGACCGTGTTAGCTGAGCACTTGCATTTGGGCAAGGATTTTAATCTGCGCAATACCCGTGATGCAGACGGTCCTGTGTTCCCGATCGGGGATGTTGACCCAAGACTCCCGGTCAGTACGGATGTCATTGGCGCAATTACCGCGTCGGGCGTGCCTGTTGCCTTTCCGCGAGGCGCAGCTTTCCTTGCGCTACAGGCGGGTCAGGAGGTTATCTTTGAAAATATAAAACTGGTACTGGATGCCGGCGGAATAAAAGCTGTTGATGTGGAAGGATCGCCTTTTGCCAGTCATCAGGCATTCTGGTTTGCCTGGTCACAGTTTTATCAACGGACGAAAGTTTGGTCAGGATAGGTCGCCAGCCCGACTGATAACTGATGATTAGATTCCATCTCGTATCACCCTTTATGGTGATTGACAATACCAGATAGTTATTGGACTATGATTTACTCGCGTCTTTCACGCCTTACAATGGACTGAAGAGTATGGATGCCATCGCTGCATGGCTTAATTCGCTGGGGCTCGGCAAATACACTGAATTGTTCGTTGAGAACGATATCGACTTTGAAATTCTCCCTGATCTATCCGAAAATCACCTGGCAGAACTGGGTATCAGTCTTGGCCATCGAATTAAATTACTCAAAGCCATCAGTGCACTTCAGTCCACTGCATCGCAACCAGCTCCTACCCTCGATACACAAGCGCCCGATATACAAGCCCGCGGGACACAAGCCCTAGATATACAAGCACGCGGGACACAAGCTACCGACACTCAAGCCATTGACAACCCTAGTGCGCTGGCTTCAGATACGCTGGCTACGACTAACAATGCCGCCGAAAGACGCCACCTAACCACCCTGTTTATAGATCTGGTCGGCTCGACGGCATTGTCGTACGAGCTGGATCCGGAAGACCTTCGTGAAGTCATTCTCGCCTATCA
>CAYMVV010000070.1:23263-30531 GCA_964393885.1 uncultured Granulosicoccaceae bacterium | reverse complement strand
ATTGGAGCTGGCGAGAGGAGTCGAACCCCCGACCGGCTGATTACAAATCAGCTGCTCTACCAACTGAGCTACGCCAGCTCCGAGCCGGTAATAGTAGTCGACCTTCAGCACAACTTCAAACATCAAAGCCAATATTTTTATCTTCAGATCGACCAGCGAACACTTATCCGACACCGGTTATTCACCCCATTGCAGAATTGACCCGACGAAGCGCCTTTCGGACCAGCGCCTGTAGCCACACTTTGCTTATACATCCAATGCTTGCCCATTAGGGTAAAAACCATAAAATTTGCTGAGAAATCAATGAGACGGCGAGAAATTGTTACCTCGGGTAAACAATACAGGCAAACCAACCCCGTCAGTTTGTAACCGCACGTTTCCGCCCACATGCTTACACTATCGCCTATCTGAAATGAGCAGGCTCGCGTGCCGGCCCCAACAATTCGACTCAATGAAATCTGAAACTGACAACGACTCTGGCTCCGACAGCAGCAATTTTATCCAGAACATGATTGCCAATGATGTAGCAGATGGCAAACACCAGGGATTGGTTGCTACTCGCTTTCCTCCTGAGCCAAATGGTTACCTACACATCGGGCATGCAAAGTCGATTTGTCTGAATTTCGGGGTGGCGAAAGAATTCGGCGGCTGGACGAATCTGCGTTTTGACGACACCAACCCGGACAAGGAGAGCGAGGAGTACATGAGCGCGATCAAGCGCGATGTTGAATGGCTTGGTTTCTCCTGGAAATCGCTTTGCTATGCATCGGATTACTTTGATCAACTGTATGAATTCGCCGTCGCTCTGGTAAAAAAGGGCGCGGCCTACGTTGACAGTCTCAACGCTGAAGAAATTCGAGAGTATCGAGGGACACTAAAGGCGCCTGGCAAGAACAGCCCGTATCGCGACCGTACTGTCGACGAGAACCTTGCCTTACTCGAAGGCATGAAAAACGGCGACTATGACGAGGGCGAACACGTGTTGCGTCTGAAGATCGACATGGCGTCCAGCAATATCAATTTACGCGACCCGGCAATCTATCGAATCAAAAAGACCCACCACTATCGCACCGGCGACAAGTGGAACATCTATCCGCTATATGACTATACCCACTGCCTGTCGGATGCCATTGAGGGCATTACACACTCTCTGTGCACACTGGAATTTGAAGATCATCGCCCCCTTTACAACTGGGTGCTGGAACAAACGCAGCCTGAAGGCAGACCAGAGCAAACCGAGTTTGGGCCACTGAACCTGGAGTACACCGTGTTAAGCAAACGTCGACTGATACAGTTGGTCGAGAGTGGTGCGGTAGCGGGTTGGGACGATCCACGATTACCGACTATCTCCGGTTTACGCCGACGTGGCTATACACCCGCATCGGTGGTCGATTTTTGCAAGCGTATCGGTGTAACCAAAAGTGCAGCTGTGATTGAAATGCAGGTGCTGGAAGGCAGCATCCGCGAGGAACTGAACGAATCGGCGCATCGGCGCATGGCAGTGCTTGAACCTTTAAAGGTTGTGCTGATCGATTGGCCGGAGGATCAGGTACAGACACTGGAAGTCGCCAATCACCCCAACCAGCCTGAGGCCGGAAACCGAAACATCAATTTCACTCGTGAGCTGTATATTGAACGCTCCGACTTCGAGGAAATCCCGCCACCTAAATTCAAAAGACTGATACCCGGTGGAGAGGTTAGATTGCGCAGCGGCTACGTCATCAAGTGTGAAGAAGTCATCAAAGACGCAGATGGTAATATAACCGAGCTTCAGTGCAGTCACGACGGCGCCACACTGGGTAAAAAGCCTGAAGGCAGAAAGGTCAAGGGGGTCATCCATTGGGTGTCTGCCAGCGAATCTGTACCCGCTTCAGTTCGCATCTATGATCGATTATTTAATCGTGAGAACCCGATGGCCGAAGAAGACTTTATGCAGGCACTTAATCCAGACTCTCTTTCTGCCTTTGACAA
The DNA here is from genome assembly GCA_964393885.1 of uncultured Granulosicoccaceae bacterium. Taxonomy (GTDB): domain Bacteria; phylum Pseudomonadota; class Gammaproteobacteria; order Granulosicoccales; family Granulosicoccaceae. The sequence goes on along the minus strand of CAYMVV010000070.1, from coordinate 28,560 downwards.
CGCTCGAGTTGAGCCCAGTCTGGCCAGTGCAAGCCCGGAATCCCGTTTTCAATTCGAACGGCAGGGCTATTTCGTCGTCGATCCGGATAGCAAAGAGACACATCCTGTTTTCAACAGAATTGTGGCGCTCAGAGATACCTGGACAGGATAAACAAAACACACTGGGATTGGTTATGCGTGCAATTCGATCAACAGGTTTGTTCCACCGCCTAACTGCAAGCGCATTGGCAAGGACTACTGCCATTTTTGTGTTGGCATTGGCAGCTGCGCTGACCGGCTGCACGACTATCCCTACCGACCCCACAACGGCAAACGGTAATCAGTTTGGTGCTGTCGAGTACCAGGTCAAGCCGGGGGATAACCTGGTGCTGATCGCGGCGGAGGTTACTCGCAATCGCGACAACTGGCGTCTGATCGCCGACTTTAACTCAATCTCAAACCCTGCAACATTGAGCGTTGGCCAGCGCATTTGGATACCTCGCGATCTGATACCCTTGAATCAGCAATCCAGTAATTCGCGCTCGGTAGCGGGGCACCCGGATGCGGTAGTAAACTCAGTGATCCGGCCGACGGACGTGACCCCTGTCAGCACAGAGCAGTAACTTCAGCGTTTAGCTACGCCAGGCTGTTTAGAGCAGAGCTGTTTGGAGCAGCCGTAGTCGCAAAAAGACTGGCGCGCGAGCGACCCGCAGATGCGTGTCAAGCGATGCTTTTTTAAATCGGGAAATAGCGAATCAACTAAACTGAATTACCGTCGCCATCTTTAATAGTAGTGGTACTGGACACCACAGCTGCACCGATGAGGCTCGTTTTATTGTGAAAACCCTGATACTAACACGACACGCCAAATCGAGCTGGAACACCGATGTTTCAACTGACTTTGAGCGCCCTCTCAATAAACGTGGCATGCAAGACGCGCCGGAAATGGCCACACGATTGCTATCTCATGGCCCGATTCCCGATAAAATTGTCAGCAGCTCTGCGACGCGAGCACTGGTGACCACCAGGTTGTTGATGAAGGGACTTGCACTTAACTCTCAGTTACTGGAGATAACCGACAGCATTTACGAGGCGCCGATTCAGGCCCTGCTCGAGACTATTAGCAATTTGGAACACAACTGCCACACAGCGATGATTGTCGGTCATAACCCGGGGATGTCAGGCACCAGCAACTACTTGTGTGCCAAATCGACACTGGACATGCCGACCTGCGCCATGGCCTGTCTTGACCTGGATATCGACAGCTGGACCGAGGTTTATCGCGACTGCGCAACATTGCGATGGTATGACTACCCTAAAAACAGTATAAAACTTACAAAACAACGCTGAGCCTGGAGCGTCTGTGACCGGAAGCTGCGCGACCTGAACGCCATTGTGCAGCTGTTACCCGGTAGATCTGCACGAGCTGCTTCACACCGGAATAATCAATAGCTAATCCTGCCCTGCTCTAATCGATTCTGTCAAAGAAAGCAGTTCATCGCGACGGCTTCATTTTTAAACTGGTTTTGTTTCTACCGGATATTTCGTTCAGTGCAGGCGTGTAGACGCTCTTTTTCACCACCCTTGATCGATAGTGCTACCGGAACAATCCGGCCGGCTGTAGACAGTCTATTTTCAATCAGCATCCTGTTCGATCTTCTCCAGTACAACCGTCGGCGAATCACCTTTGCGATAGTAGGGCGGCTGACGTTCCATTTCTGCGTAGGCCATATCACGCTTTTCAGCGCTCTCAAACCATCTGAAAGTCTGCCAGTCATCTCCCAGCAAGTGTGGTGCGGACATGGTGTCACCGTTGGGTAAACACACTTTGATTCCGAATTTTTTCATTTGTTTTACTTATAACCCGTTGGTAAGCCCATAATTTGACACGATAGTTGAGGGGTACGGCGACACTGGAGCCTGTCCAAAAATAAATGATTCGCACTACAGCCGGTGCTTTAATCTCTCAGCCTCAACCTCAACGTAACCCGTATTCGCGGATCGTGGGGCATATTCTACACCAGACTGTTAAAGTAGCTGCATTGAGCAAAAGCACCGTATCCGGCGCCCGCTATCCGCGCGCATGGGTTCCGGTGCAACCAAACCTGAAAAAACCAGAGCTGTGGAGAAAACGCGATGAAAAAGTTTTTATTTATGATTGTGATCACCGGGGTGGCCATTGCAGGTTGCACTCAGGAAACGCAGAACAAGCTTGGACGTGCTGTGCAAAACTGGACCGGCACAGATGGTGTGCTGGATGTGTATGCGGGCAATACACTGGTCAAACGTTTTATGAAGATTGATAAACTTTCAACTGCTACCGGCACCACACGCGATGTAGATCGTCCTTACCGCTTCGGCTACGGTATAGTGGATAAAAACCTGAATGGCGTTATCGATGATGGCGAAGGTGGCCAGGTGTACTTCGAGTTCAGTGATTACTCAACTTCCTACATTTTCTACGAAGATAATTGAGCTTGCTGTTCATCGGCAATGCACATTTTTATAGATTTCGGTGCGCAGAGTTAACTGGCAGAACCCATTGCTGCTAGACGATTGACGCCAATCTTCCAGCACATGGAATAAGAAATAAAAAAATTCGGCTTTTCGCTTAAAAAAGGTTGTTTTTTTTTACTGAACTACTAAAACAATGGGTGCGTGGCCTGTTTGCAACAGTCACGTTCTCACCCCCATATCGGGCCCGCCCTGCGGGCCCTCTTTTTATCCCCACCCCGCTTCAATCACAGCTGTACCATCCTGCTGAATCTGTCCCGAAACCCGCTACAATATTCCTGAGTGCAGGGCGAATAAGTCTGCCAGCTCCGCCAGCCGTCGCGTACCGGACCTGCTGGCGATATAAAACTTTGCATGTAACGCGCTTTTGACACGTTATAATAAACTGCTTTCAAAGAGATAAACTCCCATGCGAATGGATTTTTACAGCGATGAGGTCGAGAAGGCCATCCCGAACTCAAGCGCAAATGTCACAGGTGATGGCAGCAAATTCGAAGCGCAAATTATCAGCGACGAATTTGATGGCCTAACGACAATTAAACGCCACAAAATGGTCTATGCGGTACTGGATCAGTACATCAAGTCAGGGGCAATTCACGCATTGTCAATCAAGGCTTACACAAAATCAGAATGGACTGAAAAAGAAGCAGCCAGCTGAAGACAGAATACGCATGACTGTCGAGCGTCGCGTGCGAGCGTAAATAACGAGCGAGCTTTTCTGCCTGGAACAGTTGCAACCGCAATCGACGAACTTGTTGTCAGGACATGCACTCTGACCGATGTGTCGAAGCATTGATAGAAGCATTGATAAATGCTGAGCGCCGCCGTTGGTCGCTGTTAGTGTGGCAACAGCGGGATTGAAGCATCGCCGGGGGCCACCCGGTTCGCAGCAAAAGACTGCACCTAAACACCTGACCCGCTCTTCAACCTGATAACAGAATTCAAAGCTAACTGACTATGGCACTTATCCGACTGCGAAACATCAATCTGTCCTTCGGACCGGAGGCATTGCTCGATGATGCAGAACTGGTGATTGAGCAGGGTGAGCGCATCGCCGTTCTGGGACGCAATGGCCAGGGAAAATCGACACTACTAAAGCTGCTGGATGGAACGATCACCCCGGACAGCGGAGAGATTGTGGTATCCGATGGCGCTTCAATCTCGCGTCTGCAACAGGAAGTTCCGGGTGGTGATGACGATCGATCGGTATTTGCAGTCGCCGCATCCGGTCACGATGAAACCACAGCCCGTGCGCTGCAGGAACTGGAAACAACAGGTGCCACAGATATCGATACCACCACGGATATCTGGCGCGCCACGGCTGATATCAAGAGTATTATTTCCAGATTGCATCTGGACCCGGACGACAAGGTGGCAGGCCTGTCCGGTGGTCAAAAAAGGCGCGTGATGCTGGCGCGCGCGCTGGCCAGTGAGCCATCTGTGCTGCTTATGGATGAGCCCACCAATCATCTGGACGTCGAATCGGTTGTCTGGCTGGAGGCTTTTTTGAAGAAGCTGCCGGTCACACTGATCTTTGTTACACACGACAGGCAGCTAATAAAAAGTATCGCCAACCGCATCGTCGAAATTGACCGGGGCCGCCTGACTGCCTGGAACCAAACGTACGAAAAATTCCTCGTATCAAGACAACAGGAGCTGGAGGCCCGGGAAACTCAGGACAAACTGTTTGATAAGAAGCTCAAACAGGAAGAAGAATGGATCAGGCAGGGAATCAAGGCGCGCCGCACGCGCAATGAAGGCAGAGTACGAGCACTCAAGAAACTGCGTGACGAACGGGCGCAAAGGCGTGCTCAAATCGGTCAGGTCAATCTGCAGGTACAAAGCGGCAACAAATCCGGCAAGATCGTTTTTGAAGTCGACAAGGTCAGTCACGCGATGGGTGGCCAGCAGCTGATTCGCAATTTTTCAACAACGATTATGCGCGGCCATAAAATCGCAATCATTGGCCCCAATGGCAGCGGCAAAACCACGCTGTTAAAATTAATACTCGGGCAGCTCACCCCCGATGAAGGATCAGTCAAAGCCGGAACCAACCTGGAAATAGCCTATTTCGATCAGTTGCGAGAGCAGCTGGATGAGTCGCGCTCAGCGGCTGACAACGTATCTGACGGCTCCGACTATATCGACATTAATGGTACGCGCAAACACATCATGGGTTATATGCAGGAGTTTCTGTTTAGCCCAGAGCGAGCACGCGCGCCTATTCGCAAATTGTCCGGTGGCGAGCGCAATCGCTTACTGCTCGCCAGACTTTTTACCCGCCCGGCAAACCTGTTGGTCCTCGATGAGCCAACAAATGATCTTGATGTCGAAACACTGGAGTTACTTGAATACACCGTGCTTGAGTTTCCGGGGACCGTGCTTTTAGTGAGTCACGATCGCGAATTTATCGACAACATCGCAACCAGTACCATCGCCCTGGACGGCAGTGGCAACGTGCGTGAATATGTTGGCGGCTACAGCGACTATTTGACTCAAAGACCGGATACATCTAACGGCAACGGCAAAAAAGCACCGTCGAAGCCAACTCAGGCATCTCCCTCAAAACCCAAGGCAAAGAACAAGCTGTCGTATAAATTGCAGCGTGAACTCGACACATTACCCACAAAAATCGAGTCACTGGAAGCAGAAAAAGAAAAAGTAGAGCAATCCTTGTCAGACCCTGCGGTTTATCAGCAAGGCGACGCTGTTCTTGCCGCACTGCAGGTTGAGTACAAACAAATGGAAACCGACCTGACCGCCGCCTACGCCCGGTGGGAAGAACTGGAAGAGCTAACCGGTTA
>CAYMVV010000070.1:0-23163 GCA_964393885.1 uncultured Granulosicoccaceae bacterium | reverse complement strand
CCGACCTGACCGCCGCCTACGCCCGGTGGGAAGAACTGGAAGAGCTAACCGGTTAGGATTCGCCCTGGTTGGCGGTGCGCTGTTGCGCAGCTACGCAGACTTGTACCGCGCAGACTCTTGGAACAATCAAACTGACAGTCGACTGCTCAAAAATCCATTTGCCGAGGCGGTTTTTCCTAGTGGGTTTTTTCACTGAGCAGCAGGCTCTCGCCGCTCATACCTTTCGGTTTCGCTATACCCATTAATTGCAACAGGGTCGGTGCGATAGCCGAAAGACCTGCTCCTGTCGCAAGGTGCCAGGCGACTTTGTCCTGCACCATACAGGCTACCGGGAACAGTGTATGTTGTGTGTGAGGGGCACCGGTAACCGGGTCTATGAGCATATCGGCATTGCCATGATCTGCAGTCACAATTACTGAAAAATCATTCGCTGCGGCAGTTTCAACCAGTTCGCCCACAATTTCATCGACAACCTCCACTGCCTTTACAACCGCCTCGCGTACGCCTGTATGCCCGACCATATCGCCGTTAGCCAAATTCACCACGATGAATCCGTACTTGCCGGATTGGATAGCAGCCGATACCGCATCGCGCACTTCGTAAGCACTCATTTCAGGCTGTAAATCATAGGTTTCCACTTTGGGTGACGCGATCAGCGCTCGCTCCTCGCCCTCATAGGGCTTCTCCTCACCACCGTTGAAGAAAAATGTCACGTGAGGGTACTTTTCTGTCTCGGCGGAATGAAACTGCGCAACACCTGCACTTTCCAGGGCCTTACCCAAAGTCGCCTCTGCCTTGTCCTTTTCAAACGCAACAGCGCAGTTGAAGCTGTCGTGATAGCGCGTCATTGTCGTTAACACCACGGGCTCGAAATCGCCACGTTCGAACTCAGAGAAGTCCGGGTTCATCAGCGCACTGCTCAACTCACGGGGTCGATCATTACGGAAATTAAAAAACACAACCTGATCACCCGGAGCGATTAGCGACCAGCCTTTTTTTGCACCTTCATTCGTTTCCTGAATAATGGCAGGCTTGATAAATTCGTCATTCTGCCCGTCGTCCCATGCATTGTTTATTGCTTCAGCTGCCGACTCTGCTGTTGTACCGTTACCGTGCACCATGGCATCAAACGCAACCTGCACGCGCTCCCATCGGTTGTCACGATCCATTGCATAGTAACGCCCGCAAACGGTCGCGATTTGACCACCAGCTTTTGCTAACGCCTCTTCTAACTCCGGCAGATAGGCAGTAGCACACTGCGGAGCGGTGTCACGGCCATCGGTGATCATGTGCAGCACCGGTACCACCTTTTTTCGCCGACACGCTTCTATAATGGCCAACAGATGGTCCAAATGGCTATGCACGCCACCATCAGATACCAGGCCTAACAGGTGTACCGGACGACCAGCGGCAAGGGCACCGTCACAGGCCGCAACGATTGCCTCGTTGGTGTAGAAAGCACCGTCAGTGATGCTGTCGTTGATGACTACCAGATCCTGCCGAAGTACGGTGCCACACCCAAGGGTCAAGTGCCCTACTTCGGAGTTACCCATTTGCCCGCTGGGCAATCCAACTGCCGCTCCGGACGCCTCGAGTACAGTGACCGGATTCGTTGAGTAGAGCCGATCGAGATTGGGGGTTTTCGCGATTGCAACGGCGTTGTTAATACGAGATGGATTGAGCCCTACACCGTCCATAATGATCAACATTGCGGCACGACGCGGAGCTGATTGAAACTGGCTCATGATTTTCCGAATTCAATAATGTCAGGAGTTCCCGGCGACGTCCTGTCTCCGTCAAACAGAGGCTAATTAGTGCCCATCCAGAAACAGGGGTGTAGCGAGAATCACTGAGGTGCGTGAGATTTTACCGACTACATGTAGGCGTTTAGTCATTCTAAATAACTACATGTAGTCGGTGAAAGATCGCGTGCATTCAGTGATTCGCAGTAGCGATTGTTTCTGGATGGACACTAGTTACGGCCCGGGCACTTCATCATCGTCAGACTGGTCCGACTTCCGATCGATCTTCTTCAGCTCGGATTCGATCTCCGAATCGGCCAGCGCCTCGTCATCGGCATACGTCGCAGCACCGGCGGCGCCAGTGGCGGCAGCAGCACCCGCTGTTGTTCCACTGCTGCTGTCGTCGCTTTTGTAACGCGCTTCAGACGCTTTGGAGAACTCGTCCTTACGCTTCATGAAAAAGCGCGAAAAGAAGATACCTGCCTCGAACAACAGCCACATTGGCAGCGCCAACAGCGTTTGGGAAATAATATCCGGAGGCGTTAGAAACATACCCACAACAAAGGCGGCGACAATAAAGTAAGGCCGTTGCTTCGCTAATCCCTCAGGAGTGGCAACACCAATAGCGACCAGCAAAATTGTTGCAATCGGCACCTCAAACGCAATGCCAAAGGCCAGAAAAATAGTCAGTACAAAATCGAGATATCGACTGATGTCGGTACTCACTTCCACGCCTTCCGGAGCCACACTGGTAAAAAAACCGAACACAAGCGGAAATACCACGAAGTAGGCGAATGCAATGCCGAGATAAAACAACAGCGTGCTGGAAATTAACAGGGGTGAAACCAGACGTTTTTCGTGGGTGTAGAGACCCGGCGCAACAAAAGCCCAAATTTGGTAGAGCCAGAAGGGAGCGGTGGCAAACACGGCAACCATCAAACACACCTTGAATGGGATCAAAAATGGCGATGCCACCTCGATCGCAATCATGCTGGTGCCTTCGGGCATGTGACTGAGCAGAGGTTGAGCCAGCCAGCTGTAGATGGTGTCGGCAAATGGAAACAGACACAGAAACACAATACCCACAGCGAGCAACATTTTGAGCAGGCGATCGCGCAGTTCAATGAGATGGGAAAGCAACCCCATTTCCGCGCCACCCTTGTCGGCTGTCGAGTCCTTAGTCATCGTTTGGAGGTGTTGTCTCTCATACAGGAGTCATCGCTTTGAGTGGCGTTTGTCATGCCGACTTGCCTGAATCAGCTGCGCTGGAATTCCCGCTGCCGGATTCAGTGCCGCCATCGGGTTTAGCATCAGGCGCCGGACTAGCAGGGGTGGCCTTCGCTCCGGAATTCGTTGACGAGCCGGCCTCGATATCGTCAGCCTGCTCATCCGCGGATACCTCGGCAGGCTTTACCGACAGATCAGCGGGTGATGCAGCGCCATCTTTCACTGTTTCCGCGGCACTGCGAACGTGATCAACCGCGCTGCTCATGCCTTCGGATAAAGAGTCGCTCGCCATACTGGCCGTTCGTGCAAACTCATTTCGCGTTTCGGTCAGCGTTTCTTTTAGTTCGCGGATCTGATCTTCCTGGCTGTTCAGCAGTCCACGCAGCTCATCGGTTTGCAATTCATTGCGGATATCGGTTTTGACACCGGCTACAAAACGCTGCACTTTACCAACCCACAGGCCGACACTGCGCGCTACCGATGGCAGTCGCTCCGGGCCAATCACAAGCAGTGCAATAATACCTATCAGCACTATTTCCTGAAAACCGACATCAAACAATTCGATGCTCCAGAATGCCTGTTCCAACAGACAGTGCTGTTGGATAATTTTGATAGCGTGCCGTCACTGTAAGCACCAAGGGTGTTATCACGTTCACAAACACGGGCACAAACACGGGCACGTTCACAAACACGGTCATTTTAAAAAAACCTGTTGACTCGAGTTGATCAGACTTCTTTCTTTTCGGTGGTAGCTTCTTCAGCAACCCGCTCGGCAGCGTCAGATGTTACGGCAGTAGCATCTTCAATTTGCCCCTGAGCATCGTCGCTCTTAGCGTTAGGGTCTTCCTTTACTGCCTCTTTGAAACCCTTTACCGCCGAACCCAGGTCGCCACCCAGATTTCGCAGGCGCTTGGCGCCGAAGATCAACACGACAATAACCAGCACGATTAATAGCTGGGGAATACTTGGCATCATAATAAATAATCTCTGTTATTCGCTTTTTGGAGCGGTACTGGTTGTGCGAGCCGCCTTCTCGGCATGGCCTGAAGTTCCACGACGGCGATCCAGTTCCTGCAGAACATCCTGCGGCCCCAAACCTTGATCAGCTAGCATGACAAGCGTATGAAACCAGAGATCAGCCGTCTCGTGGACGATATCTTTACTCGACCCCGATTTAACGGCGAGAATAGTTTCAGTGGCTTCTTCGCCCACCTTCTTAAGAATGGCGTCTGTACCACGTTTATACAAGCTTGCGACGTAAGATTCCGTGTCAGATGCAGCTTTTCGTTGCTCAAGGTCTGCTGCCAGCTCAGCCAAAATCCTGTCATTTTGTGACATCACGCATTACCTGCGTAGATTTTAGCCGGATCTTTCAACACTGGCTCTACTGTTTCCCAGCCGTGAACCCCCAGTTTACGATAAAAACAGTTCGCTCTGCCGGTATGGCACGCGATACCGCCTATCTGCTCAACTTTCAACACAATGACATCTGCATCGCAATCCAGTCGTATTTCGCTCACCAGTTGAGTATGGCCCGAGCTCTCTCCCTTGTGCCAAAGCCGTTCTCTCGAGCGCGACCAGTATACCGCCTGCTGTTGCTCAACGGTTTGTTTTAAAGCTTGGCGACTCATCCAGGCCATCATCAGAATTTGTCCACTGTCTGCATCCTGCGCAATTGCCGGTACCAGTCCATCTGCGTTCCAGGCAACCTCGTCGAGCCACTCGTCACTTTCTGCCGCTGGTTTTTCCAGTCTGCCGCTCTTGTCAGAACGCGGGTCAGAACGCGGGTCAGTACTCGTGTCAGTACTCGGGTCAGTCACAGACGCACCTCGATACCTGAATCTCTCATCACGCGCTTGGCTTCCTCGATGGTATATTCGCCAAAGTGAAAAATACTGGCCGCGAGCACGGCATCGGCTCCACCAGCCAGCACCCCATCGCACAGATGCTGAAGATTACCGACACCACCCGATGCGATTACCGGTACATCGACTGCATCGCTTATTGCCCTGGTCAAAGGCAGGTTGAACCCAGCCTTGGTGCCGTCTCGATCCATACTGGTCACCAGTAGCTCACCGGCCCCGAGTTGCGCCATTTTGACAGACCACTGCACCGCATCGATACCGGTAGACTTTCGCCCGCCGTGGGTGAAGATTTCAAAACGTTGCGAATCGGTGCCTGTCACCTCGACGCTTTTTGCATCAATCGCTACCACAATACACTGACTGCCAACATGTTCTGATGCCTCACGCACCAGATCCGGGTTGTGCACAGCAGCGGTGTTAATACTGACCTTGTCAGCGCCCGCATTCAACAGTCGACGGATATCTGCAACCTCGCGAATGCCACCGCCGACCGTCAAAGGAATGAACACCTCGGAGGCGACTTTCTCCACAACATCCAGAATGGTATTGCGATTGTCTTTACTCGCGGTGATGTCGAGAAACGCCAGTTCATCGGCGCCCGCATCAAAGTATCGCTTCGCTGCTGTAACCGGATCACCCGCATCTACTATATCGACAAAATTGACGCCTTTAACCACGCGTCCCGCATCGACATCAAGACAGGGGATTACTCGTTTGGCCAGCCCCATTGTCAGCTACTGCCGCCAACTGAGCCTGTGCCAGCCTGCGTTGTTTTTGCACCTGCTGTTGATTCGACTCGCCGATAGGCCTCAGCCAGATTGATTGTGCCTTCATAGAGTGCCCGGCCCACAATAGCGCCAGCGACTCCATCTGCTGCAATGGCACAGAGCCGATCGATATCATCATAATTGCTAACCCCGCCCGAGGCATACACCGGTATTGAAACCGACTGCGCCAACGCGGATGTCGCCACATCGTTGAAACCCTGCATCATGCCATCACGGCTGATGTCGGTATAGACGATGCCACTGACTCCGTCTCCCTCGAAGGATTTAGCCAACTCGGTGGCGTCGACCCCGCTTTCCTCTGCCCATCCATTAACGGCAACCTGACCATCGCGTGCATCCAGTCCAACCATGACTCGACCCGGCCAATCGCGGCAGAGCCTTTTTACAAACTCGGGCTCCTGCACCGCCTGTGTGCCAATAATGACGAACCGTACGCCGGCTTCAAAATAGCTTGCCGCGATGGAATCATCCCGGATACCGCCCCCAATTTGTACATCGAGTTCCGGGTGTGCCTTGCAGACCTGCGCAACGGCACCCGCGTTTACCGGAACGCCGGCGAACGCTCCATCAAGATCAACCATGTGCAGTCTGTCTGTGCCAGCGTCAACCCATCGAGTCGCTGTGGCTACCACATCATCAGAAAAGACAGTGTCATCCTCCATTCGGCCTTGCTTCAGGCGTACGCACTGCCCCCCTTTCAAATCAATCGCCGGAATAATTTTCACAGGTGAGGGCATTAATTCACTTTCCATTCAGAGAAATTCTTCAATAGTCGCAATCCGTCTGTCGCGCTTTTCTCAGGATGAAACTGAGTCGCAAACACGTTGTCACGAGCGACAGCACTGGTAAAAGATCCTAAATAATCAGTACTGGCAGCACTGTAACTGGCGTCAGTTGGTGCTACAAAGTAACTGTGCACGAAATAAAACCGCGCACCATTGTCGATACCCCGCCACAGCGAATGTGCACCTGACTGGTTCACTTCGTTCCAGCCCATGTGGGGTACTTTTTTGTCCGGCTCCAGTGCGGAACGCTGAAAACCGTGCACGCCTCCCGCTATTAACCCCAGGCACTCTACACCGTTGTTTTCATCACTGTGGTCAAACAATATCTGTAAACCCATGCAGATGCCTAAAAATGGCTTGTTGTTGAAAGCGTCGATCAGGACTTCATTCAGATGATGGTCTTTGACTCCCTGCACACACTGGCGAGCAGCACCCTGCCCCGGAAACACCACTCGATCTGCAGCGGCAATATCTGCCGCGGCTGAAGTAATAACGGTCTTGCATTGCGGGGCGACCTGAGAAACAGCACGTGCTACCGAGTGCAGATTACCCATTCCATAGTCGACTACAGCGATCGTTTCAGCCATGTTGCTATAGCACGCCTTTGGTCGACGCAGGTTTACCTTGCAAACGTTCGTCGGTAGCAATGGCGGCACGCAAGGCCCTTCCGAATGCTTTGTATATTGTTTCTATTTTGTGGTGATCGTTATCGCCTTTCAAGCAATCGATGTGCAGTGTCGCTCGTGCATGGTTGACGAAACCGTGAAAAAATTCATACGGCAAATCAACATCAAAGGTACCGACTTTGTCACGCGTATAATCACAGTTAAAGTACAGACCCGGTCGTCCGGAGAAGTCGATAACGACGCGCGACAACGCTTCATCAAGCGGCACATAGGCATGGCCATAGCGATATATACCTGACTTGTCACCGAGTGCCTCATTGAATGCCTGACCCAGCGCAATGCCGATATCCTCAACCGTGTGATGATCATCTATATGCGTATCACCATTGCAGGTGATGTTCAGATCCAGCATACCGTGACGTGCGACCTGGTCGAGCATGTGCTCGAGGAATGGCACCCCGGTTTCGAAACGTCGAGTGCCGGACCCGTCGAGACCAAGTTCCAGCGTTATTTGCGTTTCTGAAGTATTGCGTGTTACTCGCGAGTGTCTATTACTCATGATGAAATCTGTCCGGAACGCTGACCGGGAATAAGGGTCGTGACAAGGGTGCGAGATTGTGAGTCTGACATTTCGATCACTCGATGTGGATAATCATTCTTATTAAAAATACTGATGGTAATAGCTGGTCACAAAATCGCGTCCGCGGTAGATCTTTCATTCTCCGACAGGCTCCCGGGGTGTTAGTCGGTCAGGCACGATGTTCTCAGACAATTACGCCGGACTACTATGCGCAGAAATTTTGACCGCACCGACAATACAGCGTGACGGCAGTATTGCCTGCCAGGAGATAAAAACACACCGTCAGGGCGCGTTCGCAGTAGTGGAGCTTCTGCCGCGCAGACTCCTGGTTCCAGATTATTCATGAAGCACGAATGTCACTGGCCCATCGTTAATCAGAGACACTTGCATATCAGCACCAAACTGCCCTGTTGCAACCACACAGTCCAACTCTCCAGCCAGTTTCACTACTATATCAAAAAGGCGGGCACCCTCTGCCGGATCTGCTGCCGATGTAAAGCTGGGTCGCAAGCCGCGACTGGTATCTGCGGCAAGAGTAAACTGTGGCACCAACAGCAACTCGCCTGCGGTGTCCAGCAGGCTTAGATTCATTTTCCCCTGCTGATCCGAAAAAATACGGTATCGGCTCACTTTCCTTACCATGGAGGCGCAAGTCTTTTCAGTATCGCCGGGTTCGACTGCCAACAGAACCAGCAGCCCGGCGCCAGTAGAAGCAATCTCATTGTTCTCAACCGAGACACTGGCACTAACCACGCGTTGAAGCAATGCAATCATGAGAGACTGTTATTCACCGTATGGCTGCCCGACAAATGAAGGAGCTCGTCCAACAACGCTAAGAATCATGAAAGGGAACTTAACCAGAAGTCTGTAAGCCTCGACAATCCCTGCAGATCTATCAAACACCACTTTGCAGAAATCCTTCCGCTCGCTACGTTAGGAACGCTGCCACAAGTACAAGTTGCGCAAATATAAAATACGAGAAAGAGCGGTAACCAGCTGAATCGACGACGCCACCTTCAGCAACAGGCGTTCAGCAACAGGCGTCCAGCAACAGGCGTCGATAACAAGCTTCGGTATCAAGCCTCGGTAACGCTGTATCTTGCCCTGGCTGCCCGGGCAAAGACTTTTCCCTCTGGCAGAATCATCGCTTGTCGAACAAAACAAGAGTTATTCCCTATTGTAACTGACTGAATACCACTCTTTCCACACAATACTATTTACACGTCCACTGCCACTACTATTGACCCACACTATTGACTGTTCTACCAAAAATTGCCAAATCGCTACTTTTTTTGCTCGCACTGCTGCCGCTTCGCCTAAATCTAAAACTGGGTGCTGCTGTGGGACATCTGTTCTACCTGTTTTCGAATCGCCACAGCAGAATCATCGAACAAAACCTGGCACTCTGCTATCCGGATATCAGCAGCGATGAGCGTCGGCAGCTACTAAAACAAAGCTGGATCGAGCTTGGAAAAAATGTGACAGAACTCGGACCATTCTGGTTTTGGAACAAAGACCGAGTCAAATCACTGGTTTGTAAACAGAGTGGGACTGAACATTTAACCGCAGCGTTATCGCAAAACAAAGGCGTCATACTTTCCGCCCCTCACATAGGAGCGTGGGAGCTAATTCCCTTGAAAATCACCGTGGACCGACCCATGCACTTTCTCTTTCGGCCCGGCAGAAAATCCACCTTTGACGACTTGATAATCAATGCCAGAGAAAGGTTTGGCGGTAAGGCTTATCCAATCAACAGACGTGGCATCAGTGCACTGGTTCGAGCATTAAAACAAGGGGAGATGGTCGGAATACTTCCAGACCAGGAGCCAGCACAAGATCATGGAGTGTTTGCACCGCTTTTTAAACATCAGGCTTACACAATGACCTTCCTGACCAATCTGGCACAAAAAACCGGTGCACCGATCGTATTTGCGACAATGCAAAGACTGCCTGACCACACAGGCTATCACTTACATTTTTTTCCTTCAAAACAAGCGCTTCTGGACACTGATCCGCTTACCGCAGCCACCGCACTGAACCATCATGTCGAGCAGTGTATCGCGGTTGCACCGGATCAATATATCTGGACCTACAAGCGATTTAAAAAAACGCCTGTCGGCGGCGAAAAGCGCTATCACTAGGAGATATCGCACCCCTGCGGGCGGTGCGCTGTCGCGCATCAGCTCTCATACAGCCTGATGAGAGCTAGCACGGCGAAGCCTACTCGGGCATCGCGATTCCATTGATATGACAGGCCTGCTGCAGCGTGTTGTGTAACAGACAGGCAATAGTCATCGGTCCAACCCCTCCGGGCACCGGTGTGATTTTACCGGCGACAGGCTCGGCGGATGAGAACTCCACATCACCAACCAGACGAGTCTTGCCACCCTCTGCATCTATTCGGTTGATACCCACATCAATCACTGTGGCACCCGGTTTTATCCAGTCACCCTTGATCATTTCGGGCCGACCGACTGCCGCCACCAGTATGTCTGCGCGCTGACATTCTTCCTTCAGATTTTTAGTGCGCGAGTGGGTAATCTCTACCGTGCAGTTTTCAGCCAACAACAGCGAAGCCACAGGTTTACCAACAATATTGGACCGACCTACGACCACCGCATGCAGTCCAGACAAATCCCCTATCTGATCCTTGGCCATCATCAGACATCCCAATGGCGTACAGGGCACGATGCCAGGATCACCAATCGCCAGGCGTCCGACGTTATCCAGATGAAATCCATCGACATCTTTATCCGGATTGATTCGATTTATCACCGCCTTTTCATCAATTTGATCTGGCAATGGCAACTGCACCAGAATTCCGTGAACCTTGTCATCGCCATTGAGTTTATCGATAAGCGTCATCAGGTCTTCCTGACTGGTGGTATCGGGCAGCTTGTGCTCAAAGCTCTGCATGCCTACCTCCACAGTCTGCTTACCCTTGTTGCGCACATAAACCTGACTGGCAGGATCTTCACCAACCAGCACTACTGCCAGACCAGGGACAATATTGTTGCTCGCCTTGATGGCCGCAACTTTGCGCGCAACCTCTCCCCGCAATTTCTCGGCAAACGCTTTGCCATCAATGATCTTGTCCATCAATTTGTCCTGGTAGTTTCAGACTTACGCTTGCGTTATAACACTGGCAACTCCAGCATTTTTTATTGTAAGCGCCGCATTGTATTGTACGGTAACACCGACTGCGGGGTTCGCGGCATCACTGCAACAGTGACAAATACAGTATCTGAACAATGCGCAGATGCAGGACAGAACTGCAGCGAGTTTGTCGACCACGCGACCACGCGACCACGAAGAGGAAAATAGAAAACGCCGCCGTTAACCGTCTGTGGCATCACACAGAAGGCTATGTATCCTGCGACACAAGCCTGAAGGGTTTGATTTTTTCGAGACAATTGACAAAACCCTACAACAGACACATGACATTGAAATGGGACTTTGCACTTTGCATCGCCGTTCTTTTACATCCTCATGCACAACTGCACGACAGTTTTTATTTTTATCAGGGGCGATATTGTTCCTTGAGAGTGGATCTGTAACTCAACGCTTCGCGCAAATGCACCTCGGTTATATTTTCCACCGCTGCCAGGTCCGCGACAGTGCGGGCGACCTTTAGTGTGCGATGTATAGCGCGAGCAGACAAATTCAGCTTGTCCAGCGCATTGGCGACCCATTCATGCTGCCTTTCTCCCAGCACGCAATATTCTTCCACTTCCTTTGCATCAAGATGAGCATTAGATTTGCCGGCTCTGCGCTGTTGAATCTGATGCGCCTTGATTACTCGCTTACGCACATCTGCGCTGCATTCGCCTGGCGGTGCATCGCTTCTTAGCTGTGCATACTCCACACGCTGTACCGCAATTTGAACATCGACCCGGTCCAGTAGCGGGCCGGATATTCGAGATTGGTAACGCGCTATTTGTTCGGGGCCACACCGACACGCCTCTCTGGTATCACCGTAGTAACCACACAAACAGGGATTCATTGCAGCAACCATTTGAATACGCGCTGGAAAATCTGCCTGATTACCCGCTCTGGAAATCGTAATTTCACCGTTCTCCAGCGGCTCTCGCAACACATCCAGAACGTGGCGAGGAAACTCTGGCAACTCATCGAGAAACAGTATTCCATTATGGGCGAGCGACACCTCACCTGGTTTTGGCTGACCGCCACCACCAACCAACGCCACACCTGAGGCGGTGTGATGTGGCGCCCTGTACGGGCGTCGACGCCAGTTACCTATATCCAAACCACCCCGACTAACAGAGGCAATTGATGCGGTCTCGAGAGCCTGTTCGAGCGACAGCGGTGGAAGGATACCCGGCAGGCGACTCGCAAGCATTGACTTTCCTGTGCCGGGCGGACCGACCAGCAAGAGATTGTGAGCACCCGCTGCTACCACCTCAAGTGCGCGCCTTGCCTGGTGCTGCCCCCTGACATCCGCAAGATCGAGTACCGGAAGTCGATGCGATTCTGACTGCGAATAATCGGACGAAACGCAGACAAGCGGTTCAGCCTTTGCGAGATCATTGCAAAGCTCAAGCAAACTACCGTAGGCGTGTATTCTACACTTCTCGGCGAGACTGGCCTCGCGCTGATTGGCCACAGGCACAACCAGCGCACGATTAAGCTGCTGTGCAGCAATCGCACTAGGCAAAGCGCCCGGGACTGCTCGAAGTTCACCACCCAGCGCCAACTCGCCAATAAATTCAATACCATCGAGGCTGTCAGGATTAATTTGACCAGATGCTGCGAGCACACCCAGGGCGATCGGTAAATCGAATCGGCCACCATGTTTTGGCAAGTCAGCGGGCGCCAGATTGATGGTGATGCGCCGAGCGGGAAAGTCAAAACCCGAATTGAGAATTGCGGCCCGAACGCGATCTTTGCTTTCACGAACAGCAGTCTCGGGCATGCCAACAATCGACAATGAGGGCAGGCCACCAGCAAGATGGGTTTCAACACTGACGGCAATCGCGTGAACACCGATCAATGTACAACTATTTACTACCGATAAATTCAAACTTCTTTTGCTCAAACTTCATTTTTCGGACTTCAAAACAGAGTACAAACCTGTGTCCGCACCCTGCTTACTTCGAATTCAATTAGCTGTCTACTCTATTAACTCTGCGAGTTCTGCCTGTAGCTCTGCCTGACTAACGATGCCAGACAGCTTTTACCGATTAGCTCTGACCGCTATCCGTATTTGCCTGCTGCTCATCAAGCAGCTTTTCCAGCCGATCCAGTTTTTCCCGGGTTCGCTGCAGCAGTGCCGCCTGTATATCGAATTCCTCCCGCGTTACCAGATCCATTTTCGCCAGCGTTGACTGCACGGCCGCCCTGGCGTTTTTCTCAAAATCTTCCTTGAGTTCGATTGCGCCGGCCGGAAGCACCTGACCTAACTTTCCAACGAGTTCGTCGAGCACACTGGATTTATTCATTAGATGACCTTGCGAGAGTGATCGGGCAGATGATATCGGCTTACCGGTGAACAGCATAGAGTTAACCCGCATTCATTTTTGCGATTTAGCTCGCACCGCAATCGATCACAACAGCCACTCGCTTGCACCATAATGGTGCTTTTCTATGAAAACATCAATTTTAAATAATCTATGTGTTTGTTTTTTATATAAATTATAAATTGGCACCAATCTTGGTATAGCAATTATCAGACACAAAAGGAGAACCCCTGTGAAACTGGTAACTGCGATCATCAAACCATTCAAACTGGATGAAGTCCGGGAGGCTTTATCGACCATTGGAGTGCAAGGCATCACTGTGAGCGAGGTCAAGGGCTTCGGGCGCCAAAAGGGCCACACCGAACTATACCGTGGCACCGAGTATGTCATCGATTTTCTGCCCAAAACAAAAATTGAAATAGCCATTGACGAATCACTCCTCGACTCAGCAATCGAGGCGATTACTCAATCCGCACACAGCGGAAAAATTGGCGATGGAAAAATATTCATCACCCCGCTCGAACAGGCGATTCGCATTCGTACCGGCGAGTCCGGCCCCGAAGCACTTTAAAAAGGAATTTCTAATGGAACAATTATCGTACGCGTTAGATACATTTTATTTTTTAATGTCCGGGGCACTGGTCATGTGGATGGCCGCCGGATTTGCCATGCTCGAAGCCGGCCTGGTCCGCTCCAAAAACACCACTGAAATACTCACTAAAAATATCGCCCTTTTCGCCATAGCCTGCATTATGTACCTGCTCTGCGGTTACAACATTATGTATCCGGGTGACGCAGTCAACGCCTATTGGCCTGGCATTTCGTTTTTACTTGGCGCCGAGAATGAAGTCAGCGCTGTCACCGCAGGTGGAGATGACGCACCCTACTACGCTGCACGATCGGATTTTTTCTTTCAGGTAGTTTTTGTCGCCACCGCCATGTCAATTGTATCCGGCGCTGTCGCGGAGCGGATGAAGCTATGGGCTTTTTTGTTCTTCGCAGTCGTGTTCACCGCGCTGATTTACCCCATACAGGGATTTTGGAAATGGGGCGGTGGCTTTCTAAATGAAGCAGGATTTCAGGACTTCGCTGGCTCCGGTGTCGTTCATATGTGCGGTGCCAGCGCTGCGCTGGCGGGCGTTCTAATCCTCGGCGCCAGACGCGGTAAGTACGGTCCAAACGGACAGGTCAAACCAATTCCTGGCGCAAACCTGCCATTAGCGACACTTGGAACTTTCATCCTGTGGCTAGGCTGGTTTGGATTTAACGGTGGCTCGCAACTGAAATTATCCGACGTCGAAAACGCAAACGCCGTGGCCAGTATTTTCGTGAATACAAACATGGCAGCCGCCGGCGGTGTGCTGGCAGCGTTAATCGTTGCACGCGTTTTGTACCGGAAAGCGGATTTGACAATGGCACTTAATGGCGCTCTGGCCGGACTGGTCGCAATTACCGCGGAGCCACTGACGCCGGAACCTCATATTGCCACCCTGATTGGCGCCGCCGGGGGCACGCTGGTTGTATTTGCAATCGTGGCACTGGACCGAATCAGGATTGACGATCCGGTCGGAGCGATATCTGTTCACGGTGTGGTAGGTATTTGGGGCCTGCTAGCTGTCCCGTTAACCAATACCGACGCAAATTTTTCCGCTCAATTGTTGGGCATAGGCGTTATATTCTTTTGGACTTTTATCGCAAGCCTGATGGTTTGGATCGCCTTGGATGGAATTATGGGCTTAAGAGTTTCAGACGAAGAAGAGTACGAGGGCGTCGATTTATCTGAGTGCGGAATGGAAGCATACCCTGAATTTACAAATACTTAGCAGCACTATTGCCACGTTAAAATGACGGGAGGGACAGGCAACTGCACCTCCCGGACTTACCCGCGGGAATTACATCGCGGTAAAACAACGTTAGTATGTCTTCATTAACGATTACACTAAACACACCTGCCTCCCGTGGCCGATGCTCCGGGACGCTTTGCAGCTTCAGCCGTTCCCGCTTACACGGGATTCTCTAGTCCAGTAAAAAAACTATAAGAAAGGACTAAGTGGCATTGTTTGAAACGAAACCAGAGCCGTTAGAAAAGAAACCTGAACCCGGCCAAATGCTGGCACCAACGTGGCTTATTGTGTCGCATCTGCTCGGCGCGGCCGTAATGCTGTATTTTGTTTCTTATCCTGCTTCGACTCTCACACCTGCGCCTGCGCCAAATGATGTTTTCAACGTAGCAGAATTGCAGCCACCATCTACCCTGCACGTGACGGGCGCGCTGCCAATCAATGAAACTAACCAACAACACAATGCTGTGGAATAGGACATAGCTGCTGCACACTACCGGCATAACCAGCACCATTGATTTCTCACGTCTTTACAACATGTCCCCGGGATTTTTGACACAAATGAATTTGAATGTGCAATTTTTACTAGACTAAGTGGTGAGTTCAGGACAAAATACCATCAGGGTGATACCATTCTCAATGCAACGCATGGGGACTTTTGCCTTAAAATAAAACTACGCTAACACGACCACACGCGGTAACCTTTTTACCATGTATGAAATCCGTGTACGAAATTCAAGCATGAAAGTTGCTACGCTCGTCTAATACTCGTCATATATGGGGACGACTAATACGAGTGAATGGTCTTAGAACCAGGTTTGTAGAGGTAACGCTGGAAATACTATAATTTTGTTTGGCTAACTTCAGCTACAATTAACGTTTTAGTCATATCGAAAGAGTCTTCCTCAACGAGCCATGCCCGATTAGAGGGCTTAAAAGAACGGTCTCGCGAGAGCAGTTACGAGAGAGCCGTGACAAAAGAGCAGTCACGAACAAGCGACCCGTACTGAAGATAAAGTTATCAAGAGTTAAATTTACAAAGTGTCGCTACTTCGGGTACGCCAATCGATGTTGAAAGAGTTAGAATGCAGCAGACATTGTCTGTTTTGCCAGGTAGCTTTTGCCGGTTAGCATAGAACGCCCAGTGCGGAGAGCCATCACTGTGAAGCGCGTCAGCCAACCGGGTATACTTGATGCCATAATCGGGAATATAGCCTGCGCCTTCAGTGGTAAGAATGCACGGGGCTGCTAAAGATGCACGGGTTACTGTATCCACCGAGTCGAGCAGCGTCAGCATATGTAAAAAAGCACTCGACTCATTTGCCACTGGTGAGTTATTTGATAGTCAAACGCTATCGCATAACCGGGCACTTCAAAGCTCCTGAGGCCAGTGCTTGAGAGGAATCGAGGGGAACAATCTCGAAAGCAACAGGCTTCGAATGCAAAGGTAATGCGCTTCTCCCGACTCGGTTCGGGAACAATTAAACAACAGACAACAGCACAATACGATTTTCCTCCTTGCTTAAATTAGGTAAGGAAGTCTTATATCGTTGCTTGCAATTTTTTGGCTGTAGGAACTATGCAAACAACCATGCGAGAAAGCATGCGAAAAAGCATGCAAAACAAAAAAACAAAAGAGTGCGAACTCATCAGTGCAAGCGGCGTCAAGGGTTAGGTGGCATGACGAGGTTGCGTGATTTTGTATCAAACCTTTTGCTTGAGTGATGGTGAACTATCAATCACCTTTATCGAAATAGATTGCGATAACCGACTGGGAATCGATTACGTGGACAATCACTCATTCGCACACAAATTTGCCTGAAATCAACCTGGCACGCACTGTTGAATTCAAATAAAAATGACAACTTATACGATAAGCTGGACGCGCTAACCTCACAGGGCACTAACATGTGCATTGTTATGAGGCTGGAACATCCGGAACGAACCCAAATAACACAATATGCTGTTCCAATATCAACATAGTGAAAATGCGTTATTAATAGAAAATGCGTTATTAATAAAAGCAGGGTTATAGAAGAAACTGTGATTAGAATAAAGCAAGTAGTCAAGTTAGCGAGGACTATTCGAGGAATCGTGTTTGAAACCTTTAGTCCACCGTCCCGGTGGTTTACAGCAACCCCATTAATGAACATTTTGAGTAAATTTTTTGTCCGTACAACATATCCGAAACATCGCGATTATCGCGCATGTAGATCATGGCAAAACCACCCTGGTGGATCAATTGCTCCAGCAATCCGGAACATTCGACTCTCGTCTGGCTCCGACTTCACGGGTGCTCGATTCAAATGATCTCGAGAAAGAGCGCGGCATTACCATCCTTTCGAAGAATACATCGATAAAATGGCAGAATTACCAAATAAACATCGTAGACACCCCGGGCCACGCGGACTTCGGGGGCGAAGTAGAACGCGTACTGTCGATGGTGGACTCAGTTCTGCTCCTAGTGGACGCAGTGGAGGGTCCAATGCCCCAAACGAGGTTCGTAACGCAGAAGGCGTTCGAAATGGGGTTCAATCCAATAGTCGTGGTAAACAAAATCGACAGGGAAGGAGCTCGCCCAGACTGGACTCTGAATCAGACTTTCGAGCTGTTCGACAATCTGGGGGCCAACGACGATCAACTGGACTTTCCGACGATTTACTGCTCGGCAATTCAGGGAATAGCGGGAACAGATCCCGACCAAATGGCAGACGACATGAAGCCGCTGTTTCAGGCAATCGTCGACAAGGTAAAGCCCCCCGAAGTGGACACGACTGGTCCCCTTCAGATGCAAATATCTACACTGGACTACAACAGTTACGTGGGAGTGATTGGTATCGGGAGGATCAAGCGAGGTATGCTGCAAAACAACTTGCCAGTGAAAATTCTGAATCAGGAGAATCAGAGCAGAACAGGCAAGGTAGCTCAGGTACTGGGGTTCCTGGGTCTAGAGAAAATAAGCGTCGAAACAGCCAGCGCGGGAGACATCGTCGCAATAACGGGAATCGACCCGCTCAACATCAGCGACACAATATGCGATCCGGCAAATCTGGAGATGCTGCCCCCGCTGACAGTGGACGAACCAACAATAACAATGATGTTTCAGCCGAACACGGGTCCGTTCGCGGGACAGGAGGGGAAGTACGTAACCAGTCGAAACATATGGGAGAGACTGCAAACGGAACTTCTGCACAACGTGGCCCTGCGAGTGGAAAAAACCGCAGACGCGGAAAAGTTTCAAGTGTCCGGCAGGGGGGAGCTGCACCTGTCAGTACTGATCGAAACGATGAGAAGGGAGGGGTACGAGCTGGCAGTGGGTCGACCGGAAGTAATCCTGAAGGAGGAAAACGGCCAGACGATGGAGCCGTTCGAACTGCTGAAGGTGGACATCGAAGAGCGGCACCAGGGCGCGACAATGGAAAAGCTCGGCGAGCGCCGTGGCGAACTCAAAAACATGGTGCCGGACGGAAAGGGGAGAGTTCAACTTGACTATATGATCCCGTCTCGCGGGCTGATTGGTTTTCGCACCGAGTTTCTGACGACAACGTCAGGCACTGGTCTGCTGGCAAGCACGTTTGAGAAGTACGACAAATATAGCGGTACACAGATCGGCCAGCGCAGCAACGGTGCGATCATCTCGAATGGCAAAGGTAAAGCACTTGGCTTTGCCCTGTTTAACCTGCAGGAGAGAGGCACTCTGTTCGCATCCCACGGTGATCAGGTATACGAAGGACAGGTCATCGGTATCCACGCGCGGGCAAATGATTTGACTGTGAACCCGCTGAAGGGAAAACAACTCACTAATATTCGTGCAGCCGGGACCGACGAGAATATCGTGCTCACACCTCCAATTAAGTTGACTTTAGAGCAGGCACTCGACTTTATCGACGATGACGAACTCGTTGAAGTGACCCCGGATTCAATCCGGATTCGCAAGAAGTTGCTTACTGAATCAGACCGTAAGCGAGCGGGCCGAGGAGCTGCATAGCAGCGCCAGATAAGTTGCCCAGAGACCGGATCAAGGTCTGTGCTGGCTGGCCAGGTAATCAGTCGATTGCATTTCTCGCAGTCGACTAACGGTTCTGTCAAATTCAAATGCCAGCCGTTTACCCGCGTACAAGTGCTCCGGAAGTTCAGCTGCCGTTAACACCAGCTTGACATTGCGGTCATAAAATTCATCGACCAGATTAATGAAGCGGCGGCCAATATCGTCGCTTTTTTCATCCATAGCGATTACCCCGCCCACCAGTACTGTGTGAAATAGTCGAGCCAGTTCAATGTAATCGTCAGTGGATCTGCTGGACATGCACAGCGATTCAAAGGTGAACCACACAACATCATCCGATAACAAAACCGTGTCTATTTTTCGGCCATTTACGCTTATTGCCTGCGCAGTTTTAAACGTACCGGCAGCGACCATCTGATGAAAATACGCCTCAAGCGATGCGTCAGCAAATTCATCCAGCGGGGTATGGTAGATTTCTGCATTCTGGAGCACACGCAACCGGTAGTCTATATCACCGCCCAGAAACACTACCTCTGTGTGTTGTTTGATGCTTTCGATCGCTGGAATAAATCGACTCCTCTGTAGACCATCCTTGTACAAGTTGTCTGGCTCGGCATTGGACGTTGTAACCAGACTAACCCCTCGTGAAAATAGCGCTTGCAGCAGTCCCCCCATTAACATCGCATCAGTAATATCGTTGACGTGCATTTCATCCAGCACCAATACCCGACAGTCTTCAGCCAGTTTATCGGCAACGATCTCAAGCGGTGACTCTACATTTTTTATAGTCGCCAGCTGATCATGGACTCCACGCATAAATCGATGAAAGTGAACTCTTTTTTTTGCCTCGATCGGCAATCCATCGAAAAACATATCGCACAGCAATGTCTTGCCGCGCCCCACACCACCCCACAGGTACAGCCCTCGCTCAAGCAATGGCGCCGGGGCAGATTTTTTCTTGAAAAGAGACGACAGAAAACCAGTCTTCTGCTGGCGCTGCTGTTCAGTCCGCTGTTCCTCTCTGCGCAACAGACGTTCATACAGATCCTGTAGCTTACCCACGATTTCATACTGGCGTTGATCTGGCTGCAGCACACCTAGATCAAGTGCATTGCGGTACGATGTCCGCGGATCAGAATTTCTTGACGGAATTCTCATGCAAAAATTAGAGGCATCTATTTACACACCGCTACGATAGACAGAAAAGGGCGCCCCGCGCACTTTGCGGAAACATTACGGGGACTCACACAAAGGACCAAACGTGTAAACGCCATTTTCCCAGAGAAACATTATAAATGCACCGGTCAAATTGTGTGATTGCCAGGATCCAGGAATCTGTGCGGCAGAACTCCAGTATGGCGATCGCTCCTTATCATGACACGTTCTCGTAACGCGGACTTCTACTGAACAGACTTGCAGCAAACAAATTAGTCGCTCTTCTTTAACAGGACACGTCGCAATGGCCAGCCGAAAGATTGCACCCTCAGTAGATCATCTGTTCTCGGACAGACTCCCGGGGTGTCGGCAGGGAAACGAAAGGCAATAAACCATCTATTCAACATCAACACGCAGATCTACGCGATAGACACTTGCCAAATGCTTCCATTAGGCGAGAGCCGTGTCGTGAGTTGCGTGACCGCGCGCCGCTCACCGAGGCGGATTCTCCAAGCATTGATCAAGGTTACATCGACACCTCGAAATCGGCCAGACACACCAGGCTGAGCTACTGCCATTGAACGGAAGACCGCAGTTAGGAAAAAAAGATAAAATTCCGGCACATGTGCAGGGATTACGCGCCAGAATCACACTCACACCGACGCGACATGCAGCCGAAGTCACTCTGGTTACGGTTTCCTCGGGGCCTGCGTCGAACCCGTGCTCTGGACAACAGGCTAACGCAGCAATGGCGACTGTGGCTTCGAGCGGCGTTACCTGACTTTCCAAACGGGCCACTAGTCCAGCCACATCGGCAAGTACTTCCAACCCTCCGCCAGCTGGCGATCATGCTCAGGGGCATTGTCATCGAATGATTCCAGTAACTCCCAAAATTCAGCCGAATGATTCATGTGCACCGAATGACATAACTCGTGCAAAATTACGTGTCGCAGCAGTGCCTGAGGCAGGAACAGCAGTTTATAGTTAAGGCTGAGTGTCCCTCTCGACGAGTAACTGCCCCAGCGCGTTTTTTGACCCCTCACAGACAACTTTTCATATTTCAGTTCAGTAACCGAAGAAATCTCACTGGCTATCCGGGCACAGTGCTCGGTGGCATATTTCTTAAGCCATTGCACAAAAATATCAGCAAGGTTTTCATCAGAATAACGCTCCGGCAACTCCGCATTTAACCGATTATTGTCGAGGCTCAGACGCAGTTGATCGCCTTCTACCGAGCGATAGTCGATGTCGATCTCCTCACCAGCGCCCTGTAGATTGAGCTTTGCGGGTGGCCAATCAAGCTCAAAACGACCAGGCAGTGATCCGAATCGTTCGAGCTGGCGCTCGATCCAGCTTTGGCGAGACGATAAAATACCCGGCAGTAAGGTTCGGTCAAAATCTTTCGGTACAACCACGACCAGACCATTGGCGCGGTTCACCTTCAAGGTAACGTTGCGCGCGCGCGGGGAAACCCGAATGTTGTAGTCGACTTCGGCAGTCAAAACACTTGCTCTGTGAATAGTTACCATAGTTATATAGTCCAATGCTCGCATTCGCGCGTGCCTCAACGTTAGAATCAACCACCCGCACCCAACCCAAGAGCAATAAGTAGGGCTATGGACTTATTTAGCACCGCCAGTTTACTAATGACCGTGACCGCGCTGTTTGCGTACGTTAACTACCGATTTATTCGCTTGCCAATCACCATCGGTGTGATGGTTATTTCACTGTTGTTCTCGCTGCTTCTCGTGCTGCTGTCAAAAGCCGGGCTGTCTTTCGGAATCGATTACACCGAGAGGTTGCTTGCCGGGGTTGATTTCGACGCCACACTCATGGAGGGCATGCTGAGCTTCCTGCTGTTTGCCGGCGCCCTTCACATCAATCTTAACGAGTTGCTCGACAAGCGATGGGTAGTAGGTATCCTCGCATCGATCGGTGTGGTGACAAGCACTGCGATCGTAGGGGTGGCGTCCTGGTTGATCCTGGGTTGGTTTGGTCTGCCAATGCCATTTATCTACTGCCTGCTGTTCGGATCGCTGATCGCGCCAACAGATCCCGTCGCGGTACTGGCAATCCTTAAAACCGCCGGTGCCAGCAAATCACTGGAGACCAAAATTGCCGGGGAATCTCTATTCAATGACGGCATAGCAGTCGTGGTCTTTCTGGTGATTCTTGGAGTGGCAGTCGGAGACGGAGAAGCAACAGCCGGTGGCATCGCAAAATTGTTCTTACAGGAGACCGTAGGAGGGGCAGTATTTGGTTTACTGGTGGGCTGGGTCTGCTATCACCTGGTTAAGTCAATTGACGACTACCATGTCGAGGTATTGCTGACGCTGGCACTGGTTATGGGTGGTTACGCCGCCGCGCTGGCGATGCATATCTCCGGCCCCATAGCGATCGTGGTTGCCGGCTTGTTAATTGGCAATCAGGGCCGTACCTTCGCGATGACCGATAGAACCCGCGAGAATCTGGATACATTCTGGGAATTGATCGACGAAATTCTCAATGCACTGCTTTTTATGCTGATCGGACTGGAAGTGATTGTAATGAGCCTGAACGGCGATTCTGTAATCGTCGGAGTTATTATGTTCCTCGTGGTTCTTACCGCACGCTTCATAGCGGTGGGCATACCGGTTTCTCTGCTAAAGTTGAAGCAGTCGTTTCATCCACATGTTATTTCTATTTTGACCTGGGGAGGCATTCGTGGCGGTATCTCGGTGGCCCTGGCGCTTTCCCTGCCGCAGGGCGAAGAGAGAGACATCATTGTGGCGATAACCTATGTGATCGTTATCATGTCAGTTGTTCTACAGGGACTAACAATCAAGGGCCTTGTGCAGTTTGCGGCCAGCCGTTATCCAGAATCCGAGACTAAAATGACCTAGGAGAATTCGCCCCGGCGAGCGGTGTGCTGTCGCGAAGCTAACAACAGCCTTAAAATCTGCGCGATTCAGGTTTGCCAGACTCTATCAAAAGGTTTGTTTGTGGAGTCGAATCGATGGTTTTGTGCGGTTCGTTTTGAGACTGGGCAAGAATTCCTTTGTGAGGTAAATTCACGCTTGTACGCTAAAGGA
>CAYMVV010000069.1:0-30836 GCA_964393885.1 uncultured Granulosicoccaceae bacterium | reverse complement strand
GCTTTGGAGACTGCACTGGAGCGAGGTTATATCGATCTGGAGTCAGTGGAATCTGACCAATAAATAGTCCTGGTAGCAACAATCCCATTCTTCCGTCTTGTTCAACGACAGTCTTGCTCAACAATACTTTTTTCTACAACACTTTTTTCCAAAACCCGGGGAAGATAAGAAACAGCACAGCGCTGCGTTGAATCTCGCGGGCATTGCACCATCACGAAACTGCCCCATCACGAAACTGCCTATCACGAAAATGCCCAACACGAAACAACAGCAGGAATACATGCGGGCCCTGTAGTGTACTTACTCGAGGACATCAGAGACTTCCAGCTTTACTCTGTAAACACATACCGGTAATCTTAGTTTAATGTTCCCGTCGCCTTTCGAGCTATCATGCACATTATGACTCTGACTCCCAATCAACCAGTTATTAACTGATTTACTTGAATGTTACGGTTATTCCGAGGTACCTGATATCACTCAGGAAACCTATCGCCGATGAACATTGAACCGGGTTAAGACCTGTTATACAGTTCAGGTTTTTGCCAGCTTCGCCGCTAACTTCGCTTACCGATGTGTCCCTGAGCACTGCTGCCCGAGTACGAGCATTACGGCCTGAGTAACAAGAAGGTCTTCGTATAATAACCCCACCCGGATTCTGCAGGATAAGGTTTGGTCATTTGGCACTGACTTGAATTTTATTTTTTTTCGATCAAGTCAGTGAAAATCTAATTGTATTTCGTACTTTTATCCTGTGAGACACACGAATGCCCAACCGTAGAATTGCGGAAAGTAGTTTGTTCAATTCCAAACTGCAAGTACTCTCTATCGCCTTGCTTTGCATTTTTAGCACAAATATACTTGCCTCACCTGAAGATCAAAACAACGGTGAAAGCGTTGTAGAAACTAATAACGAAATTCATCATACTGAGCTTTTCCACGATGCTTTTAATACCCAAATACCGTTTAGCCACATCGTCCTTGATGATGAGTTAGTTACAGACCCCCCTCCCCCCACTGCTTCTCAGATATTGTCATTTAACGGGGCAATCAATAACACGAAGAACCATATCAACGGAGGAGCACAACTCAATGCTTCACAGCTCGCCACTGTGAATGGCACTTTGAATGAAAACATTTCTGCGCTGGTGTCTGATCGGGATTCAATGGTAAATGCACTTGAACTGGTGGCATTATACGAAAATCAGTTTGGCGGGCTATTTACAAGAGGTACAACAACTGAAGGTGGATTCAGCAAAACAGCAGATGGGTTTGAGCTGGAAAATTTAGTCATTGATGTCATGCAAGGGCTGGTCGACCATTCCTATAGCCGTCCCAATATTCGATTCTATCCAAATGTTTTCAGAGACAAACCGTTCCTGACAGCAGAGTTCTTTCCCGGAGCGGTAGACCCCTCTTTTAACACATTTCATGAGGTGAGGATCAACGGAACTAACATGCCCACCCCGGGCACTCGCGACCTCTACGCGAGCCGGGATGCACGCCGTCCTACTGGTACTTATCTGGCACCAGGGAGTATTGCAACTATAAAAGTGCCGAGTTCCCTGGTAAACCGAGGAGTAAGCATTCTGGTAGGTGGGCACGTCTACGATTTTTCGAGCGGCACCAGTGCAAAATCGGATTACAGACGGATGGACAGAATCTCGACGTCTTTTGTGATTGATAATCCAATCATGACGGTAGCAAATCCACTTGGAGGTGCTATTTATCTGAACATCCCTTACGAGCAGGACCATGGTGTTGTGGATATAGAGATCAATAACGCGGTCAGCATGCCGTATTTTGCACGTACTGTTGCAAACCATACCAGCCTGGCTGACTGGGTAGACACGATACGTCACCACCCGGCACCATGGACAATATTGGAGTCTGACAAATTTATGTTCGAGACATCGTCGATTTCAATGGGCAACTATGACGACCCCGAGGCTACCCTGCGGGACTGGGATGTCGCTCTTGACGCAATATCCGAGCTGTATGCACGTCAAAGCCCAAGATCAAAAACCATGCTGTATATTCAACTTGATCGATCACCTCGTGCGCCAAATTTCGCACCTGGTTACCCACAGTCACATTCCAGTTTTGATCCGCTTAACGCCACGCCTTCGGCAAACCCTCTAACCAGTCCGTTTCTGGCGGGTCCAAAGGATGCAACTGGCGGTACGCTGCCCATAATCACACATGAACTGGGGCACTCAGAGCGAAATCATTTGTTTCGCAACGAGCTTGAGGCAAGTGTCATGGTGCCGTGGATAGCGATTCAAAACCGAAAGTTTGGTTTAAACCTGGATGAGGCGATGGTTTGGTCGTTTCATACCCAGAACCTCAATATTGATCAGTCTGCCATTCTCTGGGCAGTGACTGAACAGTTCCGCAACAACGAAAATATGCCCAGCACCTCGCATTTCTATAACTGGGGGAAGTGGCCGGAAATTGCACGCTTACATGGTTGGGATGCAATAGAAGGCTTCTATCAATTGCTTTCCGATGAAGCAGACCAAGGCAATACCTGGTGGTTCCATGCAAATGCTCGGGAAGATCAGGATCGAATAATTATGCAGATGGCCAAGGGCTCCGGTATTGATCTAACACCGCTGTTACATTTCTGGGGTATCGTACCCTACGACCTGGAGTCGGTAAAAGCGCAGATTGCCATCGATTCAAGTATCGAAAAATCCAGACCCATCTATGATCAGCTGCTTCGTTACAGAGCCATGATCCCTGTCAACAACACTCAATTCAGAGAGTTTGCTTTAGAGACCGGTACGGGTCGTGGTACAAACGCCGAGAATATTGTCAATTACACCGGCACACGAACCAACTGGGGCAATGGCTTTTACCAACGCTGGTGGGATAACTATACCGATCTGGAGGGTGAGGCTGCACTAGTACAACTGGACTACATCATAGACACCTATTTCCCGGATGGCCGACCAGCAGACGCAATAGAAAACGTTGCAGCGACTGTGTATGAACACGGTAATTTAAGCGGCTATAATGTCAGGCTGGAGGTGGGGGAATACCCCAATCTGGATTCAACTGTTCTGAATGATCAGATATCTGCAGTGCAAGTCGCTGACGGTTATGTGGTCGAACTGTTTGAAAATGAGAATTTTAACGGCGATAGTATTTTAATTACTCCGCAAAGCGAATTTTCCATTGTGTCGATGTTTAATGATGTCGCATCCTCAGCGAGAGTTTATACAGCTGACACTGCACCGAAGATACCGGATAACACCATGCCGGAGGCACCGGATAACAACACACCGGAGGCACCGGATAGCAACACACCGGAGGCACCGGATAGCAACACACCGGAGACACCGGATAACAACACGCCGGAGACACCGGATAACACCACGCCGGAATCACCGGATAACACCACACCGGAGTCATCGGATAACACCACACCGGAGTCACCGGATAGCACCACACCGGAATCATCGGATAACACTGCATCCGAAACACCGGAGACCACTACACCGGACACACCGGATAACACCACATCGGAGACTACGGCTGAACCCGAACTGACGGTAGGTGGTGGGTCAATATTTGTTGGTCTATGGTTACTGGGTCTACTGCGTGTAAGGCGACTCACTATGTCTTACTCGTCCTTTAGGTAGACCTGTGAAGATGACAGTGTTATACCAGAGAATAGCTATTTGCAACGCTAAAAAATAGCATTACATTCTTACAACTCTGCGGAATCCTCGAAAATAGAAGTATCATAGAGGATAAATGCTATAGGTACCGTCTATTGCGTTTTGAGCAGGCAAGACAGTGAATACGCTTACCGTCGAAAGACGAGGGGATTGCAGATACCCTGTCGGAAATCTATAAATCTGACGCGGCTAAGTTACTCAATATGCCGCGCTTGTAGATCAGCAAGGATATCGAACGTTTCATCGCAATCAAACCCGTTTACATTTTCGATCCTGCAAGTTTATCCATAAAGCCAGCCAGGGTCTGGTCAGGACAGGTGTTTGTTTCTCTTGTAGTTCCTCTCCATCTGTCTGTGTTCAATTCTCCTTTGGCTAAATTGTTATAAAATTGTTATTAATGTTGTCTGGCAATCAGCCGATAACATGGCACTGGAGTGCGCCTGGAGGCACTATAATCAATATCTTCAACGAAATTTCAATCGGGGACTGGCTCAGAATAATACTGATCTTTAGCCACGTTGTAGTATGTGCGTTTGCGATTACAGCTGTACTACGTACCGACATTAGGATAATGGGAGGAAATTTCTGCAGGCAAGGTATTGAGCAGGAAGCCCGACAAATTGCATGGCTGTTGGCCGCTCTATGGATTACCGGGTTGACCATCATTTATCTTGATACCGGATTCAGCCCGGACATACTTATGACCAAGAGCAAACTGTTGCTTAAGTTACTTTGTGTGCTGATGCTGTCTCTCAACGGTTTGGTATTGCACCATGTGTCGTTTCCCGTGCTTACTCGAGATTCCGAAACATTGACTCGCACTGAGTCTGTGCTGCTCTGCGTAACTGGCGCATTAAGTACAAGTCATTGGTTGCTGGCAGCCTTCATCGGTATGTCTGCTCCTTTGGGTCAGCTCCCGTTTAATACATTGCTCTCTACCTATGGGGTGTTTGTCTGTTCTATCCTTTTGCTGTCTATTACGTTTGTACCTGTAGTCAGGCAGATTAAGGTCGGATTCATACCTGGCTACATTGAACGACGTCGAGCGGTAGATATCCACCCAAAAAACGTAATTTAGCTATTAAATAGCTTACGGCATGCCGGAAGTCTGAAATTGCAGCGCTTAATGAAAAAGCGCTGCTGTATCAGTTAACACCCAAGCATAGCGCATAACGCATAAGCACTGTCACGTACAACGTGTACGCTCATCGTACCTGCTTTTTCTCATCTACCTGCTTACTAATGAGGGATGTCGCGCTGGATCAGGTATTTGGCGAATAGTAAAAAGTCAATTATAACTTTTTCTCGGCTGCCAGTCGTGCGCACCTTCTGGTGTTAAATCCAGGAGGTGCCACACTGCGCAGAAGTCATCCCCCGGACCGAACATCGATGACCCCACCCGTACAATGGAATCACCGTCGCGTTTAAAGACAGACACACCGGGCAGGTAACCCTCGTCAGATGTAAACCCCATATCTGCGGCAAACGTGTTATTTTTAACTGACACCATCGGAAAATTCCAGCCACGCTCTGAGCGATAAGCCTGTTGAGTTTCAACAGAATCAGGAGAGCTTATAACAAACGCAGAGTGATCCAGCAGATGCTGTGACACACCGTTAAAACCGTCTGCCCACAACATACAATAGTTACAGCTGGTGCCCATATTGTGCACGACATAAAGGCTCTGCTTATCTGCGAATAACGCAGACAAACTGACAGAGCCACTTTCACTTTCAAACCGATAGTCTTTCACCGCCTCTACAGGAAGCGCTTTTTGCAGCGCGGCCACCTGCCCGCGTAACTCCATAATCTGAATTCTGAGTTGGTTAATTTTTTCCATCGACATAAATAGTTCCCTCCAGTCTGTTAAAGAAGTACGCGGACACTATTGTACATAAAAGCGGTTTAGCTCGAAAATTTACCATTACACACGAAAGAAACAATCGTAAACTGCGCCACTTCTAAATGCACTGACAGACACAGCTTGCTATCATTCGTGGTCTGCCCTGTCACGCCTTAATCCCTAATACAGTTTTGTCACCGAGAATTCAGGCAAGTAGAAGATGGCCGCCCTGTTAGAACGATTCAAGCAACTCGTTAAAGATAATGATTCAGCCCTGATGTTTTGCTTTTCTGATGCAAAAGGTAATACATCAGAGACACTCACGCGCGGAGAACTCGATCAATCTGCCCGACGCATAGCCGCCTTGCTACAAAAACAGGGGCTAAATCCGGGCGACCGTGCAATGCTTGTATTCAGCTTTTCTCTGGACGTGGTACCAGCCGTACTAGGGTGTTTTTACGCAGGTGTCATCCCCTGCCCGGTGTCACCACCGAACCCGGCTCAGCTTAAAAAAGAACTGACACGTTTCGAAGACCTTGCACAGGATTCCGGCTGTAAGGTGGTGCTAACCAATAGTGAGTACTCACGTTATCGTTCCCTGGCAAATGTCAGTTCACCACTGCTAACGCGCGGTACGCTGTGGCGAAGTCTATCGTGGCTTAAAACCGATGGAAAATTGCCTGAACCGATAGACGAATGTCATCAGCCAGATCCAGACGACATCGCATTTCTTCAGTACACCTCCGGTTCCACTTCGACACCCAAGGGTGTAATGATCTCATTCAATAATCTGATAGCACAGCTCAACTTTGTTCAACAGCGCTGCAAAATTGATGAGTCTTCACGTCTGGTGGCCTGGATTCCCTATTACCATGATCACTGCCTGGTCGCCGGAATTCTTAATATGATGTATCGTGGCGGGGTACTATATTTGATGTCGCCGCTGACCTTTTTGTCTAAACCTGCAGTGTGGTTTGACGTGTTAACTCGTGTCAAAGCAACCGGCACCGCAGCGCCGGACTTCGCGTTTAGCTACGCGGTTCGCAAGACCACAGTGGAACAGCGTCAGCAGTGGGATCTCTCATCGATCGATATATTTCAGTCAGGTGGTGAACCAGTACAAGCCGACTCGGTTAATAAATTTTTCGACGCATTTGCAGTTGCAGGGCTACGCGCAGACACGTTCTCTCCAGGCTACGGTATGGCTGAACACGTTTTGGCAATCTCGAATAAGGTAGGTACGTGCAAGCAAATTTCCATTGACCGTCGACAGTATGAACAGGCCAATCGCGTTGTGTTAAGCGATGGTCCTGACAGCCAGGCGTTGGTGGGCAATGGCAAACCGCTGGACGGAGTGCAGATTGAAATAGTTGATCCCGGCACCGGCCAGCAATTGGCTGAAAACGACGTAGGCGAAATCTGGATCGATTCAGATTCCAAAGCATTGGGTTACTGGAACAAGCCCGATCTCAACGAAACAGAATTCAACGCACGCATAGCCGGTGACCCATCTGATCGCCGGTATTTGCGTTCGGGTGATCTTGGTTTTTTCTATGAAGACGAATTATTTGTCGCAGGCCGGATCAAAGATACCATCATCCTGCGTGGCCGAAATATTCACCCTCAGGATGTCGAGGTCATTGTTTCCGACGCGCACCCGTCTATTCGGCCCGGACGATCCGTTGCTTTTTCACACTCTTTAAAAGGCGAAAGCGAGCATCTCGCCGTCATCACAGAGCTAAAACAAAAACAAATACAACCTGCCCAGGCTCAACAAATCGCTGATCATTTACGTCGGCAGATTACCTCAACACTCGCCGTCAGTTGTCGAACACTGGTATTTGTCAGCCCCAATACCATCTCCAAGACCACCAGCGGCAAGCATCAACGACTAAAAACACGCAACGATTTCCAAAACCAGTCAATAGCCAATCGTATATTATGGCAAAACACACTGGCCGAGGAAGATCCCAAAATCGAGGTCGGCAGCACTCCCGAACAACTCACTGAACAGATCATACTTGAGCGTTTGGTCGCCCATGTAGCAGCAATCGAAGTACGTCCGGAAGAAGACATTGACGCTGACGCACCGCTGTCGGATTTCGCTCTGGACTCTTTAGCGATCATGGGCCTGGTGCTGGAAATGACAACCTGGTCCGGTCGCGATGTCTCTCACGAAGCGTTTGTTAAATCCGGCTCTCTGCGAGGGGCTGCCCGCACACTTCTGCAAGCCGACCATCAGAGACACAATGACAATCAGGCGCCATCAAGCACCACCGACACACTGGTCAGCCACTCCATCATCGGTGATCAAAGGACTGAAAACCTGTCTGCTGACACTATTGCTGACACTACCCAACACTACCCGCTAAATCCATCGCAGGCATGGATGTTCGAGCCAGACCCTAAAGAGCCGCATGGCTGGACAATCGGCGGAATGCTCCACGCAATACAGCCAGTGGACGTCGAATTACTGCAACATGCACTTGATCTTATTGTTGATCATCACGAAGCGTTACGCATGCGCCTGGAGCAGACCCCGGAAGGATGGCAGCAACGAATCGACCCGACTTGCTCCACGAAAGTCGAATGTGTTGATTTATATAATTTAAGCGGTACGTCATTACGCAATGAAGTGGAGAGAGTGGTAGCAGAGCGTCAGCACTCAATGAACTGCGTACACGGGCCAGCCATTCAGGTATCCGTACTGCGCGTTGATGACACCGAGATCGAAAGGCTGTTGTTTTTAGTTCACCATATTGCTGTTGATGCTTACAGTTGTGAGCTCGTAGTCACCGATTTAATTCGAACCTACGAGCAGCTGCTTCACGACCAGCCTGTGACACTGGTCAAGCCGAGTGTCAGCTACGGAGAATGGATGAATAAGCTTATCAGCATGGCAAGCTCCGATCAGGTCATGGCTTCAGCTGATTACTTTCTTAACATGCCCACTGTACAACCACTGGCGCTGGACAACCCGCAAGGCAGCAATACTGACGGCAACTACACCGCTGAATCGTTTATGCTATCGCACGCGCATAGCGAGAAACTAATGCGCGACATACCGAATGCGACAGGCTTATCCACGGCAATGCTATTACTTACCGGTTTAGGCTATGCACTGCGCAAACACCTTGATGTAACCACCCACCGCCTCGAACTGGTTCACCACGGACGCAAAGACGCAATAGAAAACTATGACCTGTCACACACCTGCGGCTGGATGAGTATTAATTGCCCGTTCACCCTGGAGATCAACACAGCCATCAATCCCCTTGAACAGGCGCTGGCAATACAGGCAAAGATAGCAGAGTTGCCCAGACATGGCCTTGACTACAGCCTGCTCACTTTTCTGCACCCGGATCAGGATTTCAGTCAGCGCCTCAGAAATACCACTCGCCCCGAGATAAAATTCATGTGGTTTGGTCAGGCGCAAGGCAGGCTTCAGGCACTTGCAAACCGCTACCCGCTGGCACAGGAAACAGTAGGCACCAGTTTTGATAAGGACAGATCAACGCACTACCTTAAGTACTTTTACGGCACAGTACACAATGGCTGTATTCGCCTGGATGTCGGATCGAGCAAAGAATGCTACCGAGATACAACCCGGCAATCACTCTTATCTTTATGGCGAAAAAATATTGAAGCATTAATTGACTACTGCAGCTAACACGGTGTATTCAACAACAGTAACTGGCTCAACAACAATCACTGGCGAAAAATAATGCCAGCGTCAGGGAATCCAACTCCGCTATTGGCAGCGCAGGCAGCCTGCGCAAGTTTCGCCGTAGCGATGCTATATGCACTGAGTAACACCACTTTTATTCTCGCAAACGGGGCAGAAAACCTGCCCTTTGCCTATCTGTGGGCGTGTGTCCTGAGCCCACCTCTTTCGTTTGCTTACAATCGATTGCAACGCCGCTGGCCAGTGTCACGACTGAACCTCATCACAGTCGTGGCATTCGCCCTGCTTCATCTAATCGCATGGGGATTCTCGCGCTCAAGCTATGTAGATATCGCAGCGTACTTGCTATTTATAGGCTATACCCTGGCACTTGCGTTTCTGGTCATCGTTGTTACCACACAGGCCAATCGTTTATTCAACAGCGACCAAATGAAAACGCAGTACCCGACGATACTTGCCGTACAGACTGTAGCGCTCATTGCATGTGGTCTAAGCATCGCACCGTTGAGCCGCTGGCTTGGCGGGGAGACACAAACACTGCTCGCTGGTGCCGGCGTCATGCTTATCATGTTGCTGACGGTAGTGTTGACAACGCACTATTACCCGCAGCTTTCAAGACTGCCAGCGCCTGACGAACTACAACCGCTTAAAATTGAAAAGTTACTCCAGCAGAGAGTGCCGCGGCTAATACTGATATACCAGTTCCTGTCTTCAGTCGGCACATTATTGGTCATGTACCTGGTACCGCTGATGGCACAACGTGTTTTTAATTCAAGTGATGAATTAACGCAATTTTTTGGTCACCTGATTGCAGTCGCCACGCTTGGCGCCTTACTATTTTTAGTGTTCGGTGCCAGCAAAATTCTACTAAAAAAGGGCGTTGGATTTGGCCTGATTATGAATCCGGTTGGTGTGATTGGTATTATAGTAGTCATGCTCATCACCAGCGTATTGTTTCCAGAGCAGCTGGTATTACTACTGATCCTCGCTGCTGTCGCACGTGCACTGGATTTCATTCTAGCGGTTGGCGCGACAGAAACATCGGTCAATACATTCATCAAGCAGCTACCCGACAATACTCAGCTACCTTTGATAAACGCAATCAATGCGTTGGCGTTTCCGCTATCATATGGAGCAGCCGCCCTCATCATTTTGTCGATGCAGTTATGGAGCAGTTCATCGTTACCAGTTTTTCTGTCAATTACTTTAATGCTCTGTGTATGCTGGACGATATCCGCCTTTCTGCTGGCGGGAGACGCTAACAATGCAGACCTGGCATTGAAGGCAGCTTCTTAACTTATACTTATTGCGAGCTGCCATCAGGCACTTTCGTGTCGACAGAATGTGTTCTTGCACTCTGCATACTGATCGCTTTGCTGGTCTCAGCCATTAAGCAAATGGGAGCAACGTCAGAAAGAGCAGACAGTGTATTCGCAGCAGTGGTTTTCGGCAGAGAGAATCAAACCGGCGGTGTAAACTTCAACTTCGGTAGAACTTTTCCACAGCCGTTTCTGCCTCTGCTATAAAACGTGCGTTTCTCTCTTGTCCGCCTGCCTCTTCTATTCTGGAAATATTCCAGCCGATATATGAGCAGGCTCGCATTGCCTCAAATAATAGCA
Source organism: uncultured Granulosicoccaceae bacterium (assembly GCA_964393885.1). Lineage (GTDB taxonomy): Bacteria > Pseudomonadota > Gammaproteobacteria > Granulosicoccales > Granulosicoccaceae. The sequence continues at coordinate 20,006 of CAYMVV010000069.1, read as the reverse complement.
GCGCGCAGCGCTGCAAACGACGTATCGTGCAGTAGCCCTCAACTGTCGCTTCAGCCAATACATCGCTACCACTCTTACGTCGACTGCGATGGGTAATAGTGGCTATATCAAACAAGCGATGACCAAAGCCTCCGTCATCAAAGTCGATAAGCTGTAACTGTTTGCCATCAATCAGAACATTGTCTGGTACAAGATCCGCGTGAATCAACCCGAAATCCGGCTGATCCATGCTGCCAATGGCAATACGGGCGGTATCACGAAACTGTAGAAATCGCTTTCGCTGTTCTTGTGTCAGGTACGGATTATCCCAGAATCGGCCCCACAACGGTTGATCACCCACCAGATCCCAGGTCGGTCGACTGAACCCTGAAGGCAGCGCCCACTGGTCGTTCAGGTTATGCATCTTTGCCAACTGACAACCGAGCTTATAGTAGTTGTCCGCTGTGACCTGTGTTTTGGCAAATGGTATACCGTCAACCCACGACAGCATATCTACATCGATGCCATGGATTGTTTTTACAAGTGTTCCATCCTGAGACGGAATCGGCATTGGGACCGACATATTATTCGCTGCCAGCATCTCCATCCATTGCAATTCGCTGTGGATCTCTTCTGTGCTTCGATAGCCTTGCCGATGCAGGCGCAACACCGATGAACCATCAGGTCCGTCAACGCGGTAAACACTGTTCTCACGTGCAGCAACTAAACTGACTGGCGCATCGCCAAGCGACCAATAGACACGGGCAGTTTCTATTACCTGTTCTGTCATCTGTCATCTGTCATCTGTCATCTGTCATCCGTCATCTGTCATCTGTCATCCGTCATCTGTCATCTGTCATCTCACCGCCGAGGAGTCTCCAGTTCACCAAGTACTTGATCTAGCGTATCGAAAAGCAGGTTCGCGTTTTCTATTGAAAACGGCATAGGTGGACGAATTTTCAGTGTGTTCTTATGTCTGCCCAGCTTTGAAAGAATGATACCGTTATGTCGCATCGCATTAATCACTCGATCAGTAGTTTCAATGGCCGGCTCTTTAGTCTCTGCATCTGTTACCAACTCTGCACCGAACACCAGCCCGGAACCGCGAATATCCCCGATAAAGTCGTATCTCTGCTTTAAAGCGCTGAGCCGTTCATGAGCGTAATCTCCAACCAATCGTGCATGTTCCATCAGATCGCGTTCCTGCAGTTCGTCGAGCACCGCCAACGCAGCTGCACAACTTACCGGGTTACCACCAAACGTATTGAAATAGCGAAATCTGGTTCTGAACTCGTTCATGGTATCTGCGCTGGTAACCACTGCTCCCACCGGATGTCCGTTGGCCATGGGTTTGCCCAGCACCACTATGTCCGGTGTGACATGCTGTTTTTGATAGGCCCAAAAGTGACTGCCTATTCGACCAAAGCCCGATTGCACCTCATCACAGATCAGTAAGCCACCTGCCTTGCGCACCACGTCTGCTGCAGGTTTTAGCCAGCCGGGGTCCTGTTCCGGAAAACCCTCGTTTAAAAAAAACGGACACACAAGCAGTGCTGCAAAGCCGTGGCCAGCTTGTTTAAGCTCTTCGATCTGCTCAGACACACGCTTGGCAAATCCGCAGCCATCACTGTCAGTAATGCGATAACTATCAGGTGCCTCGATATAGCGGAAATACTGATCCAGCCCAAAACCCACTTCCGGCACATTGCTGCGACTCAGCTGGCTGACCAGCGCTGTGTTACCGTGATACGTCGCATCAGTGGCAATAACTCCCCGGCGCCCCGTCACCGCCTCTGCCATCCGCAATGCAATATCGTTAGCTTCAGATCCGGTGCAGGTCATTATTGCTGTCGACAGACTGTTTTCCATGGTTGCTGTCAAACGTTCAATGTAATCAAGGATCCCTTCGTGTAAGTAACGGGTATGAGTATTAAGTGTACTTGCTTGTCGATGAATAGCTTCGACGACTCTGGGATTGCAATGCCCTACATGCGACACGTTGTTATAGCAGTCAAGATACTTGCGACCATCAGCGTCCCACAGCCAGACGCCCTCGCCCCTGACAATATGCACCGGGTCATCATAGAAGGTAGCCACATTCGGGCCGAGCAAGCGCGCCCGCCTTGCTATTATTTCATCGCTCAATGGAACCACTCAATCGGATTACTCAACGCAAGTTTGCCACAACGGCACAACTTGCGATCATCTATCCAACTGTAAACACCTGCCAGGACGGATACAAACTGCTCAGCAGGAGAGCGGCGATACGAGTCGTCGGGAGACAGAAAGAGTCTGGAGTTTATGTGAGGGACACAGGCAGAAGCGTTGCTTCTGCACGCTACTGCTTAATTTATAAAAAAACACAGTCTGGCAGAGAAAGGAGTTGTGTGAAACTGATATTGGCCGGCGGGAACGTATCCTGTACGTCATTAAAAAAGGTAACGGTCAGATTGGCGCCGGTTAGCTCAACGCGGTCCAGTAGATCATCAATATTGAACGCTTCAAGAAACTCTTCATAACTGAACGCCAAAGAGCAATTCTCCGACGGGCTGAACTCCCAAAATACAGTGCAGGGAAATTGCGAATCATCAAACACTATTAAACCGTCGGGCTCGGACAGTAGCGACAGCGCCCCTTGGATCACATCACTTTCGCCTGCATCCCACACTCTGTTACTGGAACAGGAAGGTGCGTCAAAGCTGTCGGCGGAACTCCCGCCACTTCCACCACCTCCACCACAAGCAGTCAGCATAGCAGACAGGGTTACGACCAGCGATCCAGTCACACTTCCGAATTTACACATACACATTTTCCTCCACAAACAAGCGAAACTCGCACTCAAACACTGTTGAGTTGTTTCGAACAATTAATTTAACTGATTTCCGAAGCAATCGTCAATAAGGGATGAACTTTTACGAAAATGCACCGGAGCAGGCAACAGACTCATCGATCGCCAATATGCAGGAACACCACATGCCGGAACCAGGCCGAGGGAACAAAGTAGATTCAATTTCTAAGTGCGAGCAATTAACAATCTGCAAAAATATTGCCGGGCTGCTCGTTTGCGTCTTTACAATAATCGACTTTCATATGGCCAGCGCCTGAATTCGACTATCGCCATGCCACTAACAGGCTTACTCGCTAACTGCTTCGGCCTTGAATTACTGAGTAACTGAAGTAATCCTAGAGATCCTGACAACACCATTCACTGGATGCGTCTTTATTTGACGGATAGCTTGCTTTGACGAATAGCTTGCTTTGACGAATGGCTTGCCCAACAGCTTGACGAATAGAATGAACTGCATGCAGCATTGTTAATGCACGGATGTTTCGCTTAGCGCCTGCTTCGCAGGAAACTGCTTAAGGCGATCGCCCTCTTGCAGTTTTTCTGCAACCTCCTTGACGGATCTGCGGTAAATACCACGCAGGTGCCCTTTTAAATGTGGCGTCACGTCAGCATTGGGGATGCCTTTCAATACGCCGAACACCGCCAGTGCATAGGTGGCTTCCTCTTCCGCCAGATAGGCATCACGCTGCGCATAGGGGTTATAACAGCTGCCGCAACCTCCCCGGAAATTGTAGGCACTATTGGCAAACATTAAGCCGAAGCCGAGAAATACTGCCAGCAGCTCAGTCGCCTGCGGCCAGTAATCGACACCTCCGGGAGGTGGAGTGTCGACCATACGCCCCATGTGATGCGACAGCATATGGGCATAGGTGGCAATCATCCCCTCGGGATTATTAATCTGCTGCGGGTTATATGGTATGACCAGCCGTTGACTGTCTTCAACTGCTTCGACTGTTATCCCTGTAGGTCCGCGCATGGCCCCCTGAATCAGCACTTGCTGCGATTCAACCAACTGACAAGCACTCTGATCCTGCACCAGTGTTGGCCAGTGACTGATACCGGCATAGGCCTTGACGCGTTCAAAGATAGACTCCGCCATGCCATGAACACTGTTCACCTTACCGGGAAAAAACTCGTTGGTCGGGCACACCAGTACAGTGTCGGTATAAAACAAGTCAGCATCAAAGTTCTGCAGCGCCCAGCCATAGGTTTCGATAATCCACTCAGATGAGACAGGATCAATGACAGGTTGTTTGTTAAATAGCCCGAATACCATAGCGTAACCTGAAAATAGCGAGGGGAAAGGTTGTCATATTAACATCCTGGTGAGTGACTCGTCCTGTCGCTTCTATGCGGTAGAGCAATTGCAGCAGAGCAACTACAGCAGAGCAATCGCACCAGGGCAATCGCCACTCCCTCAGGAAATATGTCCATGTGTCGGTGGTGCACATTAAGCACGATCACAATCTATACCACTCGTCGCGCGTTCCTCCCTGGTTGCGAAGGTTTTCTGCAAACCATAGACACCAGCTCAAATTGACTGCAATCAGTACCTGCGACACAGTCTTTGTCGCATGCCACATACAATGTATGAAGCTGCTTCACCCGTATTCGATAGAGCCATTTTTTCTGCTGCCTGACCCCGACGACGGGTCAGGCAACCACTTAGGCAAAGCATTCAGAACCACCGCTCAGACAAACCGCTCAGCCAAACCACGAAGACCAACAAAAAAATTGTTAGGCCTGTTTTTTCCAAACCGATAGTTCGGCCAGTGTGTGCTGAAATTTCCGACGGGTTTCACGGATGACGAATGGCACGTCGACTGCTGATCCAACCTGTGTGAAATTCGGAGACAGTGCCTCCCTGATGCCTTCAAGAGTAGTGAAATTTTCGCCAGTCTCCGCCTTGAAACCGCCCAGCCATTTCTCGCGCTCGGTGAAATCTTCCAGCCATGTATAGGGCGATGTCAGCACAAGATATCCTCCTGCTCTGATACGCGATTGTATCAACTGCAGGAATTTCATCGGGTCGTAGAGCCGGTCTATTAAGTTACCGGCAAACACCAGATCGTAATCGGTAAACTTTTCAGGCAAGTTACACGCATCGCCCTGCATGAAGTTGACCTTATCTTTTATCTGCTGATAACCGAATTCTTCCAGCGTAATTTCTTTGTATGAAACGATATCGCCTTCGTCCTGAATTGCATAGCGTTGTATGCCGGTAGACTGCAATTGCGAGGGTGCTTGAATAAGACGCGCGGAAAAATCCAATGCGTCTACGTGATCAAAGTGCCTGGCCAGCTCAAAGCTGGAGCGACCGGTGGCACAACCAAGATCCAGTGCCCTGTCTCTTTTGCCATCTGCTGCTGCCTGCATACACTGCGCTATACAAGCGACCGGAAAATTAGGCACATTGAAGTATTCATCGCCATAGTGGAACTCAATGTACTGAGATACAGCATCGTCTAATTCATAAATATTCATTTTTATCTCGGGTAGCGGTTCCGCCTCTACATAGCGCATGCCAGAGTGCTGGTAGAAGTGGCGTCGAAAGGCATAACGCGCATCTTTGATCGCATAATTTCCGGTAGATATCCAGCATCCGCCCTTGAAAATATTGTGCTTTCCATCAAAGGTAGGTGTAGAGAAATCATCATAGGCAGGATGCACTTCATAGCCTTCAAAGCCATCTACAGGCGTTTCGGTCCATTGCCATACGTTACCGATAATATCGAAGAAACCACCCTTGCATTCGTGGCGATTGACAGGACATGACGACATGTCATATTCCAGATTGATATTACCGGGTGCGTTTTTCCAGAACGGTTGATCTGTATCGACGTTGTCGCGCAATCGGTACCACTCCGCCTCGGTCGGTAGTCTGATGTGCTTACCAGTCTCTTCAGACTTCCATTCGCAAAATGCTTTTGATTCAAGGTATGTCAGGTCTGCCGGCCAATCCCAGGGCATGTCAATTTCTTCCAGCATGGCACGGTATAAATACCCGTCGCCAGACTGCGACCAGAACACGGGCATTTCCGCTTTCTTGTATTGAACCCAGTCCCAACCTTCCTGTGTCCAGTACTTTCGGGTACTGTAGCCTCCGGCCTGCATGAATTCGTAGAACTCGGCATTCGATACCAGGTATTTACTGGCTTTAAAATCAGCCACCTGTGTCACTTGCTTTCCGTACTCTACGTCCCATCCAAACAAGGGGTCATCTTTTGATTTTCCAATGGTGATTGACGCTCCGTCTACCGGTAGCAATTCGTTTACCGGTGCATCACCGGATTCGTTACAGATATTGCTCCACAGCGGGTGAGATTTGACATGCTTCAATGGCAGTTCCCTCATCAGTACCGATGAAGTCTCCAGATGAATTCTTTCATGTTCGATCCCCATCATCACAATCCACATCGGATCGTTCCATTGCACCGGCAAAGTGAGATCACAGGTTCTGATAAAGTCATCAACCAGCGCGCGCGTTTTGTCTCGATAGGCTTTCACTTCGGCCGGCGTTGGCCAATCGTAGGATTTATCATTCAGGTCATCCCACGACATTTCATCGACACCAATCGCCAGCGAAGACTCCAGTACCGGGTCGATTCGCTGGTTGATAAATTTGGCGACATTGAGTTTATTCACAAAAAATACGGCAGTGTGGCCGTAGTAGAAAATCAGAGGATGCCGTAGCGGACTGGCCTTTTGGTAAAACGCCTCGTCACTGGCAAGACACTCGAACAGGCTTTCATACAGGCTGAAACTCTGGTGGAAGTAATGAAGTATTTCCTCGCGCTTTGCCTCCGGTGTTCCTTCATTGAGCAACGTGGTTTTTGTTACCAGCGATTGTGACGCACTCTTGGCAAGCTTGTCAGGGGTATCGACTATCGTGTCACTCATGAAAAAATGGATCCTCAGAAAAAGGGTTTAGCTTGGATTTGATCGATCGGCGGGGTTGAGTTGGCAATCTACCTACCAGTAGACAGACGCATGACATAGACAACTGTATGGCCAATTAGTTCCGCTCGCCGAAACACGCAGCTTACAAACCCAGTTCTGACAGTCCCGCGTGCTCATCAGGTCGTCTGCCCTGTGGCCAGCGAAACTTTCTTTCTTCCTCAGTGATCGGGAGATCATTGATGCTCGCAAATCGATTTTGCATCAACCCGTTTTCTGCGAACTCCCAATTTTCATTACCGTAAGAACGGAACCAGTTGCCGCTGTCATCATGCCATTCGTAAGCATACCGCACAGCAATCCGATTGTCGGTAAATGCCCAAAGCTCTTTGATAAGCCGGTACTCGAGCTCCCTCGTCCACTTTGCTTCAAGAAACGCCTGCGCTTCTGCACGGTTGGTTACGAAGGTGGACCGGTTTCTCCAGCGGGTATCTTCGGTATACGCCAGTGCCACCTTGGCTGGATCTCTGCCATTCCAGCCGTCTTCCGCCAGACGCACTTTCACTATGGCACTGTCACGATCGAACGGTGGCAGAGGTGGTCTTGTATCCATTAGTCTCTCCGGAAAATTGTTATTTATTTGAGTTGAGGAATAACGATGATCCGGACAACACGCATTCGCGAAAACTGTGTTCCGGACAAACAACTACATCGCCATGATTGGCATCATCTGCATCGTACGTCAGCGAACATAGCGGCTACATAAGAGCTGATTTAACAAGTTTGACTCCTGGTTCGCTGTCAAGTTTAACGGAATCATGCCGCTACCCTGCATCGCTACTTTTCACGCATGGATGATTGTGGAGCGTACCTCCTGATTAACTTTTCAACAATATCACCGGTTGTCGCACGGTCACCGTATCAACAGGTTGCATCGCGCGTGTCCACAGGCGTAACACAGTCGCTGCTTGATGAACGGTTTACAGCAACACAACGCAGGGAACTAGGCAAGGTACTCGACAATCTCGACACATTGGAGAGCACACTTAAATCGTCCGGGCTTAACCGAAAGGAAACGCTGGTTGAACCGGTCAGCATCAACGCATTCGCCCAGAGCCAACTTGTGGCAGCCAGCCCTGGCATTGCCATCAGCCAGGCCCCTCCGGAAAATCTGCTGACAAATGGCAGCTTTGAAGAAAACACCATCAATGGCAGTTATGCACGAGTGAGGAACGTCAATGGCTGGACGAGCAGGCGTGGCACACTGGAAATCTGGCGCAATCTGGCTGCTCCGGCTGATGGTGATCAAAATCTGGAGCTCGACAATGGTTCACAGCGCTGGAGCGATACACTGGCACAAACTGTCAACACGGTTCCGGGGCAGGTTTATGAGCTCAGCTTTGCCTTTGCACCGAGACCAGACCACAGCGTCGAATCCAACACATTCGACGTGTTTTTTGATGACGTGCTGTTGGATACAATCGGTGCTACCGGAGGACAACTCACGGCACCACTTTGGAATCAGTACAGCTTTACCGTCGAGGCCGCATCTACAGATTCAGACATCCTTTTCCGTGAAACAAGCTCGAATGGCGGCGGCATACTGCTGGATGCAATTTCACTCAAAGAATCAACCAATGCCGTCGGTTCATCAGCCGTGCACGATCTGGCGCTTGATACCACAGGCACATTGCTGTCGGCCGAGTCGGTTGAGTCAGGCAGTATAATTATTAATGGCCAGACCATTGATATTGATGTCGATACCGACAGTTTGCAGGATATCGTCAACTCGATAAATTCTGCAGCAACCGGAGTGACTGCATCGCTGGTTAGCACAGGAACGGTATCTCCGCAAAACCTGGAGCTCTATACGATAGACCTGGCGAGTGACGGTAACGGGTTTTCGCTGGCTGACAACGGCACCAATTTTTTTACTGCACTGGGTTTGCAGGAAGGTGCATACGGCGAGTTGTATGAAGTCAAAACCTTCGCCGGTAGCAAGAGCCGCGGCTATCGCGCTGCCGATGCACTGGAATCGATACAGGAATCATTGAAAACACTATTCGCATCCAGCACTACCATTGGCAGCCTATCGATTCAGTCGGCACTGACATCGATATTCGACCGTTTGACCGATCGACACACCGAGTCACGATTGTCTGCAGTTGGTCTGGATGTCGCCGAATTAACGGACGGGTTCCTGGACATCAGCGAGCAAAGTCGTCGGCGTTTCTCAAAGGCGGTGTACCAGAATAATGACCTGGTAGAAAAGCTATTGCTGGAGTCCTACGATCAGAGTGAAAATGGCCTGATCGAGGTATTGCGACAGACTATTACAGCAGGCTTGGAGGATGGTGGTGCAACCGGAAATATAGTCAACACGTTTGCCTGAAAGGCATGCCTGAACCGATTTTACTTACCCTTCCTCTTTATAGCACGGGTTCAAACCAAGGGTCCATATAAAGGGTCGATGCTAAGGGTCGATGCTAAGTGTTCACGCAACGCGTCCATGCCACGTGTCCATACAAAAGGTCGGCGCAAAGTAGCTTGTTTTTTTACTTACCATCTTTTTAACTTTACCTAGCATCGCCTGGGACACGCTATTGATACTACGAATCCGCGCCTACCCGTTTGGCAGATTGAACTGACTGCTGTTGTCAGCTTTTATACTGAACCCAAATATTATGATCTGGATAGCGCTCACGAATTGTAGACATTACACGGGCAAGCTCTTCGGGCTTTGAAGTATCAACAGTAAAGTCAACAATCGACATTTCAACCTCTTTATCCAGGATTGAATCGATTTCATCTTCTGACAACACGCCATCTGACAACCAAACCGGGTTTTCCGTTGAAAAGATGAATTCCTTCATCTCCTCATAGGCCGATCGGGTATTCAAAAAAATAACCACAAATAGTTTCTCTTGTAAAAAACGACATCGTAGAGCGGCCTGTTATCGAGACGACCTCACACATGGGCCATCTTCAAATTCCAGGGAATATTACACAACTACGGGGTTTAAAAAACGTTTTCTCTTGCACCTGAAAAGCACACTATTCAACGCTGGAAGACCTGCAGGTTAACGCCTCGCACTGTGAAAACAGATCTCTGCACGATATGCTCACCCTTTTATGAATACTCCGGCTTTATTATTTTACGGGCGAAGCACTGGACGCTGGCTCACAACATCAAATTCAACTAACAACATTGTTATTCAAATAACCATGCAACATATCCGCCGTATTCGACCACACTCTCCTGTCAACGCCTGTTTTACATAAAGCGAGGTCATCGCATGCTATTGAATCTGGCTCATTCAGCTTTCCGGCTTTGTTGGCTGGTGTTGTTGACTCTACACATGCAATTTGGCTTTGCCGCTCAGGCAAAACCAGAGTGCCCTACCCTTGAAAACACACCATTCCCTGACTATGCCGACATGGGTGAAAACCCCCGCGTCGCCGTCTGGCATGACTTGCCAGCAACGCCAGCCAGTTGTATCGGTGTACACCAAAGCAATGCGAAAATTGTAGTCGCCATGGCCGCAAAATTTAACCATAGCGGTACATTGGCGGATATCGCTGCACGAGTGGGCGCTATCTCCGCCATGCAGGATCTTACCTATTGGTCAGTCACCGATAACAGTTGGCGCAAGTTAATTGATACTTCCATCGCTTTGCGTTCCAGTGACTCCAGAGACACACGCCCCGACTTCACCGCGGCTGAAGTATTAGGTGGCAACACATTGTACTTTGCACAGAACGACACACGAACCTGGGGCACGAATACCTACAGCTTCAGTACCGTTAGTTTATCGGCTAATCGAGTGGCGTTTAAAAGCGAGAATACCTCTCGCATAAGACTTGGCCCAATTACCTTGTTCAAGCCGCGTTCGATACAGAACCTGGTAGTACTCTCTCAAATAGATAAGACAACGTGGTCCTACTACAGTCTGGCTTCGATCAAAGCGTCGTTGCTTGCAGCCAATGAAAAATCCCTGATCAACAGACAGGCGGCAGCGTTTCGTTTCCTGATCGGGCAACCGCCAGATCAGGAACCGCCGGTTGCGCGCTAGGGTTCTGTATCAAATATCAGGTGCAGATAAGAACGTTATTTGTTTCGTCTTATGCACAATTAACATATAAGTCCAGGCGCTTGACAATGGTGCTCCCTTATCAAGCGCTTTAACGCGGACCTCTATTGCACCTTTGCACACCTATGTACAGTTTGTCTGATACAGCATACTAGACCAGATCAGCATCAGTGATCAGCTCGACCAGTGCCGGGCCATCATAGGCCAGAGCCTCTTTCAGTGCCGCGCCGATATCAGCATGGTCAGTAACTCTTATGCCGAAACCACCGCACAATTTGGCAAACTCTGAAAAATCAGGGTTGTGCAATGAGGTCTGCCACACTTCCCATTCACCTGCGCGCTGCTCTTTAGAAATTTTGCCAAGCTCGCTGTTGTTTAGCAGCAGATGGGTAATGTTCATACCGTATTTAACTGCAGTGGTGAATTCAGCCAGATACTGACCGAAACCGCCATCGCCACTCACAGAAATCACCTGCCTGCCCTTGAATTCTTCATGATCCTGTGTGGCAGCCCAGGCCCCCATTGCAGCGGAAAAACCAAACCCGATCGAACCCAGATAACCAGACATCAACACCCGCTGGTTTTCGACCTCAAAGTAGCGACCAAATGAGTAGGTGTTGTTGCCGACATCTACCGCAATGACCGCATCCGGTTTGATGTGTTCCTGCAGTGATTCAAAGATCGCAGCGGAACTAATGCCCTTACCCCGGTTATCGTCAGCACGGGAGCGTTTCTCATCGCGCCAGATTTTCCATCGCTCCACCAGTTCCGGACGCTGATCAACCGTCTCCACAGAAGCGGACCTGGCGGTAAGAATTTTCGCGGTAACGCCGTTTTCACCCAGTATAGGTAACTGCACCGAGTGGAATCGTGCCAACGCCATGGGATCAAAATCCACCTGAATAACCGGCCGCTTAAGGGTGATGCCAGTGTGATTTGAAAAAGACGAGCCAAAGGCCAGAATCAAATCGCATTCATTCATAAACCAGCTGGCGATAGGCGTTCCGGAGCGACCCAGCACACCCGCAGCCAGCGGATGAGAATCGGCGATCTGGCCCTTTGCTTTAAAAGTAGTCAGCACCGGTGCGTTGAGCTGTTCTGCCAGTTCAGTAATTTCAGCCATGCTGTCTCTGGCGCCATAGCCGACAACGATAATTGGCCGCTTGTGCTCGCTGATCAGTTTTGCCGCTTCATCGATAGATTCCGGAGCGGGAGCGACATGCTGGTCACCCATGCGGCCTTGCGGACCGCTGGGCTTACTGCCCTCGGGTGCCGGTAGCGTCTGTACGTCATCAGGGAAGATCAGATGAGCGACATCGCGTTGTACAAGCGCAGTCTTACAGGCCAATGCAATCAATTCAGGATGTTTGGACGTGTGCAACACGGTTTGACTGAACGCGCTGACCGGAGCAAACGCACTCACCTGATCCATCTCCTGAAATGCACCGGGACCGAGCACCTGAACGTCCACCTGCCCTGTCAATGCCAGCACGGGCGCACGATCGACCTTTGCATCCCACAGGCCTGTCATCAGATTAGTGGCACCGGGGCCGGCGATGGTGACACAGGCGGAAAGCTTGCCAGTCAGCTTGCCGTAGGCAGAACAAGCGAATGCCGCCGCACCTTCATGGCGGATACCGAAAAAATTGAGATTGCCGCTGATTTCCTGACGACGCAGCGCATCAGACAGGCCGAGATTGGAGTGCCCGACCATGCCAAACACCGATTTAACCCCCCAGTCAACCATGGTCTGAGCCATTACGTCGGTGACCGTCTCTTCGTGAGCCTCCTCATCGGTCAGGCCCACCAGTACATCGTCACCCTCGACCTTTACCGGGAACATCTCCTGACCACTGTCTTCGTGCCCGCCGGGGGGCTTGCCAGTCAACGGATCAAAATCCCAGCCGTGCCAGGGGCAACGCAACCAGCATTGACCATCTTTGCCGGTTTCAATTGATCCCTCACCCAGCGGGCCACCCTGATGCGGGCAATGGTTGTCCATCGCAGCGTATTGACCGCCGGAATGGCAAAGCGCGAGGGTCTTGGTACCGGCTGTCACCGTCATCACTCGACCATTCGGCAAGTCGCTGGCAGCGGCAACACGGATCCAGTGGACCGGGGTATCTTTTGTATTCATAGCTTGGCTTTAAAAAAGTGTAGTTAATCTTAAACCGGACAATACAACGACCCCTCAACACAACTCAACACTGCCGCGTTAGCACCCAGTAGGAATTGATAAATCGTGGGAGACAGGGGCAGGGTATTCAAAGAAGGTAATTGCGGGTAACACCAGTCTAGTATAAACAAAACAGGCCGCCGGATTTTCATACACAATCCCGTTGCAAATGGTGTTACCGGCTATCCGATTTCGATCATTTCTTTACTTACCGGACCTGGTTTTCTATTTGATTCTATCTGTTAGCGGCTCGCATCATCATTGCTCGCTGTCAACAGAACCGTCGTCAGTGCTGCCAGTAATGGACACTGTTTCCGCTTCATTGGGGAAAATAATTTCGACACGTCGATTCAGTTGCCTGCCCACAGCGGTGTCGTTACCGGCAACCGGCACCTCCTCCCCTAGTCCGGATGTTTCTATGCGTGCGAAGTCTACGCCACGCGCCTCCAGCGCACCGCCTATAGCGTTGGCCCGATTCAATGATAATTCTCGATTGGAATCCTCGTCACCGGTGTCGTCCGTATGACCTTCAATAACCACCGATCGATCCGGGTGCTTCAACATGAACGTGGCAATTTCGTCAATATCGGTGATTGCCCCGGGTTTCAGAGTCGATTTGCCTACATCGAACAACAAATCACCCAGTGTTAGTACCATACCGCGATCAGTGCTCCTGGCCTGTAGCTCCCTCAGTTCATTCAGCTCATCAAGTTGCGCCTGCAGCTGATTCTCGCGCGCAGCGGCCTCGAGTTTCAATCGCTGCGTCTCGGCCTTCAGACGCACCGCTTCGTTCTGCGCACGCAAAGCAGAGGAGTTCGCAGCAGCAGCCTCGGCTGAGCGCAAGCTCGCTACCGCATCGCGCTGGCTCAATTGAAGACTGGCGATCAGCCCCTCTCGGCTGCGTGCCTCGGTGAGTACTCGCGCTATTTCCGCGTCCATCAGAGCAATATAGGCCAGATGATCTACGTCAACCGTATCGGCTTTGGCACGCCATGCACTCTCTGCACTGGCCAGACTGGTGCGTGCCATGTCCAGTTCGTCCCTTGAATAACGGCTCACATCCGAGTCGGCACTGACACTTTCAACGCTGGCACGGGCGCGATCCAGCTGTGCGTTTTTCACCGGCGGCGTAGCACAGGCACTCAATAGCGTTAAGGCTATACAGGCAGCGGTTAGCTGCACAGCCTGAATCGCTTTGTTCATTGTCTGATTCCAGAATTTTGCATACATGCTGCTACTTACCTTTCGACACAATGCTCACGTTGCGAGATTCAAAAGCCTGATTCAAAAGCAAGGCTCAGCAACCTGCCCGACCTCGAATGACCATGCCTGCAGCTGATCCTTCATTCCTGAACATAGCCCTGTGTACTCTGCTCCACTTCTTTAATGCGCTTTTGCAATTCATCGATCTCCTCCTGCAACGTGCGTTGCTCAGCGTTACGCAGTTGCAGTTGAGCTACGGCCTGCGCCAGCCTCGCATCCACAGTGACCTGCTGCAGCGCGCGCCGTGCGCCTGAATTTTGTTTTTGTTCGAGCATCTGACTGGCTTGACCAAACTTGTCTTGCGCTATTTGCCACTGCTGCGCGGCATGTTGCGGTGCACCGATGCTACGCGCTGATTGCAGTGCCGCAGTTGCCTCGTCCAGTTCCTGAACCGGACGCGGTACGCCAGCGCAGCCGCAGAGTATGGTGAACCCGACTGCCAGTACAACCGGACGCAAAGTTATTATCGACGTTGAGTTCATTGGAACGTGTTCCGTTGCAAAACCGACCTACAGCGTTTATGAATCGCGCTTGGGCACCGTGCTTATGACTTGTTCTTGTGGATCGTGCTTTTGGATCGTGCTTTTGGATCGTGCTTTTGGATCGTGCTTTTGGATCGTGCTTGTAGATGGCCGCATATAACTACTCTATCAACAGCCATCGGATTCATTTTACTCTGTGTACTGACCCAACATCCAGCACGTTTCAAACAATGTCCATTACTGCTGCTTGTGGTCAATCATAATCCACGATGCAAGGTGCTTGAGCCTGTGGACCGCCCACCACGCGAAGCACAGGCCTATGATTGCATAGCTCGCGAGTACGATGTCAGTGTGCAGTTGGTCCAGAAAGATGGCCGTGGTGAGTACTTCGAGTAAGGCCATGGTAGCGACGAAGCGGATAATCGTGCGCTCTGACACCCTGGCGGCAAGCCAGGCTCCAAACGGTGCACCCCACACAACAATGGGTGCTGCTGCCAGCCAGATGCCAAACAGGTCGAAGCGCGTAGCCGATTCGGGGCCAAACGCTTTCCCCGCGACCGACACGACCTGATCTCCTTCCAGCCCTATATAGAGCTGACCGTGCCACAGACCAACGATGAGAAACCCGACCACACTGACAAAAGCCATCGCGATGATGCTTGTCGGAATCGCAACCCGCGGCGACACCTGTGCGACAAGAACGATAAACACGAACAGCATGACGTCGGCGCCTGAACCGGTGAGCGATGAGAAAATTCCACCGACAAACGCGAATGCGAGCATCAGCGAAACCGAGCGCTTACCCCAATACGGGACTTCATTGAACTTGGTTTGCTGACGTGCGCTGAGCCGCACGATTAGCGCCACGGCAAAGATGATCAGCGTGAACGACACTTTGACGTAGGCTGAATCGATGCGGGAATTCCAGAAAGTCGTCGACGGGTCGCCGAGCGCAAAGAGTCCGACCAGCAGACCCACCGACCCGCCAGCAACGCCGAGGCCCAGTGCTTTCCAGTCAACCTTGCGACCGGCAAGCAGAATGGAGGCCGCAGCCATGACCATACCGGTCGCCTGAATGGTGAGCGAAAACGTACGCGCAACCGGCGCCGGCACTGCCAGTACTTTGGTAAATACCGGGAAAGCGACCGCCCCGCCACCTTGCGGGGTGGACCCGGCGACAAAGCTCCCGAAGAGCATCGTCAACGCCGCACGCCAGTTATCGCCCACCCGGTCGAGGTGACCACCCAGGATCACGTACAGGATCCAGCTAAGCGTGAACGCTGCCGGCAGTCCCCAAACAAGGAAGCGGCGCAGCGGAGAATGGCCATGGGCAGCAGACGATGAGCTGTCGCTCTGCATCGACTCCGTCATTAAGTTGAGAACTCCCATCGAGGCACTGGCAATTCTTTCGAATGCAGGCTCCGGATATTACAAGGGTGAGTAAGGACAGTCGCTGCTGGACTCAGGGACAGCAAGACGAGCGTTGTGATCTGAGCTGCGAAGTCAGCACGAGGGTGTTTGCGGACAGTTTACATTAATACTCAAATTTTCTCTTTTACACAGAAAATTCGACTGCGGTATTAAACAGGGGAGGCCGCTTAAGACAGAGGACGGAATACTGAGGACAGAGGACGGATTACTGAGGACAGAGGACGGATTACTGAGGACAGAGGACGGATTACTGACGACAGAGGACGGATTACTGACGACAGAGGACGGATTACTGACGACAGAGGACGGATTACTGAGGTCGGACGGTACGTGGGAGCTGTCAGAGTCTGATTCCTCTGCCTTTAGTCCTCTGTCATCTTTCCTCTGTCCTCTATCCTCTATCCTCTATCCTCTATCCTCTGTATTAGTGCCTGAATCCACGTGATCCGCGAAATCCACGGGAACCACGAAATCCGCGATGTCCGCTAAATCCGCGATGGCGAAACCGGCTGTATCCGCGGTTGTGCCTAAAACCAAAACGACCGTGGCCGAAACGCTTCGACCCGGACAGGCCAAACCTGAAGCGACTGCCAAATCCGATTGAAATCGACCCTCGAAACGGAGCGTAGTACGGATAATAGGGGTAGTAATATCCGCGCTTACGATAGGATGCCACCTGCGTAGTCGCTGGCTCCCACAGTTGATGATCCGCCACCACAACTCTCGGGTAGTCGTAGGATGCGCCACCAATACTTCGGCTGTCACTGCCTTCAACCGTGCCGTCGATGGTAATCGCCTGACCTGTTCGATAATCAATTGGATCGAGAAAACCGGGTACTACCGCCAGAAAACGCCCGCTCGACTGCTCCGATTCAATGGGCCGTCCATCGCTGTTTAGCGGCCTGCCAATTATCTCCAGCAGGGTTGCATCTTCGGTGTTTTCGATCGAAACCAGTGTACCGCCCCAGCGAACCGAACTCCTCTGGTGCAACTCTGGATTTTTGATCACCGAGGCAACCCCCGGCCCGGACGCAGTCACCGCACTGCCTGTTTCATGGTTGGCAGACCGATTGGCCGGAGCCGTTGAGCAGCCTGCCAGCGCCATCAGCAAGGCAAAGGACGCGAGCGCTTTGCATGGCACGCTGAATTTCGTTGCAGTTTGTCGGATCATTCGTTGGTTCCCCTTGAACCGCAATCTGCGCGAGTGCGTTGGCACCCCGTACTGTCGCGGAACTACTTGTTGGCTATGCAATGCCGATGAGCAATGCTGCGGGTGTTTGCGTCTGCCCGTCAAGCCTTGATCTACACAATAGGACACACAGACCCGGCGAACTATCCCGTTTTGATTGTAAATTTTAAGACTGAGTCGCGGTTACCACCAGACAGATCGTGCGAAGAATTCAGAAAATCATCGGTCTGAACGTCGATTCGCCCAGCTGGATCCGCCGCTGGATCCACGGCGTTGTAGCATCGAGAATCAGGCATCAGGGAACAGGCATCAGAGAACGGGCATCAGGCATCAGGCGATTTACCATTGATACCAACAGGGGTCCGGGCCGGCATTGCCTTTTTTCGATGAATATAGGTTTCATCATAGCGACGAGCGAGGTGTTCGCCCGCCAGAATTGTTTCTGCAGAACCGCTCGGGGCCACATTGACATCGTAACGCGGGTTAAAAAACAGCGGTACGGATAGTCGCTCTCTGGTACCACCGACCACTCGATGAAGCGTCGCGACAACTCGGCCATTGGTCCACATCTCGAGCATCTCGCCAAAATTAATAACAAATACGCCGGGCTCCGGTGCAACCGGCAACCACTCGTTTGATTTACTCAGCACCTCAAGCCCGGGGGTACCATCGGTTGCCAGCAAAGTCAGACAGCCATAATCCGAGTGCGCCGCAATGCCAAAATCCTTGTCAGTGGCATTGCGCGGTCTTGGCGGGTAGTAGTTGCCCCTGAGCAATGACATCGGTTTGTCGAACTTGTCGTCGAAGTAGTCGTGGGGCTCCCCTATAGATTTTGCCACTGCCGACAATAACAACTGCGCCACCGCTGTGGCACGCTGGTAGTAGCTGGTAATAACCTCACGAAATCCTTCAGGTTCAGCAGGCCATAGATTAGGTGCGTAGTAGGCATATTGACCGAGCGGGTCATTAGCTGCCAGTTCCGGACCGCAGTCGAATACCTGTTTGTAATCGGGGTTTGCGTTTGTATTAACCTGCTCCGCACCGGCATCACCCCAACCTCGATTAGAACCGGTCAACGCCATATCAACTGCTGATTTATTGTCAGCACTGCCAAGAAAAAACTGCTTATAGGTTGCAAGCAGACCGTCTATATCAGCCGCACTTATGCAGGTATCACTGACGGTAAGAAAACCGATATCATCGACAGCACTGGCTACTTTCTCAAGCGTTACGGTGTGATCTTTATGACTGGCGTCTGTCAGTGCCCGCGCACTGATGTTTGATATAGCTTCAGACCGTGTCACTGGATTTCACCCGATAGAAAAAGATAGCTGGACAGTGCGGACATCATACGATTATTTCGCAACTGCAAATACCGCTGGAAACACTTGTTGACCAATACGACTTTATCACCCTGGCGTCCGCGGCACCGACTATCTCTATTGCCGCAAGCCGTTGAATTGATTGCAGTGCGGATCGGTTCGCAGGATATACCCGTCTTCGGGCAGCCAATCGCACGGACCGCGCAACGCCAGAACTGAAGCAACCGGGTTTTTGGCGTACACTCTGTCGTACACGGTGAAACCACATCACGGTAGTTATGAAAAAAATATCGAGAAGGTTGTCCATCAAAGCTGGCTTGTCCACTGCACTATGTATTGTAGCCAGTCGCAAGTCGCCTGCCACAGCTTCGACGTTAACGAAAGCTTCGACATTAAAAAACAAACCTCCCCTGAATCACCTGATCAGGGCGCTGCTGGATACCGGAAAGCCGGTGTGTATCTCAGCAGCCGATACTCTACGCGCATTGCCCATCGACACGCGGCACTATGATCTGCATTTACGCAACGCGCTGCTCGACATCACAGATGTAAACCATATCGCCGCGGCAATTGACACCGTTGCTCGTGAGGGTGGACCAGCGTTGCAATCATTCAGCATGAGTTACAACGCAAACGTCGGAGACGAAGGTGTGTTAACACTGACCAGAACTCTACCATCAACAGTGACGGAGCTGGGACTGGTGGAATGTGGCATCAAAGACAGAGGTGGTAATGCTCTGGTGGACTGGGCGGCAAACAAGTCCGCCCTGCACTGGCTCTGTGTGGAAGGAAATAATTTCACCAATGACACCACCAACAGGTTCATTGATTTAAGAATAAAACGAAAAGCGTTGCTGGTGGTGGTATAGCTGGAAAAATCAACTCTGGCGAGACTGACCAACTTAACTGGCTGGTTAACGGATATTCTAGCCTGGATTATTCGTGAGGATTCGGCATCCAGAAGAAATCTGGCTAAACAGGTCGGCCAATCGTCTGAGAAACGTGGCTCGCTGACGTACTAAAAAGGCGCCGAAGAGGATAGGCCGAGATGTGACGCCAGATTTTCTTCTGGCGTCGAATAGACACACTGCTATTTTGAAAAAGGTGCCCAAAAAGTGATTTGGGGCTGTATACATAGCATTTCGCTAATATTTACTTGTCGCCTTATGAATAATCCAGGCTAGGATACAAATTTATGCGCACAATTACTTTTGAAGAAGCCGACCCGCTTTTATCCTGGAATGCGATTGCTGATGCCTTGCACAGCGGGCATCAACTGCCAAAGGCGCAAATTGGGGATCTACTGCTTCAGGTAGAGCCAAACGCGA
>CAYMVV010000068.1:23262-30918 GCA_964393885.1 uncultured Granulosicoccaceae bacterium | reverse complement strand
TGATGTCTGGGCATTTGCACGCACCCCTTGAGGAGATACGGCTGGATGTGTTTTTAGATAGTAGGTCAGAGCCACTCAGCCAGGCCCGTTCTCCCGCACGGTTCGGTTCGCCGCTTGTTTTAAATCGCCATTCGCCAACACAAGATTTTTTAATTCCGTATCCTCCAGTATCGAAGTACGGCTGCACAACTGTCTGATGCTTTTTTTCAATGGAACTCCACGCTCAAGCAACGCTTGCCTCTCTGCAACTATTGCGTCGAAAGCTTCAGCGCAGTCGTCGGTAGTTTGCTCGACAGCCAAAGACACCGCCTTGTGCAGTCCACGGTTTACTGATCGGGGTATGGATGGCTTTAGCATATATGCTAACAACCAGGGAACCAGCCAACTGATGCCCCCTAGAATTAAACCGTTAATCAGAAAATCCAGCCCCACATAGGCAGTTCGATCAGACGCGCCACCGATGAATCCAGCTAAAGCTCTGTACACAATCCACAACACCACCAATAGAGGTAACAACAACTGCAGGTAGCCCGCAACCTTTACCGCCAGTCGCTGCCATTTCGTCCCTGGCTTTAGCAAAGCCTGCTTCAAATTTGACTGTAGATTTTCTTTTATACGGCTGACAGTTGAAAGCTGAACATCGTGAACCAGGGACTGCAAACGACCGGCTGGATAACCATGCCGTTCAGACGCGTGCTGAAACCGCGTCAATGTATCACTGAGACGAATAGTCGACCACTCATCCCACAATTCCGCAACATCGCTGCCGGTAGTCAATTGCGCTGGTAAACTCACTGGATCATCGCCGCTAGAATTTCCTTGCAGCGACTTATAAATTCTTTGTACGGGAGACAAGTTCGCCTCACTAAATCGTTCGCTGTACGTCCTGAACGGTAGTTCCAGATGACTGTTCGCGGATGTTTCCATTTGCTGCATTTCGTCTTTAAAAACCTCGATCAATGCAGCATCGCCTTTTGCCATTTGTAAAAGATCAATACCACCATCAATCTCCACACTCAGTGCATGCAAGCGATTCAGCCACCCTCTCTCGTCAAGCAGCGATATATATTTACGTTCTGAAAGCCTGGACACATACTCGGAAAGTTGTTCAAATTCATCTTGCGAATGGAAATCGCCGTTGCATACCGTACGAAATATTCTGGGTGAATCGAAACCTGTCTTTACAAGCAATTTGTTGAAATCCGAATGCTGCAGATCCTGCGCCCTGTCCCAGTGATTCATTACAAACAACCAGGCATGACGAAATCCAAACTGTTGCAGTAAATGCCAGCCCTGCTGATCTTTATATCGCTCGGGGGATACCACATAAATCAACAAATCGATATGGGGCAGCCACTGCAATACCTGCTCTCGATTTTGTGTTTCATCACTATCGAAATCAGGCATATCAATCCACATGACACTGGCGAACTGCTGTCGAAGGTGGCGATTCTCGGATATATTTTCTCGCGGGAAATGCGCTGGCAGCGCACTGATTTCTATACTTTCGTGTAAATAAACGGTAATTTCCATCGACGTCGGC
Organism: uncultured Granulosicoccaceae bacterium; assembly: GCA_964393885.1. GTDB lineage: Bacteria > Pseudomonadota > Gammaproteobacteria > Granulosicoccales > Granulosicoccaceae. Next base: position 29,375 of record CAYMVV010000068.1, on the reverse strand, counting down.
CTGACCACACCGGTGCGCGCAATTTCAGCATCAGCCAATCGATTAAGTAGTGAGCTCTTGCCAACACCAGTACCTCCGAACAGCCCGACAACCAGCGGCCGTTCAGCATTCGAAAATAGATCTGACGGTTTGAACTGTAATGGATCGCCAGCTGTCTCGCTATCCTCGGCGCCATCGACCAGCCAGCGTTTGGCAATCAGTTCCTGACGAAAAGAGGTTCCACCTTTATACAGATCGCTTACTTCGCGCTCGGTCATATTTGTACCTTGATCTTTACTACGGACTACTTATTGTCATTGTTGAGATGTTGGGGAATCGTCATCTGTAAAATTCATCCGTGTTGAAACGGGGGTATAAACCCTGATTATTCATGCTATAGCGAGTAGAGTTTTTTATTCACAGTGCATTTGCTTCCTGCGTCGAATACTTATTGACATTCACAAAACACAAAATGTACAACGTACTCAAAGATCAACTTAGCCGCCGATCAATCTTGTGAATAAATCCGCTTAAAGCCACCACAATATTCTATACCCCAAGCGACTCAGCCAGTTCTGTAAGCTGTTTTTCGCTAATGTAGAGTTTATCGGCACGATCAGAATCCGAGCCAATAGATTTTAATCGCTGGCGTATTTTTTTGTTGAACAGTTCGGACATTTTGAGTTGTTGATAATTGCGCAGATCATTTTGAACACCATCCATATACTTGCCAAGTGCACCCTCGGTAAGCATCGTCGTCAACGACAACATCGCTGGCGCGAGCACCAGGTCCACCGCTCCCAGACCTCCGGACTTCACAGCAAGAACAATGGCCGCGGCATCAGCAGTGACGCGAGCTGCTCTTAGTTTGTACAACGTAGCCGGTTGCTCCTGCAGCTTCTTATAGAGTGACTGAGCGGCTCTTTCGACTTCGCCCTGTAACATAATCTGATAACTGTCGAGGCCTCGATGATATCCCTCAATCAGCTCGGGTTGCTTGGTAGCAAGACTACTCGCCAGCGTTTCCCAGTAATTACCGTCCGATTCCCGCTCGATAGATTTTCTTGTGAGTTGTGTCAGTGTGTGTTCACCCAACCCTTCCAGTAATCGACGTTCTTCGCTTCTGTCGTCCTGTGCACCCGCGTTTAGCTCTTGTTGAGACTCAACAGTTTGCTTAATTTTACGCACAGGCCAGGTAACGATGCTCCTCAGCCTGGTGATTGGCTCAGCGATTCCCGGCACCTCAAGCAAGGTAAGCAGCTCCGCCAACGCCAGTTGAAAGGTCTCTTTATATCGGTCGTGCTGCAGGTACTCACGCTGGTAAAGTTGAATTGCTTCGTCACAAACCAGGTCGACGTCGCTTTTCCATTGCGCCCTCAATCGATGCTCAGCGGTGACCGGCGCCGTCCAGTTGTCCCAATGCAATGATACAAAGCCAAGTGCTGATTTATTCAGTGATGCAGTGCTACGGCGTTTCACCGCAGTGCGAATACTCATTTGTAGTTGCTGTACATCGTCACTTGCAAAAGCACGGTCCATATCATCCCGGTAGTCATCGATAAACTGCAGTTCGGTGGTCTTATCTACCGGCGAGATGCGCGTATATTTCGATCGAAACGATTCCGCCAGTTGCTGCCGAACAGGAGTCGATGTCTTGTTCATTACCGGTATGACCGGTACATTCAAATCTCGCAGCAAACGCAACAGATTCCACACTGATTTGTCCGCATACTTCTCCTTGCTGACAACAAACACCACCAAATCTGCCAGTGCAATCGCTCTCAGCACCGACACGCTGTAGTGCAACGAGTCAACCGAATCAAAGTCTGGCGTATCCCACACCGTCATATTTTGTAATTGACTGTTTTCTGCATAGACGGTTGACAGGGAATACTCCGACAACAATTCTCGATCAAGCGCTTCTCGCGCTCGTTGCGACTGTCCATCAAAGATATTTTTCAACCAGTCTGTATCTGCACTGGTCTGATTGTCCTGGTCTGATAGATAGAACCCCTGACAATGCACGGTATAGCCAGCCATCGGGCTCGCATCTGCCACACTCTGTCCGATCAGCATATTAGCAACCGAACTCTTACCGACCTGAGTAGGCCCAATCACCGCAACCTGCAGCGGATGCTCCGGAAATTCGGCGCCGGCCTTGCTCAGCGCCGCATCTGCGAGCACAAGTGATGTCAGGTTCTCACGCTCTGTATTGAGTTGATCACTGTCAGTTCGGCCAGCAGAGATGACAGCATGCTGGCGATGGATTAGCTGCTGCAGAAAATCACGCATGCTTGGTCTGTTTCATGTAAAAAAATTAAATTAGAGACGGTACTGCCGAGAGTCATGGTGACTATCGGTCTTCCAGTCGCTCGATTACCGTTGAGCAACCACATACTGGCCTGCTATTCCTAAAAAGACAGCAGCACCCATGTAATTGTTAGCCAGAAAAGCCCTGAAGCAACTTTCCTCATCGCGGTTTCGAATCGAATAAAGTTGCCATACAGCAACCGCAGCAGCGAGTATCATTCCGCTTATAAAGATCCATCCCGGACTCAGTGACAGTCCAACAAGCAACACAATCAAAAGGACCAAAGCCTGAGCAATAGCGACGGCAGCAACATCATAGCGCCCGAGCCGAATGGCGGTGGATTTTACACCGAGCACCAGATCATCGGCGCGATCAACCATGGCATAAATGGTGTCATACGCAAACGCCCAAATTATCGCTGCAAGATAGATCAGCCATCCGGTCGCGCCTATGTGACCCGTTTGAGCAGCACATACCATCGGTACCGCCCATCCAAATGCCAATCCCAGAACCAACTGTGGCCAGTAGGTAACCCGCTTGGTAAACGGGTACACCGCTGCAAGTGCCACACCGACAAACGATAACAAGATCGTCAATTGATTCATTGTCAGCACCAGTAGAAAAGACACCAGCGCAAGAGATGCGGCAACCAACAAGGCCTCACGCGGGGAAACCGCGCCGGTCACGATTGGTCGCGAGCGAGTCCGCTTTACCGCCCCGTCGATGTTCCGGTCAGCATAGTCATTGATTGCGCAGCCAGCGGATCGCATTAAAAAAGTACCCACCAAAAACACGATTAATACCGCTGTGTCTGGCTTCCCGGCAGATACAAACCACAGAGCCCACAGCATGGGCCATAACAACAACAGGGTGCCAATAGGCTTATCAGCCCTGACCAGCTTTACATAATGGCCAAAACGATCATTCATACTGGAAGTCAAATTATTCATTGCACAAAGTGGGGAGCAGGACCAAACTCAGCCGATAAAGGAACGTAAAAAACAGCGTTTCACATCAATAAGAGCATAGCTTCAGGAACATTGCTTAAAGAACATTGCGCCAAGATCATTGCTTGGTACGATACAGACGGTGTTTTTACAATCCCGGATTGACCAGTTTATAGCAGCGCAAACACGCATACGAATTTATCATTGAGCCTGGCTGCTGCTGTCGCTACACATTATTCATTTTGGGAAAAATCGGTTGGGTTTACTGTGGACGACTGACAATAATGAAATGTGGTGGGAGCACCGGAACAGACAAATTCTACTCACTCAGCTGCTATATTGTCTTCACTATTTTTGATTTCAAGCATCAGGAGCCCAACGAAGAGTAAGAGTTGCCTCAAGGACGCGAGATTTTGAGTCAGATATTTCAATCGATTGAGGCGAATGGTCGCTCTATTTACTAACGAAACTGATCGTCATAGCGCTGCAAAAAATTGTGGCTGCCGCTGATCGATCATTTTCGGGCAAGATCCGGAGAACTCTGCAGGAAATTCGTTAACAAACTTTTCGCAGTGAGAGCCGTCAGAGCAAGGCGGGGAGACGCAGATAAAAACGGGGCTGCGTTGACCTGTGCCTGCAAATCGCCCCGGCTTTGGCGGCTACGACTTCGCTTGCAGTTATCGAACATTACGCACAATCTGCTGATCCACAACTGACACCAACAATTCGGTCCCCGTAGACCAACATCTTTAATCAGGAGAATTTCTGTGAGTTATCAATACGATCTAATTGCAATTGGTGGGGGCAGTGGAGGCGTTGCGGCAACCAGACGAGCCTCACGCTACGGCGCAAAATGCGCGGTAGTCGAATTTGATCGCTACGGCGGCACCTGTGTTAACCGCGGTTGTGTGCCTAAAAAAGTCATGTGGTACGGAGCCCACCTCGCCCATGCCATTCGCGATGCTGAAGGCTACAGTTTCGATGTGGAGCAAAAAGGCTTCAACTGGACACAACTGGTCGAAGATCGGGAACAATACATTCGGCGTCTCAACGGTATCTACGAGAAAAACCTGACCAAAGAAAACGTCGAGATGCTCAACGGCCGCGGTTCTTTGGTTGATGCCCACACCGTGCAGGTCGGAGACAAGCAGGTCACTGCTGAAAGAATACTGTTGGCGCCCGGGGGAACACCGGATGTGCCGGACATCCCTGGTGCAGAACTTGGCATCAGTTCAGATGGTTTTTTTGAGCTAAAGACACAGCCCAGGAAAGTGGCGGTCATCGGTGCCGGGTATATCGCTGTTGAATTGGCTGGCATGCTTCACGCGCTCGGCAGCGACGTTGATCTAATCATTCGAAAGGAACACTTTCTCAGGGAATTTGACGATATTTTGTCTTCTACCCTGACGCAAATCATGCACGATGACGGGCTGAAGATCGTTAACAACACTGAAATTGAGAGCTTGCAAAAAGTCGGCGATCAAATAGCAATCGTACCGAAAAACAGTGGCGATCAACTGGGCCCTTATGATCAGGTCATTTGGGCAATTGGCAGACGACCACTCAGTAAAGAACTCAATCCACAGGCCGCTGGCATCGAGGTGGACCAGCGTGGTTATATTCCAACCGATAAATGGCAGGCTACCAATGTTGACAACATCTTCGCCATCGGTGATGTCACCGGACGCGCGCAACTGACGCCAGTGGCCATTGCTGCCGGGCGAAGGCTGTCAGATCGTCTCTACGGTGGCATGGCAGATCGACATCTTGACTACTCAAATATTGCCTCCGTGGTTTTCAGCCATCCGCCAATAGGCTCTGTCGGTATGACTGAAAATCAGGCGAGAGAACAGTTTGGAGATGACACAAAGGTCTACAACACATCCTTCACTCCCATGTATCACGCTTTTACCGGTCATCCACAAAAAACCGCGATGAAACTGGTTGTACAGGGAGCGGATGAAAAGGTAGTCGGCATACACATGATTGGCGAGGGCGTAGATGAAATGCTGCAGGGATTCGCTGTCGCCTTGAAAATGGGGGCCACGAAAAAAGACTTTGACGACACCGTGGCCATCCATCCAACCAGTTCCGAGGAGCTGGTAACTCTGGTTTAGCTAAAACACGCTGGCGCTGCGATGATCCACTACCACCTTATGTCTCTCCTGACGCGTAACCGCCGAAACGAGACTGGTTACCGTGTTCACGGAGAACAGATTCATGGAGAACAGATGATCGCTGTGGACGCAGTCATCTGACCGGCGATTACAATCACAAACTTCCCTGTTGGTGATTGCTCGCCGGGGAGTGATGCCTCGCCGGGGTATCATCTACTGGCCGACAGCAAAGCAACTAAGTTTATTTCTGACCCTGAAACTCGCGAATACCGCGATAGTGTTTCTCCAACAGCGTTTTTAACGCATCGAATTCACCAGACGTGAGATCCGACAACCCGTGGTCACTGTGGAAAATCTCCGCCAGTTGCCGTGCACGATCTGTTGCGACGCTGTTTGCAGACACTTGTTCGTCACCAGCAGAAGACCGGCCACTTGATCCACGCTCGCTCATCGGCTGCGTTGAGTCCCTCGCGGCACCACCAATCTTGCGCACATTCCCCGGGTTAACGTCGTCGGCATCAGCCACATTTTCATCCGCGTAATCCGGGTCGGTTGAGTTGTGACGAAACGAGCCTGATAAGCTTTCGGCTGCTCGAGTGGCAGTTGCCCGAAACTCTTCGCCCGCTTCTCGCAACGCCGACACGAATGGCTCCTGGGATGCCTGTGATTGCGATTCTTTGGACACCGGGTGGCCAAACTTTTCGGCCGCTGAAAACAATTGCCCCAACATCACGCCTGCCTGCTGCCCAAGCTCCGCAA
>CAYMVV010000068.1:7941-23162 GCA_964393885.1 uncultured Granulosicoccaceae bacterium | reverse complement strand
GCCGCTGAAAACAATTGCCCCAACATCACGCCTGCCTGCTGCCCAAGCTCCGCAAATTTGTCCTCTGTGCCATTAAATTCATCTTTCTGCTTCTCGTTCATTGGATCGCCCCTTCTGACCTAGTATCATTGTATGTGTAGGCTGACCGATGCAATTTCCAGCTTCAGCTTCGGTGTTACACAAAATTTACAAACTGTCGGCTGTAATCAGGTAAGTTCCCGGCGATTAATCACGCTAAACTACACCCCGGCGAGTGAGGTGCCAGGTGTTGCGCGCCGGGTGTTGCGCGAACGTTGACTGAACAGGTTTGCGTTATCGATCAGGCATTTTTGCAGTATGCCCGGATACGCAGCAGTCAGGGACAGGGCAAAACAGCGGGAATGCGCGTGATCGCTCTACCCCTGATGGTAATACTATCCTAAAGAGGAAAAGGTCATTTCGACGTTCGATTCTCAAACCAGCAACAGCGCGGCGCAGGACACGCCAACGCGTGTTGTTGACGATAGCGAAACCAGTCAGTTTCTGGCACGACCGAATCTATTACTGCAAGTCAAAAACCTGTCCATCGATTTTGCCATCCACGGTGGTGCTATTGCGGCGGTAAAGGATGTTTCTCTCTCTATTGATCGCGGTGAAACCCTGGCGTTGGTGGGTGAATCAGGGTCTGGAAAATCAGTCACCGCGCAAGCCATTCTGGGAATCTTACCGAAAATTGCCCGCATCAGTAGTGGCAGCATTCTGTTCGCTGACCCGGATAAAAACAATCAGGTTGTAGATATCGCGCAGCTGCCACGCGACAGTCGTGCTATGCGAGCAATACGCGGCGGTAGTATTTCCATTATTTTTCAGGAGCCAATGACATCTCTGTCACCGGTGCACACCATCGGCGATCAGGTCAGTGAGGCTTTATTTCTGCATCGAAATTTTAGTCGGCACGACGGCATGGTTGCAACGGAATACATGCTGGAACAGGTCGGATTTCCGCAGCCCTCGCGAGCGATGCGCATGTATCCGTTCGAACTGTCAGGTGGACTGCGGCAACGTGCGATGATCGCTATGGCGATGGTATGTCACCCGGCGCTGTTAATAGCCGACGAACCGACAACCGCGCTGGACGTGACCATGCAGGCGCGTATCCTCGAGCTAATCAACCAGCTGCAGTTAAAGCTGAATATGGCGGTATTGATTATTACTCACGACCTCGGTGTGGTTGCCAATGTAGCAGACCGGGTCGTTGTGATGTACCACGGTGAAATCACCGAGAGCGGTCCGGTTGATAAGATTTTTAGTCAACCCGGACACCCTTATCTGAAGGCACTATTGCACTCCGTACCTCATTTCGATATGGCACCCGACGAAAGGTTAACACCGGTGAGGGAGGCGCAGTACAGCCTGGATACCATGCTTGAAGATCAAAAACCCGCAGGTGCTGTGCCCGAGGGACCACACCTTGTCGTCAACAATCTCAGTAAATCATTCTCTATCAGAAATACCGGTATGTTCAGCATTGGTCAATCCAGTGTTGTAAAAGCGGTAGATAATGTCTCTTTTACGATTGACAGGGGTGAGTGTTTTGGACTGGTTGGTGAAAGCGGCTGCGGCAAAACAACCCTCAGCAAGATGCTGATGCTGGCGCAGTCACCTGATCAGGGCAATATTGTTTTTCACTGCGAAGACGAAGGCAGTATTCAGCTTGAGTCATTGCACGACGACACCCTGGCCCGGTTTAGACGAAAGATGCAGCTGGTTTTCCAGGATCCTTTCGCCAGCCTTAATCCACGCATGACGGTATTGGATATTCTGCGTGAACCATTGATTATTCATAATATCGGCGATGAAGACTACCAGCGCGAATGGGCAAAATCCCTGATTCGACTGGTGGGGCTCGACCCACGGTTCCTGAGTCGCTACCCACACAGTTTTTCAGGCGGACAAAGGCAAAGAATTGGTATCGCGCGCGCGCTCGCGCTAAAACCAAAACTGATTGTTTGCGATGAGCCTGTATCAGCACTGGACGTTTCGATACAAGCCCAGGTATTGAACCTGCTCAAAGATCTGCAACAGGAACTGGGGCTAACCTATCTTTTTGTCACACATAATCTGGCGGTGGTAAATTATATCGCCGATCGCATAGCCGTAATGTGTAAAGGCAATTTGGTAGAATTGGCGACGAAACAACAACTGTTCGACAACCCGATACACCCGTATACAAAATCTTTGCTTGCTGCGGTACCGCATCCCGACCCCACAAAACCACTGGACTTTGCGGCTCTTGATGGAGCCAGCGGTGCTGACTCTGAACTGTGGCCTGAGTGCTATTCACTGAATCAAACGACAGAGTTTCGCGACATCAGTGACGGCCACTTTGTTCGTCTCGGTGCTGGCGCCGCAAGCCCCGATGTTTAACATTGAATTATCAAAAAGCCACAGGATTAGCGCTCAGGTGGTCACAACCAGTCCTGCAATCCCCGTCATAACCCGACAATTTACCTCGAAAATACTGATGCAGTGGAGAATCGTATTGACATGAAGACACGTCAGCCAAAAACCCGAAATATGTCGACAATCGGACACCAGGTGCTTGCAGTCGGACTGCTGTTTTTATCGACGCAAGTGCTTGCTTCCAGCTGGACCGGCGCGCCCTCGCTCAAGGATGCCGAGGCATCCGGCGCACTGCCATCGGTGGAGAACCGGCTGCCAGCAAATCCGCGTGTCGTTGAGTTTGGCGAGGGCCAAAAACAAGGCGAATATGGTGGGTCCATGCGCTTATTGATGGGCAAAGCCAAAGATATACGACAAATGACCATTTACGGCTATGCGCGGCTGATCGCCTATAACAGTGATCAGGAATTGCAGGCAGACATACTCGAGTCTTTTGAAATAGAAGATGATCGCATTTTCACGTTCGTTCTGCGCGCCGGCCACAAGTGGTCAGATGGAGCAGATTTTACCAGCGAAGATTTCAGATACTTTTGGGAGGACGTCATACTCAATCCCGATCTGTCCGAAGGCCGAATGGACAGTGCCCTCAGAGTTGATGGAGAATTGCCAACATTTGAAGTCATTGACGAGCGCACCGTACGATATACCTGGAAGAGCAGCAATCCTTATTTTGTTCCGGCTATTGCGGGACCGAATCCGCTCTATCTTTACAAACCAGCACACTACCTGAGCCAGTATCACAAAACGTATGTTGGCGATGAAGCAATGGAAAAAATGGTAGCTGATTCCGGCAAGCGGAACTGGATGGCGGTACACCATGGGCAGGACAGACCCTACAAACAAAGCAATCCGGAATTGCCAACTTTACAACCATGGTACAACACGACCAAACCACCCTCAGACCGGTTTGTATTTAGCCGCAATCCATTTTTTCATCGAGTTGACAGCAGTGGTAATCAACTGCCCTATATTGACGAAGTGGTGATTGCAATCGCGTCAAACAAATTAATAGCGGCAAAGGCAGGTGCTGGTGAAGCAGATTTACAAGCTCGATATATACGACTTGATAACTATCCTTTTTTGAAAAAAGGAACCAAAACCCACCCCTACCTTGTGCACCTGTGGTCAACAGCTAAAGGCGCGCAGCTGGCACTCTACCCCAATCTCAACACCAATGATCCCGAATTCAGAGCACTGATGCGCAACGCCGATTTCAGGCGAGCATTGTCGATGGGAGTCAATCGTAATCAGATAAATCAGGTGGTGTACTTCGGTCTCGCCACGCCCAGTAACAACACCGTAATCAGTCAAAGTAGCCTGTTCAAACCGGAATACGCCAGTACCTGGAGCCAGTTCGATATTAAAGCGGCAAACGAGATTCTCGACGGATTGGGCTTGAATGAGCGTGACAATCGCGGTATTCGGAAATTGCCGGATGGAAGGCCGCTTGAAATACCGGTACAAACTGCAGGTGAGAGCACTGAACAAACGGACGTGCTGGAATTAATTCATGACAGCTGGATGAAAATCGGTGTGAAACTTTTTAGTGTGCCGTCGCAGCGAGAAGTCTTTCGCAGCAGGGTATTCTCGGGCGAGGCCATGATGGCAATTTGGGGTGGCCTTGAAAACGGTCTGCCCTCGGCTGATTCCGTTCCACGCTGGATTGCACCAACCACTAAATACCAGTATCAATGGCCCAAATGGGGAGAGTATATTGAAACTGGTGGCGCAGCGGGTGAAGCGCCGGACATACCTGAAGGCAAAGAGCTCGTAAAGCTTTACGATGAATGGCGCATGGCACCAACCACAACTGACAAGGAAGCAATCTGGCACAAAATGCTGGAGATAAACACCGACCAGGTATTTACCATCGGTATTGTCAATGGAGTGAAGCAGCCAGTTGTAGTGAACAAATATTTGAACAACGTGCCTGAAGAAGGCATCTACGATATATCGGTAACTGCCTACTTCGGTGCTTATCAGCCTGATACTTTCTGGTTCTCCAAAGAACGGCAATAAATATGTTTGGCTACCTTATTCGTCGTATTTTGACGATGATACCTACGCTGTTTATTGTCAGCGTTTTGGTATTCGTGATAATTCAACTTCCACCTGGCGACTATCTTGAAAGCTATATTGCCGAGCTTCAAAGCCAGGGGGAGTCTGTTAACGAAGAGAAAATCCAGTACTTGCGCAAGGAGTACGGATTAGATAAATCAATGCCGGAGCAGTACTTTACATGGGTTACCGGCATGCTGCGGGGTGACTTTGGCTACTCTTTTGAGTACGAGCTTCCTGTTAGCGAGGTGATTGGCGACAAGATGGTACTCACTGTACTGATCTCCATTGTCACCATATTATTTACCTGGATCATCGCGTTTCCAATTGGCATTTACTCAGCGACACATCAATACAGCTGGGGTGACTATGGACTATCTTTCCTTGGCTTCATTGGTCTGGCAACGCCCAATTTCCTGCTTGCGCTTATCATGCTGTATTTGGCCAACGTTTATTTCGGTACATCGATTGGCGGTTTGATGGCCCCTGAGTATATCGATGCACCCTGGAGCTGGGCAAAGGTCAAAGATGTACTCGCGCACTTGTGGATACCGGTTGTGGTCATTGGCACTTCCGGCACTGCAGGTATGATTCGGCGACTTCGCGCCAATTTGCTCGATGAACTGCAAAAGCAGTATGTTACGACAGCCCGCGCAAAAGGTCTGCCACCCGGCAAGCTGATGAGAAAATATCCATTGCGAATTGCGATGAATTTTTTCGTTGCCGACGTTGGTAATTTACTGCCTCAGGTGATATCCGGAGCAGAGATTGTGGCAGTCGTAATGTCACTGCCAACCACAGGTCCAATGTTACTCGCCGCCTTACAAAGCCAGGATATGTATCTGGCTGGAACCTTCCTGATGTTTTTAGCCGTGCTAACTGTGGTTGGCGTGCTGGTATCGGATCTCGCACTGGCGGCCCTTGATCCCAGAGTACGGTTGCAGGGGAACAACGGCTAATGGATAAGAACGAACATTATATATCCGACGCGCCATTTGACCCAAAGTCAATTGAACAGCTAACGCCAGAACAGGAAAAAGTCTATCTGGCGTCACAGTGGCAGTTGATGTGGTGGAAACTAAAGCGACATCGCCTGGCGGTTGTTTCCGGGCTGGTTTTGCTATGCATGTACGTATCCATTCTCTTTGTGGAAATTATTTCGCCGTATAACCTGCACACCGGCAATGACGATGCGACTTATGCACCGCCACAACGCGTTCACCTGTTTCATGAAGGCGAGTTTGTAGGGCCATTCGTCTACGATCGCAACGTGAAGATGAATATGGAAACGTTTCTTCGCCAGTATACCGAGGACACCAGCGAGCCAAAGCCTATACGCTTTTTCTGCAGCGGGGATTCATACAAGTTCTGGGGACTGGTAGAAGGGAGCTTTCATTTATTTTGCCCCCCGGAAAACTCAAATATGTATTTGCTGGGCACTGATCGATTGGGTCGCGATATGTTTTCCAGAATGATGTACGGCGCACGCATATCGCTCACCATAGGTTTGATCGGCATCGCCATCAGCTTCGCTTTCGGTATTCTGCTCGGCGGTCTGGCAGGTTACTTTGGCGGCTGGGTTGATTTTACCGTTCAACGCACTATCGAGGTAATCAGATCCTTTCCCGAGCTACCACTGTGGATGGCGTTATCCGCAGTACTACCAGTCAACTGGAGCCCGTTACTGGTGTTCTTTGGCATCACGGTAATATTAGCCATGCTCGACTGGACTGGCCTGGCACGAGCCGTTCGATCGAAGTTACTGGCCTTGCGCGAGGAAGACTACTGTACAGCTGCAGAACTAATGGGCGCCAAGCCCAAGAGAATCATCACACGTCATTTACTACCCGGCTTTAGTAGCCACCTGATCGCCTCTGCCTCGCTGTCGGTACCAAGTATGATCCTGGGGGAAACCGCGTTGAGTTTTCTGGGTCTGGGCTTGCGACCACCTATTACCAGTTGGGGGGTATTGCTAAACGAGGCACAGGATATCAACGTTGTTGCTCTTTACCCCTGGCTGATTCTCCCGGTCGTCAACGTCATCATCATCATTCTGGCTTTCAACTTTTTTGGAGACGGCTTGCGCGATGCTGCAGACCCGTACAAGTAGAACTTTGAGATACACAAGAGACATAACGCGAACCGCGACAACAGCGCGCTTATGTCTTACCAGAATCAGTCTTTGAGGTAATGCTTTCAGGTAATGGCCAGGCTTTTTGTACGCCAGCTTTCAATCAGAAATCTGGCTATCGAATCAGGTCGAGGCAACTTCGGACCGGGTGATTCATCGCCCCAGCTACCAAAGGTTGCTATTTCCTGATCGGTAAACCAACGAGCCTCGGCCAGCTCGTTTTCATCAATAGTAATTTCCTCAGATTCCGCTGTTGCAATAAAGCCGAGCATAATGGACTGGGGGAATGGCCAGGGCTGCGAGGCAAGATATCTGGCATTGCTCACAACAATTCCAGCCTCTTCGTGGACCTCTCTGGCAACCGCTTCCTCTAGTGACTCTCCAGTTTCAACGAAACCTGCCAGTGTTGAATACACACCGTCCGGCCAGGCGGGACTGCGACCAAGCAAACAATACCGCTCCCCTGACGCGGATACTCTTTCAACTAACATGATTACTGCCGGGTCGGTTCGCGGGAAAACCTGTTTTTCGCATTGTTCACACTGCAGTGCATGACCCGCATGCAGGAGTTGGTTGTTGCCACCGCATCGTGCGCAAAATCGATTGTTTTGTTGCCAGTAGCTGACCCCTTTGGCATACGCAAGCAACGCTGCTTCATCGCGCGGCAGCAGAGGGCCGGTAGTGCGCAAATCTACAAATTCGCTCTTCGGAGCACAGCTTAACCACTGTTCCGCACTGTCACTGTCGCAGTCGACGGCAAATATCGCCATGTCGTCCCGTATTCCAAGCAGTGTGCCCGTCTCATGTGCGATACCACTGGTCTTCAGTTCCACACGGGATTTGAAAACCGCTCTACAATTTTCACGATCAACTAAATTTCCGTGACGATAGAGCGGCACGAGTAGTGTGGTGTCACGACGCCATAGTTCATCGACTTGACGAGCATCTTTTCGTAGTGCATCAGCACGGTCGACGGGTGCGCCAGTATAGTGGAGTCCCATGGTCGGGGCGATCCTGCTTTTTAACAAAGCACAGACCATACACCAACCCGCTATATCCATGGGAATTAATACTGTGCTTCCCGCCTGCATTTATTAGGATTCGACAGCCACGGCGGACTACCACTCAAAAGGCGAGTTTCACATGCTGACAACAACCGGGGAAAAGTGCACCGGTAGCGGGGACCAGTCCTAAAATGAAACCCCCACAAAGGCAGATAGCGTAGTGCCATCAACAATGTCTGAATTCTCTATATCCGACAGCTGAGGCGTATACTCTATTCCGGTAAAGCGTAAACCCAGACGCAGCCCTGACATACCCCTATTGCTTCGGCCACGGCGATTTCTGAATCGATTTCCAGAGTAGTAGCCGTTGTTTATATTAACCGCGTATTCAAGCGTATAACCCAGAGCAGTATCAAACTCGACATCGCCGGCACATACTGCACTGATGTTGCAATTGAACTCCACGCCTGTATGGGTTGTTACCCCTACACCAAGTTCGTGAGGACCCAGTGCACGAATAAACGTCAGGTCGAATCGCACTCGATCGAATGTAGAATCACCATTTAAACGAGTCACACCATCGGCCTGGTAACCTGTAGTTAAACGTAGAGCGGTTGATGGATCTACTGCATACAACAGACCTCCTTCAAGCAAAAAACCTCCACCCCCGCGAACCTTCTCAATCTCTCCACTGCTATCGGAAAAACGACCGACTTCGTTGCCACCCGCACCAAAGCCACCACCAAGATACAAACCCAGGGGCCGATATGAGCCACTTGGTCGGTCGCTACGGTAACGGTCATTTCGTTCATGATTGGCGATTGCACTCGCGGCAGAGAACAATGAGACGAGTACAATTAACCCTGTGAACAATCTAAGTTTGATAGACATAAAAAAAGCCCCTGTAAGCATGTGCTGTAGTGTGGCTTTTCTTGCCTGAACAACGTCTGTCCAGCCAACGACTGCTTCTATTGGTGAATAACTGCATGCAAGGTATATGTCTGGAAGCTGGCAACCGGAGAGTTGATATTTTTAGATTTAGCTAAAGAACCCGGTGTCCAGCCTGAACCCAACATGAACTATGTGGGCATATCGCGCAGGTATTCGCTTTTACAGAAAACTATTTCAGAGAGCTATTACAGTGAGCTTTTACGCGCCGTCACAATAGCGATAGATTTCCGATTAGCGCTGATTATCCTTCGCTTTGGATGGGTACTTATTGCACAGGAACTCAACGTTACGCTTTTTCCAGCCGACCTTCATCGAGACAGATATGCTGATCAAAACTGTCATCTCGGCTGTTTTTTCCGGACACCAGCACAAACGATTTACCTTTCTGTTTTTCTCTTAGTACTTTAATAACTCTCTGTTCGGAAACCTCATCCAGCGCGTTAGTCGCTTCGTTAACAATCAATAATTCTGGTTGTTTTAATATACAACGACACAATACCAAACCCTGTCTTAACGCAGCACTTAGACGAGCGCCACCAACTCCCACTTCATAGTTGAGGCCGGTGGCAACGATTTTTCTGTACATACCGATATCACTGACAGTTTCGTCAATCGCATCCATGACTTTTTCCTCAGCGTATGCCTGTCCATAAACGATTTTGCCGAAGAGAATATTCTCCTGCACAGACAATGACGGCTGGAACTCCTCAGCGGAGAATGGAATGTAATCGATATCTGCCTTTTCCAATCGTTCCCTAAGTAGCTTGCGCGCTCGTACAATATTTTGCTGAAGCGCCTCATCAACCAAACCTAGTCTATGTCTGGAAACAGTTAACTGAAACGGAAGTGAGATAATAAGACCGCTCTCAGATTTTGTGACGGCATTTCCTCCTTTTCCAGCCTCTCGTCGAGATAGTAATTTTTGCAGGTCGGCAAGATCATCGGGACCGACAAAACTAAACTGATCAAACAACTCACTACCTGGCTCTACGTCGGTAAATAGCTCTACCATTAATTCGGCTAATTCCAGTCCGATACGATTGAAATCTTTATCCAGTCCTGTTTCCTTGAGAATCTTTTTCGTCATTGGAAGATCGTAGAGGTTCTTTACCGAATAGTTATCGTGCCTCAGGTTTCCGAATAACAGATTTTCCGCAACGCTCATGTTCACGTTGTACTCGTCGTTGTTAAAGGGTTCAACCAATCTTGATAACTCACCGCTGTCAATTTTTTCAAACATAGCCTGCCGGGCTCGCTTAATATCAGCTACCACAGAATCGTTGCTGTTTTGTTTAAGCCGACTTGTCATACCAAAGCGGAAAAGATCTGCACTGAAGCCCATTTCATCGATCAGATCGACAACTCTCTCTTTCAACTCGTCCAGATTCTCGACACCCGCCATTTTATAATCGTTCCAGTCCTCCGACTCCGGATCAACCAGGGTGTGCTGTAAACCATAGACTATATTGTCGAAGATGCTTCCAGAGAATAGATAGCTGACCTGACCCGCATAGGCAATCTGGCGTCCAGTGACTGCTTCCGGAAACGTTGAGGTATCATTGCCATTTAAAATAATGGAGCCACCAGTCGGATGATAAAAGCGTGCTATCAGGCTTGCGAGATCAGACTTGCCGCTGTTGTTGTCGCCCAGAATTTGAGTGTGCCTGCTTAGGTCAATACTGGTGGATATTCGCTTGATGCTATTTGAATTTTCTGACTCTGAATAACTGACATTGCGCAATTGCAACTTGCCCGTATATCCGACAGGTGCTGTGGGAACTTGATCGAGCAGTTCTACATCAAGCAAAGTCCCTGGTGTGAATTGCTCGACGATTTGCAGATATTTAACGCGTATATCTTCCCGCCGCTGGTAGTACCGAAGCAATTCCTTCCACGGTCCTGCCAGGTCTTTGTTAGCCGCCAGTACTGCAATCAACGCACCCAGGGATAACTCCCCGACAATCACAAAGTAGCCACCTGCCAGATAAAAGAAGAACGGTGTCAGCTGAGCCAGAAAATTGTTCAGGAATTTAATAAAGTATTTACGTTTGTATATATCAAACCGCAAATTGTAAATGTCATTAAGACTCTTATTGAAATAGGCACGTTCTCGTCGGCTGGTATCATTGCCGTGAATCTCACCTATGCCAGACACTGTCTCACCGACTTCTGCGGAAATTTCCCTCATTTTGCGTACACGTAGCTTGGCCAGTCTGTTAACCACCATTTGCAGGCGCGGAATAATCCACATCTGAAACGGGTACAGTGAAACCGCTGCCAGGCCCATCCAGAAGTTTTGCAAAAAAATGAAAACCAGATAAGTTAGTAAGAGCCCCCCCTGCTGAATGGGAAGTGAAAAAGAATCACCGATAAACTCTCCAAGCGGCTCAGTCTCTGCAGTAATCATCGGGATAATTTCGCCTTGCGAAACCCGCTTAAACATCGGTACAGGAAACCTTAAAACATGCTCATACAGCGTGGCTCGAAATTGCCGCAATACCTGTTCGCCAATTACCCCTCGGACCACATTTATGATGTACTTGAGCAAACCCGCAATGGTAACCGCCAATAAAAAGCCCAGACAGAGCACCACCAGATACTTTATCTGGTCCATCGGATAGCCTAAAAGTGTGGCGGGCACAGCGTCTCCGCCAATTGCTCGATTAACAATTAGTTTGGGGAGCTCAAGCGTAATGTAGACGATCGGCATGGAAAACAGCACCAGCCCCAACAGCAACAGCTGTTGTCTGGAACTGAGCTTCAGAATATACCGATAGAGCGATCTATCCATATTGATGTATCCGCGCCAGGTCAGCCAGCAACTGCCAAAACGGAAGTACCTTTAGTTAAATACACAATCACCCAGAAACATACCTGCAAAAGGGCGTCGTAGCGTGGACGTGGAATTTTGAGTCAGATATATCGATGTGAAATGTTCAACTTCAAGCTTAGACTGCACACCCGACGAATTATCAACCGGGTAATAACACGTCGAAAACAAACTTTCAGCTGTATAGACTATCCATTGCAGTAAACTGCCAGCCTGCAATGGTTGCTGCCAGCGCAGCCGAAATAAACGACCAGAGACACTGTGACGGCTCTTCGTGGTGCATTTTTCATCCATAGCGATAATCGTCGATAAAATCGGTCGTCAGTTACGCGTTTGCAATAGCCACACATACTGGTGTTTCGCCTGTGTGCAGCCCTTTCGCAATCTACCACGAATCAACCGAGAAATCTGATGTCCGCACTCGACGCCAAAAGCGCTCCTTTCCTGTGTGTAGTACTTAAGGGATATCCTCGCCTTTCAGAGACCTTCATCGCTCAGGAAATCAGGGAACTTGAACGAAACGGTTACCACATCCAGATTGTATCACTGCGACATCCCTATGACCCTGTAACACACCCAATACACGACGAAATCAGGGCCGATGTGCTCTATTTGCCTGAGTATTTACATCAGGAGCCAGGACGGGTTTTCAAGGCGCTGTTAGGTTGCTTCAGGCAACACAAATTCTGGCGCGCGGCCAATCAGTTTGTGAGAGACTTTTTCCGGGATCCTGGTCGCAATCGTCTGCGACGTTTCGGGCAAGGTTGTGTCATGGCGTACGAAGCAACGGCCAGTGCCCGTTTTTTCTACGCGCACTTTATGCACACACCCGCGTCCGTCACTCAATACGCCAGCCTGCTAACTTCAACACCATGGGCAATTTCTGCTCACGCCAAAGACATCTGGACAATTCCTGACTGGGAAAAACGAGAAAAACTACAGAGTATAGAGTGGCTGGTAACGTGCACTCGATCCAATTTCGAGCACCTGAATGGTCTTGCAAAAGGGCACCCGCCCCTTGCCACACATCACAACAGCAACGTAAATCTCGTCTATCATGGCATCGACCTGACTCGTTTCGCAGGCCCCGCCCGCAGGGCTCATCTGAACAACGGCAGTTCAGATGAACTGGCCGTTACACTGCTCTCCGTGGGTCGTACCGTTACAAAAAAGGGCTATTCATATCTACTACACGCGCTGAGCAAGCTGCCCGATCAATTGCACTGGAAATTTATCCACATCGGAGGCGGCGAACTCACCGGTGAATTGGAAGCATTAGCTGCCTCACTGGGCATAGAGCAATCAATAACCTGGATGGGTGGACAGCCGCAAAGTGTGGTACTTGAAGCACTACAGAATGCAGACCTTTTTGTGCTGCCCAGTATTATTGGCGAAGACGGCGACAGGGATGGATTGCCGAATGTATTAATGGAGGCACAAAGCCAGCAGCTCGCCTGCCTCAGCACCAATATCTCAGGCATACCTGAGCTTATCGACCACGGTACCACCGGCTGGTTAGTGGATGAACGAGACAGCGACCAACTCGCTGAGGCCCTGACCACTTTAATAAAAGACGAAAATTTGCGTGAAAACCTGGCTAAAAGTGGTTATGAACAGTTACATGCCAGATTTTCACACACTGCCTGCCTCACTCGCTTACTGGAGTTGCTTGAAGCGAGTGTAAAGTAAAATACCAGTGCCGTGAGCGGGGCCTTGCCATGGTACATTCTCGCTGTACAGCGCCTGGTTCACTGGTGCTGTACTTACGGCCAATCTGTATTTTGAAGCTCACAGGTCGTTTAGCATTTGCTTTACTGACAGTGCTGTTTGCGAGGCTCCATCAATACTCAAAGACAACAGACGTTTATCGACCTCTTTAAGCGCTCTGGCATCAGCAACCGCCGCTAACATGGATGTTGGATCGAGAGAGTCCTCCTCCAGCACAACGGCCCGGCCAAACGCGGCAAATTTTTTAGCGCGAAGAGTTTGCTCCTCCTCACCATCTTTCGCATAGGGTACGAGAACCGATGCGACCCCGGTACGCAAGACATCGACTAGTGTGTTGTATCCGGCCTGAGACAAAGACACCGTTGATGCCTTGAGCACCGCTCTGAAGTCGGATCGATTGCGCTCGACCACAACGTTGTCGCTCTTTATTGCAATAAGCTCTGCAAAATCTGAATCGGCAATATTGTGCCCAACCAGCAACCGCCATAAATGTTCCTTGTCATTTTTTGCTGTATTTATCGCTGCACGATAGATGTGTAACCCGGCAGCGCCTCCTCCGGCTGATACCAATACATCACTCTCGATTTGCGACGCCTCAACATCTGCACTCTGGGTGTCCACATAGCCGGTGTAACTGACGGATAAATCGGAACACCCGGCTAGGATTGTCGGAAAGGTCTCCTCCAGAGTTGCCACATTTTTATCGCCATGCACCAGTATATGATCGTAATACTTATCAAGAATTTGACTGATTTCTGTAACACGAGAGGGTTTAGATTTTGGTTGCGGTATATCTCTGACTGAACAAATATTCAATTTGCTAAAAGCCTGCTTGCGGCTCTCGTCAAGCAGTGGCAGTAGCTCATGTCTCATTACGCGTCGTGCAAACGGGTAGGATTCGGTAATCAATATGGGGGCTCGACTGCGTTCCCAGGCGCTGCGCAAAGTGTCTTGTCGCAATCGCCACCATTTCTCATCGATCTGATTGTTGTGCTCATCAACCAAATCAGTAAAATCCCCATCGCATGCTCGTACTGGCGGCAGCTGAATCAAATCCACATCGCCGTCGAGATTGAGATTGGCAACCGGACTGCCACCGCTGGCAAGGTGAACCGGTATACCACTGCGTGCGATGCTGTTGGCGATTGCCACAGAGCGTCGCAAATGTCCAATACCAAGTAAATGTTGTACGTAGAAAAAAACTGCCATCATTGTCGAACCTGTATTCCTGGCCTGTGATTTCTGGCCTGGAGTTTTCTACCCGGGTCTCAGGTAGAACTGCCTGTGGATTCAGGCTTGCGGATTTTTAGACATCAACGCGGTCAGCACTCTGTATCAATGGCTCCACGAAGTCAGCAACTCGATTCAGGCCATCCAGCATACCCGGATCCATAACCTCTGAAGGCAGCGGCTGATCCACCAACCCGTTAAGTGCCTTTGCCATTAACGACGCTTCCGGGTAACGCTTGGCATCCAGCATATTGACCAAACCCAGTTTGGACGCATTTCGCACCCGAACCAGCTGTTCCTCCCGTGGTATATAGCGAGGCACGAGTACCGCTTTTTTATCAAATGACAGCACCTCACAAAACGTGTTGTAGCCGCCCATTGCCACCACTCCCTCGGCATCACGCATCAGAAACTCGATGTTAGAGTCAAACGTTAACATCTCAACATTGTCGAGTTGATCGGCGCGTGCATTAAACCCGACCTGATCATCAGCAGGCATAAAGGGCCCGAGTACTATAACGACTCGCATTAGCACATTGTGCTGTTCGCAGGCATGCAATACCCAGTCAACCAGCTCTACACCGTCTCCACCGCCCCCGGTTGTGATCAGATAATAAGGGACTGAGGTATCAACAGGGCTCGGCTGCTTTCTCTCAGCAGGCACGTGACGCCGCAAATAGCCTGTATAGCTAATTTTTTCGAGTGCCGTATCCGATAAATCAATAGCACTAATCGGATTACCCATTTCTTTTGGCCCATACACCCAGATCCGATGGTAGCTTTGCTCTATCACCGGCACGACGTTCTTGCGATCCCACTCTTCCCTCAGGGCCTGAGGATCATCCAT
>CAYMVV010000068.1:0-7841 GCA_964393885.1 uncultured Granulosicoccaceae bacterium | reverse complement strand
CCGGCACGACGTTCTTGCGATCCCACTCTTCCCTCAGGGCCTGAGGATCATCCATAACATCTCGCAAGCCCAGAATATTCACGCAGCCGCGCTGCTTGAGTTGATGCAAGGTTTCAATTACCTCGCCTTGTAAACCGGTGGGCTCCTTGTCTACAAGGAAAATATCAGGCCTGAATGAAATGGCTGTGCTGAGTATGATTGCCTCACGCAGCGCCAGTGTTTGCTGTAAATCGATATGTAGTGCGAGCGAGGTATACTCACCACTGTGAAGCTTAATTACCCCGGGTATACGTACGAAATCAACCCGAGCCCGAAAATCAAAGCTACCAATTATCGGGGAACCGGAAATGATCAGTACAGACAGAGATTTATATTTTTCAACCAGGGCATGCGCAATTGTGCGGCAACGGCGTAAATGTCCCAAACCGAAACTGTCGTGGCTATAGATCAGCACGCGTGCGCCATCGTTCAGCTGCATCCCCATATTACTCAACTCATGCATAATAATTAGTACGCAATAAACTACAGATGGACAAGGTAACAAATTGAAGGGGTTGGCGAGGCACGCCAGGCCAGCGCGAATTAATACAAATCACAACGTTATTCAAACAGTATGTAAACCGGAAACCATGTTGGCTCTGCAATTAGCAGGTACCTGCTTTACTGCACTGGTACTAACCCGCAGCACCACCTAATTGTCCCCTTAGCAATTCAACCTGTTGGTGCGAGACGGCAAGTTTCTGGCTCAACTGGCGAAGCACATTCATGGCAAGCCCCGGGCTTTCACGGATGAGTTCCATAAACATGGATTCACTGATTTTCATCACTTTGAGATCACCCTTGGCTCTGAGCGTGGCGCTTCGAGGTTCGTCGTTGAGTAGCGCCAGCTCACCAAATATTTGATTTATCTGTAAAACAGCGACCACTGCGGCTTCATCGACACTACTCACTATCTCGACTTCACCGTCCATTATGACGTAGGCACAATCACCTGCATCGCCCGCTTTAAACAGCACCTCGCCATCCTGAAAGTTTATCATTTCACTGGTGAACGCCAGCAACTTTAAGCGTGACGGCTCGAGTTCCTGAAAAAGTGGCACTTTGCCGAGGAAACTGGATTCTTCATTTAATGTCATCGACTTCTCTGCAGTCAACGGTGGCTTTATCAGGAACCGGGTGATACCTGATTGATGGCGCACTCTGTCGTTTGGCTTTTTTTAACACAAATTAGCATCGCTGGTAATAGTTAGTGTAATAATTCACTTATGTTATCGATTACAACGGATACGGTCGAGTTTGAAATAGCTCCCGGTTTGCGCACAGCGTCGAGGCCTGATTTATGTGCGGGCGGATGAATATATCTGATCACGAGGGCATTCAATGGCTGCTTGAGCAACTGGGTCTGATGCTGCCGGAAGAGCGTTTTACAGCAAAGCACAACGTATCTCCAACCGCGGCAGTGTGGGGTTTGTCGGTCACCAGAACCGCATTGACGATCGATCCGATGCAATGGGGGTTTGTTCCGCCATGGGCGAAGGAAGGACAGTTCAAACGTCCACTATTCAATGCCAGAGCGGAGACAATTTGGGAAAAACCCTCATTTCGCAGTCTGATACGCCGGTACCGCGGCATCGTGCCGGTCAACGGCTTTTACGAATGGACCAGACCCGCAAAAAAAGTCCATAGCACCCCATCACCACAAGCACACTACGTCACCATCGACAGTGCGCCGGCAATGGCTCTGGCGGCCATTATCCAGGTTCATAACGATGGCTACAAACAATGTTGTCTAATCACGACAAAAGCGAATGAACAAATGCGGGCTGTGCACAATCGCCAGCCAGTTATTATCGAACCTGATTCAATGGAAGCATGGTTAGAAAACGACGACGATGTCGACTTTGTTAACGAGTGTTTACAGCCGATTGAAAGCGGACGATTTAACATCAGGAAAGTTGGCGACCATGTCAATAGCGCCCGCAATGATGGTCCGGAATGCCTTGCAGACGCCTGATTTGCCGAGTCCTGTCACTTTCTTGGTGTCCGGCCGGATGCGGTGCTATCAGCACACGAGCTACAACTTCTTATCGCATACAAACTGAGACCCGTGAGTTTTTTTCGTAATCCTGCAACCCGTCCAGGATTAGATGGTGTACCGCTGACTCGATCTTTGCTCCAGATACACCGGATCAACCTCGCTCAACAAGAAGGACCGGCATAACAGGAAACGTCGACGCGAACGCACCGCCAGAACGTGCTCGTTATTGTGACGCGTCAGCCGAGTTCACTACCAGTCAGGGAAGAAGATATTCAGTTTCAGCCCTCTGTGCCGATACCCTCGCAACTTTGACAAGCCGCTAAGCATCACAGATAAAGTGCGAACACTGTCCGAAAAACACCAGGCTCAACTGGATACGAATTTGATTTACACCCTGCTTTGTGGAGTTGGCCTGACTGCTATTGCAGCATCCAGTGCACCTCCGAGCCTGGCTGCTATTGCACTGGTGCTCGGTAGCATTTTTCTATACGCACAGTATCAGCAGCTCAAATCACATCAGTCAACTATCGCCAAATCAGCTTGTTTATACCAATTGGGGCGAAGACTGGTAAGACTAAAGAGAAATCGTCTACGCGATACGAATCTGGCAGTTAACGTGCTGAATCATATGGTGAATCAGTCGAGCGTTGCCAGTAACACGCAAATTTGGCAACAGCCAAAGGGCGATTTTTCCGGCGACATTGCAATAACCTGTGAAAGTCATTGCGGTAAAACCTACGTACTATTGGCTGATCTGACCGGGCACGGAATTGCGGCCGCAATTGGTGCCACGCCAGTGGCAACAATATTTCAAGCCACCGCCTATCGTGGCTTACCGGTTCACGAAGTCATTGCAGAGATAAATGAAAAATTAACGCGACTACTGCCGTTTGGATACTTTTGCTGCGCTGCAGTGGCAATTTGCGATAAAAACACACTGCATGTTTGTAATGCGGGGCTACCAGATCTCGTTGTGTGCAATGAGTCCGGGGTAGTTGTCGATCGGGTGCAGAGTACCCTCTTGCCACTTGGCATTGAGAAGATAGATGCCAGTGAAATCGGAGTCTTCGCAAAATCCTATGCGCAGCCTCACCAGTTGTATGCATTTACAGACGGATTGATAGAAACTCGCAGCGAAAATGACGAGATTTTTGACGCCAAAACGATCGAGACCATTATCGCCTCGCATTCGAGCGCTCCAGACAGACTTACTCAGGTGGTGCAACGATTCGAGTCGTTTTCTAAAGGAATACAGCCGCACGACGATATCTCAATAGTTGAAGTCAAAATCTGTTGATAGAGTACAGTCGGTATTTTCTGCTGGCCCGGAGAGTAGCAGAGCTGCACCTTGAAGATGATGATTTCGACTAAATGAGACTTACTTTCTCATAAATGGCGGTAAATTGGTGGGTGATGTTACGGCAGAACCCACCCCTTTACCTCTACACCTCTACCGTTTACTTCCTCTACACCCCTATACCCCCAAAACTCACTAGCGAAGAAACAGATAACGCACGGCAGCAGGCCGCGCGCCACACCGCTTATACACTTTAAAGCGTAACTTCCTGACAGCCCCGCCGTGCAGAGAAAGGCTGGCAGGTTATTTGGCTAGTCTTTAAGGATAAAGGTTACTTTCAGTACAACACGGTATTCAGTGATCTTTCCGTTCTCAACCTGTACGCTCTGATCTTTCACCCAAGCACCGCTAATATTTTTAAGGGTCTTGTCTGCACGCTCAACGCCACTTTGAACTGCATCATCGAAACTCTTTTTAGATGAGGCGATGATTTCGGTTACTTTTGCTACTGACATTTAAATCTCCATCAATTAGATTGATTTGTTGCTGTTAATTGGACTAATCATCCGCGAACGAGTCTATCGCGTCCCTCTTTGTTTGCACAAGCCCCCTGGACGACCGCACGGGAATAGATATCCTGTCCCGGGCATGAGATTTGGAATCTGATATTTCTGATCATTTGGGGCAAATAGTCATTCTGATTTCAAGATAGTCTGTTCGAATTGCTGGCAAAAATAACGCTTTCGCTGCAGATCATCTATTCTCGCGCGGCGCGCTGGCGCTCTCAGCGATCCGAACCCATTCGGCGGTGAGTAGATAGTCGCAGATTTTTTCCCAATATTTACAGCAACATAAAAAAAGAACGAGTCCAGATGAGCAATTTTGACGAAACAATAGATCGCCGCGGAACCGGCGCTCTAAAATGGGAAAAGTACAAGGACTCGGACGTTGTCCCGATGTGGGTAGCGGATATGGAGTTCGAAACGTCACCGAAGATTATTGATTTCATCAGGCAACGACTTGATCACGGCATTCTTGGCTATACGCAGGCTACTGCCAGTACCACTGACGCGGTCCAGTCCTATTTGCGGGACCGCCATGGCTGGTCTATCGATCCTGACTGGCTTGTCTGGATTCCCGGTGTGGTACCGGCACTGGCGATCGCATGCGAAACAGCAGGAGAGCCGGATGACGAAATACTGGTTTTTACGCCGGTGTACCACCCTCTACTGCGACTTCCACCCAAAAAAACAAGGAATCGTGTTGATGTACCGCTTCGATACACGGGTAACGATAACGGGGGCGCTGACAGCAACGGCAACAACCGCGGCCGCTGGGTAATCGATTTTGATGCGTTCGAGCGGGCAATCACAAAGAATAGTCGCATCCTGCTTCTCTGCAGTCCGCACAACCCTGTCGGGATGATCTTCAGTCGCGAGGAATTACGACGTCTGGCCGAGATTTGCCAGGCGCACGACATCACAATTATTTCCGATGAAATACATTGCGATCTCATTCTGCATCCGTCACGCAGACATGTCACCACAGCGGTTGCCGCAGAAGAACTGCAGAATCAGGTCATCACACTGATGTCTCCCAGTAAAACCTTCAACCTGGCTGGAGCCAATGCCTCCTTTGCAGTAATTCCCGATCCGAATCGTCGAAAAAGATTTAAGGATGGGTGTCTCTATTCAGTGCCAACCGTACCCACGCTTTCCTACGCTGCCGCTGAAGCTGCCTATCGCTACGGATGGGATTGGCACAGCGAACTTATTAACTATCTCAGAGGGAATCTTGCAACACTCAAGGCAACTGTTGATGCAACACCAGGACTGTGGATGGACGATACTGAAGCCACGTATCTGGCCTGGATTAACACAGCCGATTTGCCGGTTGAAGACGCGTTTGACTATTTGCTAAAAGCGGGGGTAGGCCTGTCACCGGGTGCACAGTTCGGGGACTCCAGTTACCAACGATTGAATTTTGCCTGCAGTCGCCAGCAGCTTCTACAGGGACTGGAGCGGATAACAGGTGCAATCAACAAGCTCTGAGTTCGCGCTGTCACAAGAGCATTCACCACGGAGCCTCGCAGCCACAGAGCCACAGAGCCACAGAGCCACAGAGCAGGCAGCACCAGTGTAGATTGGCTAAACAGGCGGCAGACTGATTTTACCGTCTCGCAACGCCCTCAAAAACTGCAAGGTCATGCGTGCCGTGGCACCCCACAGTTTTTCTCCATCGTAGTGCCTGAAGTAGACAACTTTCAATTCAACCTGTCGTCGCATCTCAGCAGACGGGAATTGCCGATCGCGCAGTTCGATATTTTGCCGGTCGCTCAGAAACGACAGTGGAATCGAAAAAATGCGATCCACCTCGGAGGTCTGAGGAACAAAATCGTAGGGATAAGGAATGACACCCACAACAGGTGTGACAATAAAATTACTACTGGTGTGGTAGGTGTCGAGCTGGCCAAGCAGGGATACATCCCCGCGCTCCAGTCCGACTTCCTCGTGGGCCTCGCGCAAAGCCACATCAACTGCAGTTGCATCGGCGTCATCACGTCGTCCGCCGGGGAAAGCTACCTGCCCACTGTGGCGATCACGCTCATTAGTTACACGCCGGATATAGAGAACATGCCATTCAGCACTCGAATAAAATAACGGTATCAACACTGACGCCGGGGTTGCGGGTCGATCCGGGCTGTGCAAATGATCAGGGATATCCGATGGCTGCAGCAGATCGGCAATTCCGACTATCCATTCGAGTGAGTCATCAGCCATTTCGAGCCCCGCACAGGAAACCCGGTATAACCGCAGACACAATTACGTCATAACACTGAGCGATGGGTATCCGCACAAAAAACATTGCACTTTTCTTTAACAGCGATAGGAAGACCAGAGGAACCTCAACTTTGGCACGAAACACGCGCAGATAAAAATGAATGGTGGTATCAATTTAGCATAATTGCCCAGCTGCAAATGGCACTAAACCGTGCCTTGTTCTTCTTAGCGTGACGAATGAAACTACTACACCAAGAGTCTATAACAGGGAATCATTTCGGCAACACCATGCGTGTGTTGGTGGCCGAACAGGAACAAGCCGTTCGGGACATGCTGGTGCAGCAGGTTTTCGAATCGCTGGGTGTCCATGCGGATGCCGTAAATACGTCAAGTGCCGTCAGAAAACTGCTAAGTGCACGAGACAGTGACTATGTTTTGGCGATTGTCGATACACGACTGCCAGATGCCCCTGACGGTGAAGTACTGGATACGCTGAGCGAATATCAGATCCCGACAATTGCGATCTCATCCAATGTCAGCGAACCCGTAGCCCACAAACTGCTTGATCGTCACATCATCGATTGCGTACTGCGGCGTAGTGAAGAAGACCTCGATATCATCGCCGATATTATTAAGCGTACTCTACTCAATAGTGAGCGCAAAATAATCTTCCTTGGCCACAACGACTTTAATCGTAAGGCGATTAGGGAAATGCTGGATATTCATCGCTACACCGTGATCGATGTCCGCTCCGAAGTGGAGGTACGCAGACAACTCGAAAACCATCGCGACGTCACGCTGGTGTTAATTGATGACAGCGCCACTCAGGATGACGAGCTGGGCCTGATCAACAGTTTACGACAGCATTATCGCCGTGAAGACCTGGGGCTCATAGCCGTGTGTGAGGACGCAGACTCCAGTCGCACCGCACGAATGTTGAAAGCCGGCGCCAATGATGTATTGAGCAGGCCTGTGCAAACCAGTGAGTTCTACTACCGGATTCGCCAGTGTGTAGAGTCAGTTGAACGGGTCAGAGAAATAAAATTCTCGAATATCAGGGATACTCTGACCGGTGTCTACAACCGTGACTACCTGTTTGATGTCGGTGAAAAAATGTACGCCAGCGCACAGCGCGGTGACATCAGCCTGACGATGGCAATGCTGCAAATCGACAACTTCGATCAACTCACAGTCAAACACGGCATCGAGGCAAGCAACCAAATTCTAAAGACAATCGCGTCGTTGTTGCAAAGTGAGGTGCGTCAAACCGATGTGGTAGCAAGATACAACGCAGGCACCTTTGTCGCCCTCGCCTCCAATGTAGGTGATCACAATGCGATTATGGTACTGGAAAGAATCCGGCAACGGATCGCCAAAAACCCTATCCACTATGGGGCATCCGTATTAAATATTACGGCTAGCATTGGCGCGACGACCTATCCGGATGAAACATTTATCGCCATGATCGGCAATGCCCAGAAATCACTGGCACAGGCAATAAACGAGGGACACAATAGCGTTGTGGTAAATAACTAACCCGGTTTACGTATTTAGGAGTTGGTAGTTGGAGACAAATGCGTTGTATTTATACCGGATCAATCTGCCAGCGAGCAGTGTGGGATTAGACCAAACGCAACATGCTATACAGGGGAAATTCCTGCCCCGGTACTTTCAGCTCGTATATCAGACCAACCCAGCGGCACACTCGCATCGGGTATAAATCCAT
>CAYMVV010000067.1:0-31661 GCA_964393885.1 uncultured Granulosicoccaceae bacterium | reverse complement strand
TGCCGGAGCGTGCACGGCAGTTTGGTGCGAGGGTCAGAAATGTTGGTGTATTGCAGAGGGTGTTGAGATGACGCTTGCGGTGATCCAGCCCCACTTTAGAAAACGCTGCTGTTTGTCAGCCAGCAGTATTAGCGTGGATTATTCACTAAATTGATGGCCACTTAATAGGTGCGACTCCGCGATACCTGCTCGCCATTGATGAAAAATCCGGGTCAGCTCGAGACAGAGTCGAGCACCTTATTTCACACTTGCCAGTGCAGCACCGGGTTCTTCCGCATCTGACCAATGGGATGGCTTGCAAGTATAATGTTAAGCGTTTTTCGGAAGTTGCAACCCTGGTGGGGTAATATGTCAATCCCGGCGATTATTTAACTCTGCGTCTCGTCAGGTCTGATTCCTCTCCTTTCTGTTTCCGATCCTTAAAGTGTCGTCGCCCTGGCCGTGGAAATGCGCGATTTTCCGGGAAAATTGATAAGCGCACGGGGAAATTGGACGCAGTCCTAATTTGAGGACTTACCTTAAAATCTGAGACCAAGTGACAAAAAATTACTTAAAATCGACGTTTGTGCGTGTTCTGTAACACTTTGGTAAGATATATTGTCTGTAGTTTCGGTGAGCAGGCTTGGCGGTTGTTGCCAAATTGATTGATCTGCGGCCGTATTGAATTGGCAGTCATTACGGATTGTACGATTGGAAAAATATAAAGGGGGGGGTAGAGAATGAGATATCTTATTGGCGAAATTGGGGTGTCAATCCTGATAGCCGGACTGATTGGATTGTTTTTCGGCTGGTTGTTGAGCCGTTTTCTACGTTCCCGAACTATGGCCGAAAGTCGGCAGGTAATGCTCTCTGATATCCGAAGACGCGACCAGGAGATTGATCGGTTGCGATACGAACTCCGGGGTTATCGTGATCGAGGCGGCTATCGTGGCGAATCCAGAGTTGCCGACGGGTCTGGCCATCGCGACGACTCTCGACAACAAAATCGTGACGGCGCAGGCACCGAAACGCGAGATGGATACAAGGTTCGAACACTCAAGACTCGAGGCACCTCAGCAGTACTGAGAGTCCGGCCCGACGAGGAAAAGTACGCGCCATCGGGGGAGAAATCATCCGGGTCAAAACCAGCAACAGCTCGAGGCGCTGCTCGTGCAACCGTTGATGGGCGTACGCAGGATAGCGGCACTGGGAAAAGCGCTGACAATCGTCAACATGCAGAGAAAAAACCCGCTGACGAAAAGGCATACGTCACTCGTGGCCAGTTGGATACCCTTGCACGTGGCGACAGCGGCACGTTAAGCATTAAGGATTACCAATCGTTACTTGAGAAGAAAAACACGCAAGTTGACCAGTTGCAGAAGCATATCAAGGATCTGCTTGCCCTGAGAAGAAAGGAAACGGGTGCGGCGAGTGTAAATGATGGGGTGGGCGATGAGCGCATGAGAACCCTGAAAATGCATCTCGAAGACGAATCCTATGAAAAGGTAAAAGCACTGGCTTCGCTGGGAGAGGCTGAACAAATGCTCGGTGTAGCCCAGTCTGGCGCACAGAGCGCGGCAAGCAATGATTCAACACTGCGACCATTGCAACGACAAGCAGAGCAACAGGAGGGAATCATTCGTGACCTGCGTGCGCGTCTCGCACGTCAGCAAGCGCTGACAGAGCGGAATCAGGAAGAGCACAAGCAAAAACTGTCGAAGGAAAGCTCACTGCGGTTGGGTATTGAGAGGGATCTGACACGTTATCGAAGCATGGCGCAAAAAGCGAATCCGGATTTGATCTCGCTGGAACGCCGTGAAGAGCAGCAGCAAGCGATTATCGTGGATTTACGAAAGCGGATTGACGTGTTGCAGGGACAGATGGAAGTTGCGCGAAAGGAGGGTGATCGAAAACGCAGAGAGGTCAGTGCAAGCAAAGACAATAGCCATGAATTGCTCGCACTGAAAAATTCGCTGGATGACGAGGCGTACGCCAAGACCAGAGCGTTGGCCCGTGTCGGCGAGCTGGAGCAGAGACTCAATTTGTCACAGAGCTATGCTCCGTCTGCTGACAGTAGTGAAGTCATGAGAGTGAGAAGTTTGCTCGATGACGAGGCATACGCCAAGACCAGAGCACTGGCGCATGTCGGCGAGTTGGAGCAAAGACTCAGCTTGTCGCAGCGCTTTGCTCCATCTGCCGACAATAGTGAAGTCAGCAGAGCAGAGATTGAAAGTTATCAGCGCAAGCTCAATGAAGTGGAAAGAGCCAGTCAAAGTCGTATCCGCGACTTCAACACGACATTGCAGGCGAGAAATCGGGAATACGATCAACTGGGCGAAAGACTGGAGCGTCTACGAGCGCAACTGGCAGAAAAAGATGCAAAGCTGGCTGAGCTCAAGGGTGATCTGGAGAATACCGGCAAGCGGAAAGTAAGCAGTGATACCGAAGCCAATCAGTATCGCGAGCAACTGGGTGAGGCGCAGATCGAGCTCAAAGAGTTGAAGACGCGGGTGGCTACGCTCAAGTCTGAACGGGATGAGCTGTCAGCCGCTGTTGCCGAGACTGGCGATGTTGAAAAACAGTTGGCAGATTTCACTGCCAGCACAGAGGAGACGTCGCGAAAGTTTGAACAAATCATTGTTGATCAGCGTAAGAAAATTTCTGATTATGAGTCT
Organism: uncultured Granulosicoccaceae bacterium; assembly: GCA_964393885.1. Classification (GTDB taxonomy): domain Bacteria; phylum Pseudomonadota; class Gammaproteobacteria; order Granulosicoccales; family Granulosicoccaceae. The sequence continues at coordinate 29,007 of CAYMVV010000067.1, read as the reverse complement.
CGAATTCAGGAAGCTAACAGTGAGCATGCCTCACAAGTAGCAAAATATGATGCGCAAATAGAAAGCCTTTCTCAAACGCTTGATGACACCCAGTCCAAGCAGCAAGCAGCATTGGCGGAAGTCAATCGCTTGAAAAGTGAACAGCTAAAGAAAGACTCTGAGATCAGCGGCCTCAGTAAGGAATTGCAACAATCATCCACCGTTTACCAGAGCAAGCAGGCTGAGGTTCTGCAACTTAAAAGTTCTGTAGGTGAACTGGATGTTGTGCGCAAGGCGCTGCGTGAGCGTCAGGCCGCCGAAGTTGATTTGAGTAAGCAACTGGAGGAGACGCGAAAGAAACAAACGGATCTTACGCGCTCGCATGTCAGTGCGTTGGGGCAAAAGGACAACGAGTTAAACAAACTGAAAAATGAGTTAAAGACTGCTCGCGCCAGTCTTGATGCTGAAAAGGCAAGGATCTCCAAAATTCAACAGGAAGCTGACCAGCGCAATGCTCAGCTGGCTGAGCTTGGAAAACAAAGTGAGGCAGACAAACATAAGTACACGGCAGAGATAAAAGCCCTTGAGCCGCTGCGTGCTCAACTGACTGAAAAAGACCAGGCTCTTGCCAGGCAGACCAGGGAACTGGCCGCACAAGCAACGCGTTCCAGTGATGAGGTTAAACATTTACAGGAAAAATTGCAGCGAGTGGAAAGTCGCAGCACTGAACAAACTGCAAAGAGTAAACAAGAGATCGCTTCGCTGCAGGAGCAGCTCAAAGAGCTGCAAAAACTTCGCAGTGACATAGGCAATCGTGACAGCCAGATTGTCACACTGGATACTGAATTAAAGTCGCTGAAAGAGCGTGATGCCGGTCAACAAAAAGAGTTAACTTCGCTTCGCAAGGATCTGCAAGCGCGTAAAAGTGAACTGTCAGCTGAGCAGGACAAAGCGCGGGCTGAGCAGAGCAAATTACAGCAGGAGATTGCAAGGCTGCGGCCATTGGAGGAGAAGTTAAAATCTTCGGAGGCACGGGTTGTATCTTTGCAGGAGACGAACAGCAATCAGATTGAGAAAGTAAAAGTTGAAGCGGATCAACTGCGCGCTGAACTGCAGTCAGCCAACGATCTCAACAAAAAGGAACTTGAGGCACGCAATAAGAAGGTAACAGACCTTACGCATGAAGTGGATAGCCTGAAATCGGTAAAAGGCGAGCTATCGGAGCGTCAAAAAGAGATACAGGCGCTTAATGCCAAGGTTCAGGAATCGGAGAAGTTGGCCACAGCTCATCGGGCAGATTTGACACAGGCTAAAGCCGCAGCTGATAAAGCCCGGCTGGAGTTTGCGAAAGAAAAAGAACAACTGGTAAGCCAGTCCAGAGAGGTGAGTCAGCAGCTGGAGAAGCTGCAGAAACGATCGGGCGAACTACAGTCACAACTTGACGGCGCTAAAGACGTCGCTGCCAGAGATCAGGAGAGGTATAACACCGCGCTCAAGCAGGTAGATGAGTGGAAAGAGAAGTATAAGGTGGCAGAGCAGCAGGCGCGCGATAAGGACGCGGCGATCAGCAAGCTCAAATCCGAGGCCGGCTCGCAGTTACAAAGTAAGGTCTCTGAAGTAACAAAGCTCACTGCTGACTTCAAGAAGCAGCGAGACCAGCAGGTAAGTGAGCTTGGCCAAAAGACTCAGATTATTGATGGATTGAAAAAAGCGCAGGCCGACAAAGACAAAGCGCATCTGGCAGAACTGCAGAAAAAGGATGGCGAGATCAAGAGCGTCAAGCAACAGATTGCAGAGCGCGAACGATCGCTTGCAGAACTGCGCAGCAAATCAGATGATCTGGCACGGCAGATTGAAGCATCCAATACAGAAATAGGGCAACTGAAAAAGACGGCAGACCGATCTGCCAGTGAATACAAGCAGGCCCAGTCTGAACTGGAGAAAGCCCGGCTTAAAGTCAAAGAGCTTGAGCCATTGTCTGCCAAGCTTGCGGCACGCGAGTCAGAATATAAAAAGCTGGAGGTAAAGCAACGTGAGGAGGGTGAAAAACAGAGCGTTGAACTGACCAATCTGCGTGGGTTATTTGAAAAGCAAAAATCTGAATTCGCAAAACAGCAGTCAGGCTTTCAGTCTGAAAGCGACAAGTCTCGCGGCGAAATTCAATCTTTGCTGGGTCGAGTAAAAGAGTTAGAGCCTTTTCAGCAACGATTGGCTGAGCAGCAATCTGCATTCTCCGAGCTTCAGAACAGCAACAAGACAGAGCTGGCGAAGAACAAGTCGGAGATAGATCGATTACAGGCGCAGGTAAAAGAGCTCGGGTCTGTACAACAGCAGCTGGCGAATACGAAAAAAGAGTACGCGGCGTTACAAGCGTCACTGGACGCGGCAGAGCAACGGCATACCCGTGAGCAAAACACACTGCGCACCCGGATCGAGGAGCTTGAGCCTCTGCGCAAGCAGCTGACTGACAAACAGGCTGAACTTGAGGGTTTAAAGCGTACGCATCAGGCAGCCAGTGATAGCCATGCGAGTGAGTTAAAAAAGCTTGGCGATCAGATCAGTACCCTGCAGCCGTTGCAACAGAAGCTTGCTAACCAGCAAAGCGAGTTCAACAAGCTGCAATCCCGACATCGTGTCGATGGCGATAAGTATGCGAGTGAACTGAAACTGTTGCGCCGGCGCATCGTCGAGCTTGAGCCACTGGAGGGAGAACTGGCAAATCGCAAAGCCGCTTTGACAAAGCTGAAGGACGAGCAGCAGTCGGCAACTAGTAAGCACAGCAACGAAGTAAAGGCATTGCAGGAGAAGATCCGTCAACTGGAGCCACTGCAGCAACAGTTAAAAGAAAAGCAGGCTACTGTCGAGAAAATGCAAACAGCTGCTAATGCAGATAGAGAAAAGCATGGCGCGGAGCTGCAAGCTCTGCAGGCGAAAGTCGCTGAGTTGCAGCCGCTTAAAGGTGAACTGGAAAGTCGATCAGCCGCGTTGACGAAGTTGAAGGATGAGCATCAGTCGGCAACGGATAAGCACAGTAACGAAGTGAGGGCGTTGCAGGAGAAGGTCCGTCAACTGGAGCCACTGCAGCAACAGTTAAAGGAGAAGCAGTCAACCGTTGAGAAATTGCAAACTGCTGCCAGTGCAGATCGAGAAAAGCACAGTGCGGAGCTGAAAGCGCTGCAGGCGAGGGTCGCTGAGTTGCAGCCACTTAAAGGTGAGCTGGAAAGTCGATCTGCTGCCTTGGCAAAGCTTAAAGATGAACAGCAGTCAGCAGCGGATAAGCACAGTAACGAAGTGAGGGCGTTGCAGGAGAAAGTCCGTCAGCTGGAACCACTTCAGCAACAGTTAAAGGAGAAGCAGTCAACCGTTGAGAAATTGCAAACTGCTGCCAGTGCAGATCGAGAAAAGCACAGTGCGGAGCTGAAAGCGCTGCAGGCGAGGGTCGCTGAGTTGCAGCCACTTAAAGGTGAGCTGGAAAGTCGATCTGCTGCCTTGGCAAAGCTTAAAGATGAACAGCAGTCAGCAGCGGATAGGCACAGCAACGAAGTGAAGGCCTTGCAGGAAAAAGTCCGTCAGCTGGAACCACTGCAGCAACAGTTAAGGGAGAAGCAGGCAACCGTTGAGAAAATGCAAACCGCTGCCAATGCAGAGCGAGAAAAGCATGGCGCGGAGTTGAAAGCACTGCAGGCGAAGGTTGCTGAGCTGCAGCCACTGCAGCAGCAGATGCAGCAACGGGAGGCGGAAGTAGCCAGACTGAAGACCTCTGCGTCTGCAGCCAACGCGGCGCATGAAAATGAGTTGAGGGCTCTTCAATCAAAACTAAAAGCGCTTGAACCTCTGCAAGGCCAATTGTCCGAGCAACAGCAGAAAGTGGTACGACTCGAAGAATCACAACGCCTCGAGCGTGACAAGCAGCGAGCGGAGATTGTCAGCCTGCAGTCTAAAGCCCAGGAGCTTGAGACAATGCGCGGGAAGTTGTCTGAACAGCGCGCGGCTGCCGACAAGCAGGCCAGTGAAAATAGAGCAGAGCTTGATAAGCGACGTGGCGAAATAGAAGGGCTACAGGCGAAGGTTAATAGACTTGAGCCACTGCAAGCCCAGCTTGCGCAACAAAAGGCTGCGACAGAGCAACTCGAAAAGCGCCAGAAAGAGGAGCTGGACAAGCGCAGTAGCGAAATAGCCGGCTTGCAATCTAAGATAAAAGAACTGGAACCGTTGAAGCAGCAGCTCGCAACACAGCGTGCTGAATACGATAAGTTGCAAACCAGTAGCAAGGCGACTGAAAGCAGGCAAGCCGATGAGCTTACGAAATTGCAAAATAGTGCGAGGGAGCTTGCGACAACCCGGCAACAGCTGGAGGAGCAAAAGAATCGCTTTGATAAACTGCAATCAAGCGCCAAGGCTGCCAATGACGAACATGTATCTGAAATTTCGAGATTGCGCAATCAGTTGAAAGAGATTGGCGTGCTGCAAGGTCGATTGTCCAGTCAGAAGGCTGATTTTGAAAAGCTTGAGCAGGCGCAGCGCGACAGTCAAAGCCGTCATGCCAGCGAGCTAAAAGCAATGCAGGCACAGGTTGCTGAGCTTGAGAACATTCGCAAGCAACTCAGTGTGCGCGACAATGAGTTCAAATCACTTGTTAATGAAAAGAAGTCTGCCGATGAAAGATCCGTTGGGCAGATAAAACAATTACAGGCGCGCATCGATGAAATTGAACCAGCAAATAAAGAGCTGACAGCGACGCTGCAAACGCGAAAAGCCGAGTACGACAAGCTGGTTGCAACCGAGAGGTCAGCAAGAGAAAAGTACGAAAAGGAACTTGCTGAAGCGCAAGCCAGAGTCAGGACACTGGAGCCGCTGCAGCAGCAGTTGAGTGCCAGAACGTCCGAGCTGGAGTCTTTGCGGACCACACAAAAAACTGCGGCCGATAAACATGCGGCCGAGATGCAGTCGTTGCAAAAGCAGCTCAGCAATGCAGAGGCTGTGCGCAACGAGCTTGACGCCAAGCGTCGGGAAATTGAGCAGCTGACCAGACAGATTTCAAGCGCGAAAGCAGAGGCGGATCAGAGCCGCTCGCAGCTTAAGAATCTGGGCAGTGAAATCGAGCGGGGTCAGACAGAAATAAACAGCCTGAAGGTAATGACTGGAAAGTTACCTGAGCTCGAAAAGCAATTGCAGAGTGCCGAGAAATCCGGTGCCGATAAAAATCGTGAGCTGGACAGACTGAAGCAGCAGCTGGCGACACTGGAGCAAAGTGTCGCGAGAAGCCATGTCGAGCATGAGAAAGGGCAAAGCAAACTCAAGGAGGAGCTTAAAAAGACTCAGGCTCAACTGGGGGACTACGACAAGCTAAAGGCGCAGCGTGAAAAACAGCAGGCCGATGTCGACAAGGCAAATGCCACGGTTGCGGATTTACGTGGACAGCTCAATGCGCAGGCTGGTTTGGAGCGGCGATTGGCTGAGCTTGAACAGCAGCTAAAATCACGTGTTGAAACGCATACCGACGATGTGAGTAAGCGAGACCGGGAAATCGCCGCCCTGAAGGCACAGCTCGAAGAGTTGAAAGCGAAGCAATCTGCTGTCAAGGCTGCTCCGCCGGCGGAGAAAAGTAAGCGGGTGACAGCGGACGGTAAAAAAACCGTGCGCAAAGATGGCATGGACGATCTGAAGCTGATATTTGGTATCGGTCCCAAGATAGAAAAACTGCTAAACAGCAATGGGGTCAGGCGCTTTGAAGATATAGCGGCCTGGAGTAAAGCCGACGTCGAGCAGTATTCCGAGATGCTGGGCAGTTTCCCCGATCGTATAGAACGCGATGAGTGGATTCTTTCTGCAAAGCAAATTATCGACGGAACCTATAACTGGACAGAGCGAAAGAAGTCTCGGGGAAAAAGCTGAGTCCTGGCGGGTTGTGTGCGACAGGTCATACGACAGCTAATGGGTATTAAGCATAACGTGCACGCGATGTAGCGTGCATTATCGCTGTATCTGAATCATCAACGCTGCTATTGCGGTAGAGCGTGCAAGTAGAGCATGCAAGAAAGCGGCGAGTAGGCTTGCGAGTAGCGGGTGCAGGCAGCGTGGGGCCGTTTTAAGAATATCGATGAATTGCTGATGAATTCAGGTGATAATACCTCATGACGGGAAACCTGATTTTTAAAGCAGGCTTCCGAGACGGGTTCAGCTGGAGAGAAATCGATGAAACAACCACGCAAGCACCTGGCGTTTGCCACTTTTTTTAAGACATTTCTGAAGTCAGGTGCGCTGGTGATTGCCGTACTGCTGGTGAATGCCAGCGGAATCGCCAGTGCTGAGGAAAAAGTGCGTGCCGGCGTTTTGAAATTCGGCACCGTCAACTGGGAACTCAACTCGATCCAGCATCACGAAATTGACAAGGCAAATGGCATCGAACTCGAGGTCATCGGGTATGCCAATGGCAATGCGTCAAAGGTAGCTTTTCAGGGTAACGCTGTGGATGTCATCGTCGCGGACTGGATCTGGGTAGCGCGGCAGCGGGCCGAAGGTAAAAACCTCGCATTTTTTCCTTACTCGCTTGCGGTGGGTGCTTTGATGGTTCGACCTGAGGCGAATATCAACAGTCTAACTGACCTCAAAGGCAAAAAGCTTGGCATAGCCGGTGGGCCTGTCGACAAAAGCTGGTTGCTTATGCGTGCATATAGTCAGCAGAAACATGGTGTGGACCTGGCCGATATCGTTGAGCCCCAGTTCGCCGCTCCTCCGCTGATAAACAAGCTCATGGAAAAGGGAGAGCTCGATGCTGCAATCAACTTTTGGCACTTCGGCGCAAAACTAAAAGCCGCTGGAATGGACTCATTGTTGTCAACCGCTGAGCTGCTTCCGGCACTGGGTGTCGAAGGCTCGGTTCCGCTGTTGGGTTGGGTATTTAACAGAGAGTGGGCAGAGCAACATCCGGAATTGATCAACGGCTTTCTCGCCGCTTCCTATGCTGCGAAGGAAATAATGCTGGAGTCCGATGATGAGTGGGAGCGCTTGCGAAAGAACACCAAGGCCAAAGATGATGCCGAACTTGCCGAACTTCGCGATACCTGGCGCATTGGTGCACCGCGAAGTTTTGGTGATGCAGAGCAGGTGAATGCCACCAGGGTATTCGAGTTGCTGGCAGAAAGTGGTGGCAAGAAGTTGGTCGGCGAGGCGACCTCGGTCGATCCTGAAACATTCTGGAGTGGATTCACGATTCCGGCAAATTAGTCGATCGTGTCAGCGAAGCAACTGCCCGATCAGTCGACGCAACAGTCCAGGACATCTGATCAACTGACCAATAAACGGCGCAGCCATCGATTCTGGCTGCGCTTTGGTTCTATAGCGCTGTTTTTACTGGTGTGGCACATCGGTTCCTGGTTTTCTGACCCCGATACACTTCCAGCACCGCTGGTGGTGTTGCAGAGCCTTTGGCAGCACCTGACTGAAGGCGAATTACTGCAAAGCCTGGCTGCAACTCTGCGGCGAGTCGGTTTGGCCTTTTTATTGGCGATGGCAACCGGCACCCTGGTCGGTTTCTGGATGGGTCGCTCGCGCTCGGCCGATACCAGTCTGGATTCAATTCTCATTCTGGCGCTGAACATACCTGCGCTGGTCACTATTATTCTGTGTTACCTGTGGATAGGGCTGAATGAGGTCGCCGCGGTTGTAGCGGTTGCGATAAACAAAATGCCCACAGTGGTGGTGACTGTTCGTGAAGGTGCAAGAGCACTTGATCGTGAGTTGTTCGATGTTGCCCGGGCCTATCGACTGTCGCGCTGGCGCACAATTCGTTTTGTTTATCTGCCGCAAATGATGCCTTACCTGATGGCGGCGGCACGATCCGGTCTGTCATTGATCTGGAAGATTGTATTGGTGGTTGAGTTGCTTGGCAGAAGTGATGGTGTGGGCTTCCAGCTCGGGGTGTTTTTTCAGTTTTTCGATATCACCAGTATCCTTGCCTATACCATTAGTTTCGCGTCAATAATCATGGCGATTGAGTTTCTGCTGGTGCAACCGCTTGAGCGCAGGGCCAACCGCTGGAGGGACGGTAATGCAGATTGAAGTCAATGTCCCCGAACACGTGTACAGTGCGGGTGATGTACCGGTATTACGAGACGTCAGTTTCGTGGTTAACGATGGCGAGATTGTGTCTTTGGTCGGTCCGTCAGGTGCCGGGAAGAGCACTTTGCTTAATATAGTTGGCGGGCTGATAACACCTTCCCAGGGTGGTGTTAGATACATTGTTGATGGTCGCGACAGGCCGATACCGAAAATCGGCTACGTGTTTCAATCGCCACGCTTGATGCCCTGGTTGACCGCTGCACAAAATATATCCCTGGTGCTGGCAGACGATGAATCATCTGTCGCCGCCAACAGCTTGCTTGAGCGGGCAGGCCTGTCCGGGTCGGAACATAAATTTCCCGGGCAATTATCCGGTGGCATGCAAAGGCGGGTTGCGCTGGGCCGTGCGTTTGCCGTCAAGCCGGAGCTACTGCTTATGGATGAGCCCTTTGTTTCACTGGATCTGCCAACGGCCAGGCAATTGCGCCGGCAGATGCTTGAGCTATGGGCCAGTGAGCGCCCGATCGTTTTGTTCGTCACCCATGATTTTAGTGAGGCATTGTCAGTTGCCGATCGGGTGATATTCTTCTCGGCCCACCCGGGTACCCCGGTGCTTGATATACCAGTGACTTTGTCGAGACCGCGCGACTGCGAAGATAGCATTCAACAGTTGCGAAGCCAGTTGTTGCAGCGTTATCCCGATATATTGAGTGGCACAGAATATCTGCACGAAAATACCGATCAGGAGGAAGTCCGGACATGAACGATCGACTGCTGAGGCGATCTTGTACCCGGCATCGCAGGGGACGGCGCGCATGAAGTCGATTGGCGAAACCCGATGAAATCTATTTTACAGGTTAACGCGGTAAAGAAAGTCTATGGGGAGCACCTTGCGCTGGACGGTGTCAGCTTCGATATTCCAGCGGGTCACTTCGTCGCGTTGCTCGGGCTAAACGGAGCGGGTAAAACAACCTTGTTTCAGTTACTGACTGGCTTGTTTGCAGCTGACGGCGGGTCTATTGTGGTTGATGGTTATGACATCGCTACCGAGCCTGTCGCCGTGCTGGCGAGGCTGGGTGTCGTGTTTCAGCAACCGACACTCGATCTGGATATGAGTGTCGGCGCAAATTTGCGATTTCACGCAAGTCTGCGTGGCATTCGTGGTGTCGATCGCAGCCAGCGCATAGTAAAGGAACTCGACCGTGCCGGTCTCGCGGCAGAAGCAAAAAGGCTCTGTCGCGAGTTGAGTGGCGGCAATCGTCGCAAGGTCGAACTTGCACGTGCGTTGCTGGGCAATCCATCTTTGTTGTTGATGGATGAGGCTACGGTTGGACTTGACCCTGCATCAAGGCAGACCTTACTTACCGAGGTGCGGGGCCTTTGCACAGAGCGCAATACTGCTGTGCTGTGGTCTACACATTTGGTTGATGAAGCTGAATCAGCCGACGCTGTTATTGTGTTGCATGAGGGCCGCCTGTTGAAGTACGGGCCACCTGCAGAAATCATCACAGGTACCGGAGCCGCTACATTGGCAAGTGCATTTGCCGTGTTGACTGGAGGGGATAGGACAAGCAATGGCTAGGCAATCAACACTGAGTCCCTCACACGCGCTGCAGGGGTTGCTCGCGATTTCCTCAAGAGAGGTATTCAAGCTCTGGAATCAAAAGGGCCGGCTGTTCTCCGCACTGGTAAGACCAAGCTTGTGGTTGCTGGTTTTTGCAGCAGGATTTCAGAATGTGCTGGGTATTTCGATTCTGCCGCCTTACGAAAGCTATATTCCCTATCAGGTTTATATCGTACCCGGCTTGATTGGTATTGTTTTACTTTTTAATGGTATGCAATCGTCCCTGGCAATGGTCTACGATCGCGAGATGGGTATTATGCGCCTGTTGCTGACCGCTCCACTGCCGCGCTGGTATCTATTGTCGTGCAAGTTGATTGCTGGAGCGGTGCTGTCTATCCTGCAGGCATACGCCTTTTTGATTGTCTGTCTTTTGATTAGAATCGATATTCCTCTGGCAGGTTGGTTGACTGCATTACCGGCTATGTTAATAGCCGCTTTAATGCTGGGTGCAATTGGCCTGGTGCTTTCCGTTTATGTAAAACAGCTTGAGAACTTTGCCGGGACGATGAATTTTGTAATTTTCCCTATGTTCTTTATATCCAGCGCCTTGTATCCAACATGGAAGCTGGAGGAATCCGGTGCGCTGGTTGTCTATTATCTGTCAATGGTGAATCCGTTTACCCATGCCGTTGAACTGATTCGCTTCGCGTTTTACGGAAAGTTTAACCTGATATCATTTGCCGTGGTTACCGCCACTTTGATAGTGGCGATGGCCTTTGCGATTCGTGGATATGATCCACAGCGCGGTGCTGTGGGCAAGGTACGCAAGCCCTAGATTCAACAAATCATTCGTACCATTCGAATGCAAGGTTGGTAAGTCACAACAGGAATCACGCCAGTGCAGAATGTAACCCTGGAGGACAGCGGGAGGGTGTTGATCTTGCTCGATCCGGCAAGCAATCGCCGGCGTCGCTTTCATGCCATTTGGTTGCGCGACAACGCTCAGGATGAGTCGACTCGCTCCGCTGTTAACGGTCAGCGATTGATTACTCTTGCGGATATATCTCACGATATAAGAATCTCCAGAGCCTGGTCGGACGAGGAAAGGCTATTCGTCATATTTAGCACGGAGTCGATGACATATACCTATGGGCTGGACTGGCTGGAGGCGAATAGCTACGACAAGACACACGCTGTGGAAATCGGGCGACTGGACGCTGGTGTGGAAACCTGGGATGCAACCTTAAAGGCGCCGATCGCGAATTTTTCTGAAATTAAAAGTTCATCGCATGCGCTGCGCAATTTTCTTCAGCAAATTCGCCGCTACGGATTTGTGCGTGTGAACAAGGGTCCGATCGAGTCCGGTGCGCTGTTGGAGGTTGCAGGTTTGTTCGGCTTTGTGCGTTCGACTAACTATGGCGAGTTTTTTGAAGTGCGTACCGAAGTGAATCCGGATAACCTGGCGTATACTGGCCTTGGTCTGCAGGCACATACAGATAATCCTTATCGTGATCCCGTGCCATCAATGCAGATACTGTATTGCCTTGAGAATTCTGCCAGTGGTGGCGACAGTTTCGTCGTTGACGGATATCGAGCCTGTGAGCGATTGCTTGAGGTTGATCCGGATGCATTTGGTTTGCTAAGCCAATACTGCGTAAGATTTGAGTACGTCGGCAGTGGAGGTGTTTGCCTCAAGTCACAAAAACCGTTGATAGAGCTGGCAGTTGATGGACGACTGCAAGCGGTACGATTTAACAATCGGTCAACCGCTGCTATTAGCGATGTACCATTTGAGCTGATGGAAAAGTTCTATGCGGCGTATCGACTATTCGGGGACATTATTGATGATTCGCAAATGGCTGTGTCCTTTAAGTTGTCTCCCGGCGAGTGCTTCATCGTCAATAACACACGCGTATTGCATGCACGTTCTGCCTACTCCGGGGAAGGGTCACGTTGGCTTCAAGGTTGTTACCCTGATATAGATGGATTGATGTCGACTCTCGCGGTCTTAGAGTTGGAGGAGCCGGAGTTGGAAGATCCGGAGCTGGAAGATCCGGAGTTGGAAGATCCGGAGTCGGAAGGTCCGCAGTCCGAAGTGCCGGGATCAAGGCAATGAGATTCTGTTTGTTTGTCAGATCGAGTATTAGTAGCTCGGTTATAGATGGCCCGGTTATAAAAAACTCAGCAGTGATATTTCTCAGGTAAATGATTATGAAGCCAGGTACCTTGACACACTTAACTGTCGTGGGGTTTTTAGAGGATATCTTTTTACGTCGAGGCAGTGAAGAATACCTGGGTGAACCGGTAACCATGGAGCAGCACATGCTGCAGGCGGCGCATTTTGCGGAAGCTGCCGGCGAAGATGAGCTGGTGATAGTCGCGGCCCTGCTGCATGATATTGGACACTTTACCAGTGAGTTTGGAAGTTACTCGACCGATGATACTGTGGATCGATATCATGAGGAAGCTGGCGCAGAGGTGCTTGCTGGATTGTTTCCCTCTCTGGTTACAGATTGCGTTCGATATCATGTCGCGGCCAAGCGTTACTTGTGCGCGGTAAACCCGGCGTACTTCAAGCAACTGTCATCGGCATCTGTGCACTCGCTTGAGCTACAGGGCGGAGCAATGACCAAACATGAAGTAAGTCAGTTTGAAAAAAACGAGAACCTCGAGGATATCGTTAAAGTCAGACTATTCGATGATGCAGGTAAAGACCCGGATTTGGAAACAAAACGATTTTCCTGGTATGCGCCAATGGTGCAGAGAGTTGTCGACGCTCAGGCATCTGCAGGTTGATTGCATGTGCACACTCTATATAGCTCATGAAGGTTGAGGTTACACGTGTAAGTCAGTATCTCAGGTTAAAATCGAGATTTACGACCAGGAGTTGAAGCCGATAGCCAGGATTTAAAATTGAGGGTTACAGGTGAGGGCCAGAGTTGATGGCTGCAGTTGAGAGATATAGTTGAGAGGTATGGTTGAGATATATAGCTGAAATATATAGTCGAGGGCATTCAATTCTGTGAATGCCCCCTTTGAAGCACTTTAGAGCGGCACAGCTTTCATGATGCTAAAGCTGCGCTGGTCGCTGTTACAAACGCTGTCGCCGCGTTAGGCTGCAACTTCGTGGACGTTTGTGTCGTGGTCAATGCTATTACCTGTCCCTATAGAAATTCGCTTTGGCTTCATTGCCTCCGGGACTTCCTTAACCAGTTTGATGGTGAGCATGCCGTTTTTCAGTTGTGCGTCGACCACTTCAACATGATCTGCCAGCTGAAATTTGCGCTCAAACGCGCGGGTGGCAATGCCCTGGTATAGAAAGTTGCGCTGATCCTTGTCGTCATCAGCTTTTTTGCCACGTATCGTCAAGACACCACGCTCGGTCTGTATGTCGAGGTCGGACTCATCAAAGCCAGCTAATGCCAGAGTGATTGCGTACTCGTTGTCTTCAACAGTTTCGATGTTGTACGGTGGGTATCCATTGCTGTGATTGTGTTGCTGCAAAGCGTTGTCGAGCAAGTTTGCAAAACGGTCAAAGCCAACGGTGCTGCGATACAGTGGTGAAAAATCAATTGCGTTCATTGTGAATATTCTCCTGAGAAGCAATAAAGTTAAACAATGGTTGTTGGCATTTAGAGCCTGGCATGCAGCGCTCTCGCCAACAGTATAGATTTAGTGGTCGGAAAAATAGTTTTCAAGAGATTTTTTCAGAATGAATTTCTATAATTCAGGATTGAAATGAGGTACCTTGAAATTATATAAGCAGTCCCCAATGTGGGCGAGCTGCACTCTTTTAAAGAGTACTGAGCTGAAGAGCACGGGTTTTATAAGTGTTAATTTGCAGGCATGAATTGATTTTTTTTAAGGAGAACTTCAAGGCAGAATCACTGAACTAAAAGCCGACAAAGCGGGAAGGGTTCACAATTGACGGGGACAAGTGCGACGAGGTTATCACATCTGTCTGGTGTTACGATTGGCTGGAATGGATTGGTATGGAACCTGAATTAACGGTGATACAGGCCGCAAATAGCTATTGCGCGTCTGGTTCCAATGATTACAAGGGTATAAGTACAGTTTCTCACCCCCAATCGGGCCCGCTTGGACGGGCCCTCTTTTTTTATTTATCTCGTTAAGTCTAGTTGTCTGGCAGCTGGCTAGCCACGTCCTATAAATGGCATAGCAGTAGCCATTATTGTGATGAACTGCACGTTGACATCCAATGGCAGGTCAGCCATTTGTACAACGGCTTTTGACACATTGCTCACATCCATCACCGGTTCTACAGCCATAGAGCCATCGGCTTGCGGCACCCCTGTCTGCATGCGCTGCGTCATCTCTGACGCGGTGTTACCTATATCGATTTGTCCGCAGGCAATGTTGTAGGGACGACCATCCAGTGAGATGGTACGAGTTAATCCGGTGATTGCATGTTTGCTCGACGTGTAGGGGGCTGAACCTGGTCGAGGCACATGAGCGGAGATGGAACCGTTGTTGATGATTCTGCCGCCTTGTGGTTTTTGTTTACTCATCAAGCGAAACGCGCGATTCGCTATCAGGAAAGCGCCATTGAGATTGACGTTGATTACGGTTTTCCAGTCATCAAAACTGATGTCTCCGAACGGTGCAGCCTCGACATTGTTTCCAGCATTGTTAAATACAACGTCCAGTCGGCCGAATTTGTCTTCTACCAGTTTATAGAGTTTGTCGACCGCCTCGGGATCAGTCACATCGGCTGCACAGGCAAGTGCAGTGTCGGCATCGCAGTTTGCGACAATGTTGTCGAGTAACTCCTTGCGTCGTCCGGTTACAACGACCCGATAGCCCGCCTCTATAAAAGCTTCCGCGGTGTTTTTACCAATACCCGAGGTGGCACCGGTTATTAAAGCGATCTTGCTATCGTTCATGATTCAGCTCCAGGATATTTTTTTTAACAGACTCGAGATGGTACGTTCTCACTGCGCAAACTTCTACCGCGCAAACATTCATCTAACAAATTATCGGGTATCTGATTTTTTGGGTTTAAGTATGCAACAGCGCACGAGTAAATCACTGGATATATCAGCCAAGCAAAGCATGGCTTTCCACAATTGCTATGTTCCTGTTCTTAAATTCGAGGCGGGTGTCGGCGTCGCTGCCATTCATGTCGATTGAACGGCAGGCATCATCAATCACAAACGTGGTGAATTTCTCCTTTCTCGCGTCGATGGCGGAATATCGAACGCAGTAGTCAAAGGCAAGTCCGCAACAAAATACCCGACTTATATGCAGGTCCCTGAGGAATCCGACTAGTCCGGTTCGTGTTGTTTGGTCGTTTTCAAAGAAAGCGGAATAGGAATCAATATCCGGGTTCATTCCTTTGCGGATGATCATTGCTGCCGGATCGACCTGTAAGTCCGGGTGAAACTGCGCACCATCGCTACCCTGGGTACAGTGATCAGGCCAAAGCGTTTGCTGACCATAAGACATTGTTGTCGTGGAGAACGGTTCTTTTCCTGCGTGTGAAGACGCGAAGGATCTGTGCCCTGCCGGGTGCCAGTCCTGGGTTAGAATCACGTGCTTAAACTGTGTTATCAGTGTGTTGATGACAGGTACAACGGAGTCGCCCTCGGACACCGCGAGCCTGCCACCGGGACAAAAATCGTTCTGCACATCAATGACCAGCAAAGCGTCTGAGTTGTTAAGTTCCATTTGCGTACCGAGCTCCTCGTATTGGTGCCGCTATTTTGCCGCCTGAACCGTCCGACTACCAGCAATTTGAGTTGTCGCCGAGACCATCTAACGGATATCATGGCGATTCAATTGGACCTTCGTTATGCACACTCCACAACTTTCGTTCGATCAGTTGTTTCTGGATACAGGGCGCGACAAACGTTTTCTGGTAGCCGGAGTCGACGAGGCAGGCCGTGGGCCGCTGGCTGGCAGTGTCGTTGCCGCAGCAGTCATACTCGACCCGGAACAAAAGATTACCGGCCTGGCTGATTCCAAGGTGCTGACCGAAGAACGCCGGGAAGAACTGGCTTTACAGATACGCGAGCGATCCGTGTGCTGGTGTGTTGCAGAGGCGTCGGTTGAAGAAATCGACAAGCTCAATATCCTGCATGCGTCCATGCTGGCAATGACGCGGGCGATAGAGGGATTGTCGCAAGCTCCCAATCACTGTTTGATCGATGGCAATCGCTGTCCGATAACCAGATACAACTGCCAGGCAATAGTCAAGGGTGACTCTCTGGTACAGGAGATATCTGCGGCATCAATCCTTGCCAAGGTCACGCGTGATCAAAGCATGCGCGAGCTACATCAGATGCACCCGCAGTATGGATTTGATCAACATAAAGGATACCCGACAAAGCAACACAGGGAGGCACTGGAGCATTTTGGTCCACTGGATATCCACCGTCGCAGTTTCGGACCCGTAAAGCGAGTGTTGCTGCCAATTGGAGAACCTGTTTGAGCAGCTTTGTTCACCTCAGGAACCACACCGAATACTCGCTGGTCGACAGTGTGGTGCGTATTGGCGCGCTGATGAAAGCTACCGCGGCTGGCAATATGCCGGCTGTTGCGTTGACAGATCAAAGCAATATGTTCGCGTTGATCAAATTCTTCAAGAGTTCTGTGTCCGCCGGTATCAAACCGATTGTCGGTGTTGATGCGCGCGTCATGTCCGCTGACCCGACCGATGACAGCTTTTCGCCAATTGTGTTGCTGGCGCAAAATGAAACCGGTTACCTGAATCTGACTCAACTGGTCTCTCGCAGCTATCAGGAGGGCCAGACTCATCTTGGGGCGACTGTTTTATACGACTGGCTGGAAGGTCATACCGACGGCGTTATTGCATTGTCCGGTGGTCGCTTTGGCGATGTTGGCAGGGCTTTGCTGGCTGAGCAGCAAGACAAGGCCGAAGCGTGCCTGCAGCGATGGATGAAACTGTTTCCGGAACGCTTTTATCTTGAGCTGCAGCGCACCGGTCGACCGGATGAAGAGCGCTATATTCAGGCCGTGCTGCCGCTCGCGAGTGCTACCGGTTGTCCGGTAGTGGCCACAAACGATGTGCGCTTTATTAAACGCGGCGACTTTGATGCACATGAGGTGCGTGTGTGTATCCATCAGTCGCATGAAGTGACCAGTACCAGAAGACCTCGCGATTACAGCGAGCAACAGTATCTGCGCAGTGCGCAGGAGATGGCAGAGCTGTTTGCGGACATACCGGAAGCGATAGAGAACAGTGTACAGATTGCGATTCGCTGCAACCTGCTCATCAAGCTCGGTGATCCAATGTTACCGGACTTTCCGGTGCCGAGCGGAATGACCGAGAGTGATCTTTTGCGCGCGCAATCTGAGGAAGGGCTGCAGCGGCGACTCGAACGACTCTACGATACCAGTGACGAAAAGTTTGCCGAAATTCGCAAACCCTACGACGCCCGACTCAAGCGCGAACTCGACGTCATCATCCAAATGGAGTTTCCGGGTTACTTTTTGATTGTCTCCGATTTCATACGCTGGAGTCGCGACAACGATGTACCCGTTGGCCCTGGCAGGGGCTCGGGCGCAGGATCACTGGTGGCCTATGCGCTCGGGATCACCGATCTGGATCCGCTCGCCTATGACTTGCTGTTCGAACGGTTTTTGAATCCGGAACGCGTATCGATGCCCGACTTCGATATTGATTTTTGCATGGACAAGCGCGACCGGGTTATTCAGTACGTATCCGACAAGTACGGCAGCGACAAGGTATCGCAGATCATAACCTACGGCACCATGGCAGCGAAGGCGGTGGTACGCGATGTAGCGCGGGTAATGGGGCACCCCTATGGCTTTGGCGATCGACTGGCCAAGATGGTGCCACTGGATTTGGGTATTACCCTGACCAAGTCGCTGGATGTCGCCGAAGACCTGCGCAGGGCTTACGACAACGAGGAAGACACTCGCGCAGTCATTGATATGGCCTTGCAACTGGAAGGCTTGTCACGCAATGCCGGTAAGCACGCGGGCGGAGTGGTGATAGCGCCAACGCGGCTAACCGATTTCACACCACTCTACTGCGAGGCAGACGGTTCCAGTCTGGTGACGCAATTCGACAAGGATGACGCGGAAAGTGTTGGCCTCGTCAAGTTCGACTTCCTCGGTTTGCGTACGCTGACGATCATCGAAAACGCTGTCAGCATGATCAACAGTCGTCGTGCAAGTGACCAGCAACTCAATCTCGATAAGCTCCCGTTTGACGATGGTCATACCTACAAGTTATTGCAGGAGGCAAAAACCACCGGGGTGTTTCAGCTTGAATCCGGTGGTATGAAAAAGCTGATTGCGCGGTTGAAGCCAGACTGCTTTGACGACATTGTGGCACTGGTTGCCCTCTATCGACCGGGGCCGATGAGTTCCGGCATGCTCGATGATTTCATAGCGCGCAAGAATGGTCTGGCGCCAGTTTCCTATCCACACCCTGATTATCAGCACGACAGTTTGAAGCCGATTCTTGAATCTACCTATGGCGTGATTGTTTACCAGGAACAGGTGATGCAGATTGGCCAGGTGCTGGCCGGCTATTCGCTTGGCGGGGCGGACGTGTTGCGTCGCGCCATGGGTAAAAAGAAGCCCGAAGAGATGGCCAAGCAGAGACAGGTTTTTGTCGATGGCTGCCTGAAGAACAACATAGACGAGCAACTCTCAAGGAATATCTTCGACCTGGTGGAGAAGTTTGCCGGTTACGGATTCAACAAGTCGCATTCGGTTGCCTACGCCGTATTGTCCTATCAGACTGCCTGGCTCAAGTGCCACCATCCGGCGGAGTTTTTCAGTGCAGTTCTCAGCGCGGATATGGATTCAACCGACAAGGTGGTGCGCACCATCGACGATTGTCTGGAGTCCGGCCTGCAACTGACCCCGCCTGATATCAATCAATCCCATGTGGGGTTTACGCCAACAGATGCGAAAACAGTATGCTTTGGTCTGGGTGCGATAAAAGGGGTTGGAGAGGGGGTACTGGAAAAGATCTTTGCCGAGCGTGACAGCAACGGGCCGTATTCAGATCTCATAGACCTGTGCCACAGGACCAGTTCTGTCGGTGTTTCACGCGGGGTGCTTGAGGGGCTAATTCGTGCCGGTGCGCTGGACTGCCTTGGCGAGAACCGAGCGACGTTAATGAGTAATTTGCCGCTGGCGCTGGGGGCAGCCAGTCAACAGTCTCGCAACCGGGACAGTGGTCAAACTGATCTGTTCGGTGACGTTACAGCGTCCGACGATCAGGCCATAGAGTTGGTCAGAGTCAAGGATTGGCCGGACATAGAACGCTTAATGGCGGAGAGAAAAACCACAGGGCGGTTTTTCAGCGGACATCCGATTGATCCCTATCTTGGCGAGCTTGAAAAAATAACCAGTGGTCGCATCGTCGAGCAGTGTAGTCGCGTGCCTGCGGACGACGGAGGGTTCAGAAGCCGGGGGCAGGACTGTGTCATGGCTGGACTCATTTGCGATATACGAGTACGCGCCACTAACCGGGGAGCCAGGTTGCTGACTGCAACGCTTGACGATTGTACTGGCAAGGCCGATGTGGTGGTATCAGGAGACCTGCTGGAATCCTGTGGTCACAAGCTTGGCGCTGACTCGATTGTGGTAGTCGAGGGCAGTCTGGGCATTGATTCGTTTAGTGGCGGGTATAGTTTGCGTGCGCGCCAGGTGTATTCCATGGATGAGGCACGAGAGCGGTTCGCCAGATTGTTGCTGGTGACCTGGCGCTCCACTGATGACAGCGCTTCACTGCAGCGTATTCAGGAGGCACTCGCCAGTCATCGTAAAGGGGGCCGCTTACCTGTATTTATTGATTACGCGAATGAGTCAGCGACGGCGCGTATTCGTCTGGGTGAGGACTGGCAGATTAATCCATCCACTCAATTAATTGACTCATTGAACAGTGCGGCAGGAGTCAGCAATGTCGATCTGGTCTACTGACCGTCGTTGTCTGTCTGCGCCCGCTGTCAGTGCAGAGCGTCGGCTTTGCCAAATCTGTTCAGGCTGATTTGATATACTGGCTGAAGACCCAATTGTATAAGTGTGACACAGACTCGTTGCAGGCTTGTGCAATATGCCAACTCTTACTTCTGCCTGTAGCCAGGTGCCAACCCCAAGCGTCAAGTAGTGCTGAGTTAAGTAGCGCCGAGTCAATCAGCGCCAAGTGAATTAGAGCATTGGCAAATAGTGCCGAAGAGTTTTCCCGTTTCTAACCCGCAAAGTGAATACTGCTAGTCGAACATAATGAATCAAAGCTATTTAGAGTTTGAAAAGCCTATTGCGGAATTGCATGGCAAAATTGATGCGCTCAGCAGCGCAACGGATAACGTTGACATCGATGTTGACGATGATTTGGCCAAGCTGCGGATCAAGTGCGACAAGCTGACTGAATCGATCTTCTCAAAGCTCGATCCCTGGCAGGTATCGCAAGTGGCTCGCCACCCGGAGCGACCCTTCGCACTCGATTACATCGAGCTTATTTTTACCGAATTTGAAGAGTTGCACGGTGATAGAGCCTATGCGGACGACCCTGCCATAGTGGCCGGTATTGGTCGTCTGAATGGACAGTCTGTCGCTATCATTGGTCAGCAAAAAGGGCGTGATACCAAAGAAAAGATAAAGCGAAACTTTGGCATGCCGAAACCGGAGGGTTATCGCAAGGCACTGCGCATAATGAAGCTCGCCGAAAAATTCAAACTGCCATTGATCACTTTGATCGACACACCCGGCGCCTATCCAGGTGTCGGCGCGGAAGAGCGTGGACAGAGCGAGGCGATTGCTCGCAACCTGATCACCCTTGCTGATCTGAAAACGCCGATTATCTGTACCGTTATTGGTGAAGGAGGCTCGGGTGGCGCGTTGGCCATTGGCGTCGGTGACCGTATCAACATGATGCAATACAGTACTTACAGTGTAATTTCTCCTGAGGGTTGCGCATCGATCCTGTGGAAAAGTGCGGAAAAAGCGCCTGACGCTGCTGAGGCGATGGGCATCACATCTGAACGGCTGAAAGAACTAAAACTGATTGATCGGATCATTCCCGAACCACTGGGTGGTGCGCACCGAAACCCTCAGGCTGCCGCCTCCGCATTGCGAGAGTCTCTGATTGAAGATCTCAGTCAATTGTCGTCAATGATGTTTGAGGATCTGATCGAACAACGCAGTGCAAAGCTGCGAAGTTTCGGTGAATACAAAGAAGGCTGATGAGGGTAGCGCTGCTACCGGTGCTGATTGCGTGCCGTCCGTCAGTGCCGATGCTGGCGTAGCACAGCTGATCGAACAGGCGCTTGCCAGTTTGCCACTCGACAAAGCAAGCGGACTGGTGGTTGCGTACAGTGGTGGGGTTGACTCTCACGTGTTGCTGGCGTGCGTGACTGATTGGTGTCAGTCGCGCGCAGCACTCACTGGTGAAACCCTGTCGCTACGCGCACATCATATTGATCATGCATTACAAGCTGAGAGTAGTGACTGGGCTGCACACTGCAACTCGGTGTGTCGGCAGTTTCAGGTTGAGCTGACCACGACTCGGGTGCTCGTCGACCTGCAATCCGGTTTCAGTCCGGAAGATGCGGCGCGCAGAGCGCGGTACGATGCATTAAGCGCCGATTTACGCAACGGGGAGCTGCTGCTGCTGGCGCATCATGCAGACGATCAGGCTGAAACATTTTTACTGCAGTTGTTTCGTGGGGCGGGGGTCAAAGGTCTTGCCGCGATGCCGGCGTACGCGGTGTTCGGTCGCGGACATCTGGCTCGTCCGATGTTGCAAATTACAGCAGATCGCGTGCGCGATTTTGCATGGCACCGGCGCCTGCAATGGATTGAGGATCCGAGCAATCTGAATGATGGCTTTGACAGAAACCTGCTTCGCAATCAGGTGATGCCATTGCTCAAGGCCAGATGGCCCTCAATTGCGACAAGTATCTCACGCAGTGCCTCTCATTGTGCTGATGCGGCGACCATTAATCGGGTTTTTACCAATGGCGTACTCGGTGAGCTGATCGATAACCGGGTATTACCGATACAAACTCTTGCGGCGTATTCCATAACTGAAAACAAAACCCTGCTGCGCTGCTGGATTGAGCATCATGGCTTTTCCATGCCATCGACGGGTCAGCTCAATCACCTGCTGTCGGATCTGTTGAGCGCCAGGTATGACAGTGCAGGAGAACTGATGTGGGGCAATGCGTGCATCAGAAAGTATCGCGATAGTCTGTATCTGGGCACTCGCGCAGATTTCCAGGACTGTAAACCGTTCTGCTACGACTGGCCCGAGTTGCAACAGTCACTGGCAATCATGGAGACCGGTCAGGTGTTAACGCGACAGGATATTCCCAATGTTTTTACACAGGGCGCCGGCGGGCTGGTCGTGCGCAGTCGGCAGGGCGGAGAGCGAATCCGGCTGGCGGGCCATCCCATCCACAAGTCCGTGAAAAATCTCTTTCAGGAATGTTCCATTCCGCCATGGAAGAGAAACCATCTGCCCTTTATCTACCGCGGTGACATTTTGATAGGCATAATCGGGATAGGTTTCACCGACTGATACTGGCGAGGTTGTAATCTCCCGGTATCTGCGTCGGGGCTTGGTCAGGGGCGGCTTTGAAGTATCTGATCAACACTTCGGCGGCATTGTTAATTGTCGCTTATTGGGCGTTCTGGTAATCTGCAAACCCATCTTGTTGCACCTCTTAATCTCCAATTTTGTGTGAACCTTAGAGTGAACCAATGACGCGATTCATTTTCGTGACTGGCGGTGTTGTGTCATCGCTCGGCAAAGGAATAGCTGCGGCTTCGCTCGCTGCTTTGCTGGAGTCGCGCGGGTTAAAGGTCACACTGCTCAAACTGGACCCGTACATCAATGTCGATCCGGGCACCATGAGTCCATTTCAGCACGGAGAGGTGTTCGTCACTGGTGATGGCGCAGAGACTGATCTCGATCTCGGGCATTACGAACGCTACGTGCGCGTGCAGATGACTCAGGCCAATAATTTTACGACCGGTCGCGTGTATGAAAATGTCATCGCTCGAGAGAGGCGCGGGGACTACCTGGGGGCGACGGTACAGGTTATTCCCCATATCACCGATGAAATTATACGACTGGTCAAGGAAGGGGCGGGCGATGCCGATGTCGCATTGGTCGAGATTGGCGGTACCGTGGGTGACATCGAGTCTTTGCCATTTCTGGAAGCCATCAGGCAGATGGGCATAGAGCAGGGGCCAGCCGGAGCATTGTTTATTCACCTGACCTTGATTCCGTATATCAGGACAGCCGGCGAGATGAAAACCAAGCCCACGCAGCACTCGGTCAAGGAACTGCGCAGTATAGGTATTCAACCGGACATCCTGATGTGCAGGTCCGATAGAGCATTGCCAGCCGGTGAACGCAAAAAGATTGCCCTGTTCACCAATGTGGCGGAAGAGGCGGTGATTTCATCGATCGATGCGGATTGCATCTATAGAATTCCGAGCTTGCTGCATGCGCAACGGCTAGACGAAATCGTACTCGAGAAACTCGATGTGCAGGCACCGGTTGCCGACTTGACTGAGTGGGATCGGGTGGTGGATGGATTGATGAATCCCGACAGCGAAGTAGTCATTGGCATGGTGGGTAAGTACACCGAATTGACAGAGTCCTACAAATCACTCAACGAGGCGCTCTCTCACGCAGGTATCGACCACAAGACCAAGGTGGTAATTCACTACTTTGATTCAGAGACACTGCGAGGCGGCGATGTAACCGTATTGCAGGATGTGGATGCGATTCTGGTGCCTGGCGGTTTTGGCAAACGCGGCGTTGAAGGCAAGGTCAATGCGGTGCGATTCGCAAGAGAAAACGGCATCCCCTTCCTCGGTATCTGTCTGGGCATGCAGGTGGCGGTCATTGAATACGCACGCAGTGTGGCAGGTCTTGCAGGTGCTAACAGCACAGAATTTTCATCGAACTGCGAGCACCCTGTGATTGGCTTGATCACGGAATGGCAGGACAGCGAGGGGCAGATCGAAGTCAGGGACGAGAATACCGATCTTGGCGGAACTATGCGTCTTGGCGGCCAAGAGTGCTTTATCAAGGCAGATACCTTTGCTCGAGACGTCTACGGCAAAGACGTTATTTTTGAGCGGCATCGACACCGCTACGAATTTAATAACCGCTATCTCGACAAATTGGTCGACAGCGGTATGGTTGTGTCTGGCCTGTCGGGCGATGCAGAGCCTTTGGTGGAGATTATCGAGTTACCCGACCACCCATGGTTTGTCGGTTGTCAGTACCATCCAGAGTATCGATCTACTCCAAGAGACGGACATCCGCTGTTTCGCAGTTTTATCGCTGCGGCAATAGCTTGTTCTAAAGAAGATCAGCTGGAGGCGATCAGTTAGATGGCTGGCAGCGCCGACGGGCAGCAAAGCGTTTCTAAACAGAGCGTTACTAAACAAGGCTTTTCTACAAAAGGCGAGTTCGATACAACCGGTTTTTCCATAGGCAGCATTCGTGTTGGCCTGGATCACCCGTTGTTTTTAATTGCTGGCAATTGCGTTATCGAAAGCGAGCCGATGACCATGCGCACCGCAGAGGCGCTGGTTGCCATGTGCACACGGCTCAAGCTACCACTGATTTACAAATCGTCTTTCGACAAGGCCAACAGGTCCTCGGGCAGCAGCTATCGTGGACCTGGAATGGAAGAGGGACTAAGAATTTTGCAAGCGGTGAAACAGGAGTTCAATGTGCCGGTAATCACCGACGTGCATGAGGATACACCTATCGATGAGGTGGCAAGCGTTGTCGATGTGCTGCAAACACCGGCGTTTCTGTGTCGCCAGACTAATTTTATTCAGCGGGTTTGTGCAGCGGGTGTGCCGGTCAATATCAAAAAGGGTCAGTTTATGGCTCCGGAAGATATGCAAAACGTAGTGGACAAGGGTCGAGGTAGCGGCAATGACAAACTGATGGTTTGTGAAAGGGGGGTCAGTTTCGGCTACCGCACCCTGATTTCCGATATGCGTGGACTGGCAACCATGCGATCTACCGGTTGCCCTGTTGTATTCGATGCCACGCATTCCGTGCAGCAGCCCGGAGGACTTGGCGCGGCATCCGGTGGTCAGCGGCAGTTTGTACCGGTGTTGGCACGGGCCGCTGTCGCTGCCGGTGTTGCCGGTGTGTTTATGGAGACCCATCCTGACCCTGATTCGGCGCTAAGTGATGGACCCAATGCATGGCCGCTCGATCGGATGGAAACGCTTCTCGGCACGCTGCTGGAGCTTGATGCGGCATGCAAGGCCTCCGAATTGCCCGAAAACTCTTTGCTTGGGTCGGGTTAGGCAGGCACTACTTTTAACAAATACGAATCAGTCAATCCGAACAGGTTAGGTAATCATGGGCAAAATCAGCAAAATTCACGCTCGCGAAATCATCGATTCTCGTGGCAACCCGACGCTCGAAGCAGACATCACCCTTGATTCAGGTGTTGTTGGAAGGGCGGCCGTGCCGTCTGGTGCGTCCACCGGTGAGCGCGAAGCGCTGGAATTGCGCGACGGTGACAAATCTCGCTATCTTGGCAAGGGAGTTCTGAAGGCAGTTGGTCATGTAAATGGTGAAATTGCCAGTGCGCTGCAGGGAATGGATGTCAGTGACCAGGAAAAGCTGGATTCCACCATGCTGGAACTGGATGGCACTGATAACAAAGACAGGCTGGGTGCCAATGCGTTGTTGGCTGTATCTTTGGCCTGTGCCCAAACTGCGGCCAAATCCAGCGACCAGATGTTGTTTGAGTATCTCGGTGGTGCGGAGGCGACCACCTTGCCGGTCCCCATGATGAATATTATTAACGGTGGTTCACACGCCAACAACAGTGTTGATTTGCAAGAGTTTATGGTAATGCCCGTTGGCGCCGAATCACTGTCAGAAGCGCTGCGCTGTGGTGCCGAAATTTTCCATACGCTGAAAAAGGTGTTGGAAGATAAAGGTCTGAATACAGCGGTCGGTGATGAAGGGGGCTTTGCGCCGGATCTGCCTTCCAATGAAGCTGCTATTGACGTTATTCTCGAGGCGATCGACAAGGCTGGATTCAAAGCGGGAGAGGATGTCTACCTCGCGCTCGATGCAGCCAGTTCAGAGTTTTGCGACAATGGCGTCTACGACCTTGCATCGGAAAATCGCAAGTTTAACAGCGATGAATTTAGCGACTACCTGAACGATTGGGTGAATCGTTTCCCTATTATCTCAATCGAAGATGGCATGGATGAAAACGATTGGGCCGGCTGGAAAATGCTGACCGAGAAAGCGGGGGACAAAGTGCAACTGGTTGGTGACGATTTGTTTGTTACCAATCCGGCCATTCTGGCAAAAGGGATCGAGCAATCTATAGCAAACTCCGTGTTGATAAAGGTCAATCAAATAGGCACATTAACGGAGACTTTGCAGACAATCGAAATGGCTCACAAGGCGGGTTATACGACGGTTACGTCACATCGGTCAGGGGAGACAGAGGATACAACCATCGCTGATTTGTCGGTTGCCACCAATGCGGGTCAGATCAAAACAGGTTCGATGTCCCGGTCCGACCGAATCGCCAAATATAACCAGTTGCTGAGAATAGAGGGAAGACTGGGCAACCGTGCAGTGTATGCCGGGCGGTCTGCTTTCAAACAGGGTCTGTAGACGCTGCTGGCTTGACTGGTCGCCAACCGGTGACAAGTGTCGTGTGGCGAAAGTTAAAGTGGAGACAGTTAAAGTGAGGATAGTTGCTTGAGGCTTCTCATCGGTGGTTTGATTGCTTTGTTTGTTGTGCTGCAGGTGCGCCTGTGGTTTGGCGATGGAGGTCTGCACGAGGTCTCACGGGCCAAAAAGGAAGTGGGTCGCCTCGCCGCCGAGGTTGCCCGACAGCGCGATGTTAACCTCGCCCTGCGTGCCGAGGTGACCGATTTGGGTGAAGGACTGGGCGAGATTGAAGAGCGGGCGAGAGCGGACCTTGGTATGATTCGCGACGATGAGACCTTTTATCAGTTCGTTGGCAAGAAGGGTGATGCTGTTTCTGCCGATACTCTTGCTCAACGCAAGCCAGCCAACCCGACGGCTGTGCCAGTGTCTGTTGACGCGGCGGTGGACGCGGCGGTGGAGACGGTTGACGCGGTGGTGGCTGAGCCTACGAGTCAGTAGCATAGTCGCGCTTTTGTCTGTCAGTGGAAGCTACCCATTTACCGACTCCGGCAGGCACTACGGTGACCACTCTGTTTACTGAATCAATCTCACCTAAACTTACCGGCGGCTATTCCATGGTAATTCGATGCGCAGCTTTTTTCGGCAACTGCCGTGTGCATCATACTGCTGTGGATTTTGTTCGTGCGAATAGTGCTGCTGTGGATTTTGTTCGTGCGAATAGTGCTGCTGTGGATCCTGCGCGTGCGAATAGTGCTGTTGCAGATATTTTTGTTGCAGATAGTCTGTTGAAGCAGAGCAATCATGGCTGACGCAATCTGGGCGGTTGTACCCGCTGCGGGAAGCGGTAGCCGTATGGGAGCGCCAGTTCCCAAACAGTACCTGCCATTACAGCAATCGACAGTGATCGAATGCACCCTTGCCCGGCTGCTGTCTGTCACTCGTATTGAAGGGATCGTTGTCGTGGTAGACGACGAGGCGATATTTCGAGCCACAATGAAGGACAGCGCTATCAACGCTGATATTCCTGTCCACACGGTTATGGGGGGCGACACGCGTACCCAGTCGGTTCTCAATGGCCTTCAATATTTACAAAAACTGGATAGCCGGGAGCACTCTGTACTGGTGCACGATGCAGCACGTCCCTGTGTCAGGGTGGGCGATATCAACCTGCTGGTTGATCGTTGTGCGGATACCACCGATGGTGGTCTGTTGGCTGTCCCGGTCTATGACACTTTAAAGCGCGGCGACGAGAATGACCGAGTCAGTGGGACAATCAACAGAGTGCGAGCCTGGCGTGCGGCCACGCCACAATTGTTTAACGGATCATTGCTGATTAATGCGTTGCAAAGTGCAATGCAAACAGGAGTGACGCTCACCGATGAAGCTTCCGCCATGGAAAGTTCCGGTTATCAACCGCGGTTGGTGCCTTGCGTTGCAGATAACATCAAAATCACCGAGTCAGCCGATCTCGCCCTGGCGAATGTAATATTGCAGGCGCAGTTGCAGGCGCAAAATTGGTCAATCGATGAGGCAAGAGAGTCATCGGTAACAACGCCGGAACAACCCGCTCTACAAAATCGGGCTTAACTGGTGTGAGAATTGGACATGGTTACGATGTGCATGCCTTCTGTGAGGGATCCTACATCACCTTGTGTGGTATAAAAATACCCTATAAAAAAGGCTTTCGCGCGCACAGTGATGGTGATGTGGCGCTGCATGCCTTGTGTGACGCATTGCTGGGCGCAGCAGCGCTTGGCGATATAGGTCGCCACTTCCCCGACAACGATAAAGCCTACCTGGATATAGACAGTAGAATATTGCTGCGCGATGTTGTGCAATTGCTGGCGGCTAAAAACCTGGCTGCCAACAATGTTGATATCACGATAGTGGCGCAAGCACCAAAAATGGCTCCGCACATAGACGCCATGTGCAAGGTTGTGGCGCAAGACCTTTGCATGGATATTGATCGTGTAAATGTTAAAGCGACTACCAGCGAGGGTCTGGGGTTTACGGGTAGAGAGGAGGGGATTGCCGCCAGCGCTGTTGTTACGGTGTTGGAGACGGTGCGCTCTGGCTAGTTTGACAAGCGACAATCGGTACTGATCCGATTGTCAGGCGTTGAACTAAAAAAAAGCCCTTCGAATGAAGGGCTTTCTAACTCAGAAGTAATACCGGAGAGCTTAGCCTCCCAGGCCTTTTAGCTTCTCCATCATCGGCTCGACAACCGGCCCGATGACTCCCCAGATAGACTCGTTACCCTGCAACTTTTCGACAACAGGAGTCAGTCCACCCATGCCTTTTTCGACCGCTGAAGCTATACCAGCTTTTGCGCCGTCGTCAGCACCGGACAACAGACCTGTCAGGCCGTCAATTGCGCCTCCAGCTTCTTCCAGTTTTGGAAGAGCAGCGGTTGCTGAATCGACGTCAGTAATGCCACTCAGTGTTTCGGTAGCAGAGCCAAACAAACTGCCCACCTGACCACCTAAATCGCCTGCTGCACCAGATACCGTCGCTGCTGCATCACTGGCGGTGTCTTTCGCAGCATCAACAGCATCTGAGGCACCTTCTGTCGCAGTGGCCGCAGCGTCGGAAGCGCTTTCTGTTGCAGTGGCCGCAGCGTCAGAAGCGCTTTCTGTTGCAGTGGCCGCAGCGTCAGAAGCACTTTCTGTTGCAGTAGCCGCAGCGTCAGAAGCACTTTCTGTTGCAGTGGCTGCAGCGTCAGAAGCACTTTCTGTTGCAGTGGCTGCAG
>CAYMVV010000066.1:0-32195 GCA_964393885.1 uncultured Granulosicoccaceae bacterium | reverse complement strand
AGAAATAGACGTGGAAGTTCTGCAGCTGAAGTTATCTTCTTTGAAGCTGATGGAGAAGAGCTGCTGCGGGCTGGCACTAACCAGCAGGGGTGCACCCCCTGCGATGTTAAATTCCATCCGTCACCTGTCGTGTTAGTTTGAATTCATTGGTAACAGGCTCACCACAACACTATGCCCCGATAGACTAATCGTAACGCGACCAGTGTGATCAGCCCTTTAAATACAAGTCGAAAGGTTTGTTCCGATACACGGCGTGTTACCCGTTTGCCAGCAACGGTTCCAATAAACCCTGCGATGGTGGCGCAGACGATGTGTGGCCAGTAATCTCTATAGTCAAAGCCGTGTGCGATATACCCTGTCAGTTTAAACACGTCCATACACAGCAGGCAGGCTGCCAGTGTGCCGGTAATTTGTAGCTTGGTAAGGGGTGTCCTCAGTATGGTGGGTTGCAACAGAGTGCCGACACCGAAAACAGTGCCAAGAAAGGAATGGGCAACGCCGACTGGTAAGAAAATCCATGTTAGCGGTGTTTGATGTTTCGTCGCCTTGCTCTTTGTTATATCACTCTCTGTTACAATGCCCCGTGCTGTAGTGCTCTGTGATGAAACGCTCCGTGATGAAACGCTCTGTGCTGTAACGCCAGTTGACTGTACGTTGCTGAATGCTGAGCTTTTTGAGTTTGCGTCTGGAGTTCCCTCGATGTGAGTTCCCGCATGGTGCAACCCCGTATCGTGCAAACCTGTATTGTGCGAACCCGTGTCTTGCCTGACGGACGGCATCCAGATCAATACCAACAGAAATAGCCCGAGCAGCAATGCTATCGTCGCCTCCGGCAATGCAACAAACACTGTACTGCCAATAGCAACACCAAAAACACTGCCGATTACAAACAGTCCAACAATCGGCCAGTAGATGTACTGTCTAAAATAGGCAATGCGTGCAGCGAGAGACGCAAATGCAAACGCTGACTGCAGTGGTATCGCAACGGACAGTGGAAATACAAAAGAACTCGATGCCAGAATTAGATAAATGCCACCGGTGGCGAAAGCGGCATTAATAAATGCTGCAAGTAAACCGCCTGCGGTAACAACCAGTAATTCCAGTATCATACGTCGGGCATTAAATGTGGCAAGCGGTGGTGCAAAGGAAATGCCCTGTATCAGTTGTGAGTATCAAGCCGGATTGTTTAAGACCGGATTGTCGATGTTCGGACTAGCGATGTTCGGATTAGCGATGTTCGGATTCTTGATGTTCGGACTATTGATAAGAAGTACCCTCGAAAACCACCGCAGCCAAACTCTACCCGATTCGGGTACCTGCCACTAATGCAGAGGACAAAGCGGGGCTGATACCGCAGATGCTCTATGGACGGATGGTCCTTCCATGGTAGCATCAGAATGTCTGCGCTGTGCGGCAGTCCAACACCCTACCGGAGGAGTTTTCATGCCTGTTATCGAACAGATCAAAGACAACGCTGATCAAATTACTGCAATCCGGCGCGATCTGCACGAACACCCCGAGCTGGGTATGCAAGAGGTGCGAACGTCCGGTATCGTCGCGGATTTTCTGCAGGAGTGGGGGATAGAAACTCACACCGGCATCGGCAAGACCGGGGTGGTGGGGGTGCTCAAGGGTAAAGGGGCAGGACGAACAATCGGCTTGCGAGCTGATATGGACGCACTGCCTATAGATGAAAAGACAAACCTGCCGTTTTCGTCTAAAACGCCGGGTGTTATGCATGCCTGCGGTCACGATGCACATACAGCCATGTTGCTTGGTGCGGCTCGCTATCTGTCAGACACACGCGATTTCTCCGGCACCGCCGTGTTTATTTTTCAGCCCGCAGAAGAAGGGCTGGGCGGTGCCCGCGCCATGCTTGCAGACAAATTGTTCGATCGGTTTCCGTGCGATGAAATCTACGGCATGCACAATATGCCCAGTGGTGAAGCGGGCAAGGTGGGGGTAAAGCCAGGCGAGGCGATGGCAGGTGCTGACTTCTTTGATATCACAATCCGTGCTTCCGGTTCCCATGCGGCCATGCCACACCAGTCGATCGATCCGATTGTGATCGGCGCATCACTGGTGCAGCAGTTACAAACGATAGTCAGTCGCAATGTACCGGCAACGGAGCCACTGGTGTTATCAGTCACGCAGATTCATGCAGGTGCGGCCTATAACGTTATACCATCGGACTGTAAGATTTCCGGCACCATGCGCTATTTCGATACAGAGCTTGCCAATACCGTTCGTCAGCGTATGCGCGACTTGTGTAAGGGTATGGAGGCGGGCTATGGCGTTGAGATAGAAGTTGAAAACCGCGAAATCTTCGATGTATTGGTCAATGATGAAAACCTGTCTCAGGTCATGCTGGATATTGCAGCAGACGTAGTGGGCCAGGAAAACGTAGCGCAAACCCGCGGTGTGAGAACCGGCTCGGAAGACTTTGCCGATATGTTGCGCGTGATCCCCGGCGCCTATTGTACGGTAAGCCACCGGGGTGACCTGCCCTTGCACAACGACGGTTTTTTTCTTGATGAAGAGATATTACCCGTTGGTGCTTCTATCTATGCGCGTTTGATTGAACAGCGCACGCAAGCTTAAAACCCACGCGGCTTAAAATCGATGCCGGGACAGAACCATGCAATATAAAGAACTGCCGTTTAACAGCGATGACATGCTTGCGGGTTTGCGCCCGTGGATTGAGTGCGAGAGTCCAACGCACGATGCAGCAGCAGTAGACCGAATGCTTGATCTGGCGAGCTACGATCTGGCAGCCAGTGGCGCCAGCGTTGAACGCATTGCGGGCCGATCCGGTTTTGGTGGTTCGGTGCGCGCAACCTTTCCCCACCCCGATCAGCGGCAGCCCGGTATTTTGATTGCCGGGCATATGGATACCGTACATCCGGTGGGTACACTGGATGTGCTGCCATGCCGACGCGAGGGTAACCAGTGTTGGGGACCCGGAATTCAGGATATGAAATCCGGTAACTACTTATCCCTTGAGGCAATTCGGCAACTGCGTGCAGCGTCGGTACAGACACCGTTACCCATAACGGTTTTGTTTACACCGGACGAAGAGGTCGGTACACCATCGACGCGTGAGTTAATAGAAGCAACAGCTGCACAGAACAAATATGTGCTGGTGCCCGAGCCCGCTCGACCAGATGGTGGAGTCGTGTGGGGACGCTATGCAATCGCCCGCTATTATCTTGAGACAATTGGCGTACCGATTCATGCCGGTGTTGACCCTCGCCTTGGACATTCGGCCATTAAGGAAATGGCGCGCCGCATATTGCAGATCGAAGAGATGACGACCGACGACTGTACTTTTTCAGTCGGTGTTATAAACGGCGGTGAATGGGTCAATTGCGTGGCATCTTCCTGTAAGGCAGAGGCACTCTCTATGGCCAGACGTCAGCAGGATCTGGACGCAGGTGTTGAAAAAATAATGGCACTCAATGATGCAACCGGTGATGTGGAGTTCCGCGTAACCCGAAACGTAACGCGGCCGGTTTGGGAGCCTGACGATGGCTGTAAAGCGCTGCATGCGCATGCGGCTACTCTGGCGAGTGAACTGGGGTTTGAGCTACCGGCATCTATGGCAGGTGGTGGTTCGGACGGAAACTTTACCGGTGCGATGGGTATACCGACACTTGATTCACTCGGTGCGCGTGGCGCAGGCCTGCATACATTAAACGAACATATAGAAGTCGACAGTCTCGCGGAAAGAGGCAAGTTAATGGCCGGCTTGCTGGCAACACTATCGTAACCGTTGGTTGAAAGCCGGGGTACAGCGCGCCCGAATTCCGGCCTGAGGGCAAACTACCCGATCTGGCTCGTATGCCATCCGCTGCGGTACCCGTGGTAGCTGCGGTAAATGCAGCTTTAGATGCATCGATGAAAAATGGTACGAATGTAAAACCGCCACATTTGCGACATCCATGGTGAGGCACCGGATGATTCACGCTAGAATGGTGTGCGAGCGTGGTTGTCGTTACAGGCAAGCGCGCACTACATTAATTCTGGAGGTTGTGAATGAAAGCATTCCTGAAGGCGGCAGCCGCTGCCGCAGTAGCATCGGTGGTTACGAGTGTCGCTATTGTTGGGCCCGTGTCGGCGGAGTACCCTGAAAAACCGGTTAACTTTATCGTGCCCTGGCCTCCAGGTGATCTGGAAGACGTGCTGACTCGCATGATCGCCGAAGACTTTCAGGCCAAATATGACGTGCCGGCAGCGGTAGTCAATAAGCCCGGTGGCGGTGGTGGACCATTCCCGGGTGCAATTGAAGTGGCCAGTGCGCCCGCTGACGGCTATACCATCGGTTCTTTTGTGGTTGCGGTTCCGGTAATAGGCCACAAGATCGATATCCCGGAACTGGCTCCGGCGAAATTCGATCCGCTCGGCATCTTCGTGACCTACCCGTTTGTGTTGGCTGCGGCCGGAGATGCGCCTTTTTCCACTGCGGCTGAAATGGCAGAACATGCGAAGACCAACGAGCTGGCGCTCGGTCACTTCGGCGCGCCACTGATCCCGACCAAACTGACGCTGGCCTACGCCAAAACCGCAGGCTTTGAGTGGGGCTCCGAGGCCGCTTTCGATAATCTCGATTGCAATACACTGGCGTCGGGTGATGCCGATGTCATCAACACGACGCTGCAGTTGATCCTGCCCTGTCTGGATGACGTTACCGTATTGGCGGCAGCAACAGACGAGCGTATTGCACTGCTGCCTGATGTTCCCACCATGGGTGAGCTGGATGAGGAGCTGAGCATGTCACTGTGGAACGGTCTGTTTGTCCACAAAGACACACCGGACGATGTGCGAGAAAAGATAATCGCAGTGGCCAAAGAAACCATGGCATCAGAGCGTGCTCAAAAGCTGGCTGCCGATACCGGCGCGGGTATCTACTGGTTGGATGCTGAAGAATCAGCGGCGCGCATCGTTGCCGATGGAGAGAAGCTCGGTAGCCTGAACGGTATGTTGGCAGAGTAACTTCAGTACTGGTTGTCTACGGACAGGGTTGGCTGATGCATCCGCTAACCCTGTCCCTGGTATGTTGGTACTACGGATGAATGTACGAACCTGATGAACCAACAAGCTTATGCCGCCCGCGGCAGTCTATTGTTTGCGTTTTTGTTTGTAGTGCTGGGGCTGTTTCTTGTTTCTCAATTGGGTGTGGAAGCCAAATTTTCCAGTAAAGGCAAGTTGTTTGCGCAGCCGGCATTCTGGCCAGGTGTTGCAGTTACAGGAATGGCATTTTTTGGTTGTCTCCATCTGATTGCGACAGCGATACAAGCGTATCGGGGCAAGTATGGACCGGTAGAACCGGTGCAATCTTTTCACGAAGAGCCGAGGTCTCCAGAAGAGCTGAGGTCTCCGGTAGAGCACGGGTCTTCAGAAGAGCAAGTGTTTCAGGAAGAGCAGGCGTTTCTGGAAGAGCAAACAACTCAAGGCTCGAAGGAAGCGCGCAAGGTTCAGTCGGGAAATACTGCTGGCTTGAAAGAAAGCAGGCCTGGCATTTTAGAAGGCGAGTTAACAGAAGGCGCAAGCTGGTTGCGGGCCTTCGAGTATTTTGGCTGGTTTATGTTGTACGTCTACGCCACACCGTTTATTGGCTATCTGGCTGCTACGGTATTGTTCATGGTTGCGTTAACGTGGCGGGCGGGCTACCGTGACCGACGGTTAACTCTCGCAGCAGTGGCTGTGGCTTTTGCCATAGTACTGATTTTTAAATCCTT
The DNA here is from genome assembly GCA_964393885.1 of uncultured Granulosicoccaceae bacterium. Classification (GTDB taxonomy): domain Bacteria; phylum Pseudomonadota; class Gammaproteobacteria; order Granulosicoccales; family Granulosicoccaceae. Next base: position 26,457 of record CAYMVV010000066.1, on the reverse strand, counting down.
CCTGGGTGTAAAAATACCCGGAGGTGCTGTTTATGAATTCCTGCCCGACTCCGTGCGATCATTCATGATCATCAATTTCTAGCTTCCCTGACCTTGGCCCTCTAGCCCCATGCACCTCTAACTTATGGAACTGTTCGTTGATGCGATAGGCATACTGGCGCGCTGGGACGTATTGGCCGCCTTGTTAGTAGGCTCAATTGGTGGCGTCATTATAGGTGCTATACCGGGAGTCGGAGCGGCTGTCGCCATCGCCATTTTGCTACCCGCTACCTTCTCTCTCGATCCTATAGTGGGCATGACGGCACTGCTCGGGATATATGGTTCTTCCATGTATGGTGGCGCGATACCGGCAATTCTGATCAATACCCCCGGCACCGCAGTGAACGCATTGACAACCTACGACGGTCATCCGTTGACCTTGCGTGGTGAAGGCAGACGCGCACTGAGCCTGGCTTACTCGGCGTCTTTCTTCGGTGGTGTATTTTCGGTGGTCTGCTTAATATTGTTGTCACCGGTACTGGCCAAAATTGCACCAATGTTTGGCAGTCGGGAAATTTTTCTTGCCGCCTTGCTTGGCATCATACTCGTTGTGCTGGCCCATCGCGGACAGGTACTGGCTGCAGGCATGATGGCATCGTTTGGTATTTTCCTGAATACCATTGGGCTCGAGTCCTTACAGTACACAAAACGCTATACCTTTGATCAAGCCTGGCTTAGCAGTGGTGTTGATCTGATCGTGGTGGTGTTGGGGCTGTTTGCGATAAGTCAGGCAATGTTGTTGCTGATCGATAAAAACAAAGTGCCGCAGGCGAGTGTGGAGTCCGGTGGACTGTTTCAGGGCTTTATAGAACTTATGCGGCACAAGCGCGTTGCGTTAACGTCATCCACCTATGGTGTGTTGATGGGAATGATTCCGGGAGTCGGCGAGTTCACCTCGCAGTTTCTGGCCTATACAACGGCGCAAAAAACATCTAAAACACCAGAGCAATTCGGCAAGGGTGCGCCAGAGGGCTTGATAGCAGCAGAGTCGGCCAACAATGCAGTGCCCGGAGCGGCAATGATTCCATTGCTGGCACTTGGTATTCCGGGTGAAGCGTTAACCGCTATGATGCTGTCAGTATTCTATGTCCACAATGTGATTCCCGGGCCAGGTTTGTTTCAGAACCAAATGGACTTTGTTGTTGCTATCTATATCGCATTGCTGGTACTGAATGTTCTGGTCATTATCTTTTTGATGCTGGCCACTCGCAAGTTGTTGCGTGTTATCGAAATTCCAACCCGCTTTCTGGGTGCCTGTATCCTGACCTTGAGTTTTGTCGGGGTGTACTCACTGCGCAATAGCGCGGTCGATTGTGCCATCGCCGCAGCGTTCGGTGTGTTTGGCTATATCATGAAGCGGCTCAACCTGCCGATCGTGCCAATCATTCTGGGGATGGTGCTCGGCGGGATCATGGAAAACAAGTTGCGCACATCCATGATGCGCGTCAAAACGCCGCTGGATTTTATTGAACGGCCAATTGCGATGATTCTGTTTCTCATCATTGTGGCCGTTGTTGGTGGTCACCTGTGGACGTGGTATCGATCGCGCTCCAGTGGCAGACCCACGAGCCCGTGAAAAACTCTACAGAGCGCTGTAACACCCCTCATCGATGGCTGCCAGCAACGGTTACCTGTCGCAACTATTACGAACGCTCAGAGTCAATTTTTTATGACTTTTAATCCGCAAAATATTGCGACACATAAGGCTATGGCAATCGAAATTTCCAGGATTGCAGGAGTAAAAATACTGGAACTCTTTTTGCCCGAGATCGCGGTAACTCGCAAGCTGGATGAAACGCCATTAACCGCCGCAGACCTCGCCGCCAACAAGATCATTATCAGTGAGCTGAAGACGATAGACGCAGACCTGCCGGTCATTACTGAGGAGTCATGCGAAATACCGCTTGAGGAACGCAGTGCATGGAGTACTTATTGGCTGGTCGACCCGCTTGACGGCACGCGTGAGTTCATCAAGCAACATGGTGAGTTCAGCGTTAATATCGCGTTAATTCATAATGGTGCACCGGTACTGGGTGTTGTGCATGCACCGATACTCGATACAACTTACTGGGCGACAAAAGGAGAGGGTGCGTGGAAACAGATTGGCGATGACACCCCGCGAAGAATCAATGTCCGTACCGCGTCCGACAAACGCGTTACTGTAGCGCTGGGCTGGGCAACGCATTTCAGCAAGGAGCTCGAATGCTTTCTGGAGAACCTGGGGGATCACAGCGAGCTGCGCATGGGTGGTGCACTGAAATCATGTCTGGTTGCCGAGGGGCGTGCAGATATCTATGCCTGCCTTGGCCCCACAGGCGAGTGGGATACCGCAGCCGCACAGTGCATTGTCGAAGAGGCTGGCGGCAATATCACCGATACACAAATGAATCCACTTCGTTATAACACCAGACAGTCGCTGCTCAATCCTGATTTCTTTGCCTTTGGTATAAGCAATCGTTGCTGGTCTGACTATCTGGGTTGATAACCTCTGTGCATTTAACTGTCTGTGTGTAACCTGTCCGAGAACGGGTGCACATGTTCTAGAACAGATAGCACTGCTATAGGTGCGGTCTGTCGGCTGCTCGGGGGGATCATGGAAAACAAACTACGCACATCCATGATGCGAGTCAAAACGCCGCTGGATTTTATTTAACGATCAATTGCGATGGTTCTGTTTCTCATCATTCGGGCCGTTGTTGTTGTTGTTGTTGTTGTTGTTGTTGTTGTTGGCCACCTGTGAACGTAGTAACTAACGCGCTCGAGTGGCAGACCCACTCGTCGGTGAGAGACTACTGAGAACAACCACGGGGAAAGACCACGGAGAAAGACGACATTGCGTGGCAACTACCATCATCGACACGCATTACCAATTGTTACGTCCTGCAACTATTAAGAACGATCAGAGTCACAAGAATATGACCTATGATCAGCAGAATATTGCGACAAGCAAGGATATTGCGACCTACAGGGACAAGGCAATCGAAATTTCCAGGATTGCGGGAGTGAAGATACTTGAACTCTTTGCTCCGGACATCGAGGTTACCTGCAAGCCGGATGAAACGCCGCTAACCGCTGCAGACCTCGCCGCCAACGAGATCATTATCAATCAATTGAAGACGATAGACGCAGATCTTCCGGTGATTACCGAAGAGTCGTGCGAAATATCTCTTGAAGAACGCAGTGAATGGGATACCTACTGGCTGGTTGATCCACTCGACGGCACACGTGAGTTCATTAATCAACAAGGTGAATTCAGCGTTAATATCGCATTAATTCATAAAGGCAAACCAGTTCTGGGTGTTGTGCATGCACCAGTGCTTGAAACAACGTACTGGGCGACAAAAGGGGGCGGAGCGTGGAAACAGATTGGCGATGAAAGCCCGCGAAAGATCAGTGTCCGTAAAGCCCCCGACAAACGCGTGACCGTAGCGCTCAGCTGGGCAACGCAACTGAGCAAGGAGCTTCAGCGCTTTCTGGATAACCTGGGTGATCACAGCGAACTGCGCATGGGTGGCGCGCTGAAATCATGTCTGGTTGCAGAGGGGCGTGCAGATATCTATGCCTGCCTTGGCCCCACGGGCGAGTGGGATACCGCAGCCGCGCAATGCATTTTAGAAGAGGCGGGTGGCAGAATCACCGATACCCGAATGAAATCACTGCGCTACAACACCAGAAAGACACTGCTCAATCCGGATTTCTTTGCCTTTGGTTCAAGTAACCGACGTTGGTCCGACTATCTGGTTTGAGAGCATCTGATCACTAAACTGTCTGTGTGCGGTTTCCAGGGCAGGGGTGTTCCGGGTAGTGCGAAGCGCAACAGCTAGTCTTATTTTGCAGACGCTGTTTGCAGACTTTCGATACAGTCAAAACAGACACTCAAAATTTTGTAAGACACCAGCCTGTCCGAGAACGGATGCTTTGCTGCGGGTGCGCTCGGTCGGCGTGCTTTACGATACAGCTTTTACGATACAGTCGGTAAACCAAGTCTAGAAACCGGTTTCAGTCAGTGCTTTTTTTCTGTTCTGCAGAGTGTTGGCAATAGCCAGATGCCTCTCAGTCGCGGGCTCCGAGAGAAGGTTGTCGTGCTCCCCCGGGTCAGTGGCAAGATTGTATAGCGCCAATGGCTGCCCCTCAATGTTTATGAGTTTCATATGGTCTTGCCGCAGAGACCACCCATAGGTGTTGGCGCCGCGTGCGGATTGATTGGAAAAATGTTCTGCATAGATAGTGTCGCGTTCGGTGTTGCCTCCGCTTAGGACTGCTGAAAAATCATATGATGCCGCGGCGTTGCTTTCTGCACCGGTCAGCCCGGCAATGGTCGCATAGAGATCCACCGCTGAAACCAATGCATCTGTTCGTCCAGATGTTACTCCCGCACCGGCCACAACGAATGGTATATTGATGCCAGCCTCAAATAGCGTTCCCTTTGCACGTTTGTTATAGAGCGAACGCGAGACCTGGTTTGGCGTGCCATTGTCACCCATAAAAATCACCAGTGTATTGTCACGTGTGTCTGCTGAAAGGCTGTTCAGCAGTCGACCGAGTTCGGTATCCAGAGCTTCCAGCATAGCTTGATAGTACGGCAGTGGATTGGCGTTGATGGCGGATTTAGTGTCTTGCAGATCATCAAAGCTGTGCAGCGAATTCGGTGGCAGATGAAACGGTGCGTGCGGTGCATTGTGTGCCAGCCATAGAAACCAGGGACTGTGCTGTTGTCCTATCCAGTCAATAGCATGGTCGGTAAACGCGCTGGTTGTGTACTGTTGAATGCTACGCGTTTTACCGTTTTCAACAGATTCCCAATTGTTGTAGTCTTCGGTGCGTCCCGAGTAGAGCCCGAAATAATGATCTACACCAAGTGCTTTGGGGTGGTCGAGTCCGTCAGCACCGCTGGCAAGGTGCCATTTGCCAATCAATGCGGCGCTGTGGTCTGTCGTTGCCAGCAAATCAAACAAGCTGACGATGGAGTCAGACAATCCGCCACTGTCGCCACGTCGCGATATAGCGCCGCCAATACCGGTTTGAAAGCCATGTTGGCCAGACATGATTGATGCGCGTGTTGGCGAACACACCGGCGCGGCATAGGCACTGTCAAACACCAGGCCGTTGGCACAAAGCTCTTCGAGTGTCGGCATGGGTGCCTGTTGATTGCCGACGTTGTAGCAGGTTGTTGCATCCAGACCCATATCATCGGCAATAACCAACAGGATGTTGGGCGCAGGCTCGTTGGTGGTGGCAGCCAGCGCGATTGTCGAGGCTGCTTGCAGTGAAACTGCGGATAGCAGCACTGCTGCCGGAATGACCGATTTCATGGAAACACCTTTATGCGGAAGGATTACTGATGTTTGTCAGGTTAGTGCAATCGATGCTGGCTCGAATAAACTGTGTCATCGAACACGCATCAATGGTGTACCTGTCAGGCAGCGTAACGCGTAGGGGAACGCGTTTGTCGCATAGTATCCATATTGGTCATCTATGGTTGCGCCGTTGCACTCATCCAGATCACCGGCGCCTTTAACATACTCAAAGTCACCAACGAACTGGCCATTGTAATCCGCGCTTGCAACGTCACCGACAACGTAGGGCGTTTTATAACCTTCAATGTCGTCTCTGGCACCAGTCTTTAGTACATAGCTACTGCGCGCCGATCGGATAACACCGCTTTCATCTTTTAGACAAGGACCGTAAACAGGGTATCCATCCAGTGCAAATCCGATTACTGGAGAGGGGCCGGACACAGCACAGTCGCTGTCATCGAGCAGTTGAGCATCTTTTGTGTAGAGCACGCGCGGAGTGGAGTGGTAGTGGTACATGCCGCCTTTTTGTACATGCGCATGGTAGTCATCGAAGCTGAAATTATTTAACTGCGAACCTATATTGTAGCGCCAGGGGTGATCTATGAGTCTTGGTCCACAGCCAATGCGTTCGCGGCCGGGAGCATCTCTGCCCACAGCAAAACACGCTGCCGGATTGGGTTCCCATTTAACACCGTTTAGCATGATGGCGGCCGGACCAAGCCCTAGTGGTACAGGCTTGTCAGCGGGGGCGGGCTGCCGCGGTATTGCTATTGTCTCCACGTTCTGTGCAGGCTTGTGTGGCCATCGTACGTTCTGCCCAAAGTCGTGATTCGGTATCTGGTTGATCTGAAAGGTACAGCGATCAGAATCGGACTCAATGATCAACTGGCCATTGACCCGTTGATTGTTAACATGGTCTTCAACTGTTGAATGGTACGATCCGGCATAGGCTGCGCAATCTGCAGTACGAGCGGTGAGCACAGTATCGGTCAGGTCTGTTGTTTCCTGTGCCCGGCTTGCTAAAGGTAGCGACAGGGCAAACAGGGGCATTGCCATTAGCATGACTGCATGGACAGAGCGTTCTATCGTTTGTGTCGAACGGTGTTTTTTGGCGCTGTGTTTTTTAGCGCGGGGTTTTTTATAGCGGTGCAGTTTTGAGCTGATCGTTTTCAAGCAGTGCTTTTGTACACAGAGCATGTCAGTCTCTTGTTTTAACATTGTGGGCGCAATGGAATTGTTGCTGTGGTGCTCAACAGGCAAGCTATCTGAAAAGTCGTCAAAAATTGTGTAAACAAATGATATGTAGTAAGAGCTTGGCTGCAGCCGGCGTTTATCAGGTTTGCACAAGTGTCAGCTTTGCCAGAGTAGTTGCCAGATTCGGTAGTCCTGCACAAGCAACACACCCGCGCTAGATCATCTCGCGCTAGATCATCTCGCGCTAGATCATCCCGTGCTGGATCATCCGGTCTCAGTCAGACTCATGGCTGTTATGTGTTTGCATAAATCTGCTGCCTGCGGGTGGCGGTGTGTTGGCAGCGCCTGCAAAGCACTGAGCGTTGGCCATCCAGTCTTCTGCGGTTGAGCCGGTGACCTTTAAATCGGTGTCAGCTACATTGCGCGTTTGCGTCACTGTTTGTGCAAAACCGACGGCGCTGCCGATAATCTGGTTACACCCTTCTTCACTATCGTCATTGTCTCCAAACTGCCATAGCTCACCTTCAGGTGATGTCAGCTGCAATTGTGGCATTGGGCCGGGTGGTTCCAGCTTGCGCACCTTGTAAGTCCAGCTGTAAGTATTGACGCCCAGTATCACGATGTTTTTTATACGATCTGTCTCTTCGCGCTGCTGGCCGAACAAATCGAATACAGCCTGGCCATGGGCCCAGGTTTCCATTTGGCGCGCGGTCATAGAAGAGCGCACCGACATATCTGGTCCGGCCCATTTAACCCGTAACCTGGCATCCAGTGTGCTCCAGTGTGTGGTCATTTGCTGATAGTGCTGGCGCCAGACATTCAATAACTCGGTGCCGCGTTGTGTCACCAGTCGATTTTCGACGGATCGCATACCATCGGTTTTCATGCCGGTTGTAACTTGTGCAAACAGGCTTTCAAATTCCGCAGGTTTGTGTAGCGACAGATCGGCCGCGCGGTTCCAAAAGTGCAGATGGATCAGAATATCGTCCGGTGTCCACTGCTTAAACAAGGTGGGGCGCTGCCAGTCCGCTGCATCCAGACCGCTGTAGAGGCGGTCCAGTATTTCGCATTCGTGCGCAAAATCCTCAACGGTTTGTTGCATGCGGCAAGCCCGGATTGTTCATCGTATGACGAGCATATCCTGCGGAGATTTGTTTTTACAGGGCCCGTGTTTCAATGCCCGGTGTTTCTATGCCGGTGTTTCCATGCCCGCGTTTCAATGCTCGTGCTTCTTTTTGCAAGTTTCAATTATCGCATTTGAATGCCCGGTATAAATATTCGAGGGGCTATAACACTCAGGACAGATTGCCGGACCAGTTAGATGAGATCGGTCAAAGGCAGGAACAGAAGTTGATAATAATCGCACAGATTAATAACCGCATTGCGCAGAAATACCAAAGTAGAAGACAAAGGAATGGATGTCGGTGAATTGATTCCCGAGCGTTGAAAACTTGCTTATTACTGCAGTAAACCATTGACACTACTGGCAAATTATTGTCGTCGGCCGGACCAGAGTCTGGTTCCCGGTAATCATTCGCACACATAGGAATAAATTTGCAAATGGCGCGTTAAGAAAATGAGGTGGCGAGCCGCCACGCGGAGAAACACCCTGAGAAACTTTAATCTCCGTTTAGCTTTCTTCCTAAAGGACTTGATTAATGAAACGTTTTTTTGATGAATGTCGGATGATCCGATCAACCTCAGTTGTGGCCGGTGTGTTGTTAACAGCCGTCGCAGCTGGTTGTTCGACTGGACCGATACGTTCGCTTCCAAATGTACCGGATGACGGGTTTCAGCGCTCTGTCTACGGCAATGTAGGACTTGGTTTCAGTCATCTAGAACCTAACACCGGCAGCAATCCGCAGTTCGATGTTAACGATCGCGTTGGGGGTGCCGGGCAGGTATCCATCGGTGCCGATCTGACTAAAACATTTTCATTCGAAGCGCATGCCACTGATCTCGGCAGTGCCGGGTTGTCCGCCGTGGATGCACCCGGACAGGCCGGGCGGCTCGAATACCAGATGCTTGGTGCCAGTGTGCTGGCCTACGCGGGTGGCAACCGGGGCAACGACAAGCGTCGTGGTCTGAACGCCTACGGCAGGCTGGGTTTGGTCAGTGTGCAGGACGCGCAGATAGGTAACACGCTTGATCGCATTGACTCTAATCCGATACTGCTTGGTGCTGGTCTTGAGTATGGCACACGCGCGGGTCTCGGTTTCCGTGCCGAGGTAATGGCTAACGATACGGACGTCGTATTTGGTCAGTTAGGCGTCACTTACCGGTTGGCTGCAAAGAGCAAATCACGAACCTTTTTCGCTGCTCGCAAGCCAGTCGTACAACCACCGCTGGCGCCGCCTCCGGTGCTCGCCGCTGCACAGGCACCGGCAGATACCGATCTCGATGGTGTGTTCGACTACTTTGACCAATGTCCGCAATCCCGGATATACGATATTGTCGGTGACAACGGATGCGAGGCTTTCGCCGAGCGCATTGATGTCGTCAATTTTGCCTGGGACTCTGCGGAACTCAACGACGATGCGCGCCGCTCGCTGAATGAAATTGCACTGCGCATGAGGAATAACCGAGGTGCGAGTCTTGGTCTTGCTGCACATACTGACAATTCCGGGACATCACCCTATAACCAGGCACTGTCACTGCGTCGTGCAGTAGCTGTTGCTGATTATCTGCATACGCGCGGTGTCGACAGGGCTGCGTTAGCAATTTCTGTTGAAGGGGCCAGCGAGCCGACGTCGAATAATGCCCACCGCAGAGGTCGCAGTGAAAACCGTCGAGTCGAGTTGTACGCGACTGAATTGCCTGAAAGCAATCCGTGGAAATTACGACGAGCCGATTAGAAGATCGAGCTTTAGCCTGCTAGGACTGCATGCCTCACCACGCAACAATCTGTTGTCGTGGTGAGGTGTTAAATCGGCTTCGCGGCACTCAGAGCACCCTGTGATTTTACACTTGTATTCACAGCTTTCGCCGTTATCAGGATTGTTACCCGGTCATCCCATCACGTGCAATGTACAAATCTTGTTGCCCGTTGGATCGCGCAGATAAGCCAGATACATGGTGTCGCCTCTTACCCCGGGTGGGTCTTCGCATGCGGTGCCGCCATTGGCGAGCCCTGCGGCGTGCCATGCATTGGCTACGTCAGCAGTCTTGGCCAGAAATCCAATGGTACCGCCATTAGCAGCAGTGGCAGGCTGGCCGTCGATAGGCGGAGTCAGTGCAAAAACGCCTTTTGGTGTGCGGTAAAAACACCGGCCGTTAGGATCCATCACACCTGGTTCATAGCCCAGTTCCGCGAAGGTTGCATCGTAAAATTTTCTTGAAGCATCCATATCGTTGACACCGAGCATAACGTGGCTAAACATAAAACAAGTCTCCGCTGAGAAAAGGGCTAGTGTACTGTAACAAACAAACTGTACATATGAGTCGACCTTTCAAAGTGTCTGTATTCTTTCGGATTTCTGATGCTGGATATGGCACCGACATCAAAATTATACCAGTGCGCACTTTGAAAAGCCGCCCCTGCGGGAGCTCGGCATTTGTCCCGCAACCGCGTTAAAGCTCTTGAAAAGGGAACGACCATTGTCTGCGAGCTTTGCCTTGTTGCGAGACAAATGACAAGCTCTCATCTACACACTTTATTTGACACAGCACACTAGTGTATAGACTTGCGGCGGGCTTTGCTTTTCAATCTTGTGTCGGTGCAGGGATGCTGGTACCAGCGTGTGGCAGGCCGCTGGATTATCAACGCTGGCACGCTCAACACACACACCATCGTTTACCACAATCGGCGATGACCGGATGAGCTCGATTGATCACAGGTCGGCCGCACTGGCAGATGTGCGAGATTACCGATCAGACTGACGGCTTGATTGCGCTTTCAGGGAAATGGCGGGTGTCTGCTGCAATGCGTTTTGTCCGTAAACACGCCAATTTAACGAACAGGCATGTGTAGCGTCTGCTTAGTCAGCAGGTTTCCTGAGTTGACGACTCAGTGAGAGCATTGCTTTTTTGGTCATGAAAATAGCAGCGTTCGTCTGAGAGTTGACGACAGTACGCCGGGCGATCGCAGCGAGACATACGATACCGATCGCTATACAACTGAATGCCAGCATTTGATGTGTTCCGTAAAAAGACTTTCCCTCTATCGGCTCTATCGGGAATTTTCATAAGTAAGAATTTGAGTTGAGTTGGTGCCGACTGGAGTCAGGTCGATCAGCGAATTTGGTCAACTCATTATTATATAAAGGTTTAAAAGACACGACGGGCATTGTAAATAACTGTGGCACAGCAAATGTTGAGCGAGCGATGCGAGATCGGCTTGCTGAGGACAGACGGTGCAGGAGCTGTCAGAGTTTGTTTGTTCTGTCCTCTGCCTTCCACTTGCCGGGGCGAATTCTGCTAGCCCGGCGCATGCGCTTTAATCATGTTGACCATACGATACGCGGCACAGGCCGCGCCGTAACCATTATCGATATTGACGACTGTCAGCCCGGGAGCACATGACGCCAGCGCGGCATTGAGCGCGGTTTCGCCTGCGTGTGATACGCCATAACCGGTGGATGTCGGCAGGCAAATTATCGACCCCGGTATCAGTCCACCCAATACGCTTGGCAGGGCACCGTCCATTCCTGCAACGGCGATGACTGCCGGATACTTCTGTAACGAGTCTACCTGATTCAGAAGACGCCACAATCCGGCGACACCGATATCAATGTACTGATCTGTCGGCACACCGAGGTAGGTGAGGGTGCGGATCGCCTCGGCTGCCTGTGGCATATCCGAGGTGCCGGCGGATACGATGGCGACTGGCGAAAAACCGGTCTGCCGGGGTGTTGTCCAGTTGAAAAAGGCGGTTTTGGACACCGGATCATAGTCGAGCTTTTCAGTATGTCTGCCTGTGAAGCCGGCACACACGTCTGCCTCCAGCCGCGTCATCAGTGCGCTCGATTTCGCGTCAAGCAATTCGTCCATGATGGTTGTCAGCTGTTGATCTGACTTGCGGGCGCACAGGATGGCCTCATCGAAACCAATGCGATCTGCGCGCGCCATATCCAGTTGAACCTCGGTGTTGCGAGCAGTCATATCAGGGAGTCTTTCAAAGCGGGTTCTTTCAAAGCAAGTCGTTTAAAGCGAGTTCGTTTAAGGCAATTTCTTTTAGAGCGAGTTCGTCTAAAGCAAGTTCGTTCAGAGCAAGTTCGGTCAGAGCAAGGTGTCTTTCAAAAAGGCAGAGCCACGGGTGTATGCTTCGAACGCAACAGGTGGTGCCTGTTTGAACAGATGTTTGATGTCGCGAATTAATTCGGCCTGCGTTGTTGCATCGAGTGCTGACAAGGTAGTCTGGTCGAGTTCGATAACCACCCCGTCATTGCGCACCCGACATCTGACCGTATCCGGCTTTAGCGTGCTGCGCAGCATTGTCTCTACCTTATCTATTGAGCGCAGTGCATTGATGTCGATACGAATGCCTGTCTCGATACGGCTGGATAAACACGGTGCGGACGGCAGCTCGGCGATATCACTGAGGCCATGAACCGCGGCCAGCGCGCGCACGTCGGCCTTGGCCATACCCGCTTCAACGAAGGGGTGTCGCACCGCATTGTTGTCGGCCGCCTTCAGGCCGGGGCGCCAGTCTCCGAGGTCATCAAGGTTTGTTCCCGAAAATAACTGTGCGCCATCTGCCTGTGTCGCCAGCGAGCCATACAAATTGGTCTTGCAATAAAAGCAGCGGTTAGCCGGGTTCTGCATATAGTTTTCATCGTCAAACTCTCCGGCGTTTAAAACCCTGAGGTTCCATCCTTCGCGTGCCGCATAGTCTTGTACACGAGCGGTTGCAGCTGGAGGCACGGCGGGTGACACTGCATGGAAAATAGTAACGCGTTGGTTCATGGCACGGTGGGCACTATAGGCCAGCGTCATGCTGTCAACGCCGCCGGAGCAGGCAACCGCTGCGGTGTCGCAACTGTTAAAGACCTCTTGCAACGTTGTGGTGTCAGACATGTGATTATTCTTTAGCTGCGCTGGATTTTATAGACGGAGGTTTTGTACCGCTGTTTTCAATATCGCGGGTTTCAATACCACTGTTCTCTACACCGCGGGTTTCAGCTTCAATAGCGCGGCTTTCAGCAGTAAGTCGCGTACTGACGCGTGCGTGGTGTCCGCTTTTATCTGCCATTACATCATCCATTTCTGCTTTTGCCGTTGTGCCACCCGGCCGACTGGCCAGTTTAACGTGTGTGTCGTCTACTACCACCGAGTGTCGAGTGAGAGTTTGCCGGGCGTCGATTCGCATACGTAAACCGAGCGTCGTCGATTGCCGGAAGCACTGTTGCGCAACAGCCTCTATAGCCTGAGGTTTGGTCAGGACCTGAATGGCAGTCATCATGCGGCCCTTCTTGCCGAATACCGGAGCCTGCGTTGCATCGATCACATCGTCATGGGATCGAATGTGTTCCAGTGTCGCTGCCAGCTCCTCGCCACTCTGATCGTCTATGTCAAACTGTATCACGCCGACTGAATCTGTGGTGACGCGGTTGTCGTCTGTGTCAAATGCCATTACCCGCAACACATTGCTCATGCCCGGCAACACTCGATTGCCAAAGCCAAACCCGCACTTGTGCAGCGTGCGTGCGTTGTGTCCGATATCTGTAGCGGGCGCCAAATATTTTAGGATAGCGGCGCCCGTAGGTGTCACCCTTTCACCCTGTCTGCCATCATCGCGAAAGGCAAAACCATCCAGCAACAGTGTAGTGGCCGGTGCCGGTACCGGCAGTTCACCATGTGCCGTTTTAACCAGTCCCCGTCCTATCGGCAGAGCACTGACAGACCAGCTGCTGGCGGACAGACTGTCGATAAGCGTGGCAGCTGCAACGATGTCCGCCACTGAATCCCAGTTGCCCACTTCATGAAAGGTCACCGTCTCTACGTCCTTGCCATGTACGCGCGCTTCTGCAATAGCCAACTCACCGAAAATACCCAGCGTATGGCGTTTTACGCCCTGTGGCATGGCACTGGCAGCCAGTCGCTCGCGTAGCTGTGACCACTGATGATGGTTGTGGTCATGATCGTGGTCATGGGTGTGCTGGTGATCGAGGTTGTGATGGTGCTCGTGGCTTTGATGGTGCGTGTGCCCGTGCTCGTTATGGTGCCCATGCTCGTGCGCTTCGTGCCGCTCGTGTACATGGTTGTAATGGTGCCCGTGATGGGGGTCAGGGTGGCTATGCTGATGTTCGTCAGCCACAGTTTTGCTGGTGTCGTGCTTGTCGTCTATCAGCGACACATTAAATTTTGAACCTGTCAGGACGCCATCGTTGAAGTCCGTGCGCTCAAGGCGAACGTGCTCGTCCAGTCCGGCCAGTCGCACGGTCGCAATGACCTGTTCGGTCAGCTCCGGCCATGTATCAAGTAGTGCGGCGGTGAACATATCACCGGCAATGCCGCCCACCGCATCAAGGTGAATATGCATTTATGTATCTGTTTCCTGTGTCGGTCGATAATAGACGCTTGCACGCCTGGAGCGCCAGTGCGAGGTGTACTCGATGAGCGCAAAGCAGGCGGTTGATCACAGTGCATGCGCGATTGGCAGGTAAATCAATCGCATAATCATTCGAGGCAATAAATTTGAACCATGCCGGAATTGCTCTTTATACTCAAAGATTGTTTCCATGACAGACCCGCATGCCATTCAGCCTTCAACCCACGCTGCGCGACCGTTTTAATACAGATGGCTTTGTGGTCGTCGATCAACTCATCGGCACAGACAGGATTCCCGCGCTTCACCGCGCCTTTGACGATCTTTTTTGTGGTCGATTTGAGACCGGTGTGCGTCCGGACGAGGTTAACTGGCAGCAGGGCGAGAGTGACCCGACGTTGTCGCGCCAGATTTGCAATGGCTGGAAGTCCAATCGAGATATTGCCAGAGTGGTGCTGGATGAAGCGCTGGCGCGAGCAATAGGAACGCTTGCTGGCTGGTCGGGTGTGCGAATCATGATCGACAACGTAATATGGAAAGCGCCGGCCACAAAATCACTGGGCTTCCATCAGGACAATGCCTATCTGAGCTGGTTTAATCCCGGGGAGATTGTGACCTGCTGGATAGCACTCGACGACACCACCGCTACTGGCGGCACCATAGAGTTTGCGCAGTCATCACACCGTTGGGCACTGGGCGCACCTGAAGGCGAGTTTCATGCTCCGGCCGACTACCGCAAGCCAATGCGAGAGGCGGCAGCCAGAGCAGGTGTTGAACCGGAAATACACTACGTTGAGGTCGAGGCGGGTGGTGGTTCGTTCCATCATGGTCGCACCTGGCACGGCTCCGGCGCCAACCCCGGTCCGAACCCGAGACGATCACTGGTGCTGCATGCCATGCCGCGTGACGTAGAATATGTGCCGGCCAACTTTGACCAGGGTATTGGTCCTGTATACAGTCGCTATAAGCGGTTAGGGGATAACACGCTTGATGAAAACTATTTCCCGGTACTCTGGAGCGAAGACGGCTATCGCACCGCACAGATTGATGATTACCTCTCTGAGTAAATTGATGACCTTATCACCACAAGCTGCAGCTCTAAACCAATGCTCTGACCTGAAGCGTTAATACAGTTGCAGACTGCACATACTGTCGCTTGTACTTAAGGTCGTACTTGTAAATAAGTTTACGCAGTGCTTTGATGATTAACCCGGTAACTCAGGTTTGTGATAATAATGAGCGTTTTGAGCTTGTTTTAGAACACCTGTGCTGCACCCCCGCTAAATTCACTTTCGCATACACTAATAATAATGACTCACTGGTATCACACTCCTTGCCCGCCTCCATCTGAACGCTCGCGTGTGGCCGCGCAGGAGCGCCAGGCTCAATTGACTAAACCTGCAGGGTCTCTGGGCAGACTGGAGGATATCGCCATCGATTTTGCCGGTTGGCAGAGCAACACTAAGCCCGTGCTTGAGCAAGTAATGGTTCGGGTTTTTGCTGCGGACCATGGCGTGTGCGCGCAACAGGTCTCGGCGTTTCCGCAAGAAGTGACAGCGCAGATGGTGGTGAACTTTATCAATGGTGGCGCCGCAATATGTGCTCTGAGTGAAGCTGTCAACGCTGATTTCTCAGTGGTAAATATGGGGCTTGCAACACCATTGCCACCGATCAGCTCAAAGCAGCTAATCGTGTGTGATGTTGCTAACGGCACCGCAGACTTCAGTCAGACCAGCGCGATGACAGAAACCCAAATGCAACAGGCACTGCTGGCCGGGCAACAGGTTGTTGAGTCGCAAGAGCGCGCTGGGCAACAGGGGCGGGCAAATGACACGGATGTACAGCTTTTTGTCGGTGGAGAAATGGGTATTGGCAATACCACATCAGCCGCTGCTATTTACTCGGCACTGTTGGCGATCAGCCCTGCACAAGCCTGTGGCCCGGGCACCGGACTGTCGACGCAAGGGGTGGCACATAAAGCCGAGGTGGTAGAGCGTGCACTGTCCCTGCACCAGTTGACCCACTTAGAACAGACAGATACACAGGCACACGCAGAAACAGTATTGCAGTGTGTCGGTGGATTTGAAATTGCGGCACTTGCCGGCGCCTATATTGCCGCAGCGCAAAGCCAGCTGCCGAGTCTGGTTGATGGCTATATAACAACCGCTGCGGCACTGCTGGCCGTACGTCTCAACCCGACCTGCAGAGACTGGCTGATGTTTGCACACCGATCGGCTGAGCCTGCGCACACACTTGCGCTGGAATCTCTGCGCGCCGAGCCCTTACTTGATCTTGGCTTGCGACTGGGAGAGGGCAGTGGTGCAGCCACAGCGCTGCCACTGATAAAGTCGGCGCTGGCGGTGCACAACAATATGGCAACCTTTGAAGAAGCCGCCGTGGCTGCAAAACATGCATAACAGTGGTTGTTTATCGCAATTGTCCGGAACTTCCTGAACCATGGCATTGATCGCTGTTAATCGATTATGGAATCGGGAAAAGCACCTGCTGTGGGCAGCACTGATGTTTTATACCCGCGTACCGGTGCCGGCTGCATATGAACACAGTGATCACAATTTCAATCAATCGCGTAAGTACTTTCCTTTAATAGGGCTGATGACCGGTGCACTGGCATCACTGGTCATATTGGCTGGATCAATCGTTCTTTCGTTAAGTGTCAGTGTGGCATTGTCGATGGCGGCGACCATCCTCTTTACCGGTGCATTCCACGAAGATGGGTTTGCCGACTGTTGCGACGGCTTTGGCGGTGGCTGGGACAAAACCCAGATACTGACTATCATGAAAGACAGCCGTGTCGGTGCCTATGCCACAATCGGCATGATTATGTTACTGGGGCTGAAATTTACCAGCCTTTTTGAAATCGGACTGAATTCGGTAGTCCTGCTGGCACTGGTTCTGTTAAACGGCCATACGCTCAGCCGACTAGGCGCGTCGGTTGCCATTGAGCAGCTTGACTACGTACAGGACATCGACAAAAGCAAGATAAAGCCGATCAATATTGCGCCACTGTCGCCGCAGGACTGGGTGGTCAGTTGCCTGTTCGCCATACCTGCGCTGATATGGCTACTCTTTTATCAGCCGGCAACAATCATTGCATTGCCGGTGCTGGCTGGTGCCTGGTGGCTGATGTGTCAGTACTTCGAGCGCAGAATTGGCGGCTACACAGGCGATTGTCTGGGGGCAATGCAACAGGTACTCGAGTTGTTGTTCTATATCTCCGTGCTGTCGGTTATATGATTGCAGTAAACAAGCAAAATATATGAAAATCTTTGTTGATGGTATCAGCGCAAAGAAGAAACAACTATGAGAACCCAAGTTGTAATCATCGGCGGTGGGCCATCGGGTCTCTTGCTCGGACAATTATTACACAATGCCGGTATTGAGGCGGTCATCCTCGAGCGTAAAACCCGCGACTATGTATTGTCCAGAATCCGAGCCGGTGTCCTGGAGCGTGGTCTGGTTGGCTTGCTGGAACAGGCGGGAGCAGCCGAGCGGCTTAAGCGTGAAGCCTATGAACACGACGGCACCATTATCGCTTATGGCGACACGTCGTTCCGGCTTAAGTTTACTGACTATATAGATAAGCCGGTGACTGTGTACGGGCAAACCGAAGTCACCCGCGACCTGTACGATGCGCGTGAGCGGGTCGGCGCTAAAACCCTGTTTCAGGTTGAAGAGGTGGTCATCAATGACCTGAAGTCCGACAATCCGTCCGTAACCTGCAAGGCTGATGGTAAGTTACTTACCATTAACTGTGATTACGTTTGTGGCTGCGATGGCTTTCACGGCGTAAGCAGGCAAACCATACCGGTGGATGTGCGCCGCGAATTTGAAAAAGTCTATCCATTCGGCTGGCTGGGTGTGCTGTCAGAAACGCCACCCGTCAATGAAGAGCTGATCTATGCCAACTCGCAGCGTGGCTTTGCACTGTGTTCCATGCGCAACGAAAATCTAAGTCGTTACTATATTCAGTGTTCACAGCAGGACAGCGCAGATAACTGGAGTGACGCTGAATTTTGGGACGAGCTTAAGCGCAGAATTCCCGAGTCGTATGTCGATAAGCTGATCCCCGGTGATTCTATTGAAAAGTCTGTAGCACCACTTCGATCCTTTGTTTGCGAACCCATGCAGTGGGGCAGGTTGTTTCTGTGTGGCGATGCAGCGCACATTGTTCCGCCAACCGGCGCCAAGGGGCTTAATACCGCGGCCTCTGATGTGCACTATCTGTTCAGTGCATTAAAGTTGTTTTATCTTGAGGGTGACAACAGCGGTATCGAAAACTATTCGACCACAGCACTCACACGTGTATGGAAGGCAGAGAGGTTCAGCTGGTGGATGACCAGTATGTTGCACCGCTTTCCCGATCAATCCGAATTTGACCTGCGTATTCAACGCGCAGAGCTTGAGTTTTTACGCGAGAACGAATCGGCCAAAGCCAGTTTAGCGGTCAACTATGTCGGGCTTCCCTATTAGTGTGTATTGTTCACGGGGCGACCGACTAATTTTAGTTTTTGCCTATATAAATAGAGTATTGCGGTCTTTTTGCAATGCTATCTATGGTATACACTAATTATTCGACGCCAAAATCTTCATGAATAAATAAAGCAGACTTTCATCTAACAAATTGTAAGTGTCTGTTATTTATATGCTGCAATTCTTCATGCGCATAAGAGATGGTGCGCTTCGCACCACTCAGAGCACCCTACGATTTTCCACTTGTATTCACAGCTTGCGACGTAACCAGGATTGTTTCTGACGTAGGGTGCCGTGAGGGAAACGACCGCACCAAAGCATCGATTCGACTCCAGACGCTCGCCTTTTGGCAGAGTCTGGCAAACCAGAATCGAGCCGTTTTTCATGTCGTTATTAGCTGTGCTCTATCATCTAACAAATTGTAGGTGTCTGTTATTCATATATCGCAATTCTTCATGTCCATAAGAGCTGGTGCGCTTCGCACCACTCAGAGCACCCTTTGATCTTAATCCAGTATTTTTGACGCAAAGCCACCCGTATAACAGATGCTACTTCTTCTTCACCTGAAAGCCTTCCGGTGTATCAATAACCTCATAGCCTTTGGCGGCCAGCTCGTCTCGCGCTGCATCTGCTGCGGCCCAGTCTTTATTCGCGCGAGCTGTCTGTCTGGCCTCTGCCAATTGCACAATTTCATCGGGTACGGCTTCTTCGGCTGCGGGTTGCCAGTCTGATAAATT
Organism: uncultured Granulosicoccaceae bacterium; assembly: GCA_964393885.1. Classification (GTDB taxonomy): domain Bacteria; phylum Pseudomonadota; class Gammaproteobacteria; order Granulosicoccales; family Granulosicoccaceae. The sequence continues at coordinate 7,213 of CAYMVV010000066.1, read as the reverse complement.
CAAACCGAGTACCTGGTCGAACAGATCTATGGTCGCCTTTTTATCGGCGGAGTTTACCGATTTATTCTTGACCAGATCCCACACCAGAGCGATAGCCTGTGAGGTATTTAGATCGTCATTGACACAGGCTAAAAATCGTTGCTGATAGTCGGCTGATATGTCGCCGCCGTCTTCCCAGTCGAAGTAAGCCTCTCGCAGACGACCAAGCGCAGTTGTTGCACCGTCGAGATTTTCCCAGCTGAACATAATGTCGCTGCGGTAGTGCGCCAGCAGACACAGGAATCGATACGATAACGGATCATAGCCACGCTCGACCAGGCTGGCGGTGCGCAGAAACTCTCCCGATGACTTCGACATTTTGGCTTTGTCTGTTTCAAGAAAATAACCATGCATCCAGTAGTTGGACAGATTGGTTCCATAGCATGCCTGGGCCTGCGCAATTTCGTTGCTGTGATGAATTGGAATATGGTCTTTGCCACCGCAGTGAATATCGAACAAGGGCCCAAGGTATTTGGCAGCCATAGCCGAACACTCGATATGCCAGCCGGGGAAGCCTTTGCCCCACGGGCTTTCCCATTCCATCTGTCGCTGTTCGTCCGGTGGGCTGAACTTCCACAATGCAAAGTCGGTAACGTTGCGTTTTTCGCCCTGTTGTACACGAGCACCGGCCTGCAGGCCTTCACGATCGAGCCGGGCCAGATAGCCGTACTCCGGATCCTGGCTGGTGTCAAAGTAGACGCCGTCTTCGGTGGTATAGGTCAGGCCTTTTGCTTCAATTTGCTTTATTGCTTCGAGTTGTTCGGCAATGTGATCGGTGGCTTTGCACAATACCGTAGGCATTTTAATATTGAGTAGCTGCAGATCTTCAAGGAACGCATCGGTATAGATTTCTGCAATTTCCCAGGCGGTTTTTCCGGTACGTTTTGCGCCGGCTGCCATTTTGTCTTCACCATCGTCGGCATCGGAAACCAGGTGCCCGACATCGGTAATGTTAACCACATGATTAACCGTGTAGCCGTTCAGCTCAAGTACCCGCTTTAATACGTCTTCAAACACATAGGTTCGAAGATTGCCGATATGTGCATAGTTATAAACCGTTGGGCCGCAGCAGTACAAACCGGCATGTCCGTCAGTGATCGGCTTGAACTCGCGAGTTTCGCGTGCGTAGGTATCGTACAGGTTTATTGTCATGCTTCTTTCAGTTGGTAAGCGTTTGGACGGCTGCTGTCTGGTGCTGGCTAATAGCGTGGCGTTATCGTATTGATGGCGAGACTTTTCATGTCTGCCCTGTTTGTGCCTGCTCTGTTATGTCGGTTCTATTCATGCCTGCTGTCTTTTATGGAACGACGAGCGCTTGTATGAAAAGTATTGCTGTCGGGCGTGCAGTTATTCATCGAATACAACAATGATACGGCGATTAAGCTTGCCTTTCTTCTCTACTTTTTGCACACGTACCTTGCCAATTTCACCCGTTGCTGCCACATGCGTGCCACCGCACGGCTGTAGATCGACGCCTTCGAAGTTAACCAGACGCACCTTGCCGGTACCGGTCGGAGGTGGTGCTGACATGGTACGAACAAGCTCGGGGTTTGCGGCGAGCTCGTCGTCGGTAATCCAGCGCATGCTCATTGGATGGTTGCCCTCTATCAATTCATTCAGTGAGCGCGTGACTGCCTCTTTGTCGATGGTGTCGGGCAAGTCAAAATCGAGCCGGCCACGGCCATCCTGAATGCTGCCACCGGTTACCGGGGCGGGTATCGTGGCGCACAACATGTGCAGGCAACTATGCATACGCATCAATCGGTAGCGTCGCTCCCAATCCAGTTCGAGCTCGACCGTGTCGCCCGCCTTGAGCGTGTGTTGCGCATCGTTGTCAATACAATGGATGTGCTCGCCGGAGTCCCGGTCCTTGATGGCATCGATTATCAAAATTCTCTGGCCCGCATCGGTTACGCAAGTTCCGGTATCGCCGGGCTGTCCGCCGCCGGCAGCGTAAAATACAGTCTGATCAAACTGAAGTCCGCGTTCGTCACTTTGGGTGACTACCGCTGTGCACGATTTAACGTAGGCGTCTTCGCGAAAAATTTCAACTGTCACACAGGTTCTCCAAAGTCGATGGCGCTGTACTGTTTCGTTATGGTACGGGCATGATGTATTGCTGTCGCAATGCTCTTCTGTCACAAGCTCTGCTAATGCAATGCTTAGCTATCCCGACGTTCTGCAATCACGACGCTGTATTATAAGTCTGCCGTATTGCCAGTTCGCCGTATTATCACATAATGTACCGATGGTGTTCCGATGCATCGACACAGGATGTGTCCGGGCTGAGCACGCGTTATCTGAGTCGTGCAATTGGAGTCATGCAGCTCGGGTCTGGATGTATAGCCCTGATTAATCCCCTAGTTCACGTTGGGTCGCAGGCTGTGGTTCAATAGTGGTGGCATTTCCCGCTGCACAAAGGTACTTGAATTGAGCGTTCTGGACATTGTTGAAATAGGTCATCCCGTGCTGAGGCAGGTCGCACAGGAGGTACCGGTTGCTGACGTCGGCACCATAGAGGTACAGCAATTCATCGATGATCTCATCGACACCAAGCGACATGCCAAGGGAGCCGGCATCGCCGCCAATCAGGTCGATGACACCCGGCGTATTTTTATTGCCGAGGCACTGCCTAATCCGCGCTATCCGTTTCGGCCGGAGTATCCGTTAACGGTGCTGATCAATCCGGTGCTGACGTTTCTGACAGAGGAGCGCTTCGATAACTTCGAGGGTTGCCTGTCGATTCCGAATCTGCGCGCTGTGGTGCCGCGTTGTCCGCGCATCCGGGTGCAGGGGGTTGACCGCAATGGTCAAACGCTGGATTTTGAAGTCAGCGGCGTGTCGGCCGGAATATTTCAGCACGAAGCCGATCACCTCGACGGCATTATGTACACTGATCGCATTGCAAATCCGGCCACTCTGTGTACGGCTGGTGAGTTTGATCGGCGCTATGTCGATCAGTTTAAAGCAGGTATTCTGGAGGTCGAGGCACGTTTTGCGCAGAGCTGAGAGCGGGTTGCGGAAACTGCCCGCAACCTGCAGGCATGAATAGGTTGGTGAAGCCTGTGCTGTATTTACCCGGCTCTCTACACGCGGTTTGTAACAACTTTTTACGACCAATTATAAACTGCTTTGTTTAACAGCACAGCGTGTATAACCTGGTAGCATAATGTTCTGTGTGAAAAGCTCGGGGTAAAAACTCGGCGCAAAAAAAAACCGTGTGAAAAAACCTGCGCAAAAAAAATCAGTGCAAAAAGTTAAACATTTTGCGGCGCATCTTACCGACCTGCGGGTCATCACCCATGATGTCAAAGATAGACAGTATGGCCTTGCGCGCGCCATCGTCGCCAAATTCACGATCTCGCATCATCAGGTTCAGCAGCCCGTCGACAGAGGTTTCAAAGTCGCCTCGAAGTGCCTGTTTGATGCCGAGTAAATAGGCAGCTTCGCTGTCGCTTTTATCGGCTTCAATCGCACTGCTCAGCGATGCCTCGTCGCGGCTTTCATCATCGGCATCAGACAGGGTAAGCAAACCACGCAGCTTTGCTGCCTCCGGCTTCTTCGCGTCGTCTTCCTTGAGGATGCCAAGGCACTGGCGAGCATCGTCATAGTTGCCCGATGCCACACAGGCCAGCCCCAGCTGAATGGCGATATCGGCGTTTTCCGGCTCGGCAGCCTGCGCTTCACGCAATAACGCCAATGCCTGGTCATGCTGTCCCTGTGCCTGCAGCATTTTTGCAACTTCGACCGGATCATTGCTGTCAGCAGGTTGTTCGCCTGCCGGCTGGATATGCTTTTCCAGAAAGGCTCTCACCTCGGCTTCGGGCAGAGCTCCGGAAAATTCATCGACCATTTGGCCCTGAATCACCAGCTTGACGGTTGGCAAACTGCGTATACCGAGTTGCTGGGCAATTGCCTGCTCGGCTTCGGTGTCCACCTTGGCAAGGATGAACCCGCCCTGGTACTCATCTGCCAGCTTCTCAAGTATCGGAATCAGCGTTTTGCATGGCTGGCACCAGTCTGCCCAGAAATCGATAAGGACGGGGTGTTCCATCGATCCGTGGAGAATAACGGATTCAAAGTTCTCGGCAGTTACTTCGATAATATACGGAGAGTCAGACATGGTGTTCCAGCAATGGGTTAGGCTTGTGTCAGATGTATGCGGTGACAGCGCCCATATCAAGGTGCGCAAAGCCGGTATTATCATGGTAGCGGAGGATTAATACCACCTTCGCTGCAGATCGCGACAATCCTTGAGCCAGTGCGGGGCCGGCGCGCTGCCTGATAAACGACGCGTAGCTGATCCAGCCCGCAGCGACGCGCTTTGCGTCCCGTGCCGTGTTGTGTGGGTGTCTGCCCGGGATGCCCTGCCCGAGATGCCTTGCCCGAGATGACGACTGGCCAACAACTACCAGACTGCAATTGCAATTGTGCCGTGAATGCCTGACGGGAGTCGGTAAAACCGGTTACTATTCAGCGCTTTCCCGGCAGACCGCCAGATCGTACTTACCCCCAGGAATCTATCCGCTCTATGGCTGCAAAATACGACGCCTCTTCCATCGAAGTGCTAAGTGGCCTCGATCCGGTGCGCAAGCGCCCGGGCATGTATACCGACACCACTCGTCCCAATCACCTTGCGCAAGAGGTAATCGACAACAGTGTCGATGAGGCTATCGCAGGCTATGCCAGTGAAATTTCCGTCAAGCTGTTTAAGGATGGCTCGGTTGAGGTTACCGACGACGGCCGTGGCATGCCGGTCGATAAACACCCCAAGTTAAAGTTGCCAGGTGTAGAGGTCATTCTCTGTACCCTGCATGCGGGCGGTAAATTTTCCGAGGCAGGCGGTTACCAGTTTTCCGGTGGTTTGCATGGTGTAGGGGTATCGGTGGTCAATGCGCTGTCAAAGAAGCTCGAAGTAAAAATCCGCCGCGGCGGCAAAGAGTATCTGGCGACGTTCAAGGGCGGCAACAAGGTTGATCCGCTCAAGGCCGTCGGCAAGGTAGGGCAGCGCAACACCGGTACCACGCTGCGATTCTGGCCCGATAAAAAGTATTTCGACAGCAGCAAATTTTCCATACCCCGGCTCAAGCATGTGCTGCGGGCAAAGGCAGTGTTATGCAGCGGACTGAAAGTAAAGCTCTTCATCGAAGAGACCAAGGAAAAGATTGAGTGGTGTTACCAGGACGGGCTCGAGGCCTATCTGCAGGAGGCACTTGAAGGCTTCACGTTACTGCCCGTATCGCCGATCGTTGGCAGCCGTGAAAGTAAATCCGAAGCCTGTAACTGGGCGTTTTTATGGTTGCCCGATGGCGGAGACTCCGTGCAGGAAAGCTACGTTAATCTGGTGCCAACCGCCCAGGGTGGCACCCATGTCAACGGACTGCGTACCGGTATCAGCGAGGCGGTCAGAGAGTTCTGCGAGTTTCGCAACCTGCTGCCGCGCGGAGTCAAGCTGACACCGGAGGACACCTGGGAGCGCGTGAGCTTCGTACTGTCGGTCAAAATGACTGATCCGCAGTTTGCCGGTCAGACAAAAGAGCGATTGTCCAGCCGCGATTGCGTCGCTTTTGTGTCCGGTGCAGTGAAAGACTCCTTTGCGCACTGGTTAAATCAGCACCCGGAGTCGGGCGATCAAATCGCGCAACTGGCCATTTCTGCAGCCACCCAGCGCATGCGTGCCGGAAAAAAAGTGGTGCGCAAGAAAATATCCAGTGGACCGGCATTGCCGGGGAAACTGGCAGACTGTGTATCGACTGATCTCAAGCGTACCGAGTTGTTTCTGGTGGAAGGAGACTCGGCCGGCGGGTCCGCCAAACAGGCCCGCGAGCGCGACTTTCAGGCCATCATGCCGCTGCGCGGAAAAATACTGAATACCTGGGAAGTGGGGCAGGATCAGTTACTCGGCTCGCAGGAAGTACACGATATATCCATTGCCGTTGGCATTGATCCGGGCTCAACGGATCTTAGCGGGCTGCGCTATGGCAAAATTTGCATACTCGCCGATGCCGACTCCGACGGCGCCCATATCGCAACACTGCTATGCGCCCTGTTCGTTAAGCATTTCCGATCACTGGTGGTTGCGCGTCATGTGTACGTTGCCATGCCACCGCTGTTTCGTATAGATGTGGGCAAGGAAAAATTCTATGCACTCGATGAGGCAGAGAAAAACCACGAGTTAACGCGCATAGAAAATGAAAAGCTCAAAGGCAAAGTCACGGTTACGCGGTTTAAGGGGCTGGGTGAAATGAACCCGATACAACTGCGAGAAACCAGTATGGCGCCGGATACGCGTCGGCTGGTTTGTTTGACGGTCGATAACTATGAGGCCACCAATAAGATAATGGATATGTTACTGGCCAAGAAACGCTCGCCAGATCGCAAGTCGTGGCTGGAGGAGAAGGGGGATATGGCGGAGGTATAATGTGTCGCCTTCAGCGGGATCTACTTTTAAAAAGACTAAAAGTAGACAAAAGTCTTTTTGCGGCTAATCAGCCTGGAGTCTGTCCAAGAATGAGGGTCGTAGCGAGGATGTGAGATTTTGAGTCATCTCTTGTGATCGATTGAGGCGAATAGTTTTTCATATTTAACGAAATTGATCGCAAGAGATGGCCAAAAGACCGCATCCGCAGTAGATCATCATTCTTGGACAGACTCCTTGGGTGCCTGCGGCATTTTGAGATTTATCGCTCCAGTGGGCCGCGCAAACAGGCATCCATGCCTGACCAGCGCTCAATGTGCCATCCTTGGCACATTGACCCACCTCCACGATAAATCTCAAAACTGATTAGGCGCGGGTAGAGCAAGAGCAAGAGCGAAACACAAAGCAAGAGCAAAACAAAGGCTATAGCTGGACCGAAGCGAAGCGCTTTGCGATTTTTGATGTTGCCTTCAGCGGGATCTACTTTTCACTCTTTGCCAACACGGGCTGAAAGTAGATAAAAGACGTTTTGCGGCTAATCAGCCTGGACAGACTCCTTGATTGCCTGCGGCATTTTGAGATTGCATGTGCTGGTAGGTCGCGTAAACAGGCATCCACTTTCGACAGCGTTCTCTGCGCTGTCCCAGCCGCGTATACCCAGCGGCTGGAAAAACCCTGAACCGTAGGGTGCCCGTGAGCGGCGAGACTGGGCAAGAATTCCTTTGTGAGGTAAATTCACGCTTGTACGCTAAAGGA
>CAYMVV010000065.1:0-32730 GCA_964393885.1 uncultured Granulosicoccaceae bacterium | reverse complement strand
TTGCCCGGCGCGGCTTAATTGCTGTTAATGCAAACCAGAACAGTGGAAACATAAAAATAGCAACCACCAGAACAGAGACAACAAACCTTAAGTGTACTTTCAGGTTTTTCATAGACACATTTAAGGGCAAAAATATACAGAGCACTGAAGTCTGAATACAGATGACAGAATAGGAAAGTCAGTTGGCGGTTGGCTGATCCGTCTTCTGTCTTCTGTCCTCCGTCCTCTGAACGCTCACCCGCTACGTTTTAACAACACAGCCGGAGTTGCTGCCAGTGTTCGCATCAACCACAAGGCGCCGGCAAACAGACAAATGACACTCGCCGCCAGTGCGACCACGACACCTACCCAGGCAATACCGGTGCTCTCAATTTTTAACCAGTAGTGCAACAGCAACTGCGCAAGGGCGCCACCTGCAATCATCGCAAAAACCGATAAAACGATGGCCAGCAAGGTGTACTCAAAGGCCACGCTTTTGATGACAACACTCATGCGCGTGCCGACGGCATGCAACACCGATGCTTCATACACCTGGCGCTGGCGGTTCACAGCAACCACACTTGCCATCACCAGAATACTCGCAACCAGACTGACAACAGCAATTAACATCAGTGCCAGTCCGGCGCTGGCCAGAATCGAGCGCGATGCGGCCAGCACCTTGGCAGTGCGTATGGTCACAACGCTCGGAAACTGTTCTCCAATGGCCGATTGCGCGGCAATATCATGATCCGCAGCCAGATGTACGCTGCCGATATGCCGAGTGATAAATGGCTCAAGCAAGTCTTTGGTAAATACGGCTTCCAGCCAGAAACTGGTTTCAAAGCGTGCCTGTGAATAAATTGCCGCCAGCCTCACATCGATTGTTTGCTCCATAATAGTGAACTGGAGCTGATCCCCGACGACCAGACCGAGCTGATCTGCCTCACGATCCTCCATCGCAACCAGCGGCGGTCCGTCATAGTTGTCTGGCCACCACTCACCACGGTCCACACTTGTATTGTCAATGTTGTTTAATCGATAGCTGAGCTTGTGCTCATCATTGGCCTCGCGTGCTCGCTCGCCAACCTCACTGTCTTTCAATGCCTCACCATTAACACGGGTTAATCGTCCAAGCACCAACGGCGCTATGGCATGATCCTGATACCCGTCAAGCTCCTTAACCAGGTCGTTGAAAGCCGTTACATCGCCTTTTTGCAGATCGTAAAATACCAGTGCAGGCGCTCGTGTTGGCACGGTATTGCTGAGTATGCGATAAGTAGATGCGATCACCAGCGCTGATGCCACAAGCAGAGTCAACGCGGTACCAAGCGACAACAACATGGGGCGCAGCGACGCACCGGGACGATGCAGACTGGCCACCGCCAGTCGCCAGGTAAACTGACCGTCCAGCAAGCGGCTATGGCTTAGCTTACCACCCGCCCATTGAATCAGTCTGACCATACACTCCAGCAGACCCAGCAAAATAATAATGCCAACGATAAACGCAGCGGCGACAAGCGGTTCAGGGATAAACCACAAAAGCAGTGCGAGCGCCAAACCACAGATTATTACTGTCGCATAGACATAGACAACCGGGGTGCGCCCGGAGCCTGTGGCGTTACCACGGATTAATCGGGCAGTAGATAAATTGAGTGTGCGGCCAAGTGTTGGCAGCGTAAACGCCAGTGCTGTGCAGACCCCGAGTGCAATGGCCAAAACGGTAGGCAGCATAAGTGCCTGCAGAGTCGGGTTAATCGGCAGACTGTCTTTGAGTGATTGAGCAGCCAGCCATGCCAGCGTCGAGCCAATAAAAGCGCCGACGGTACTGGCCAGTGTCGCAAGCAACGCGATCTGCCCTGTATAGACCGATGCCACCTGTGGCGCACGTGCACCGAGGGACTGCAGGGTGGCCAGCGTACTCAGCTTGCTTTGCAAATAGGCATTAACACTATTGGCAACACCCAGCCCGCCAATCAACAATGTGCTAAAGCCGATCAACAGCAGTACCGAGGCCACCTGGTTGAGTCGACGGCCAACAAATTCTCCACGTTCACTGACTGTTTCTACCGACCAGCTTGCATCGGGAAAGGCACCCTGCAGTTCCTCGCGCCACTGGGCGGGATCCCTGTCGGTGCGGATGCGATAGTCATAGTCGATCAGACTGGTAGGCAATAGTAGTCCGCTTTGCTGCAGGGCTCGTTCATCTATGATCACGGGCGGTCCGCGAAAATCAGCGGATAGACTTCTGTCCGGTTGCTGCAAAATGACGGCGCGCAATTCAACTTCCAGATCACCGATAGTGACAAGCTGACCGGTTTGCAAGGACAGTTGTTCGATTAGCGCCGGATCAAAGGCGGCCCCCCAGATACCGTTTTCGGATTGGCTGACGGCATCCTGCAGTGATATGGCCGGTTGCAGCAAAACCTCGCCATAGAGAGGATAGGCATCATCCACACTTTGCAACTCGACAACTGAAAACTCACCGTCCGGGGTACCCAGCATTGTGCGTAGTTCGAGCAAGCGGGACACTTGTGCATTTTGTCGCAACCACTGTTGTTGTTCGTCTGATATGTTTTTACGCTGACTGATTTGCAAATCACCGCCGAACAAATGCCGCTCCTGCTCGGCAAAACCGTCGCGAACGATTTGCAACAGGCTGCCACACACTGCGATCAGCGCGATCCCTAAAAGCAGACAGGCACAAAATACCCACAGTGATCGAATTTTTCCTGCACCGCGCAGATCTCGCAGCATGAAACCGGGTAGTACCAGCATAGCGCTAAGCACTCCTGCCAGTTGGGGAGGACAGTTTTCCGCCTTCGAGTTGCAGCGTTCTATCGCAATGAGCCGCCAGCTTGTGGTCATGGGTAACCAGCAACAAAGTGGTGCCGTGGTCGCGATTCAGATCAAATAACAATTGCATGATTCGATCACCGGTGTTTTCGTCCAGGTTGCCAGTCGGCTCATCGGCAACGATCAGTTCGGGTTCGTGCACGAGCGCTCTGGCTATAGCCACACGTTGTTGCTCGCCACCCGACAGCTGAGCCGGGTAATGGTTACCTCGATGTGTCAGGGCTACTTTATCGAGCATGCTCATCGCCGTTTTACGGCAGTTACGCTGACCACCAATTTCAAGCGGCAGTGCAACATTCTCAACAGCAGTTAACGTGGGAATAAGGTGAAAAGACTGAAATACAATACCTATGTGCTGACGGCGCAAATCTGCCCGCTGATCGGCAGTCATGTTGGTTAACAGCTGCTGTGCAATCTGCACCGTACCACCACTCGGCAATTCGAGGCCGGTGAGTATAAGCAGCAGTGTTGTTTTTCCCGAACCTGACGGACCGACGATAGCAACGCGCTCGGTGGGTTTAACTGACAGATTCAATTGACTCAGTACAGCGACATCGCCGTGGGCCATCGCGTAGTGTCTGGAGAGGTCAGTCAGTTCGATCATTGATTAACTATTTGAGCAGGTTATTTTTCAGCCTTGCGGCTGTACATGTAAAAGTTTCACAACAAAGTTTCACAACCGGGGAAGTGAGGTTTTGAGTCAGACGTTACTGCCCTATTGAGCCGGGCACTCATGAGCCGGGCACTCATTCCTGTGTAAACAGTGTAGACACTATAGGCGGCCAAAAGGTCGCACCCGGGCAGACCATTTGTTGCAAACCGATCAATACCAGTACAAAAACCAGAACACGCGCCGGAGCAAACGCCAGAACAAGCCCCCGGACGCTGCCTGCCCGTTCATTCTACCACTGTATTCTCGCAGCGCGTAAACCCCGCAGCCTGTGTGGTTGAACCACAGAATCTGTTGTGGTTTGCAGATTCCCCGTGCCGCCGTCCTATGTAACAATAGATGATCTGACACTCTGGCAATTCAGATGACCTGATCGCAATGCATCAATGCGTCAAACCTGCCGGGGTTCGCCGTATGCTCGACAGGCAAACCGTATACAGCAGTCTGCAGATTGCAGATTGCGCGTGACGGAGATCATTCATGTTCAAACCACCACACTGTATTGATTTTGAACTTATCATCATTATGCCAAGACTAATTTTTAATGATTAATTTTTAACTATCGCGGCGGTTTCGGGTAATCCGTTCATTCGGGTTCAGCTTTTTAACTCTCATCCCTAAACACTTGGGCACAATCATCATGACAAATAAACAGGCCGGCTCTGCCAGTCTCATTAAGCTGGCTGTCGTATTGGCTGTCTGCGGCATATTGGCGTTTGCGATCACATCGCTTCCAAAGGGTTTTAAAGATGACTTGTCGCTGATCGGACAAGGTACGGTGAGCGCGGTACTCGTTCATGATAAAAACCTCGTACGCAGCACCGAAATGATGGAAATACTCAATAAGATCCGCTCGGACTACGAAAGTAAAGTCGTGTTTCTAGCGGTCGATCTCGATACACCGACAGGCCAGAGTTTCAGTCAGGGACAGCGCGTGAATGCCATCGATCTGGTGATTTTTGATCGCGATGGTGAAAGACAGAAAGTGCTCAACGGAGCAGTCGACGAACAGGGGCTGCGATCGGCTCTGAACGACACATTAAACGCGTCCTGACGTACAACAACGTTTTTGAAGCGTACCCACCCGTCATACACCCGTCATAGTCGCAGCACCCGGTAGTTTCGTCCGCCATGGTACACAATCAGAATCGCGCCGCTGACAGCCACGTCTTTAAACAGCTTTGTCATCACCGCTATTTCGTTTGGCCAGGGGTAGGCGAAAAACAGCTCAACTTGCCGGTAGTCAATAGAAAGCTCCGCGTTATCTGCGGGATATATACTTGCATTGATAAACGTCGCGGGTATTGCATATTGTCGCGACAAGCCGAGCGACAGGTCAACCAGTTCCTCCTCGATTTCAATACCGGTGGCGGACATGCCAATGAGAGAGGCGAGCATCGTAACCAGACCAAGCCCGCTGCCCCACTCGCAAAAGACCGGTTTCCGATCGGCAAAGGCATGCTGTACAACCGTGTTAAGCACATTCCAGCTTACCCTCCCGTCAGCGGGTACAAATTGCGGGATGTTACCCTGCCCGCTGGCACGGCCACCGATTTCATCACTGGCTTGCGTACATGCCTGTATTAGCTGACTCGCGGTGGCAGGCAGTTCAAAATGCCTGAATTCAGGTTCAATTTTTTCCATGTTTTATTGGCAGGCCTCTGGAAAAAAATGACATGATGGATCGCCGATACGCGCGTTACATCGGCGATCACGTGAACAACAAGCCTGGCAGCATCTCTTTTGGTGACACATCAACCAATGACGCACCGCAAACCGTTGCCAGTAGCATACATAAGCCAGCGGTTAGAATGATGTTTTGTTTCAGTGGCTGCGAACGGCAAGGTCTATAGCCGCGATAGCTGAACACCGAGCATAGAGGCCTGTTGATACCGTTTGCCAATCAAGGAGAAAATTGTGGATGCAATAACCGGTGAGTGTTTTTGCGGAGGCATCCGCTACGAAATCTCAGGTATTCTTCGGGATGCCCGCTCATGTCACTGTTCTCGATGCCGCAAGGCATTCAGCGCGCAGGCTTCCGCCTACGCATTGGTAAATGCCGCCGAATTTAAATGGGTAAGCGGTGAAGACCTGCTAACCTCTTACGTTGGCAAGCAGGGCTTCGGTCTTCAATTCTGCTCCCGATGCGGGTCCACCCTGTGTGGTATTTTCAATGGCATTATTCACGGCATCACACTGGGCTGTATCAATGGTGATCCGGAAATTGAAATCGGCCAACACATTTTCGTGGCGTCAAAAGCATCGTGGGAAGTCATCCCGGACGGTGTAACTACCTATAAAGAACGACCACCCGAATCACCTGCATCACAAAATACCTGACCCATATTTTTTCTCGGCAGCGGCAGCCGATGGTTATATCTCAGCCGATGTTTAACAGCTTGAGTCAACAGCTTGGAGGATCAGGACCATTGCTTGAGCAGACACCGGCGGCACCGTATACTGCTTGCCTACTCAAGCCCGACCTCTCGGCCAAAAAATCGCTGTTAAACTAACCGGAACCCGCGATGACCAGCAAGGTAGAAAAAAAGCTCAACGACATGGGTATTACCGTACCTGACGCGCCAGCACCCGCCGCCAATTACGTGCCCTTTGTCAAAACCGGGAATCTCGTCTTCGTTTCCGGTCAGGTACCGTTTGTCGACGGTAAGTTACAGGTTACCGGCACGGTAGGCGGCAATGTATCGGTTGAAGATGCACAGGGACAGGCTCGCGTCTGTGCCATCAACCTTATCGCACAACTCAAAGTAGCCTGTGACGGCGATCTCGATCGTGTTGTGCAGGTGGTCAAACTCGGCGCCTTCGTCGCCAGTGAGAGTAACTTTAACGGACAACCGGGTGTCGTCAACGGCGCATCAGATCTCATGGTCGAGGCTTTTGGAGACGCTGGCCGCCACGCTCGCTTTGCTGTTGGAACCAATGCGTTACCACTCGGTTGCGTGGTAGAAATCGACGGTGTTTTCGAGATCAGCTAGTCTCTGGTCCTATGTTATCTGCAGCTAAAAACGGTGGCGATTGCTGGTATCTGGAAACGACACAGATAAAGCGATAGTGCTTTATCTATGCCTGCTGTTCGATCATTCCTGTAACCGATTTTACCCTGTGCAACTGATCCGGAACGTCTGCAAACAAACTATGCAGCTCGCTGCACAGTTTGTCCGAGCGGGCGATTGTCTTTTGCGGCTTGCGCATCCTGCGACAGTGTCGCGAGGGGTTGTGAGTGACTTTCTTTCAAATCGGTGAAAAAGGACGCCAGCTGATCCAGTTCAGTTGCCTGCATACCCAAAGACTCGGATGCGGCGGTGGCTTCTTCAACCAACGCTGCATTTTGTTGAGTCAGCTCTTCCATCATGGTGACAGCACTATTGACCTGCTCTATACCGACGGACTGTTCCTGACTGGCTTCGGATATATCCCCGACGATATCGGTTACGCGGTTAACACAAGCGACTATCTCCTGTAGCATCTCGCCGGATTCATTTACCAGTTTGGAGCCGTCGGCCACTTTGGCACTACTGTCCTGTATGATGTCTTTGATCTCGTTGGCAGCATCCGCACTTCTACCCGCAAGGTTTCTCACTTCACTGGCAACGACTGCAAACCCGCGTCCGTGTTCGCCGGCACGCGCGGCCTCTACCGAGGCATTAAGCGCCAGTAAATTCGTCTGGAATGCAATTTCATCAATCACACCGATAATATCGGAGATTTGTTTACTCGAACTGTCAATATCAAGCATCGCTTTGACTGCCTTATTAACCACGGCCCCGCCTTCCTCTGCCTGCACACGAGCATTCATGGCAAGCTGATTAGCGTTTTTCGAATTATCTGCATTTTGCTTAACCGTTTGAGTCATTGCAGTCATACTGGCCGATGTCTCCTCGAGACTGGCGGCCTGTTCTTCTGCCCGGTGGTTAAGGATAGTGTTACCTGCGGTTATTTCTGATACACCGGACTTAACCAGCTTGGATGTGGCTTGAAGTTGATCGATGACTCTGGTGAGCTGCTCCACAGTGCTATTGGTGTCTTCTTTAAGCTGATGAAAAGCGCCTTCATATTCGCGAGTAATATATTCACCCAGATTTCCTGTTGCCACAGACGACATCACACGGCTCATATCGTCGACGAGTAATTCATTTGCATCAAAAAACTGATTTACCCCGCGCGACAGTGTGCTAAAAAATCCTGTCATGGCATCTGCATTGATTCTGCCGCTCAGGTCACCAGCGCAGGCTGCATCAATGACCGTTTGCACGTCCAGTTGGGCATTGAGCTCAACAGTTCGGTCTGTCCATTCCAGAACCGTTCCGATACGCTGATGGGCATCATCAAACACCGGGCTTAAAATCACATCGTAGGTAAGCGAACCAAACTCCAGTCGTTTATTTGATACCGACGATAAGGTTTCAACCAGGCCCTGCTCTGCCCCCTGCAATAACATGCCAACCGGTTTACCCTCGATATCGAGCGGGTTGAATTGCGGTACCGTCTGCTTGATATCCATCTGAGCTGCCTTGAACAGCGCCAGCATCGAATCGTTCAGGTAGATTACATTGTGGTGTGAGTCTGCAATCATAACGTTTCCCTGTACGGCATCCAGGGCGCGCTTTATTCTTCCGTTTTCCTTTAGCGCTCTGCTGTCAGCTTTATTTCTGACTTGCAGATTTTTCTGCATCTGTTGTGCGCTCGCAAACAGACCGGTCGCGGGCTTTTCCCGGCTTAAATCCATTTCAAGGTTGTTGGCAGCGATTGCCTCGACCACACCTTTTAGTTCCATTGGATCAGCGCCGAGCGTTTTTAGTATTCCCCTGATAATAAGGCTGGAAAGGAGTAAAACCACAACAAAAATAAGCCCGGCCACCACCAAATTTACCACCAGTGTGGTCGAACTCTTCGACACCAGAGATTGTGCAACGCCTCGAATGTCAGTTGATAACTGATCTTCGACCTGCTTTAGCTTGTCTATTTTCCTGGTCTGCATGGAGAACCAGTAGGATGGGTCGATATTAAACTCGCCCACATCAGATTTCTCCGCAGCAATTGCCCTCATTCTCTCGGTTTCAACAATAGACGTCCCCGCCATCGTCGCATCAAAGAAACTGATATTCGCGTCTGAAGCACTACTTTTAAATACCGTCGTATAGACATCCTGCATAACGACAAGCGCATCGAATTTTTTTCGTAGTGCAGGGGTAAAGCTGTTTTTCGCAAACACATTGGCAAGAACAGCTCGCTCTATTCCCGCTCTTTCTTTGGCTTGTAAAAAAGCAGCGTAGGCACTTCCGTTACTGGTAAGAATACCGATTGAGCTGTGTTTGGAAATAAACGCCGCCAATCCCAGAAAATCGGCATTAAGAGAGGTATAAAAATCGATCCCCTCGCTCACGCCAACTGTCAGCTGCTCTATACCAGAGCGCATTTTCCCAAGACCATCCAGTCGGTCGATTCTTTCCATCAGGCTGTCGCTGTATAATCGTCCAATATCTGTAGACAGAAACCCGCTGTCCAATCCACTGGCAATATCTTTCAGAATGTCTATACGCGAGTCGGTAGTTGATCTCTGCGTCGGTAACTCACTGGCAAAATTCTGCCCCTGGCTTCCCAGGTATCCGGCAGACAACCCTCGTTCCTTCTGCAGTTCATGTACAAGGGCACTGATCGCAACCGATGTTTCCGCAATTTGCAGCATACCGGCAGCCTCAGATCTAACTGCCAGCTGGTGCCGGGTATCGTATTGTAAAAAGTATAAAAGTCCAATAAATGAAACCAACACTATCAGTGCTAGTTTTTTGGCAATAGGCATTCTGTCCATGAATGTCATGATAGGTGGCTATCCTGTTGGCGACTAGATTTGAGTTGACCTGGGTCCTGCCCGGCTACCAACGGGAGTGTTGTTTACCAGCAGTCAATCAATGAAACACTGGATTTTGGCCCGGTTTTAACTGTTTCGATGCTAGGTGGCGGGTTTTATATAGTGCTGCTTCAACTCAGTCTCGGCTTGATCACTACACAAATTACGAAACACTGGCCGGATCAGCAGAGGTAAAACTTATCCAGCACAAATCATGCAAACAGGACCCTGACACTCATCTGGCGCCCCCCGATCGACCAGCGATCGGCCAGCGGTCAATCGGCTACGGTGTATCAGGACCCGGTCACCACCAGTATGGCTCGGGCTTTTTTTCCTTTTGCTCGAATCGCGTGCGGCCGATCTGCCACATAGCGCAAGGTATCACCACTTTTTATTACTTCTGTTTCGTTATCAGAGGTGACTTCCAGCGTGCCTGATATCACTGTCAGATTTTCAAGACAACCAACGCTGTGCGGATCACTCGCGAGCACAGCATTCGCATCAAATTCAAGATCATAGATTTCAGTATTACCCACATTCTCCGGCGGGCTCAGTATTCGTATTCGACAACCACTGCCTTTGGACAGAATAACGGGAGTCTGCTCGGCGCGAATCACTTCCTTTATAGCGCCGTCATCGTTAGGTTTGCCGTCGAGCAAACCCGAGAAATCAATGTTCAACGCATTGGTGAGGTTCCACAATATGGCCACTGTCGGGCTACTCTCCCCGCGTTCGATTTGAGACAACATGGAACGCGATACACCCGACAGACGTGACAGAGCCTCCAGGCTGAGGCTCTGACTTTTGCGCGCCTTTTTTAACCGTTTGGCCAGACGCAGCGAGATATCTTCAGTTGCCATAAATGACATCCCTCACCGCCAACAAACCGCACATCATCACCTTTATGACGTCCAGTCCAGTACCACTTTCCCACCACTGCCAGATAACATTTGTTCAAAGCCGTCCTGAAAGTTATCTGCTGAAATACGACCAGTGATTACCTGCGAAACATCCAGTCCGTTTTGCAACATAGCGATCATCTTGTACCAGGTTTCGAAAATCTCGCGACCATAGACGCCTTTGATGGTAATGGCTTTAAATACAACGCGAGACCAGTCCACCGGGCTTCTCCCCGGTGGAATACCCAGCATGGCAATGCGCCCACCCATTACCAGCGCGTCAACCATTTGATCGAGCGCTGCCTGGCTACCCGACATTTCAAGCCCCACATCAAAACCCTGATTCATACCCAGTGATGCACTGACATCGGACAGATCCTGTTTAGTTACATTCACCGGCACAACATCGGCAACACGACCGGCCAGTGTCAACCTGTCATCGTCAAGATCGGTGATCACCACATGTCGAGCACCGGCGCTACGGGCTACCGCTGCTGCCATAATGCCGATGGGTCCGGCGCCGGTTATCAACACATCCTCACTGACCAGATCAAAGCTCAGCGCGGTATGCACTGCATTGCCAAGCGGGTCGAGTATGGCGCCGATGTCATCATCAATGTCATCCGGCAAGGGTACGACATTAAAGGAATCAAGCCGCAGATATTCAGCAAATGCACCCTGCTCGTTGACACCAATCCCGCGAGTTTCGGGGTCAAGATGAAACTTACCGGAACGTGCCTGACGCGACGCCTTGCCCACCAAATGCCCTTCCCCACTGACGCGCTGACCAACACGCAGGTTATTAACCTGCGACCCTGTCTCGACAATCTCACCGGCAAATTCATGCCCTGTTACCAACGGCACAGGCACGGTGTTGGACGCCCACTCGTCCCAGTTCCAGATATGCACATCGGTGCCGCAAATACCGGTTTTGTTAACGCGAATTAAAACGTCTTCGTCCCCTATCTCCGGAACTGGAACGTCTTGCATCCACAATCCCTTTTCGGGGCGAGCCTTGACCAGCGCTTTCATTGAGTGACCTTTCCGCGGTGTTTGCTTTTGCGGTGTAACTGGCGGCGCAACACCGCGCAACGGAAGTTTCGACTGTGCCTGGTTTAACGATACCGGCGTATTCATCAGGAAATTACACCTACCGATCGACCAGCCTCGGCAAAGGCATCCAGAGCAAGTTCAAGTTGATGCCTTTCGATGGCCGCATTCATTTGCGTCCTTATACGCGCCTTACCGTGAGGCACTACCGGAAAGAAAAATCCGGATACAAATACCCCTCGTTTATATAGATCAGCCGCCATTTGCTGTGCTACTTTTGCATCACCCAGCATGACCGGAATAATAGGATGCTCCCCATCTGGCAATTCAAAACCAAGTGCCGTTAAACCCTGACGCCAGAAAGCCGTGTTATCAAACAGTTGCTGACGCAGCGCATCGCTTTGCTCGACCAGATCAATGGCAGCAATGGCTGACGCTACAACACTGGGTGGCAGCGAGTTCGAAAAAAGATAGGGTCTTGCACGCTGGCGCAGCAAATCAATGACTGGCTGTGCACCCGCTATATAACCCCCGATAGCACCACCCAGTGCCTTTCCAAATGTACCTGTCAACACATCAATTTTGTCGTCGACGTTAAAGTGCGCGCCAGTACCCTTGCCATTCGGCCCAATAAATCCGGTTGCATGGCAATCATCCACCATCACCAGTGCGCCGTACTTCTCGGCCAGCGCGGTGATGTCAGGCAGATTAGCTAAATACCCGTCCATAGAAAAAACGCCATCAGTAGCTATCATAATAAAGCGCGCACCATTGTCTCTGGCGGTTTTGAGCTGTCGCTCAAGATCTTCCATGTCTGAATTTTTATAGCGATAACGCTGTGCTTTACACAAACGGATGCCGTCAATAATAGAAGCATGATTCAGTTCGTCAGAAATGATGGCATCCTGCGCTGTTAATAACGGCTCAAACAACCCGCCATTGGCATCGAAACACGCTGCAAATAGAATCGCATCATCCTTTTCCAGAAAATCGGCGAGTCGCTCTTCAAGCGATCGGTGAATGGTTTGAGTTCCACAAATAAAACGAACGCTGGCCATGCCGTAGCCGTATTCATCCAGCGCATTCTTTGCACTCTCGATGAGTGCCGGATGATTGGCCAGCCCCAGATAATTGTTTGCGCACAGATTCACAACGCCCGCCCGCTCTCCTCCTTCATCGATAACAGAGATCAATCCTGACTGCGCCGAGGATATCTGACGCTCTGTTTTACGCAGACCCTGATTTTCAATATCAGCCAGGGTGGTTTGCAAATGCTCGAAGAAATCTGTTGTCACAGGTGTATTGGCCATTCCGGCTATTTCCCATATAGTAGATTTTGTCCAATATATCGGATATTGCACACACAAGCAAGCGCGCGCCTGTCCAATCGATATCGAATATTACTGGTGTGCGGTTGTTGTTATCAGGCAAGGGGGCCAAAGCGTGGCCCGAGCAAAGCGAGCCTGTGATCATGGCACTTACCTGTGATACACAGCCTGATCTGCAGGCGTCCCCTCTTGCGCCAACAGGTCACAATAACGCCAGCACGAGAACGGGTACAAATTGAACGGATACAAGAGAACGGATACAAGGGCGAGTTCATCCGCTACGCGGCGGGCTACTGCAACTTAAGCAACAGTTTTAACAGTTGCTTTGTTTCCGCTTGTGTCAAGGCATCAACTGTCAGCCTTGTTACCTCCAATGCATCAGGGATAGCTTTCTTTATTACCTCTTCTCCTTTGCTGGTGAGCTTTATTAGCTGCCTGCGTGCATCGTTCGGATCTCTTTCGCTCTCAACCAGGTTGCGCACACGCAAACGATCAACGACTCCCTTTATAGTGGCTATATCCATCGCGGTGAGGCGACCCAGCTCATTCTGCGACAATGGCCCAAGCTCCCATAGCTTGGCCATCGCGGCAAATCGCGTTGGCGTAAGCTCGGTTGGCATGACAGTGGAGAAAATACTGGTGTGACGCTGACTGACCTTTCTGAGAACATGGCCAATCTGATCTTCCAGAATATAGGGTTTTATCGGTTTCATAACCAGTCGAGTAAACACCTCGTTTGTGCAATAATTACGATGCAGCAGTACGCGTCCGGGACACTGAAAATAACGATCGAAACCAGCAACTGATCAACGGGCAAATCAGAGTACTTGACGCCTTCATGAATACTATTAGTATACTAACAAACAGCACTTTCAATTGCAGCCATTCAAGGATCATCATATGCCTGATTCAGCCAAGCAAAAGCTGGTTGTCACCAACATTGCACAAATCCTGTCGGGCAAACTCGAAGAGCCGTTAATCGACGGTGATTGCCTGATTTGTGAAGAGGGTGTTATCACCGCCATTGGCAACGAGAAAGACCTTGATACCGCGCAGGCAACAACCACTGTAAACGCCAACGGCACCTGGCTTTCACCCGGCCTGATCGATAGCCACGTGCACCCTGTCATTGGCGACTACACACCAAGACAGCAACAGTTGAACTGGATAGACTCCTGCTTA
This sequence comes from uncultured Granulosicoccaceae bacterium, assembly GCA_964393885.1. GTDB lineage: Bacteria > Pseudomonadota > Gammaproteobacteria > Granulosicoccales > Granulosicoccaceae. The sequence goes on along the minus strand of CAYMVV010000065.1, from coordinate 18,903 downwards.
CACGGTGGAGTGACTACTATGATTTCAGCCGGGGAAGTTCATGCTCCGGGTCGACCCAAGGATATCGTCGGTCTGAAAGCCATGGCGATCGCATCGCAACGCTGGTACGAAAACTTTCGTCCGTCCGGTGTAAAAATGCTGGCTGGCGCACCTGTTCTTGAAGAAGGCATGGAAGAACAGGATTTTAAAGACCTTGCAGATGCAGGTGTTAAACTGCTGGGTGAAGTGGGGCTGGGGTCAGTTAAGGCCGGTGAGACCGCTGCACAGATGGTCAAATGGGCGCGTAAATACGGCATTCAATCCACTATTCACACAGGCGGACCATCCATTCCCGGTTCCGGTTTGATTGATAAAGATGTCGTACTTGAAGCAGATGCCGACATCATCGGACATATTAACGGTGGCCATACTGCACTGCCTGACGACCAGATTACCTGCCTGTGCGAAAGTTGCAGCCGTGGCATTGAAATCGTTCACAACGGCAACGAGCGCGCCGGATTGCTTGCCATGCGTACTGCATTTGAAATTGAACAATCAGAGCGGGTGATACTGGGCACAGATTCCCCGGCAGGATCCGGTGTACAGCCACTGGGTATCTTGCGCATGATCGCCATGTTATCGAGCCTGGGCGATGTTCCTGCAGAGATCGCATTTTGCTTTGCCACTGGCAACACAGCGCGCATGCGGGAATTAAACACCGGCATTATAGAAACAGGTATGTCTGCAGATTTTATTCTGCTTGATCAGGCACAGCATGCACCGGGCAAGGATATTCTTGAGAGCATTCATCAGGGCAATCTGCCAGGCATAGGTATGACAGTCATTGACGGCGTCATACGCTCTCACAGAAGCCGTAATACACCACCAGCTACTCGATTGCCGGAAATTCCCGGTGTTTAAGGCCCGGGGTTTAGCTGCCTGTTATGTCTAAGTAACCACGCGATCCGTTCTATCATTTTGCTCAAATTTAGGAAAAGCGTTGGTTACTTGTTACTTACGTTACGTCATCGATCCAAATAAAGTGAAGGAATTCGAACATTATGGAAAGCTCTGGATTCCTTTGGTAGAAAAGTTTGGTGGTACTCATCATGGATATTTTATGCCATCGGAAGGAGCTAATAATATAGCTTTGGCTCTGTTTACATTTCCGAGCTTAACCGAATATGATAAATATCGTTCTGATTCATTTAAAGATAAAGAATGCGTAGAAGCGTTTGACTATGCAAAACAAACCAATTGTATTCTAAGCTATGAACGTAGCTTCTTTCGGCCTGTTTTTAAATAGGCGGATTTACTCCACGGCAGACCCGCAGCGTAAGCAATAGACAACACTACACAGACAGATACTTTTCCTGAATTTCCGGCTGTGCGTCCAGTTCTGCAAACGTACCGTCAAAACGTTTCTGGCCGCTCTCGATAATAATTGCACGATCCGCAACCAGTCGGGCAAAGTGCAAGTTCTGTTCAGACAACACCACAGTCAGTCGCTGCTTTTTTATACGCATGATGGTTTCTGCCATCTGTTCAACAATAACCGGTGCGATACCTTCCGAAGGTTCATCAAGCAACAGACAGGTTGGATTGCCCATCAAAGTACGCGCAATGGTAAGCATCTGTTGCTCACCACCTGAAAGCGCCTTACCACGATTAGTGCGTCTTTCAGAAAGATTAGGGAACAGTTCAAACAGTATGTCGACGGTCCACTCGGGCACACCTTCACGGGCTGGCTGCCGCCCTACTTCGAGGTTTTCAAGGATGGTCAGATCGGTAAATATACGCCGCTCTTCCGGTACATAACCAAGGCCCATTTTGGCGACTTTATACGGAGGCAATCCGACTAACTCCGTGCCGTTAAACTTCACTGATCCGGTACTCGGGCGAACCAGCTGCATAATCGACTTCATCGTCGTTGTTTTGCCTGCACCATTGCGACCCAGTATTGAAACGACTTCACCGGCATTAATCGAAAAACCAACGTTATCGAGAATTTGTGCCTTGCCGTAGAAACTATCTATATCACGTACTTCAATCATGATGCCGCCTGGTCGTTTTCAAACAGCGTTCCGCCACCGAGGTAGACTTCCTGCACCAGCGGATTATTTTTGATGTCATCTACCGAACCGTTCGCTATTAACTCGCCTCTGTTAAGTACCAATACCCGATGCGCATGGCCAAAGACCACGTCCATATCATGCTCGGTAAACAAGACGCTGATATTTTTTTCCCTGACAATTTCAGCTGTTAACTGCATAACAGCCTCACGCTCTGTTGGTGCCATGCCTGCGGTGGGTTCATCCATTAGCAGTAACGAAGGCTTGTGACAAAGCGCGATGGCCAGTTCAAGCCGTTTTAAATCACCATACGCCAGTATGGCGCAGTGTCGCTCCGCCTGACTGGCAAGACCTACCATGTCCAGATATTCAATGGCCTCTTCTTTATAGATCTTATGTGCATAAGGCAGCATGGAAAAGATGCGACGCCGGTAAGACATCAGCGCCATCTGGACATTTTCAACAACCGTCATTGAAGAGTAGGTTCCGGTTATCTGGAAAGTCCGGCCAATGCCTTTGCGCCAGATATCGCGCGGGTATTGTCCAACCAGATTTTCACCCTGAAAATAAACTTCGCCGGTGGTTGGTTTTAATTGCCCCATTAGCATATTAAAACAGGTGCTTTTACCTGCGCCGTTCGGGCCAATCAATGCCAGCAGTTCTCCTATACCTACTTCAAAGTTGACATCACTGACTGCCTGCAATCCATGAAAAGACTTGGACAAATTGCGCACTTCCAGAATAGGGCTCATAAGTTGCCCTCCCGATCGCGCAATATGCCAATTCGTTCTGCCATTTTTCGCAGCGTTCCACTGATACCTTCGGGTGCTACGATAACAACAAAGATAATAATCAGGCCAAGCGTCAATCGCCAGTATTCAAATCGTGTAAGAAAATCTTTGGCATACTCAAGTGAAGCACCACCAACGACTGCGCCTGACAAGGTTTTCACGCCACCCAAAAAAATAACAATCAACGCATCGAATGAACGCGCTATCTCGAGCTCGGTAGGAAACACGCTGCCTTTGGAAAATACAAACAATGCACCGGCCAGTCCTGCCAGTGCGCCTGCAAAAGTAAAAGCAGCCCATTGAACACGTTTGGTGTTAATCCCGGTTGCCTCTGCCTGGCGCGAGGAATCCCTCGATGCACGCAGTGCATAACCAAACGGTGAATGCGCAACATGGCGCAGTAACAGTATTCCGCCTATGCCAAATACCAGTGTGAAGTAATAATAAGGCGTTGTGCCGTTGAGCCATTCAGAAGGCCAGATATCGACCAGTCCGTCATCTCCGCCGGTAAACTCACCCCATTGATAAACCAGTGACCATATCAACTGTGCGAATGCCAGCGTCAGCATGGCAAAGTAAACACCGGTGAGTCGCATGCATAACCAGCCAATGATAAAAGCCGCAAATGCCGCACCCAGTGGCGCCAGTACAAAGGCGATTTCCATCGGTGCCTGCAGATAAGATACAAGCAGCGCGGCAACATAGGCACCGCCACCAAAAAATGCGGCATGACCAAAGGAAACTAAACCACCAAGGCCCAGAATAAAATGCAGACTGGCAGCGAACAGACAAAATATTATGACGTCTGCCGTTAGTACCTGTGCAAAGTCAGACCCGAAAAACGGCACCAAACCCAGTAACAAAATACCCACCGCGACCAGCAGCCTGACGGTAAGACCAGCGGGTTTTATTGGACGTTCCGGTTCTCCTACCTGTCCGTGCTCGCCTGCTACCTCCTCGCGGCCAAACAAACCGTACGGCTTAATCATCAACACAATAGCCATCACAACAAACATCAGCACCAGTGTGCTTTGTGGAAGATAGGTGACGCCAAAAACGTTTAGTACAGAGATGAGCACTGCTGCAACATAAGCACCCGGCAGAGAGCCCATACCGCCTATAACCACTACAACAAAAATAGCTGCAAGGATATTAAAATCCATTAGCAGATCAGCGCCGCCTTTTGGCAGTTGTATTGCACCACCCAGACCTGCCAGTGTTGCACCTAGAAAGAATACGCCGGTAAACAACCAGGCCTGATTGACACCCAGTGCGCCGACCATTTCACGATCCTGTGTTGCTGCACGAACCAATATACCGATACGTGTTTTTGATACCAGATACCAGAGCGCGAACAGAATAAACGGGGTCATGGCGATTAATGCTAAATCGTACTTCGGGACCGGTTCACCTAATATACGCACTATGCCTTTTAAGCCAGGTGCGCGAGGGCCGAGTACGTCGTCAGCACCCCAGATTAGCAGGGCCAGATCCTGGATAACCAGAATAACGCCAAATGTGGCGACCAGCTGAAATAACTCCGGTGCTTTGTATACCGGCCTTAGTACGCATATTTCTACTATGACGCCTATAACACCAACGGCCAGGCCTGCAAGCAGCACTGAAAACCAGAAGCCGAACATGCCGGGTAATACCTGCATCAGGCTATAACCCAGAAATGCACCCAGCATATAGAACGAGCCATGGGCAAAGTTTACGATCCGGGTGACACCAAATATAAGTGACAATCCCGAAGCGACTAAAAACAGGGCTGCCGCATTGGCAAGCCCTGTCAGTAATTGCGCAACAAACAATCCCACGATGATCTGTTCTTTTTAGTTTTCTGGAAAGAATAACCGGAAGCTAAAAGCTTCCGGCTGCAGGCACTGCTGGATTGAGACTACTAGTTTGAAGCAGGTCTTAACTTTTTAACTTCTTCATCAGAGGGCAGATAGTCAGCGCCATCTTTATAGACCCAGTCGACCATGACACCAGCGCCGTCTTTAAGCGCTGTTTTTCCTACAAACGCACCCATGGTGGATTGATGATCCTGCTCGCGAAATTTGATTTTGCCTACCGGGGTATCAACTTCAAGTCCTTTAAAGGCAGCTATCATGGCGTCGGTATCGGTGGAGCCAGCCTTTGCTATGCCTGCTGCAATTGACTGAGCTGTCATGTAACCGACCAGTGATCCAATCTTGGGCCCTTCTTCAAACTTTGCCTGATAGGCATCTACAAAAGCTTTATTGGATTCGTCGGTCAGGTCATACCAGGGGTAACCTGTGACGGTCCAGCCTTCCGGCGCCTCGTCTTTAAGCGGATCAAGATACTCGGGCTCGCCTGTCAGTAAGCCGTACACATTGCGTCCGTCAAACAAGCCACGGGTGGTACCTTCACGAACAAACTTGGCCAGATCACCGCCAAAAGTCACGTTGTAGATGGCGTCGGGTTTAGCGCGTTCTATGGCCTGTACTTCTGCACCTGCATCAATCTTGAACAGTGCCGGCCATTGTTCGGTTACAAAGGTAACATCAGGTTTGATTGCCAACAATGCTTCTTTAAAGGCTGCTACTGCGTCTTTTCCGTAGGCATAGTTTGGTGCAATTGTCGCGTAGGTTTTGGCATCGGTTTTTGCAGCTTCTTCAGCCAGCATGGCAGCCTGCATATAGGTTGATGCTCGAAGCCTGAAGGTATACTCATTACCTTTGCCCCAAACCAGTGAATCGGCCAGTGGCTCGGATGCAAGATAGAGATATTTTTTCTCGGCAGCGTAGGATGATATAGCCAGTCCCACATGAGATAAAATAGTACCCGTCAGCATAACGGTTTCTTCGCGGGTCATGAGTTCACCGGCAATTTTTACTGCTTCTCCCGGCTTGCCCTGATCGTCGCGATAAATAAATTCAAGTGGCTTGTCTAATACGCCGCCTGCATCGTTTATTTCTTCAAGTGCCAGCTCAATACCATTTTTATAAGGGTTGGCAAAAGCGGCCATGCGTTTGTAGTGATTGATCTCACCAATTTTAATTGTGTCTGCTGCCTGAGCCGACAATGTGCTCACCCCCAGTGCGGCGGCGGTCAAAGCGGAAATGAGTAGTTTTTTCATAAATTCCTCCTGATTAACCAAGACCGGAATTGGTCTTCATTTAGTTGTGATGAATAAAAGTTGGATCAACCGGCTCACCCAGATCGTTAACGTTCTCGGCCTCCACCAGTTCTCTGATGCGTTTACGATAAGCGGTTGGTCCTTTATCGATGGCTATTCGAATCGGGCGACGCCGTTGTGGTCTTTTCTCTTCAAGCTGTATGGCCTCGAGTATTTCTTTATCTTCGCCAAAGGCCACCTTAAACATGGTATCCATTTTTTCGGATACTTCTTCATCACCTACCGCTGTATTGCGCAGGTGCATCCATCGATCTATTGAATGATCTTCGTTGACAGGGGTAATGAAATGCAGAGCAAAAATTCGAAAGCCCTTGTCGCGCTCATCTTCACCGAGTGCCAGTGAGGTATCGGCGCTGCCAAAATCAATGACTGCTGTGCAGGGTAAATGCAGATAGTAGTAATGCCATCGATCCACGTTGCCAGCAAAAGTGCCGAAGCTCTTGAAAAAACCAATCGGAGGTGAATCCCTGATCCAGCGCCAGGCAACAATGGCTTCACCGCTGGTGCTTACTTCTACCGGTACGTTTTCACTGGAGGCATTGCCAAGTGTTGTCGGATGTACAAAGCTGACATGTGCAGGATCAACCAGGTTTTCTGCCACATTTAAATAGTGAGCATCCAGATGCAATGCCTCACCTTGATGAGCATGCCAGTCCGGGTGGTTAAACTGCGGCATATCAAATACATCATCGGTATTGGCGTTGGCAGGATCTCCCATCCAGATCCAGACGATGTTGTTGATTTCGTGAATGACATAGGCGGGTACACGGGCAGATTTGGGTACATTGGACTGCCCTGGTATACGCACACATTGACCTTCGCAGTTGAATGTCATGCCGTGGTATCCGCATTGCAGATTGTCACCTATCAGTTTGCCCTTTGACAAAGGCAACATGCGATGCGGACAGCGATCTTCCAGTGCAATGACCTGATCACTGGAATTGCGGAACATCACAATGTTTTCTTCAATGATTGTGACGCGACGAAGCTCGCCGTTAAATTCAGATGACCACCCGGCTACGTACCAGGCATTCTTTACATAGTTCATAAGCTCACCCGGTTGTACGGATACCCGTTATACCAATACTCAGCGTAATCCATCTTCGCCTTTTGCATCTGCCGCTTCCAGCCCACCCACGCGCGGCAACGGCCGCCCGGAGTCCGTGACGACTATCGATACCATAATTTCATTGGCGCGTGGCGCATCGTTGATTCGAACTTCCATACCGTCAAAGTGCGAACGCACATAGGCGGCATCCTTGTGCCCGAGTGGCACATCCAGTGGTTGGCCCATAGACCCCATCTTCTTTGAAGACGGCACCAGTGCCGCGCCCTTCTCTACTGCCTGCCGCAGTGGCTTACCGAGTTTGGGATGCAGGATTGCAGCGGCGTGTTCAAGCTCTCCATTCTCACCCACCATGGCAGCCTTGCCATAGCTTTCAGTTTGCTGTGGATCAATGCCCAGTGCCGCAACGCATCTTCTGCCAAGCAGATCGCCAAGCTCTTCACCGATGGTCATCAGCGAATCGAGATCTTCCTGATACTGGCCTGCAAACGGGTTTTCTATTACCGCGGTTGAGGCTGCACGCCGGGTTGGCGGATCGATTGTCTTGCCCATTTCCAATCGGGTTTCTTCAACTATTGTTACAATTTTGCGTATTTTCATCTCACCGTGTCCTCACCCCGGATATCATCTGCGTTTAGGCTACCTGCGCGATTATAAACCGACGCATCGGCTTTCATCACCACATCAGCCGGCATTTCATCTGTTTCAGGCGCCTCGTTCAAACCGACTTTAATTGAATCAAAATAAGATCGAGCGTCAGCGGCGTTGCGATGCATAACCTCAATGCATGCATCCGGTGTCATCGAGTCAATGCCCGCCGCATCGACTGCAAATGTCTGTGTATTCAGGCAACCATATACTGCCGAAACCAGCCCGTCTTCGATCATCGTTCGCGCAACGCGATGTCCTGATTCAAGCGCTCGGTGTGTCTCCTCAACAGTGAGGCCTTTGACATCGACTGTCACCATTCGATTACCGAGATCGCTGTCGGGAGCCAGTTCACTGGCTGGTTTGCGTTTAATCATTGGATGATCGGGTAAATCAATTGCGTTGGCAATTAATGTTGCTGCAGCATCCGCCATTGCTGCGGTGCGCGCAAGCACCGTGACGGAATCGGCGATACCCATCGAATGGCTGCGCCCGCGCCAGCCGCTGGTAGCTATGCCGCGTACTTCACTGCGCTCATCGATGCTAGCTGTCGAGACCACGGCACCGTCAAGAGGGTTGGCACAAACGCCGACATTAAAACTCTGGTGTTTGTTTAAATAGAGTGCTATATCCCCTCCGTTACTGACGTACGCTCTGGATAATACTCTGCCTTTCGTCATATCGTGGAGAATATGATCTGCCACTGCACCGGCCACCGCGATCATCGGCGTGACAAATCGATTGACAGCAAAAACTTCCGCAACACCGGCCATGGCCATTGCGATATCACCCTGGAACAACGTAGCGTGTGTACCGTGTGGCTTTCTCAGGTCACTCAGCTCGGCGACCAAATCAGACAGCACAGTCGCGAATGATTCCGTTGCCTGTTGACAGGCTAGTTCCACTTCAGCAGGTGAACCGAAAGCTTCAATGATCAGATCGATGGGCCCGTGCCGCAGCTGAATACGCCCGTCACCAAGATGATTAACCAATGGCTGATCAAGCATAGGCTATCGTTTCTCTCTTCGCCGCCGTACCACCCACGGGCTATCAACCACGGTTATCAACCACGGGCTAACGGCCACGGGTTATCGGCATGCGATGAAACACCGGTCTGCCCTTTCAACGTGTGATCATTCTGTGGCCCCATGACACCCTTCAGCGCCTCTTCGATCGGCACAACATGATCCATATGTCCACCAAGCGCCTCGTAATCCGCCATTGACAAGGTAAACTCGATCGGCGCCACCAGTGCCGGAGTGGGCACATATCCAAACGAGTTGTCCGGCATTCGCGACACATCGGCCATTACCGTTATGCCGCCGCCTGGCCAGCGAAAAGTGGGCGCGCCACCACAGGTAACACGGGTTAAAACCTGCTGAACTGATCGGGTCAGCTTTACCGGGTTTTCAGTCACCCCCGCACGCAATGACCCGCCAGCGCCTCCCATGAACAACACGGAGCACAGTGCTGGCTCGCAGTTTTCGTCGATTCGTTTTATCGATTGCTGCAAGCGCTGTGGCATATCCATCAGGACCGGAGTAAGGCTGTCATCGAGTTCGTAGTAGGTGAAATGCTCTCCGGTGGTCGATACCATTAGCATTGACTGTCCGGGCTTTGCTATCTTTTTATCAAAGTCACCGAGGATGCTCAGCGGATCGGTCAGGTTGGTGCCACCCCAGCCGGTACCGGGTTCCGCTACCTGAAAATATCGGCCCGGTGTTGAGCGTCTCCCCTTCACCTTGATGCCTGTGCCGGGCCAGCCTATGACCTTGCCGGCCTGATGTTCAGACATCACACCGGTTATGTGGTCGTCTACGACTACGACTTCATCCACCAGCCCTTTCCACTGGGACGCAAACATGCCTACCGTTGCCGAACCGCACCCCACTCGCATTCTGTCTTCAACAACGCCTTCGATGATTGGCGGTTTGTTTGCCTGCACCACGATTTCAGAGCCACCATCTATGGTCAGTTCCACCGCTTCACCGTTGCACAAGGCCATCAGGGAAGAACACGTTACCCGCCCCTCTTTCTTTCCTCCACCAGTCAAATGGTGAACGCCACCTATGGATAACATTTGCGAGCCATATTCACCTGTCGTTACATGGCCTATTGGCTCTCCACTGGATCGCACGATACTGCACTCGGCACCTAAATGACGGTCAGTATCAATCTTCACCTTAGCACCGCAATAACTGAAAATACCCTCGGTCACAACGGTGACCATATCGATGCCGTCGTTGCCGTTAGAGACTCTGCTGGAGACTATAAACGGGGCTGGCTTGTAATCCGGGTAGGTGGTGCCGGCACCGACTGCGGTGACGAATTTATCCGGTGACGCCAGCGCGTTGCCATCCCAGGGCTCATCATCGCTTGCCAACGGCACAACCATGCCTGTTGCACGGTCGCCTGCATCAGACTCACCTGAGCCGGAATCAGCTGAGTCGAGCCGGGATCGGCGTTCCAGTATGGTCAGTAAATCCACACGAACCAGTTGCCCGCCCTCATTGGCGTAACGATCGCAGGCCCCGGCACGACCATCAGCGATGTAGCACATTACCGGACAGGCATCGCACCTGATTTTCTCTACATCCGAGGCGCTTTTCGACACGTGACTAGTCTCGATTTTTCTCTATGAAAGACAATATTTTGCCGGTTCCAGCCAGACGGATCAGACACATGTTCCTCGCTCCCCTGTAAAAAATACCCCGGACGCAATTCAGTCGACACACGGTGCCGGTACAGCCTCATACCCTGCCCGCGCTTACCTGCGCTTGTAAGAACCCGCGCTTACATGACCCGCGGTCAGGTGAACACAAATACACTATTAGCCGCGGGACAGGCGCGCCTCCAACGCGGCAACCAGCATGGCGCCCAACACTGCAACCAGGATTGCAACCAGGATTGCAACCAAAAAGCGTGAGTTAGCGAAATCGGCCTTGTTATTCATTAGTGTACTAACGTATCTTCACCGATGTCAATTAGATTGATTTTCGGTAGTTCAGCCGCCAAATTGCGCACCGATATGCGCATCTGAATCAGTAATGACACTGCTTTTCATGTCGCCCTTGTTCAAACTCCTCGCCTTTTTTCAAACCGCTCGCCCTTTTTATAAACACGGATTTATAAACACGGATTTATAAACACGGAGGTAAACTACGCGGTCTGCGGACGCAGAATGCCGAAGATGAGCAACAACGGCATTGACGCAGTTGTACAGATCGGTAGCATTGTGGCTTCCTGCGCCGGACAACCCGACAGACAAGCCTGCTGAACTCATGAAACGACGACTTTGCACTCTACTGGCAATACTACTGTTGATCCAGGGAGCGATATCAATGGTAACGCCAATACCCGGAGGGCTGTTTTTTTTGGCGGCAGGTTTAACGCTGTTAATATCTGTCAGCCCACCGGCTCGATTCTGCATACAGTGGCTGCGCGCCCGCTATCGTCTATTCAACAAGATTTTTTCATTTATAGAAACAAAGATTGGCGCGCGAATCGAATCTGTGGGCAAAACTCTGAGTTTAACTGATCCGGGTGATGTAGATGCCAGCCAAAGCCATGATGACTTTGTTAAAAACCGGACTAACAACAATAAAGACGCAGGAAAAGGTAAATGACGAACTGGACCGACAGGTTATTACAAAGCACATTATTACTGATAGCTGCATTTGGAACCATTGCCGGTTTACGCCTGTCGCTCAGTCATCTACAGGTTGGTGAAATCTGCCCGGTGCTGGGCTCTGTGCCCGCCTGTATTATCGTCTTTATTGGCTATCTGCTGGTCTTGATAGCCGCCATTTTCTATAAAACCAAGTGGTCGCGCATACTTTTCTACATCGGCTGGAGCCCGGTTTTTTTACTGGCGCTGTTTGGTGTTATTTTCGAGCTTACTCAGGGCAACATTTGTCCACCCGGACCAATTGGTATTCCCCAGTGCTTTATTTCCCTGGCGCTGGCATCAATTGCCTGGTTGCTATTTTTTGTTATCCGCAGGTCCGCAAAACCTGCAGCGCAATAAGCACCGATTATCTGCCTACAAATAACTGTGCACCGTGACTGTCCGTACCTGTATAAACGCTAATGGCAATTAGCGGGCAGTGCTGACACAAACTCATGGCACCAATGTAAGGTACAATCTGCCCTCTTTGCAGATCATTTTCCAGACTTATGTCGAAAGTACAAAAACCAAAAAGAAAAATAGTCTCTTCCCGGCACCTTGCAAACTCCGAAGGGTGGCAGCTTTCCGAGTTTGAATTCGGGTTAATCATTGCGTTCAATGGCTTTAGCCGCTGGATGAACAAATGCATGACTGCTGCGGGTACGTCTGATCTCAATGCACTGGAGATTCTGATACTGCACCATGTCAATCATCGTGAAAAACCAAAACGACTCTCTGACGTAACCTTCCTGCTCAATATCGAAGATACTCACACGGTTAACTATGCACTCAAAAAGCTGCAGAAATCTAACTTTATCGAGGGTGAGAAAAAAGGCAAGGAGCTTTTCTATCGAACCACATCACAAGGCGCACAACTGTGCGATATGTACAGAGAAGTGCGCGAGCAATGCCTGCTGAACAGCTTGAAACATGTTGACATGAGCAATGATGAGTTGAGTGAAATGGCAGCTTCTTTACGTGCCTTATCCGGCCTGTACGACCAGGCATCGCGCGCTGCCAGCTCACTATAATGAATAGTCCGGCTCAGACACGCCACTGTATTTACCCTGCGGGTCAGATCAGTTTTTTGTCATCAATGTTGGTAGATAAGTAACTATAGAGGGAAACAGTACAACAATTGCCACGGCGAGTAGCAGCAGCAGAAAAAACGGTAGTGCAGCCTTTGCAACTCGTAAAATATCGATACCTGTCAGCCCCTGAATCACAAAAAGATTAAAACCCACCGGTGGCGTTATCTGCGACATCTCCACCACAATGACCAGGTAAATACCAAACCACAGCGGGTCAATACCGGCTTGTTCAACCATGGGCATGATGATAGATGTAGTGAGTACAACTACTGATATACCGTCCAGAAAGCAGCCAAGAAGAATAAAAAATACCGTCAGTGCAGCCAGCAGAGCGTAGCTCGATAGTTCAAACGATCCAATCCATGCCGCAAGGTTTCTTGGTATTCCGGTAAATCCCATCGACACTGACAGGAAGGCCGCGCCGGTTAGAATAAAGGCAATCATGCATGAGGTAATAGTGGCGCCCAACAGGCTTTCCCTGATCATCTGTACCGAGACAGAGCCAGTCGACCAGGCCAGTATCAATGAAAAAACCACACCGACGGCTGCTGCATCTGTCGGTGAAGCAACGCCCAGATAGATTGAACCAATCACACTGGCAATCATTAAAAATATTGGAATCAGTCTTCGTGATGCGCGTATCTTCTGTGTAAACGAGTAGTGCTCGCGCTCTTTTGGTATGAGTGTCGGGTTCAGGATTGATACCAGTGCGACGTAGGCTGCAAAGAACATCACCAACATCAAGCCTGGAATGACGCCAGCTATAAACAGGCGTGCGATGGATTGTTCGGTGGCCACGCCATAGACAATGAGGATAATTGATGGTGGTATCAGCAGTCCGAGGGTTGCTGAGCCTGCCAGTGTGCCGAGAATAAGACTTTCAGGATAGCCTCGTTGTTTAAGCTCCGGAATCGACATTTTGCCAATGGTGGCTGCAGTTGCCGCAGACGATCCGGATACCGCGGCAAAAATCGCACAGCCAAATATATTTACATGCAGCAGCTTACCCGGGAATCTGCCAACCCACGGCGCAAGTCCGCCAAACATGTCGTCAGAGAGCCGTGAGCGCAGCAGGATCTCACCCATCAGGATAAACATGGGAAGAGCCGCCAATGACCATGAGTGGCTGTGCCCCCAGATAGTGCTCGCGAGGATAGGACCAATAGGCGCAGACGACATCAAAGCCATACCGAGTACGCCGGTTATCATCAGTGCGAACGCCACCCATACGCCGCCTGCCAACATAACGATCAACAGTGTTAGCAGCAGTGCTGTGGTCGCTATATCGCTCATTCGGTGCCTTGCCTTTTGCTTGTTGTTTGCGTGTGACTGCCGATAGCGGATCTGCCCGTAGTGATCGTGCTGTGGAGAGTGTCTAACAGGGCAATACATAAAATACACATCCCCAGCAACACAACCGTTTGGGGAATCCAGATCGGGATTGCAATCAGGCCGCTGGATAAATCCTGGTATTCATAGGACTCCAGGCACAGTTTGGCCATATAGAAAGTTGCGTAGAGCGACACCATTGTGCAAAGCGCTGTGGACAATACCTCGGCAATCAAGCGTAGCCGAGTCGGGAGCCGGCTCAACAGCAGATTAACCCTGATATGGCCACCACGGGTTAACGTGTAAGCGAGCGCCAGAAACGATGAAGCGGCAAGAAAATAACCTGCAAAATCTCCGTAAGACGGAATGGTCAGATTTACCGATCTGTCAGCAAAGCGGGTAATGAGATTAAACAGCACCTGTGTGCATACCAGCACACAGATAGCTGCAATCAGCAGCGACGCGATAGCGCCGCTACCCAGATACAATCTGTCGAGCATTTTTCTCATCATATGCCTTTTACAATGACTATCGAGACAGTACCTGATCAGTGCTTTTAACCGCTGAAGTTGTTATTCACCTGAGTACACATCGACAATGGTTTTCGCATCATCAGATGCTTCGTCCTGCCATGCTTTCTGCATGTCAGAGCCAATTGCTTTCAGCCCACTTAACAAGGTGTCGCTCGGTTCTGTGACAGTCATACCATTGTCATTGAGCTCAGCTGTTTTCACCGCAGTTTCACTCTTGCTTAGTTCCCAACCGCGGGCCTCGGCTTTTGCTGCAGCATCGAGTACTACTTGCTTAACATCATCGTCCAGCGCATCAAACGCATTCCTGTTCACCACCACAATGTTCTTTGGTACCCAGGCATTGATCGGTGAGTAATGAGAAACGAAGTCCCATGCTTTAGTGTTGGCACCGGTCGATGGTGACGTGATCATCGCTTCTACCTGCCCGGTGCTGAATGCTTGTGGAATGTCGGCTGCTTCAACCTGCGTCGGTGACGCACCGGCAAGGGTGGCAAATTGTTCAAGTGCCGCGTTATAGGCTCTAAACTTCAAGCCCTTCAGATCTTCGACCGAGGTGACAGCATTCTTTGTATACAAGCCCTGTGGTGGCCATGGCACGGAAAACAACGGCATCAATTTTTGATCGGCCAGCAGTTGCGTTATGACAGGTTTTTGAGCCGCCCAGAGTTTTGCCGCATCGTCATAGCTGGTTGCAACGAATGGCTGTGAGTCAATGCCATAGGCCGCATCTTCGTTCGACAGACGCGAAAGAAAAAACTCTCCTATGGGTACCTGCTGACTGCGCACAGCATTTTTGATTTCAGGATGTTTAATCAAAGAGCCTGCAGAGTGCACGGTGATATTGAGCTTTCCACCTGACGCATCCGCTACTTCTTCAGCAAACTGAATAATGTTTGCAGTGTGGAACGTCTTGTCGGAATAAGGCGTGGGCATATCCCAGTCTGCGCCAATGGCGCCGCCGCCAGTCAACAGTGCGGCACATGCTATTGCCAGTACGCGTTTCATTTTGATGTTCTCCAGATCAGTAAGTTAGAAGCGATTGCTCAGCTTGTTGTGGTGTCCGAACTCTGCAGATTTGACGACATGATCATCATATGCGGATATAACGTTGACATATTATCAATATAATATCAATATTATGATTTGATATTTCGAGCAAGGTTATTTAAAAATATGGGCAAGTGGGAATTCTGGATTGATCGGGGCGGCACCTTTACAGATATCGTGGCCAAGCACCCGGATGGCACCCTGCTCACACACAAATTGCTGTCGGAGAACCCGGAAGCCTATCCCGACGCCGCATTGCAAGGTATCCGGGATCTAACCGGCACTGCCCCCGATGAGTTAATCCCGTCGGCAGATATCAGGTCAGTGAAAATGGGGACCACGGTTGCGACCAATGCGTTGCTCGAGCGCAGCGGTGATCGGGTACTGCTTCTGACCAATACCGGTTTTGCCGATGCTTTGGAGATCGGCTATCAGTCCAGGCCTCGTTTGTTTGATCGCGAGATAGTAAAGCCCGCGTTGCTATATGAACGAGTGGCAGAGGTCGATGGCAGGGTACTCAGTGACGGTAAGATTGATCAGGAGCTTGATGAAGCGGCTGCTGTAGAGGCACTGGAAAATGCATTCAATTGCGGGATTCGCGCCGTGGCAATTGTTTTCATGCATGCCTATAGATACCCGTCGCATGAGAAAAGGGCTGCCGATCTTGCAAGGAAAATCGGTTTCACACAAATATCGGCAAGTCACCAGGTCTCGCCACTGATCAGGTTTGTCGGGCGTGGAGACACGACAGTAGTCGACGCCTATCTGTCTCCCATTCTGCGTCGCTATGTCAATCAGGTCGCCGCACAGCTTGACACTGAAAACTCAGACCTTCGTTTGATGTTCATGATGTCATCCGGGGGGTTAACAGCAGCCGACTTGTTTCAGGGACGAGATGCCATCCTCTCGGGACCAGCAGGCGGCATTGTCGGCGCGGTTCAGACCAGCAAACTGGCAGGCTACGAGAAAATTATCGGCTTTGATATGGGTGGCACCTCTACGGACGTGTCGCACTATGCCGGTGAGTTTGAAAAAGCCTTCGAAACCGAAGTTGCGGGCGTTCGTATGCGAGCACCGATGATGAAGATTCATACTGTGGCAGCTGGCGGCGGCTCGATATTGAACTTCGATGGATCGCGCTTCAGAGTCGGACCCGAGTCTGCCGGTGCCAACCCGGGGCCTGCCTGTTACCGACGCGGTGGACCATTAACAGTAACGGATGCCAACGTGATGCTTGGCCGTGTGCAACCGGCGTACTTTCCAAAGATTTTTGGCAAAGATCAAAACCTGCCGGTGGACACTGAGGTAGTGACAAGCCGGTTTTCTGAAATCGCAAAAGAGTCCGCGGTAAATAGTGCCGAACTGGTAGCTGAAGGATTCTTAAGAATAGCGGTAGAGAATATGGCTAATGCGGTCAAAAAAATCTCCGTGCAACGAGGCTACGATATTACAAAATATGCTCTGGCCTGTTTTGGTGGTGCCGGTGGTCAGCATGCTTGTGCGGTCGCAAGCGTGCTAGGCATTAGAACGATTCTGGTACATCCATTTGCCGGTATCCTGTCGGCATACGGGATGGGACTGGCAGATATTAAGGCTGCCCGGCAAAAATCCGTTGAAGCTGTATTGAACGAAAAAACGTACAACGTCATCCGCCGTGATTTTTATCTTTTTTCAGGTGAAGCGAGCAAAGAGCTTCAGGCTCAGGGAGTATCTGAATCTGATATCTCCTTTCACAGGATTCTGCACTTAAAATACAAAGGCTCCGATTCTGCTATAGAAGTGCCATTCGCATCGATTGAAACGATGCAGAGACAATTCACACAGATGCATCAAGAGCAGTTTGGATTCACTATGCCGATGTCGGAACTTGTGGTGGATCTGCTCGAACTCGAAGCGCTCGGTGGAGGATCGGACTCAACTGAAACTATCGAGGACATAGCCTCGATTGAACCCGTGCCAGTTGCAAGTACCCCGATTTTTTTTAACAAAAAATGGCACCAAGCGCCGATCTATCAACGATCAGACCTGTTGCCCGGTCAAAGCATAACGGGGCCATCAGTCATAGTTGAAAAGATCGGAACCATTATTGTAGATCCCGGCTGGAAGGCAACACTCAATACTCACCGGCATCTGATTCTTGAGTTCGTTGACTCAGCCGTCGATGAAAACCAGGTCGATACATCCGCAGACCCGGTGATGCTGGAGGTGTTTAACAATCTGTTCATGTCTATTGCGGAACAAATGGGTGTGCGATTACAAAAGTCGGCACGTTCAACAAATATCAAGGAACGTCTTGATTTCTCCTGTGCCGTGTTCGACTCAAAAGGGGAGCTCATCGCCAACGCACCGCATACGCCAGTGCACCTCGGATCGATGGACAGGTCTGTCGCCAGTGTGATTACTGCGCATCCACTGATGGTAACGGGGGATGTATTTGTCACCAACGCACCGTATAACGGTGGCACACACTTGCCTGACATTACCGTTGTTACCCCTGTATTCAGTAAAACTTCCACAGCACCGATTTTCTATGTTGCCTCACGGGGACATCACGCAGACGTAGGCGGTATAGCACCGGGCTCGATGACACCACTGGCCACAACCATAGATCAGGAGGGTGTGGTTCTCGACAATCTGAAGCTGGTAAGTGGCGGACGATTCCTTGAACGAGAAATCAGCTGCAGGCTCAACAGCGGGAGCTACCCGTGTCGCAACCCCGGTCAAAACATTGCAGACCTAAAAGCACAAATAGCAGCCAATGAGAAAGGCGCACAAGAGCTATTGTCAATGGTTGAACAATTCGGGCACGTTACCGTCTGTGCCTATATGGGACACGTACAGGACTACGCTGAAGAATGTGTGCGCAGGGCAATATCAAAGCTTGCACAAGGGCACGCAGAAACCGTTTTTGATCAGGGATGCAAGATCAGCGTAAAAGTGTCAATTGATGCCGATTCACGTAGCGCGACACTGGATTTCACCGGCACCAGTGCGCAACAAGCAGACAACTTCAACGCACCTGAACCCGTGACTCGCGCTGCCGTGCTGTATACATTCAGATGTATGGTCGACAGTGATATTCCAATGAATGCAGGCTGCATGCGTCCGTTAAACATAATACTTCCAGAGCAATCCATGCTCACTCCACAGAGCCCTGCGGCAGTTGTGGCCGGTAATGTCGAAGTCAGTCAAGCGGTAACAGACTGTTTGTTTGCAGCGCTCGGAGCAATGGCGGGAGCGCAGGGTACTATGAACAACTTCAACTTTGGCGATGAAGACTACCAGTACTATGAAACCATTTGTGGTGGCTCGGGTGCCGGCCCCGGATTCAATGGCGCTCATGCGGTGCACACTCACATGACCAATACTCGACTTACGGATCCCGAAGTTCTTGAATATCGCTATCCGGTGGTAGTTGAGCTTTTTCAGATACGCCGCGGATCCGGCGGCAAAGGTCGATGGACTGGCGGGGATGGTCTAAATCGAACCATTCGATTTTTATCACCAATGGAAG
>CAYMVV010000064.1:30745-32793 GCA_964393885.1 uncultured Granulosicoccaceae bacterium | reverse complement strand
CACTGTCGCTACCATCAACTTGTCAGCTACCGGATCGAGAAACGCGCCGAAATCTGACTCCACTTGCCATTTGCGTGCTAGATAGCCATCGAGCCAGTCGGTGAGACCGGCCAGCAAAAATACCGCACAGCTAAGCGGCCGCGCCCAGCTGAATGGCAGATAAAACAAGGCGAGGATAACAGGCAACAACAGGATGCGCGCCAACGTCAACAAATTGGGGATATTAAGAGTCATTAGTTCTCAACGCTAACTTCCTTGATCATGGAAAAAATCATAAACCAGCTGAGCCAGCGCAGAGGAAATACCCGGCACACCCGCAATATCTTCTGCGCTGGCCATCTGCAAAGCACGAATGCCACCAAAATGAGTCAGCAGCGACTTTCTGCGCTTGGGGCCCAAGCCAGGTATATCTTCAAGCACTGACTTGCGACGTGCTTTGCCCCGTGCGGTACGATGCCCCGCAATTGCGTAGCGATGTGCTTCATCGCGAATCTGTTGTACCAGGTGCAGCGCCGGGGAGTCGTGGCGCATTTGCAATTCACTTTCGGTTCGACAAATCAACAGGGTCTCTTCGCCTGGCCGGCGCTCAGGCCCTTTTGCAACACCAACAATCTGAATATCTTCCAGCTGGAGTTCTGCTATCACCTCCTGTGCCACCGATACCTGCCCCTTGCCACCATCGATAAAGAGTATCTCGGGGATTCGTTGATTTTCTTTTAGCAATCTGGTGTATCGGCGGGTCAACGCCTGTCGCATCGCTGCGTAGTCGTCGCCCGGGGTGATATCCTTTATATGGAACCGGCGATACTCCGCCTTGACAGGCCCTTCAACGCCGAAAACAACGCACGATGCTATCGTTGCCTCACCTGCCAGATGGCTAATATCGAAACACTCCATGCGGTTTGGCAATTCATCCAGATCCAGTAACTGGCGTAACGTGTCCTGTCGCTGCGCCATACCCGAACGAGATGCCAGTCTGGCGTCCAGTGCAATCTTCGCATTTTCCTGTGCATTTTCCAGCCAGCGACGCTGCTCAGAACGCACATTGTGAACAATCTCTACCGCATGTCGGGCACGCTGTGCAAGCGCCTCACTGATCAGTTCAACATCATCTATCGCGCAGTGCGTGACTATCCTTCGCGGGACCTCATGCTGCAAGTAAAACTGAGTAACAAAACCGGTGATCACTTCCTCTACGGTTGAATTATCGGGCACTGCCGGAAAAAAGGATTTGTTTCCGAGGTTCACGCCGTTGCGAATGAAGAAAATCTGCACGCAGTTCAGACCACCTTTTTGCACGCACGCAACCACATCGATGTCACCTCGTCCATTTTCGACATACTGTGACTGGTTGACGGATTTGAGATTTTTTATCTGATCTCGCAACCGAGCCGCTTGTTCGAATTGCAAGTCAGCTGCGGCCTGTTCCATGTCCTGCACCAGGCTCTCCATCACTTCGCCAGTTCTACCCTCCAGAACCTTAACTGTCATATCGACATCACGTCGATACGCCTGCTGATCGATCAATCCGACACAGGGCGCTGTGCACCGATTGATCTGATATTGCAGGCAAGGACGCGATCTGTTGCGAAAATAAGAGTCCTCGCATTGGCGTACCTTGAATAATTTTTGAATGTAGCGGAGGGTTTTTTTAACGGCGCCGGCGTGAGGGTATGGTCCGATATATTTTCCCTGCTGTTTTCGTCCACCACGTCGATACGAAATTCTGGGGAAATCCTGTGTCGTCGAGATAAAAAGAAACGGGTAGCTTTTATCGTCTCTTAACAATATGTTATAGCGCGGTCTCTTTTCCTTTATCAGATTGTTTTCCAGCAACAAGGCTTCAATCTCGTTGTTGGTCACCATCAATTCCACCGACGCAATCTGCGCCACCATTATTCTGGTTTTTGCTGAGCCGGGGTCTTTTTGAAAGTAGCTGGATACCCGCTTTTTCAGGTTGCCCGCTTTTCCAACATAGATGGTTTCCCCTGTTTCGTTGAGCATTTGATACACACCAGGGCGCTGTGTCACTGTCTTCAAAAAAGCCG
>CAYMVV010000064.1:7047-30645 GCA_964393885.1 uncultured Granulosicoccaceae bacterium | reverse complement strand
TCGTTGAGCATTTGATACACACCAGGGCGCTGTGTCACTGTCTTCAAAAAAGCCGCGCTGTCGAAACCTCGAGGCTCTCGATCAGGCTGTTGTTGCGCCCCGGATTCCAGCTCCTCAGCGCCAGCCCTCACACGCTCCGTAACAGGCAGATCAGACTCCGCCCCCCTGGAATGCTCAGCCTCGCCACCGGTCGGATGATCACCTTCTTGTTGAATCTGCGTATCCGCAATCATAGCGGTGTCTGGCGCGCCCATTGCGACCGTGATGCGAGGTGCAGTGATGCAAGGTGCCGTGATGCAAGGTGCCGTGATGCAAGGTGCCGTGATGCTGGGTTTCGCGACACAAGGCGTCGTGGAGCAAGGTGCAAGTGCGACAGCAGCTTCGTAGGCGTGTGAAAGCTTCTCGTCGCTGAAACAACTGATTTTTCCGGACAACCCGCCTCTTTTTCTTCCATTGTCCAGACTATCCAGCTGCAAAAAATTGTCATGTCGTGAAGGTGAGCGCCAATTATGACTGATGTAGCTCCGGCTGACACCATGAGCCACGAAATTTCACGGCTCAACAAACCCCCAGCACACAGCGAGTTTCACCAATTCGGCAGTGTTACTGATCCCCAGTTTCTTGAAGGCCCGGCTCTTGTACGTGCTGACGGTTTTGGCACTTAGGTAAAGCGATTCACCGGCATCGCCGTTGCGATAGCCACTCATCAGCAGTAACACCACTTGAATTTCTCGCTGCGATAACGCAGAGAACGGCGACACCACATCGTCCGTTGCTTGCAATGAGGATAGTGCAAGTCGTTTGGCAATGCCTGGTGACAGATACATTTCCCCGTCCAGAACTCTGGAAATCGCCTGTTCAAACTCCTCAGCGGCGCAGTTTTTTGTTATGAACCCCATTACTCCAGATTGCAGCACGCCTTTCGGCACAGCCGATATGCGCAGCCCGGTCAAAATAATAATGCCAAGATTTTGATCGAACTTGAGTAATTCTGTAGCGGCAGTGAGGCCATCCATGCCCGGCAGTGCGATGTCCATGAATACCAGATCGATCTGATTCTCGCGAACCACATCGATGCTCTTTTCGCCACTACCCGCTTCGAGTACAGTGAAGCCCAGAGCTTCCACCATGAGCTTCATACCATAACGGACAAGCTCATGATCATCGACCAACAGGACGGTATGGCTATTCGCTAAAGGCTTTTTCTGTTCTTTCACAACTCGATCTACGTTCGGGAATCAAAGCGTTCGCTTTCCGTACTTACAAGTTTCGTAGACGTGCACTGCTCTGAATGCACTGCTCTATTGCACTGCTCTATTGCATGGTTCCAAACCAGTGGTGGCCCAGTAATGGCAATGTTGCCAAGGAGATCGATCCATCCAGATCGCCCTGCGGACTGGATCCATAAAAGGAGATGCAGTTTACAACTTTGGTGAAGCCACGACAAATTATGTCGATGCGCTGCTATTTAGTAGGTAATCAGCGCCGAGCCCCAGGTAAAACCCCCGCCGAAACCTTCCAGCAGCAGTTTGTTGCCCCGTTTGATTCTGCCATCCCTTACTGCAGTGTCGAGCGCCAGAGGAATTGACGCAGCCGATGTGTTGCCGTGATCCTGTACCGTCAACACAACTTTGTCCATGCTCATATCGAGCTTGCGTGCGGTTGCTTTTATAATTCTGATATTGGCCTGATGGGGAACCAGCCAGTCGAGTTCAGACTTGTCGAGCTGGTTGGCAGCCAGGGTTTCATCGACAACCTCGCGTAGTTTTGCCACTGCCATGCGAAACGTTTCACTGCCTTTCATCTGCACGAATGCCTGTTGCTGCTGTACAGCTTCATAACCACGAGACACACCTTCCGGCACATGCAATAACTCCTCGTACCGACCGTCCGCATGCAAGTGGGTGCTGTGTATGCCGGGAGTGTCGGATGCGGTAACTACAACTGCACCGGCGCCGTCACCAAATAACACACAGGTGTTACGATCTTCCCAATTTAGTATTCGCGAGAACGTTTCAGCGCCTATCACCATCACACACTCAGCGGCGCCGGCACGCACAAAATTGTCGGCAACACCCAGCGCATAGGCAAACCCTGCGCACACCGCCTGCACGTCGAACGCGGGAGAGCTGTTAGTCACGCCGAGTCTTTGTTGCAACAGACAGGCAACGCTTGGGAAAATACAATCAGGGGTAGTCGTAGCAACAATGATCAAATCGAGATCATTGGGCTGCAAGCCAGCGGCATCGAGTGCCTTTCGGGCAGCAGCTTCCGCAAGATCAGCGGTGGTCTCCCCTTCCGCAGCAATGTGGCGCTGCGCTATACCTGTGCGCTCGCGAATCCACTGATCTGACGTATCAACCATTTTCTCCAGATCAGAATTGAGAAGTACCTTCTCAGGCAAATAGCTACCGGTTCCGCCAATTCTGGAGTATTTCACTAAGCGCTCGACTGTATTAGTCTGGTTTCTGTTTGAGTGTTGATCAATGAGATCAGGTTCTTTTTAGCCTCGAGCCGCGCGATCGACAGCGCATTCTCCAGCGCCAGTGCGTCGGCACTTCCATGACTCTTGATAACAATACCGCGCAGACCCAGCAAACTCGCACCGTTGTAACGCCGCGGATCTATTCTCTTACCCAACTGTTTTAACACAGGAGCTGCAATCAGTCCCATTACCTTGCTGAGAGGCGACCGGGTAAATTCCTGTTTCAGGTAACTGCGGATAAGCCTGGCGACACCCTCAGAGCTCTTCAATGCCACATTTCCGGCAAATCCATCGGCGACGATGACATCCGCATCTCCCATGTAGATCTGATCGCCTTCGATAAAGCCCACGTAGTTCAGTTGGTTGTTCGCCCGCGCCTGCTCGAGCAATTTGTCAGCGCACTGCACCAGCTCATTTCCTTTTATATCCTCTGAACCAATGTTGAGCAGACCGACCTTGGGCTTTTCGATTCCATCAACTGCAGAAGACAGTGCAGACCCCATTACCGCAAACTGATACAGATGCTCGGCAGAGCAATCCACGTTCGCACCTAAATCGAGCATTTGTACATGGCCGCCAAGATTGGGAATTGCGGCGATAATCGCTGGTCTGTCGATACCGGGGAGCATCTTCAATACAAAGCGCCCCATCGCCATCAACGCACCCGTGTTGCCGCAGCTCACGCAGGCAGCAGCATCGCCCGCCTTCACGAGGTTGATCGCTACCCTCATGCTCGAGTCTTTTTTTGATCGAAGTGCCTGTGCCGGTGCATCCTCCATCATCACTACCTCCGAGGCGTGATGGATAGAGATGCTGCCACTGTGCTGGCCCAGCAGAGGAGCCAGTTCTGACTCTTTTCCAACCAGCAAAATGCGCAAATCATCGTGCTTGCGGGTTATCGATTTTGCTGCATCGACAGCGGTTGCCGCCCCCAGATCACCACTCATCGCATCGACCGCGATAGTGACGATACCCGCGGTTTGATTGGTAGTCTGACCCGCGCTTTGATCCAGGGTCTCACCCGTCGTCTGATCTGTGGAACCCGCGCCCTGCCCGTCGGCACCGCCCATCGCACTTTGCTCGTTATCCATGCTCTTAACCACGGTGCTGGATAATCTCATCGAAACCAAACGACAACGTCGATCGGGAGAGCATCACGTCGGCGCCTGCCGCTGCAGACACTTCCGCTGCCCTAAAATCCTCTTCGTGCGTATCCAAATCACCAGCGTTGGTTGCAACCACCGGTGTTTGATTCCGAAAAAACAAGCTATAGACGTCTAGTCTTCGTCGTCCTCATCGATATCCTCTACCACATCATCAATGACCTTGCGGCCACGATAATATCCGTCAGGGGTTACGTGATGACGCAGATGTACCTCACCGGTAGTGGGGTCAGTGGACAGCGCCGGATTCTTCAGTGCGTCATGCGAACGGCGCATGCCGCGTCTGGATGGTGTATTGCGATGCTTTTGTACGGCCATGATGGCGCTCCAAACTCAATGTTTTAGCAATTTTCCCAACTCGCTGAACGGCTTATGGGTATTTGCTGGCTCCGCCTTTTGATTTTCTTTCACAGTCACCGCTGCCGGCGCATCACAGAGACTTTCATCTTTGTGCAATGTACTTATAGGCAGTTGCAAGATGAGTTCATCTTCCAGAAAATCAATAGCGCTGATTTCGTTGTGCTCATCCATTAGCACCGGATCGACTTCTTCCGGTAATAAATCGGCTTTTTCCTCCACAGAGACAAAAGCCAACACAAACTCACAATCGATGTCGATCGCCATAGGCTTCATGCACCGCTGACAAATAACCTTGACACTGGTGCTCAGGTGGCCTGCGGCAATCGGAATTTTGTCCACACCAATATAAAACCTCGCTTGCGCCGACACCTCGCCACTGTCGTCCGACAGCAGTGCGTTAAAGCGTTTGAAGTGAGATACTGGGAGGACAAGATGAGCTACCTCGCTATTGCGGGCAAACTCTATCGGGTTAAACCTCGACGGAAGTCGGTTTTCCATAAACCTTCAATAATAAATCGATTTCGCTAATTAGTCAAAATTGAAACTGTACTTTTGCCGAGCATCGAAAACCGACACAAACCAAAATCAAATCAGTAACCTATTGACCACAAACCACTGTTTATAGCCCAAATCTAACCAGTCAGAGGAGGAATTTTCACCAACCGCGCAAAGGACTGATCATTCTAACGCGGTTCTCAATTTTTAAAGTCGCTACCCTCTCTCACTACTTGTTCCGCTACTTAACCCCAGTCTCCTATGACACCGAAACTCATTCTCGCATCTACCTCTCCGTATCGCGCCGAGTTGCTGACAAAATTGCATCAGCCGTTCAAACAACTCGCGCCGGACTGTGATGAGACACCACTCGCGAACGAATCTGCCAGTGCATTGGTGGAAAGGCTTGCCAGGATCAAGGCAGAATCTCTGGCTACGGCTCATCCCGAGGCAATCGTCATCGGCTCGGATCAGGTGGCCGACGTGGACGGATGTATTACCGGCAAACCGGGGAACAAGGAGTCCGCGATACAACAGCTGCAAGCACTGTCGGGAAAAGAACTGGTGTTCTACACCGGACTCGCGGTTGTTTGTAAAAAGCGCGACGAATCCCGAAGTTGTGTCGTGCCAACCAGCGTTGTCTTCAGGACACTTACGAAGGAAAAAATTGTGCGCTATTTGGACGCAGACCAACCCTACAATTGTGCCGGAAGCTTCAAATCAGAAAGCCTTGGCAGCACACTGGTTAAATCAATGAGCAGCGAAGATCCAGCTGCCCTGATCGGCTTGCCGTTAATACAATTGTCGATTTATCTGGAAGAACTCGGCATCACCATACCGTGAAAAACGCGATATCGACCAACAGGGATCTTACCCACCGTTGTTTCTGATGGCGCACAGTCGGTGCGGCTCTTTACTGGCGGCTTCATGGCTTCACTGGCAGCTTCATGGCTTCACTGGCGGCTTCATGGCTGACGGGTCTAACCGCAAACCAACCGTGACACAGATTAAACCCCGAATACTGGAAATACAATCAACAGGCCGTGTAACAGCAGGCACGCAAATACGCCAGCCACAATATCATCGACCATTATGCCCGCCCCGCCACCTACATGTTTGTCGAGCCAGCTGACAGGCCACGGCTTCCAGATATCAAACAATCTAAACAAGATAAAACCTGCAATCAGTGTTTTAACAGTGATCGGAATGGCGATCATTGTGACCAGAAATCCGGCAATTTCATCCCACACAATGCCACCGTGATCGTGAACCCCCAGCTCCCTGGAAGCTGTGTCGCAGATCCAGATACCCGCCAGCACTACCAGCAGCGTTATGGCGATATACAGAGAATTCGACAAAGCACTCAGTATTACGCACAGCACAACACCGGGCACTGTGCCTGCGGTGCCGGGTGCCACCGGAGCCAGGCCGGCGCCAAAACCCAGCGCCAGGAAACTCGCCGGAGAGCGCAACAGGTCCTTTCGCGTAAGCCGAGCCGGTGCGCTTTTTTTCAAGGGATCAGTATCGGTATCGATAGAATTTACTCATGATGGGACAACTATCTGTTTAACCTGCTGCCGAATCATCGGAATCCGACTAGGATTGCCGATTGGATTTCGAATCGCTACCCGCCTTGCCAGCAGTTTCTTTTGCATACTCAATCTGTCGAATATTGGCTGCCAGCTTGTCAGCGATACCGTTAACAAATTTGTGCCCCTCCTCCGCACCAAACAGCTTGGCCACCTCCACAGCCTCGTTGACCACTATTTTATAGGGCGTATCGAGACGACTACGCAACTCCGCACAGGCAATGCGCAAAACTGATTTTTCCACCGGATCAAGGCGTTCCATCGGTCTATCCAAATGCGGCTCGATCTGCTTATCGATCGATTGCAGATTCCCGGTGGCGTAAACAAAGAGCTCCCGGAAATAGTCAACATCCACCTTATCCATATTTTGCATTTCGCAAAATTGGTCGACGACATGAGCAATGCTCTGTGCCTCGGTATCGAAATCCCATTGGTAAAGTGCCTGCATGGCCTTTTGCCGGGCATTGCGTCTTCTTTTCGCAACACTTCCGCGACTTTTTTGCATGGCTATCGAGATTCCAGTGGTGTTTACCCGCAGTATGCATCTGCGCGTGAGAGTATCGCAAAACGCTTGATCGACCAGCTGCCTGATCGATCATCAAAATTGCCGATCTTTCGTTGCAGAATCGACAAACCTTATAGTACTGCATTCGTAAAAGGCGCTAGTATAGATGGTCTCGATTGCCAGCGCCGACCCAAAGCACTTTTCGATGCGCAAGCCATGGCGATTTTTAACGTTATTCAACTCATTTTTCTAACAGACCACTCAATTTGCCGGTATTAACAATGAAACTTCAACTATTTCCTCGCCTGCCTCGCTCTTACCAATTTCTGCGCTGCCTGCTGGCAGCTACCTCGTTGGTATTCGCCGCTACCCTGGCTCACTCGGCAGACGAGACTTCCGCTAAGACAGACCAGGCGGAGGATGCAAACAACACCACACAGGTACGACTAACAACCAATGTTGGCGACATAGTCCTTGAACTATACGCAGACAAAGCACCCGCCACTGTCGAGAACTTTGTTCAATACATCAGCGATGGCTACTACAGTGGCACAATATTTCACCGGGTAATCGATGGCTTTATGATTCAGGGTGGGGGCTTTGACGCTGACCTGAAGAAAAAATCGACCCGCGATCCGATCGACAACGAGGCAGACAATGGATTGAAGAATGACAAGTACACAATTGCCATGGCCCGAACACAGGATCCTCACTCGGCCTCGGCGCAGTTTTTTATTAATGTTGTCAATAATGATTTCCTGAATCACACAGCGAAAAATGACCGAGGTTGGGGCTACGCTGTCTTCGGTGCAGTCGTCAGTGGACAGGAAGTGGTTGATCAAATAGCCAAGGTCAAAACCCGTGCAAACGGTCCGTTTCGTCAGGATGTTCCTGTAGAGCCGGTGATCATTGAAAGTGCAAAGTTGATTACCGAGTAAACTCGCTGACACCCGGTAGTTGGACACCCGGAAGCCAAACATTACCACTGGCATCCAGCGTCCGAACTAACGCATAATCAGTGCTTATGCGATCGCTTGTGCGAAACAGAGGCTTTGGTTCCGGATGAGCACTGATTTACACATCACATCAGTACACTGTAGAGAAAACCATGATCAGGCTGCACACCAATAAAGGCGCTATTGATATCGAGCTGAACGAAAAGCTCGCCCCGATCAGTTGCAGGAATTTCCTTCAGTATGTTGAGAGTGGGCATTTCGACAACACTATCTTCCACCGGGTGATCCCAAGCTTTATGGTGCAGGGTGGTGGCTTTACGGCAGACATGCAGCAAAAAAGCACTGCCACTGCTATAGAAAATGAAGCAGACAACGGACTGACCAATGATACGGGCACTGTTGCGATGGCACGAACTGGTGACCCACACTCGGCAACCAGTCAGTTTTTTATCAATGTGAACGACAATGAGTTTTTGAATCACAGCGGCAAAAACCAGCAAGGCTGGGGCTACTGTGTATTCGGCAAAGTCGTTTCAGATATGAGCGTCGTCATTGAGATGAGTACGGTACCAACTGGAACTTCTGGCTCTCACAGTGACGTCCCTGTTGAGCCCATCATCATTGAACGCGCCGAAAAACTAGAATCGAACGACTAAACAGGCTAACTGATGCGAACGTTGATTGTCTCTGATCTGCACCTGCAAGCCAAACGTCCCGAACTAACGACGCTTGCTATCTCCTTGTTCGAGCATGTTGCAGACGATTGTGATCAACTGTTTATTCTTGGTGACCTGTTCGAGTACTGGATCGGTGACGATGCCTGCGACAACATAGCAACAGAGCTCGCCGGCCATTTGCGGAGCCTGACCGAAAGAAATGTAAAACTTTTTTTTATGCATGGCAATCGAGATTTCCTGCTTGGTGAAGACTACGTGCAGGACATTGGCGGTACCCTGCTCAGAGAAGATATCTTCACAGCGTCTCTTGGTGGTGTGTCGACCATGCTGATGCACGGGGACACCCTGTGTACCGATGACACTCAGTATCAATTCTATCGACGCATGGTTCGCAATCCGGACTGGCAGACTGATTTTCTAGCTAAAACAGTTAGCGAGCGCGAAGCCACCGCCCGCATGATACGCAGTACAAGTAAAGCACGTGGCAACAGACAACACCGCGAAGGCATAGCAGATATCAACGAAGAAACACTGGCCGACACAGTCGGCGATCACGATGTCGAACGTGTTATCCATGGACACACACACAGACCAGCTGCGCACAGTCACATGATAGAAAGTAAATCAGTCGAACGGCTGGTGCTCGGTGACTGGCATACGGATCACGCTATCGTTGCAATTTGCGATGATTACCGCTGCGATCTGGTCAAGTGGAACGGACACGAGTTCTCGCAGCCGTTTGAGTAAATAACGCAACCGGGTGCCAGAGACCAACCAGATTCGCAAATATACAGATCACCACAGCTTAGCTGTGTTCCAGCAACTGGCCTTTAAATTCCACTTCAAGTTCGGCAATCTCCGCTAACTCCGCGTCGGTGAATCCGGCTTGTAAGCGCGCGGGCCGATTAAACGGTCCCCGCAATGCAATACGGCCATGTTTGCGCAGTAACCGGCTGAAGGTCTCCAGTGCGTCGAGATTTCTTTGTTCGCATAGCGACTTAAACCAGCGGTTGCCTATCCTGACATGATCAACTTCCTCCGCCAGTATTCGCTGCAAAATAGCAACGGTTGCCGTATCACCGATAGCGGACAATTTGGTGATCATCGCAGGGGTTACATCCAGGCCTCGAGCTTCCAGCACGCGTGGTACCAGTGCCATTCTGACCATCACATCGTAGTCGGTCTCGACCGCCATGGACCACATGCCTCCATGTGCAGGTAAACACCCGTATTGACTGGATAGCTCGTGTAATCGATTGTTGAGTAACGAGAAATGCACGGCCTCCTCACTGGCCACTCGAATCCAGTCACGGTAGTAGTCAGGTGGCATGTTGCGAAAGCGATAAATAGCATCAAGGGCCAGATTAACGGCATTAAATTCAATATGCGCAATGGCGTGAATCAATCCGACTCGACCTGCCACACTCCCTAGCCTGCGCCTCGGCACCTGTGTGGGATGAACCAGCATCGGTAGACAGGGGCGCCCCGGATCAGCTACAGCTACGACCCCCTGACTGGTATTACATTCAAAATCTCCCGTGTTGATTTGCGCTGACAGTTGCTCGACCTTTGCCTGCTTAAGTGAAAAGCTGCAGCAGCGAAGCGCCTTTAACGCCAGCTCGAATATATCATTCGCCATTGCCAGATTTCCCCAACTTGCTATAGCTGTTAAACAGTCTTCGTGACAACAGCTCGCGACCATCGAGTGCATAGTGGATTAACAATCGCATGAGATCGCGCGCTTCTCTTAAGGTTACAGGATCGTCGAAGACCCTGGCAGCCAGGTCGAGCAGTGTTTGCCCACGGACAAGCAGCGCGGGCGGCCGCTCTGCAGACTGCCCATTGCCACTTGTCTGATCGATGTTTGTCAATGCTTCAGCCTGCGCGGGGTTTGCACTCACCACGAACGGACCTTCGGGCACACGATAACCATAGACTGCGTTCTCACTAATTAACTCGCCGCTGGCATAGTCATGATCCAGCAATGGCTCGTAGCCAATTTGCACTAACAAATCCAGTTCAAACTGCCTTAACGCGGCATCGCGTCGAGCCAGATCATCCAGAGACGAAACAACCGACCAATAGTTTGCAAACAAAGCGGGCGCCGGATCATCTCTGGGCAACAAATGATAGATAAGTTCATTGACATAGTAGCCACAGGCGAGAGATTGCCCCTGCAAGTGCAGCGAGTTACCGGCTTCCTCGACCGCAGACATCACTGGTAGATCACCGCGACCTGCCCATGACACATGCAAACTGCGAAAGGGCTGCAGCAGCAATGATTTTTTCGCCTTGCCGGATTTAACTCCACGCGCAAGCAATGACACGCGGCCATGCTCCGGGGTAAACAACTCGACGATCATGCTGGTGTCACGAAAGGCCCGCGTGTGTATGACATACGCGGGTTGAAGCTGCTGCCTCATTCAGCCTCGTAGCCAAGGCTTCGAATCATGTTGGCATCATCTGACCAGCCATCCTTAACCTTGACCCATAAGCTGAGATGCACTTTGCGATCGAACATCAACTGCATTTCTTTTCTGGCGCGACTGCCCATCTCTTTAAGCCCTGCTCCGCCTTTGCCAATGACGATAGATTTCTGGCTCTGCTTTTCAACCCAGATCACCGCAGACACACTCAGCATCCTGCCGCTGTCTTCAAATTGTTCAATCTCGACACTGATTGAGTAAGGTAATTCCTGAGACAGGAATCGCGTCAGTTGCTCACGAACCAACTCGGAGGCCAGAAAACGAGAAGACCGATCGGTGAAGGATTCTTCGTCATACATAAATTCCGATTCTGGCAACACCTGCTCTATCTGTTTTTCCAGAACATCAACGTTATGCCCTTTGGTTGCGCTTAACGGTATAACCGCCAGCGCATGCTCAGTAGCCGACAGCTGCTGCAACCAGGGCAATAGTTTTTCTTTTGGCGTTACCCGATCAACCTTGTTGACCACCAAAATCCACGGCAACTCCTGCTTTCGCACAATCTCAAATGCCATTTGATCGTCTTGCGACCAGGTCAGCGCCTGCACAACCAATAGCAAAACATCAGCCCCGGTCGCCGCCGTTGACGCGGTTTTGTTCAGGACCCGATTTAACGTTCGCTTGCCGCCGCCGTGAATACCGGGCGTATCGATATAGATAAACTGCGTATCGTCACGCGTATTAATACCGAGAACCGCATGTCGCGTGGTTTGTGGTTTGTGGGCCGTGATACTGAGCTTCTGGCCAATCAGGCGATTTAACAAGGTCGACTTGCCCACGTTTGGGCGGCCGGCAATCGCAATGGTGCCACATCGCCTGGTCATGCGTCGCTCACCTTGATCTTGTTAGCACTCCCGATCAGTCGCTCAAGAACCCTGTCTGCTGCTGCCTGCTCTGCGCGGCGTCGGCTCGAACCCGTTGCTGATGCTTCAATCGATAAACTGCCCACTCGACAGGCCACGGTAAACTCGCGTTGGTGCGCCTCGCCACTGGTAGCAGTCAGCTCGTATTCGGGTATAGGAATTTTTCTACTTTGCAGATATTCCTGTAACCGACTTTTGGCGTCTTTCTGGGGATCATCGGGGGGAAGATTCGCCAACCGCTCACGATACAGATGTCTGATCAGTTCGGCAGCGGCATCATAGCCACCATCGATATAAACTGCACCGATGAGCGCCTCGATCGCATCAGCAAGAATAGAGCTTCGCTTAAACCCCCCGCTTTTTAACTCGCCGGTGCCAAGCTTCAGGTAATCACCCACGCCTATATCACGAGCAATTTCTGCCAGTGTGGTACCGCGCACAAGAGTGGCACGAAGACGGCTGAGTTGCCCTTCATTGTAGTCAGGGCGCAGATGATAGATCTCCGAGGCAATAACGAAATTCAGAGCGCCATCACCAAGGAACTCGAGTCGTTCATTATTTCGAGACCCGACACTGCGATGGGTGAGCGCAGCTGTAAGCAGCGCTGGATCAGAGAATTCGTAATTGAGTTTGCCGGAGCTAAAATTTTGAGCTTTTTTCAAATTCTAGTGTGTTGCACCATTCTGCGGCTATGATTGAGAATCAGCCAAACAGGGTGCAACAGCAACTCACGTGTTGTCTGTCTATCCTGGGTACTCGCGCCCTTTGCAGCCCGAGTGTCTGGTTCCCGTAAGGTCGAAGGCGAACATCCCGGGTCAGTCAGACCGCTTACGGTCGACTAACGTTCCTCATTCATTCGCTAATTCTTTCCACTTTAACTAGCACCTTGACCAAGCACCTCAACTGGCGCCTTTTGCTAAGGCCCCATCAACTACTAAGGTAACCACAGAGGATAGAATTTCTTTCTTCGACTCACTCGCAGACTTTAAATATTCGTCTCACCGGAAAAGCCGTGACACACGCTAGTTAGTGAATTGCTCGTCAAAGCCTGCAACGATTTCCAGATTGTACATCAATTTACGGCGTTCCTCATACTTGATGTCGAGGACCCAGTCGCCGCTATTGTCGCGAACCACTTTTACTATTTCACCCGGGTCGAGATGATCAATATCCTGTGCATTAAACCGCCCTTTCAATTGATTGATCACTTCGCGCTTCGGCTTGGATTTAAGTGACGTGTCTGCCACCACTTCCTGAGCAATTTGCTTGATGGCATAGTTGTTCATGTAAACAGGTACTAATCTAAATCCAGTAATTCCGACAACACCAATTATCGCCAAAATACATAGCCATCTGATCATATTTTCTTTGCTCTACTTTATGCCTTTGCCGATCCTGCTCCACTGTACCCCGTCACCACTGCCCCAGTTGAAGTGCATCCATACCATGAATGCTTTCCCAACCAGATGGTCCTCGGGTACAAATCCCCAAAATCGACTATCGTTACTGTTGTCTCGGTTATCTCCCAAAGCAAAATACATTCCTTCAGGCACCTCGACCTCTAAATCTCCACGGCGGGCTCCGCTGGAGTTCAGAATTTGATAAAGCGCACCGTCAATGTCCTCTTCGATGCGTATCAGACTGGACGTGTTACTGTCCGGATCATCATAGCTACCAATCACCTTTTGCACAGCGGGCTCGCCATTGACTGTTAGCTGTTTATCTTCGTAACGGATTAAATCACCTGGAACCCCGACGATACGTTTGATGTAATCAAGCTGTGGCTCGCGTGGAAAGCGGAATACGGCAACATCTCCTCGGTCAGGTGCCCCGGTAGCAAGAATTTTTTTGTGTATCACCGGCAACCGCACGCCGTAGGCAAATTTGTTCACGAGAATGAAGTCACCGATCAGCAGGGTGGGCTTCATAGAACCGGATGGAATGCGAAACGGTTCAAACACGAACGAACGCAGCACCAGGACCAGCAGCAATAGCGGAAAAAACGACCTGGCGTACTCGACCGGCCAGCTGTCCGGACGTCTGAGTAAGGCACCGATCAGCCAGATTACCCCACAGGCCAGCGTGAACAGCACCAGCAACAAAGAAAAATCGATATTCATAAATTAGAAGGCCTAAAGCCTATCCCCCGGGCTTGTTATCGACCTGCAATACCGCAAGAAACGCTTCCTGTGGAATTTCCACACTACCGATCTGTTTCATGCGCCGTTTGCCGGCTTTTTGTTTTTCGAGTAACTTCTTTTTTCTTGTGATGTCGCCGCCGTAGCATTTAGCTGTCACGTTCTTGCGCAGAGCTTTAACATTGCTTCGAGCAATAATGTGTGTGCCAATGGCAGCCTGTACCGCAACATCAAACATCTGCCGGGGTATCAGTTCTTTCATTTTTTCAACCAGCTCGCGACCACGCGACTGCGATCTTTCACGATGCACAATAACAGCCAGTGCATCTACCGTATCGCTGTTAATCAGGATATCTACCTTTACCAAATCGGCAGCCTGAAAACGCAAAAAGCTATAGTCAAACGAAGCATAACCACGGCTTACTGATTTCAGCCGATCGAAGAAATCGAGCACTACCTCACTCAGTGGTAACTCATATGTCAGCGCGACCTGACGTCCCATATATTGCATGTTTTTTTGTACACCACGCTTTTCTATACACAGCGTGATGACATCGCCCAGGTATTCCTGCGGTACCAGCACATTGGCCTGAATGATTGGCTCTCGCACTTCTTCCAGAAGGTTTGGTGCAAGCAGTTGTGAGGGGTTGTGTATGTAAATCACCTCGCCCTGTGTACTCAACAATTCGTACACCACTGTTGGTGCGGTGGTGATCAGATCGAGGCGATACTCACGCTCTAGTCGCTCCTGTACGATTTCCATGTGCAGCATGCCCAGGAAGCCACAACGGAAACCAAAGCCCAGTGCCGCTGATGTTTCGGGCTCATAGTGCAACGAGGAGTCGTTTAATCGCAGTTTCTGCAGCGCATCGCGAAAGGATTCGTAGTCATCGGAACTGACTGGATAGAGTCCGGCAAAAACTCTGGGCTGGACTTCCTGAAAACCCTCAAGCGGTTCTTTGCACTGTGCTTTTTCAATGGTGATGGTGTCACCAACACGCGCCGCATCAATCTCCTTGATCCCCGCAATGATGTAGCCAACCTGCCCTGTCGCAAGCTCCGGTTGCTCAACGCGTTTGGGAGAGAAGACACCGACCGAGTCGACCTGAAAGTTTCGACCGTTAGACATAATGCGGATCTTGTCGCGCTTCTTTAATGACCCACTGACAATGCGCACGAGCGTCACGACGCCAACAAAGTTATCGAACCACGAATCAATAATCAGCGCCTGCAAAGGCGCATCGGCATCGCCAACCGGAGGTGGTATACGCTCTACCAGCATCTCCAGCACCTCGGCGATACCCTCACCGGTCTTGGCGCTGCAATGCACGGCGTCATGCGCTTCAATGCCGATAATTTCTTCTATCTCATCCACCACCCTTTCCGGATCGGAGGCAGGCAAATCGATCTTGTTCAGTACCGGTATCACCTCGAGATCCTGCTCGATGGCGGTATAACAGTTGGCGACACTTTGTGCTTCCACACCTTGCGAGGCATCCACAACCAGTAGCGCGCCTTCGCAGGCCGACAACGATCTCGACACCTCGTAGGAGAAATCGACATGGCCCGGTGTATCAATGAAGTTCAGTTGATAGGTCTCTCCATTAACGGCAGTGTATTCGAGAG
This sequence comes from uncultured Granulosicoccaceae bacterium, assembly GCA_964393885.1. Lineage (GTDB taxonomy): Bacteria > Pseudomonadota > Gammaproteobacteria > Granulosicoccales > Granulosicoccaceae. The sequence goes on along the minus strand of CAYMVV010000064.1, from coordinate 15,302 downwards.
AAACGGATTGCGCCTTGATGGTTATCCCGCGCTCGCGCTCCAGATCCATTGAATCCAGCACTTGCTCGGACATTTCCCTGTCTGCCAGGCCACCACAGTGTTGAATAAAACGATCAGCGATCGTCGATTTTCCATGATCGATGTGCGCGATAATGGAAAAATTTCTAATGTTTGATTGCTGCATCAGCTAACGCGTTGCTCCGGGTCAACGAACGACCTGTTGTAGTGCCTCAAGGTCCAGAAAATGGCGACAGATTTCCACGCCGCGTAAAGTTAATACCGGCACTGCATCGTTGTATTGCTTAACCAGAGCCGGGTGATCGTCAATATCAATCACCCGTACGGTGTACGCCATGTCTGTTTGGAATTCATGCAGCAGTTGCAGCATGTCTTCGCAAAGATGGCACCCGTAGCGACTGTACACTTCAAGCTCGACTGGCTCAGACTCGACGGGTAATGGTCGCGATGGGTCAGTAATCAGTTTACTCTATTGTGATTATTTTAACTGCTTACTCGACAGTCAGGGCCAGAAATATTGGTCCCTGCGCGCGCTGAACAAGTACCGCAATCGAAGTCCCGGCACTGATACCTTCCATTGCCTTGTCAAAATCTTCGACTGTCTCTATTTGTGTGCTGTCGACAAGGGTCACCACATCTCCTTCCCTGATACCAGCAAGCTTCGCAGGCCCATCACCAACTTTGGCCACAACCACTCCTTCGCCGGCATCTAAAGACAACGCAGAGCGAAGTTCATCGTCGACAGGCGCTACTTCTATACCCAGCTTGTTACTGGTTTTAGCTGTTTCAGGCTCGTCCCGGCTGGCCAGTTCGTCTGACCCGGGAAGCTCACCTATAACCACATCAAGCTGTATAGATTCGCCTTTGCGAATAACCTCGACTTTAGCACTGTTATTCGCACGCACCTGCCCAACCAACGGTGGCAACGAGCTGGATTTATCTACATATTGTTCGTTAAACGAGACAATAATATCGCCCACTTCGAGGCTCGATTGCGCGGCCGGGCTATCCGGTAAAATACGCGAGATCAAGGCACCGTGGGCTGTCGCCATGTCAAAAGATTCCGCCAGCTCGCGCGTGACCTCCTGAATGATAACACCGAGCCAACCGCGTGAGACCTTGCCGTTGTCTTTAAGCTGATCCGCAATATCAATCGCCATTTCTATCGGGATTGAAAACGACAAGCCCATAAACCCGCCGGTACGGCTGTATATTTGCGAGTTGATCCCAACCACTTCACCTTCAAGATTAAATAGCGGACCACCGGAGTTGCCAGGATTAATCGCTACGTCGGTCTGGATAAATGGCACATAATTCTCGCGCGGCAAGGAACGCCCGGTGGCGCTGACAATACCGGCGGTTACCGAAAAATCAAACCCGAACGGCGAGCCTATTGCCAATACCCATTCACCGACCTTTAATTCACTGGATTTGCCGATTTTTGCCGCCGGCAGTCCGGATGCATCAATCTTCAGTACAGCAACGTCACTCCTGGGGTCTCTGCCCACCAGTTCAGCCACATATTGTCGACGGTCGTGCAGACGCACAATAATTTCCTCTGCACCGTCAACCACATGGTTGTTCGTCAGGACGAAACCATCCTCGGACACTATGAAGCCAGAACCGAGCGAATCGGAGTCAAACTGCTGCGGGTGAAACTGTTGCTCGCGCAGTCCAGGCGACTGCTCTTCGAGGAATTTGCGAAAAAACTCACCAAATGGTGAATCATCGAGTTGCGGAACACCATCGGTTGCCGCAGGTGTCTTTTTGCCGCTTGTTGTACTGATATTGACGACTGACTTATGGTTGTTCTCGACCAATTCGGTGAAATCGGGCAAGTCGGCAAAAACCGCCTGGCTTAGTGATACAAGCGCACATAGGAACGCAGCTCTGCCTATAAATCTGTTCAGCCTTTGAATCATGATTATCTCCGAAAGTAATCCGGCCATCGTTCAAGTCAATTTTCAGTCAGTAACGCCTTGACTGTCCTGTAAATATGCGCCGACGCTTTTTCGTGCAGCGCGGTCGCTGGTGGTTCAGCTGACTCGCTGGTGGTTCAGCTGACTTCCACTCCGCTGCAACACATTGATGATGAAACCAGTCAGAAAGACCGGGGGCTTCATAAGACGTCAGTATCTGTGAGATCTGACAATACGTCGCCTTCCTGAAAAACCGACCAAATGGAATTTGTCTGCCTGATCCGCTAATTGCTCAATGGGGTTATTACCAATGATCTTTTTGCGCGGGCCTCAAGACTCCTTACCAGCAAGATTGAACCCAGCAAGCCTGTTATCAAGCCGACCACTGTTGCAAAAAGTGTCAACACGTCTGACTCTGGCGCGGCAACGCTGCTCCCTATAGAGAATAATAGCATAACCAACAGAGGAACCAGATAGACTGCCGATGCCAGGCCGAGCAACAGACCTGAAGAGAAGGCGATTACCACACGCTCGCCGCTGGAAAATTGCCTGATCGGTACAGACAGGTGCTCAATCGAGATACTCACTGGCGCATTGCCCGCCGTGCCGAGTGCTCGCATCACACAGCCAGCAGAGCAATTTTCGCAGCGCTTATGGTCTACTTGCAGTGAAATTGCGGAGCCGCCAACCGAGACCACCGACGCCTCACACTGGCTGCCCAACGCTCTAGTCGCCTTATGAATCTCTGCACATCCTGCTATAACGGATTCGGATTACCGACGCTCTGGTTTAGATCTAGGGCTTCGCAAGCACTATGGAATCGCCAACCATTTTCACAGTATCAACGGGCACCTCGCCCACAACCGTGGCATGCCATTGCCCAAGATCAACACCGTAGGCGCTCACCCCACCCATCGTCGATGTGCCGAGCAGATCGCCGCTCTCACCGTCGGATTCCGCGACAAAGATTGACACTGAAGAAATGCCATCGGTATACATCAGCCGTCGCGCAGGCTTGGACGACCCGGCCACCGCGCTTATTTGCTCGTCAGTCAGCTCGTAGCCATGCGGCAGGGCCATTTCACTGACCGGTGGGATATCGGTTTGAAGCTCGGGTTGTACAGGGTCCAGATCGACGCCGCTCAGCCATTCGTAGGCATACCCTCGTGACGATACCTGGAACATATCCATGGGCATCAACTCTTCCATTTGAATGTCAGTAAACATCACCTGCTCAAGCACCTTGCCGTTGACGTCGCTCATCGCAGACCTCAACAACAATGATGTTTCCTTATCAATCCAAAGGCGGTAGCCGAATCGATACTCATCACGTGGAATGATGTCTATCATCCTCGCAGGCCGGTCGGCAATTCTGGCCTGACCAACATTGCTAAACTTATAATGTGCCTGCAAAGACTGCATTTGCTCAGGGTTGAAGCGAGGAAACGGTGTCCTGGGCTTAGATTCGCTGACAATCACCGACTTGCTGCCCGGCCAGATACAGATGACATCCTCTGCATTACGAATGATCTCGCGGGCTTCGCCATTGAGAGACACCAGCCGCTCATACTCAACCGCATCAATATTACGATGAAAAATTTTCATCGACTCGATGTCACCGTCGTGCAGATAGACAAACGTTCCATTGTAATCCAGGTCCTGCATGGCGATTGACATCTTCTCAATCCATCCACTGGCCTCCTCGCCGGCATCGGCTATCGCCGCCCGCCCGGTCAGCGTCACAGCGAGTATGGCCGCACTTAACAGGACCGCAGCCGACGACCGGGCATACCTGGACAACATCTGAGTCGAGCGCCATGTTGCCGGCGGATTTGAACCCACAGTTGATATCAATTGGTTGTGCTTGTTTCTCATAGGGATTAAAAGCTTTCGCTTCTCAAGACGCTCGTGTCGTAACCCACGATACGAGAATGCGAGATCATGCCGCCAACGGATGAATTTTCGAGGTGGTTGGTGAGATAGGAATTCAGCTGCTGCTCAACCTTAACCGCGCGCCGCTTCTCATCACTGCGCCAGTGAGTGCCACCTTCAGTGAGCACAGCCGGCACCACACCGCTGGTAATCGTTATCGGCTCAACCGTCGAAGAGCCAGGTGCCAACCGCGCAATTTTCGGTCCGCCTGTTGTCGCGACATCCGTCTGATTGTTCTGACTGTTGAACAGCTGCGCTGTGACTACCGCAGCCAGCGCCACAGATGCCGCCATACCCAGCGCTGCCACACCCTTCCAGCGCCTGTTGGAATTTGCAAGTCCCGTGATCTGCGCAGAACTGAGCTCCGCAGAACTGACCTCAGCAGAAGAGTGAGACCTCGGTCGCTTTGCGAATGGCAGGACGTTCACGTCACGCGCGGGCACATCACGCGCGGAGTTGTCGTGCATGTGGATATCAGCCACGTCCATCGAGTAGGTTTCCTCGAGGTCGATTCTGCGGCTTACCTGCGCCCAGAAATCAGTTGGAAGCGCGGGACTGTAGTCCTTCTGCATGACATCTCGTGCGAGATGCCAGGCCTGCCAGGCCTGCCGATCGATATCTACATCCCGGATGTCATCCAGCATGTGATCCACTCGGGCTGATTCTGCGTGACCGTTCTCACCATCGACCATCGCTGACAGGTTTTCGTAATATTCGTTCTCGTGCTTTGGCATTTAATATTGCTTCGTATTTGTTAAGCCGTGTCAATTTAACGGCGTACCAGTCTCATCTATTAACGGATGCAGCCTTTGTTCGATTGCCTCTCGTGCCCGAAAAATTCGGGAACGCACTGTTCCAATCGGGCATTCCATCACCTCGGCAATTTCCTCGTATGACATTCCCTTGAGTTCTCTCAAAGTTATAGCTGTTTTTAACTCATCGGGTAGCGACATTATCGTATGCTGCACTGTCTCCGACACCTCATCCGTCATCAGTTCACGCTGAGGATCTGCAATATCGTGCAACGCTGATGCAGATTCAAAATGCTCGGCATCGGCGATATCGGGCCCCTCTGTAACCTTGCGACTCATCGACGCTAAATGGTTCTTGGCTGTATTTATCGCTATCCGATACAACCAGGTATAAAACGCACTGTCTCCACGAAAGTTTTTCAAGCCTCGGTAGGCCTTGATAAACGCTTCCTGGGTAACGTCCTGAACCTCTGCGTGATCGTGTACCAGCCGAGAGACCAAACTTGCCACTTTATGCTGGTATTTAAGCACCAACATATCAAAGGCTCGTTTATCTCCACCCTGTACACGCCGCACCAGGGCGAGGTCTATCTCCCTTTCACTCATCGCTGGAAAACAGTCAACGAGCGTGATTGCAAATTAGGACTGCCCCATCGTTGTATAGTTTCAAAAATATTCATGGTATTTTTATTAAATGACTACTTAAGCACAATGTAAGGTTGGGATTCCGTGACGGACAGTCGAGGCTGTTGGTCAAACGACGAGACAGTATAGCCTGTTGAGCGGCAGGTTTTGGTACGTCAAGCGGGAATACGAAAAAAGTGTTCTCGATAATACCTAAGCTCATCAATTGAATCATGAATATCACTGAGCGCGAGATGCGCTCCTTTCTTAACTACACCCTCCGCAATACCGGGCGCCCAGCGCTTGGCGAGCTCCTTGACACTGCTGACATCAAGATTTCTGTAGTGAAAGAACGCTTCAAGATCCTTCATGTACCTCGCCATGAATCGCCGATCCTGGCAGATACTGTTACCACACATCGGGCTTTCGCCCGAATTGACCCAACCGGCAAGAAATTCCAGTGTTTGCGCTTCGGCATCCTGCGCGGTGTACGCACTCTTCCTGACCCGCTCGACCAGACCAGAAGATGTGTGGTGGCTGGTGTTCCACTCATCCATCCCGGCGAGTTGCTCTTCGGATTGATGGATAGCAACGACCGGCCCTTCGGCCAGCACGTTTAAATCCAAATCGGTAACGATGGTAGCTATCTCAATGATATGATCCGACTCGGGGTCAAGGCCGGTCATCTCCAGATCGATCCATACCAGGTTGTCTGCAGAGATCTGGCTCATCCAGACACGCTCCAGTGAACATTGCCACAGTTAATGATTGAACGCGCGAGAGTACAGTATGTTTAACGTCAGCTCCAATTTCAGTTCATTTTTGCTCATTTTTCGCCCTGAATCCATGGCTGTGCTACTTCGCCCATGACCGCTGCTGGCCAGCAGGACCTGGCTCGCGAACCCGAGCCTAAAAGCGCGATACGCGCCCGTGTGATTGCAAATTACGGTGCAGATGTCGAGCTCTTGACAGACAGCGGTGAACGATTGATCGCCGCTCCGCTTAAACGAATCGGATTGCTGGTCAGTGGTGACCGGGTCACGGCTGAAGTCAGCTCGCACGGCGGGTCGTCTTCGGCACGGGTTAGCGAACTGGAAAATCGCAAAACAACTCTGTCGCGGACCGACCGCAATGGCAAAATCAAAGCCGTAGCAGCAAACCTGACACAATTAGTCGTGGTAACAGCACCGGCACCACCGTTTGATCCGCTGTTGCTGGACCGATACACCGTAGCGGCCCGCCACATCGGCGTTGATGTGACAATTTTAATCAACAAGACCGATTTACTGGATGAACAAACCGCTGTCCAGGCCGATGCCATCGAGGCGCTTTACAGCAGCATTGGCTACCCGGTCCTGCGTTGTTGCCTTACCACTGGCGAAGGCGTTGAATCGCTTGCCAGCCGTTTGCATGATCATGTGTCTATTTTGGTCGGGCAATCCGGGGTCGGCAAATCTTCTTTACTAAACCGATTGCTGCCAGACCTCGATGTTCGTACCGGAGAACTGTCCAGACAATCCGGTCTGGGAAAACATACCACCTCTGTCACCACCTGGTTCAGTCTTCCGCAAGGCGGCGCCATCATCGACTCCGCGGGCGTCAGGCAATTCTCACTCGACCACATTCCGAGCGCAGACATTCAGTTTGGCTTCACTGAAATCAGCGACGCGGCGCAATACTGTAAATTCACGAACTGCACACATGCACATGAACCCGACTGTGCGGTCAAAGATGCGCTGGCCGAAAACCGGATCTCCCGGCAACGATTTGAAAACTTCACGCTGCTGCGCGAGAGCTCAAGCGAGGCTCGGCAATACTGACGCTCGTATTTTGCTTCATGATTTGCGATTATCAACTTGCAGCCTCTGGAGTCCGCATGCGACAGCTTGTCATAGCACATGCCCCGCGCGAAGGCCCCGCGTTTGAAATTGCAGGTGCGCGCAAGCCACTGTTAAATAGAATCTTGAGTAAATAACACCCAGAGTAAATAGCACCAAGAGTAATTGATACCACGAATAGTTAGCGCACAAGCCTGGAGAGAAAATATATGGTTACTGAATACAAAACGATAACACCACATCCAATGGGCAGTTACATAGGCGCAGAAATCGACGGGGTTGATGTCACTCAATGCAGCGACGAACAATTCGCCGAGTTGAAACAAGCTTTCATCGACTACGGAATAATCGCTATTCGAGAGCAAAACCTGACACCCGAACAACATGTGGAGTTTGCGCAGCGCTGGGGCGAAATCAATATTAATCGTTTTTTCAAACCCAGTGATCAACATCCGCTCATTGCCGAAGTGCGCAAAGAACCTCATCAGAAGATGAACATCGGTGCCGTCTGGCACACGGATCATTCCTACGATCTGGCACCGGCACTGGGATCAATACTCTATGCCAAGGAAATACCTCCGGTCGGCGGCGACACACTGTTCAACAGCATGCATGCAGCCTGGCTCACCCTGTCTGACGGAATGAAAGAAACCCTCTCCGGTCTGCGCGCCATGCACTCCAGTCGACATGTCTTCGGAGTGCTTACGCCGGAAGCATTCCCGGATATCGAAGGTCGCATTCAGAATTCACATGAAGCCAAACAGGATGCTGTCCACAAACTGGTTATCAGGCACCCGGATTCCGGTAAAGAAATTCTCTATGTTAACCCGCAATTTACCGTTGGCATTGAAGGCTGGAACAAAGACGAATCAGACGCATTGCTCGGGTTTCTTTATAGCCATGCTAAAAAGCCCGAGTTCAGCTGTCGATTGCGCTGGGCACAGGGCACGCTGGCTATATGGGACAATCGCGCAACATGGCACTGCGCACTCAATGACTATCAGGGTCACCGACGTCTGATGCACCGCATAACGCTGGAAGGTGTCAAGCTCGACGGCTCCGCAGAGCCTGCACTAGCGCAAGCCAGTTAACACTGAACCCGTGAATACTGCAAACAGAACCGGCGCTACTGGCTATCGTTTGTCTGAAATTTTGCAACCTCAGTCGCTGGC
>CAYMVV010000064.1:1945-6947 GCA_964393885.1 uncultured Granulosicoccaceae bacterium | reverse complement strand
GAACCGGCGCTACTGGCTATCGTTTGTCTGAAATTTTGCAACCTCAGTCGCTGGCCGACGCTCGGCCAGTATATCGATTTCAAAAGAAAAAACTAACTCGCCGTACTGATTGTACGCTTCATTTCGACTACGAATGATGCCCCATTTTTCTTTTATAACCTTGTCCGGCTTTTCGATAATTTCATAGGTATAAGTGAGATTATGCCCCGGGCGCACAGGCTTCAGCCAACGCATATTCTGAAAGCCTATACCAGCACCGTTGCGACGGCCATCTCTCACTCCTGTGGCATACCGCTCCATATAGGTAACCATCAACCGCATCCAGATAGCACAGATATGCCAGCCGGACGCAACCAAACCGAGATGTAAATCGGTACGCGCAGCGTCTATATCGGTGTGCATAGGCTGCGGATCATAGGCCAGACCAAAATCTATAATTTCTTTCTCACCAAAGGTGTGATTTCCAAACACATGGAATTCACCCACCGGTATATCCTCAAACCAGCGTGAACGATAAACGTGTTCTGCGTCATGCATCTGATGCGTCCTCCGCTTTGCACGGCACCAGCATACAGGTCGAAAGCTTGATCACTCTTGCGTCCAGCTGGTTGAAAACGCTGACTGTGCAGTGCATTTCGCCATGGCGCTTGTGTTGGGTGGCCCGGTTCAGACCAATAACATCAACGGTTGCATGTAATGTATCGTTGGCAAACACAGGAGCATACCATCGCAAAGACTCTACTGCGGTGGCCCCGGCTGTCGGTATGCCCTCGCGGCGCAGCGTATCAACAAACAGCCTCATCATTAAAGCACACACCTGCCAGCCACTCGAACAATGGCCACCGAATATAGATTTCTCCGCGACCGCCGGATCCAGGTGATAGGGCTGCGGATCGAAATCTTTTGCATATTCAATAATGTCCGCTGCATCAATTGTGATCGACCCGGTTTTAAAACTCGAGTCCACTTTCAGGTCATCCCAATATTGCATGAACCTTCCTATTGATCTTGATATTCATCTTCAACTCACCTAAATGCAGCATCGCCCGCCCGGCAATGGTTGATCGACCGGGCAACTGAACAGTTGGCCAGCAATTAAGATTGTTACATATTATTTTATTTAATCAGGCTCGTTGCAATTCCATCTGTAGACGACTGCATAGCCAAATCAATAAAAAAAGACAACAGATCGACAACACACTGACAAACGGCACATTAACCAGACTGTGATCAGGCAGTTCGTAGACCATCATACTGGAAAGCACGGAGCCGACACCAGCGCCCAGGCTTTGTGTTGCAGACTGCAGTGCCATGTAGCCCGCGCGCTGATGCGGCTGCGGCACCATGCTCGATAGCATTTGCGACGGCACTGACCGCGCAGCGGCAAAGCCCATGTACAGAACAAAAATAACCACAACCGGTATTGCAAGCGCCAGCGTAAAAGAAACAAAGGTGAGTGCAATCAAACCACTGGCAAAGAGCACCATAGGGAACATCGCACCCTTACTATCGACCAGCTTACCCGCCACACTCGACATCAAAAACGCAGTGACTCCACCGGCCATATATAAAAGACTCAGATACTCACGGGGAAACCCGCGATTAAACTGCCAGTACCCCGACAGCTGCGGAATCAGCAGGAAGATAGAAAAAACAGCAACGAACATAACACCGAGACCGAGCTGATGACGTCGACTGTTGGCAACCTGCTTTAACGATAACGCGGGGCGAGTAGATCCGGCACCCAAATCAGGCATATATCGATAGATGCAAATGGCTACAAGCAACGCACCAACACCCACAGCAAGAAATGCCGCTGGCCACGAGAACAGGCGCGCTAACTCCAGCCCCAGTGGGACACCGACAACGGCCGATGCTGAAAAAGCAGCGACCACCAGACCGAATGCCCGACCCCGTCGTTCAACCGCAACACCATCCGTAAGTGTGGCCAGCGCCAGCGCAGTAACCGGCCCGGCAGCGAGTCCGGCAAGCGTTCGAAACACCAGTAGTGAATAATAGTTCCAGGCAAGCCCGGTTAATGCAGTAGTGAAGGCCAGTGCGAGCACAGTGACGACCAGCGCACGCTTGCGATTAAACCGATCAAGAAACCGATAAACAGCTAAAGCCGCTATTGCTGCAGCAAGCGTAAACACCCCGCCGACCATACCAATTGCCGACGCATCCATGTTTATGGTTCTGGCAAAGTCAGGCCCCAGGGGCATAACCATGACGAAGTCAACCATGTGGATAAACTGCACAGCCACCACCAGCCAGATAACACGATTTTCTTCAGCTGTTGCGAACGCTGCAGGGGAATTTCTCTGACTCAATTAAAATGTCTCGATCATTGGTGATCACACGACACAAACGACTGAGGCATTCTGATAATCAAGAACCGATCAGCTGCAAATATCTGTGGATATAAAATAGTAAAAAACAGTAAACAGGCAATCAGTTCACGGGTAAACAATTGCCTGTAGCCGCGCAGCAGGTCGGTGAAAGTTATCCAGTATCGAACGGCAGTGCCGGCCAGTGGACCGCGCCACCGGGTGATCATTCATTCAGTGACAGACTACGGTACCAGCGCCTGATAAGCAGCAGATTTGATGGAGTCACCGATTGGCACTGTGGCACCAAGGTATTGTGTCATCACCACACCACTCAGCTGTCTTTCGCGATCGACCCAACAGTATGTGGAAGCGGCGCCCGCCCAGCCACCTTCTCCGACACCGGTCAGTGACAATGCCTGCCCGGTATCTGTCATTACCCGTCCGAACAGATTCCAGCCATAACCCGACAGCGGTAACAGGCCGATCGCCAATGGACGCTGGGCATCAGGTATTCGGTTCTGCCACATCATATCCACCATCGGCGCAGACAACAGTACTGTGCCACTGTTAGTTTTACCTGACATCAACACTGGCAGGAAGCGCATATAGTCGCTGGTCGTAGAATACAAACCATGTCCGCCACGAGCAAAGGTATCGCTGTCGAACGGGTGGGCTGCGTCGACATTCATAGCGTAGAGCTGTTGCGCTTTGGTGATCACTTTAATCGGATCACCAAGTATTTTTTGCCCAAACATGGGCATCAGTCGATGTTGCTGATCAGCAGCTATGCTGAATCCGGTATCACCCATGCCACAGGGTTCGAGCACACGCTCGGCAACGAGATGCTGCAGTGTTTTGCCGGAAACCACTTCAAGCACCCGTGCCAACACATCAATCGAATAGCTATAGCGCCACTCCCTGCCCGGCTCGGCAGTCAGAGGGCAGGCAAGAATGACATCGACCATCTCAGCCAGTGTTCGACTACCATCCTCTGCAACCCGCTTACTACCATACTGCTCACCAACGGCACAGTCTGGTAGAAAATCATAGGAGAACCCGGACCGATGCGTCAGTAGATGCTCGATCGTGACAAGCCTGCTGGCAGGCTGCTCGCGCCCATCGTTAAGCACTTTCAATTTGCCTGCTGCCGGCAGGTACGACGCAACCGGATGACCCAGGCCAAGTACGCCATCTTCAATCATCTGTAGTGCCAATACAGACACAATAGGCTTGGTCATCGAATAAATACGATACACAGGATTGTCCGGCAGTGGTATGCCGTTGAGAGCATCAGATTGACCAATGGCACCTCGACTCAGCGCCTTGCCGGCATGGTCAACAGCCCATTCAATGCTACTGAATTCGCCGGATGACACATGCTTTTGCGCAATTTGACCGATGGTTCGCACACGGAGGGAATCGGGTTTCACGGTTTGTCCTGCACTTTGATGGCTATCAAGTTAATTACCATAATCTGTCCGGGAACAGATGATCTGCTGCGCAGGCTATCTGTCGCGCTATTACGATCATCTTCGTTATACAAGTGCAACGATTCGCCTCAACTGACCGCCATCAGGTTGAATTTACAGCACGACGATATGAACATTGCTGCAGCCTACTTTACACCGCCTCCTGCCATCGTTCTACCGACACCACGCAATCGATCTACGGGTATCAGAATATCGCATTGGCTGATATTACTTATCGCCCCCCGGCACAGCCTGCAATATCTTCGAACCATGCTCTGTCGGGCTATGCTCTGCCGGGCTATGCTCTGCTGGATTGAGTTCCGCTAATCTATGCCCTGCACCGCGTTCTGTGGCAGTATAACTCTCAGCGGAGGCGAGAATCGGTCTATATTGAAAGTTAGTCGCCAGGTCATGAGTTACTTCCAGATCGAATCAGTTAACACTAACCGATTGATGAGTGATCAATATGCCGAATAAAAACATTGTTCTGATCATGACTGACAATCAACAGGCATCTACCCTCGCCTGCTACGGCAACCCGGAAACCTACACGCCACACACCGATCAACTGTCGCGACAGGGTGTAACATTCGACAACGCTTTTTGCCCTAACGCATTTTGCTCTCCGTGCAGAGCCTCGGTATTAACCGGCCTGTTGCCTTCGCAGCACGGCGTGCACAGCTGGATTGATGATCGAAAATCTGATCAGTGGCCAGTTGGCTGGCACGCCTTGAACGGACTGCAGACATTGCCGCAACTATTGAAGCGAGCCGGCTACCAAACTGCACTGGTTGGCAAGTATCATCTCGGTGATCCCAAAACCAATATGCCAGGCTTTGACCACTGGGTAACGCTTGAAGATGGTCACGTTCGCAGTTTTTATCGCAACCGCATCTTCGACAACGGGCAGAGTTATCTGCACGAAGGTAACTCCGTAGATTTTTTTACTGAAAAATCACAGCAGTTTATCGACAGCCAGGCCGGGTCGGATCAGCCATTTTTTCTTTTTGTGCCCTATCCTGCACCGTATGGTCACTGGCCAGCCACGAAAGAAGAAGACCGTTGCAGACACTCTGCAAGATATGATGACTGTCCGATGGACAGCATACCCAGACAAGCGCTCAGCGCTGCGGCTGTCGCTGGCTACGACATGAGAAAGGCCAACTCAGGTGGCGGGCTTGATTATTCAATGCTGTTGCGGGC
>CAYMVV010000064.1:0-1845 GCA_964393885.1 uncultured Granulosicoccaceae bacterium | reverse complement strand
CGCGGGCGTGCGACGCTCGGCGATGGTGTCTAACATGGATATTTTTTCAACCATTGTTGACATCGCACAACTCGAAACCGACGCACTGATCAACGCCTCGCCATCAGGCATACATTCCATACCCAGCCGCTCGCTGGTGGCACTGCTTGACGATAGTTCGGTTGCCAACTGGGAAGACGACATCATCTTTTCCGAACAGGAAGAAACACGCGTTTGTCGCACAGAGAAGTGGGCCTATTTCCAGCGCTTTAGCGAGAGCAACAGTTACCCGATTGAAGACGAATTATTCGATATAGAACTGGACCCGGAAGAAACCATCAATCTGGCAGACGACCCGGCATTCGCAGAAATAAAGTCGCTGTTAAAAGAACGCATGACCACTTTCTTCGCCCAACATGTAAACGCGCAGGCTGACTTGTGGAGTGGCGGTGCACCGATACAAAATACCGAACGATTGGCATTCTGGCAGGACGTGTGGGGTGAGCAATGGTCGCCGGTTTATTCATACGACGAAACAGACGCGGGCTAAAGACACACTGGAACCGCAGGACCACAACATCAAACACAACTGTTGCATACCATCGCGCAAGGCCCCTAGCGACAAGCTGCCAGCCAACAGATGTTCTGACGCCACTGGTTCGACACTCAAGCCGTTACAACAGACTCAACTGTTACAACAGGCTCAACTGACGTCGCTGTCCGGCGGCTGGTTCTATATGGGTACTGACAACGCTCTGTACCCGCAGGATGGTGAGGCACCGCGGCGTCGCGTATTTATCAGCCCTTTCTCAATCGCCGCAACGACAGTCACCAATGCAGAATTCGCCCGCTTCGTCAGCGCAACCGGATACCAGACCAGTGCCGAAATTCTAGGTCGATCTTTTGTTTTTAAGCCGGGCGCCAACACTCAATCAACCTCATCCGGCTCGACTCCGGTCGCCTACGCCCCCTGGTGGCAGGACACCGAGGCCGCGTGCTGGCACGCGCCGCAAGGCCACGGCAGTACAATTGCCGATATACCGGATCATCCGGTCACTCACGTCAGCTACACAGACGCACTGCACTACTGTGACTGGTCAAACACCCGGTTACCGACTGAAGCCCAGTGGGAGTACGCCGCAAGAGGCGGGCTCGCGGATTATGATTTTCCATGGGGTGACACGCTTGAGCCCAATGGCCAACACCGATGCAATATCTGGCAGGGTCAGTTTCCGACCAACAATACCGCAAGCGATGACTACGCTCTCACAGCCCCGGTTAATTCTTATCCGCCAAACGCCTTCGGGCTTTACAATATGACCGGCAATGTCTGGGAATGGGTGGCAGACCGGTTCACAACAAACCACTCGCCGCGCCCGGTAAAAAACCCTGCTGGCCCATTGAACGGAAAATACTACGTAACGCGCGGCGGATCATTCCTCTGTCACCATTCCTATTGCGCTCGCTATCATGTGTTCTCAAGGCAATCGCTCACTGCTGACAGCAGTTGCGCCAATGTTGGTTTTCGGGTGGCCGCATGCTAAAAATAAGCGGTTTCAACCGATGTTGAACGGTTGGTGCGGTTCGGATCCCTCACAACACCTACGTGAGGAAGTGCTTCTTACCCAATGCTGCAATACCACTCAACGCGGCGTCAATGCACCAAAAACAGCGCGGTTTGCGGCACCAGTGTAACGATAAGCAAGACGGCCAGAATAATCGCTATGAACGGCAGAACAGCAATACAAATCTCTTTAAAGCGCTCGCGAAATGCAGTCATGGCAACGATAAGATTGAGTCCGATCGGAGGCGTCAGAAAACCGATTTCCAGATTGATCACCATGACAATACCCAGATGAATCGGGT
>CAYMVV010000063.1:0-33234 GCA_964393885.1 uncultured Granulosicoccaceae bacterium | reverse complement strand
ACTGCGCGGCATTCGAACCGCGAATGATTTTGGCAAGTAGCGGAATCTTCAACATAAATCGGTGCACGCGCATCTTGACTGTTTCATTTTGAAGAATTCTGCGCCAGGCCAGGTATGCAATAACAATGGCAATAAAGACGACGAAGCCCCAGCTCTGTATGAACTCACTAAGCGCTATCATGGCACGTGTCAGGAACGGTAGTTCTTGTCCCATGCTGTCGAATACCTGCACCACTTTTGGTACCACGTAGGCGAGCAGAAATGTCACGATGCCTAAGGCAATAAACACAAGTCCTATGGGGTAATAAAGAGCCTTGCTGATGATCGCCTTGGTCGACTGCTTGTCTTCCGTGTAGTCGGCAAGGCGCTCCAGCACAGAGTCAAGATGTCCTGATTGTTCACCGGCCGCCACTGTCGCCTGAAAAATTTCCGGGAACACCTTTGGATATTCTCCCAGTGCGCTCGCCAGAGTTTTGCCCTCCAGTACCCGGCCACGCACTGATAGAATCAGGGAGCTTATTTTTTGTTTTTCACTTTGTTTCGATACGGCACTCAGCGCTTCCTCGATCGGCGTACCTGAGGATGAAAGCGTGGCAATCTGTCTGGTGATAAGTGCCAGATCATTTGAGCTAATTGCCCCGCGAAACCGTCCGGCAGATTGCTGGCCTTTAGACGGTTTGGAATGGCTCTCGTTGACATCGATCGGTGTCAGTTTTTGATCGCGGAGCTGTTGTCTTATCTGGCGGGGGTTATCGCCTTCAAGTACCCCTTTCTTCTCGCTGCCGGAGCTATCCAGTGCGATATAGTCGAACGCTGGCATTACACTTCCCTGGTGACTCTGAGGACTTCCTCGAGGGAGGTATCGCCCTTGACCACTAGGCGGGCACCATCGTCAGTGATACCGGCAAATCGAGTACGCGCGTAATTTTCTATTTCGTGCTCAGCGGCACCATCGTGAATCATATTGCGAATAGTCTCATCCACAAGCACAACTTCGTAGATGCCTGAGCGACCTACATAACCCGTGTGATTGCAGCGGTTGCATCCGTGAGGCAGGAATATCTCTCGAATGTCCTCTTCCATTAGCCCTAGCACTCGCTTTTCAGAGGTACTTGGCCTGTGGGGGCTTTTACACTCAGGACACAACAGTCGTACCAACCGTTGTGCCACCAATCCGACCAGACTGGATGACAACAGAAACGGTTCGACTCCCATGTCACGCAGTCGGGTAATGGACCCGATGGCAGTATTTGTATGCAAGGTCGATAACACCAGATGACCAGTCAAACTAGCCTGAACGGCAATTTCAGCGGTTTCGATATCACGTATCTCACCGACCATCACAATATCCGGATCCTGTCGCAGGATCGCTCTGAGGCCGCGTGCGAAAGTCAGGTCAACCTTTGTGTTGACCTGTGTCTGACCAATTCCGTCGAGATAGTATTCAATCGGGTCTTCGACGGTGAGAATAGTGCTGCGCGCATTGTTGAGTTTGGTCAATGCTGCATACAGGGATGTGGTCTTACCCGACCCGGTAGGTCCCGTTACCAGGACTATTCCATGCGGCAACTTCAGCACCGTTTCCAGATGCTCACGACTGGTATCAGCCATGCCCAGTTGCTCCAGATCGAGACGGCCTGCCTGTTTGTCGAGCAGTCGCAGAACAACGCGCTCGCCATGACCAGAGGGTAGGGTGGATACACGCACATCGACAGGCCGGCCCGCTACTCGCAATGAGATTCTGCCGTCCTGCGGAAGTCTTTTCTCGGCGATATCAAGTTTCGCCATTACTTTTATACGAGAAATAACCTGCGCTGCAGCCTGTTGAGGAGGTTCCAGCAGTTTGTTCATCACACCGTCTATGCGATACCGTACTGAGAGGCGACGTTCAAAAGGTTCTATGTGTACATCTGACGCCCCCTTGCGTATTGCCTCTGTCAACATTGCGTTAATCAGGCGTATAACGGGCGCATCGTCCTGCGACTCCATGAGATCTTCTGGCTCCAGAGACTCCGCCATTCTGTCCAGGTCGAGATCGTCTCCGAAGTCGTCCATGATGTTCATGGCATCGCCGGTGTCTCCCTCATAGGTATGGGTGAGGATTAGATCGAACTCGTCGTTGGATACTGCCCTCGCTACGACTGGGCGACCGGCGATGCGGCGCGCCTCCAGCAGCGACGCATTGGCAACCTGAGGACGATGCACCAAAGTGGGCGTCTCGTCTTCTGACCCCTCGATTAGCACACCGTGTCGCTTGGCAAAAGTGTAAGGCAGGGTGAACTGGCGCGGCGCCGCGATTTCCGGTTGTTCGTCAAGTTGTTCTGGTTGTGAAGCCATAGTGCCGGTTTCTTGTTAACTCAGAGAATATCGTCTGTTGGACCCAATAGGGATCATAAGGGTGAATCTTCTAAAAGGAATGTCTAAAAATGTGGCTAGTCAGGGTGGAACGTGAAGTTCTGCCGGGAAAGGCGGCACTATTCAGCAGTTTTGCCAGTATGATTCCAGCAGGTGTCCACAAACCATCATAGCTCGCTGGCCGTTCGACAACCAACTTTCCATCGCTGCGACTCAGCGCGCAAGCAGCGCGCCATTCCATTCTTTTTAGTACAGTCTTCACGTTGCCAGTCAAATGTTGAAACAGCTGGGAAATCCATATGCAAATGCGCTACGTCAACTTTTGAAGTCTGCTTTTGAAAACTGATTAGTCGTAGTGATTTCCCGATTTTTTTGCGGCCACTGCCCCCGGCAAACGCTCGACAGGCGACGCAATCTTTACTGCACCCAGCTCCGCGCCCGGTTCTACTGCGAGGCTTCCACTGGTCGATCGATCCGCAGCGTTCACTACAGTAATCGACACGATCTCCACTTCGGGTTGATCGACGGGTTGATTGACGTCTTCTGGCCAGCTTAAATCGTTGACACCAAGTTGCCAGATATTTGCCATCGCAATGAGCCCGTCAGTTTCCGGGGTACCGGGTTCGATTTTGGCCTCTTCAGTTGCCTGTGAGTTCGCGTCGCTCGCGGTCTCCCCGGTGATACCAGACGGGGCGAAATCCGGTTCCGGCGAAGTAACGCTGGATAGAACGGCACTGCTGCTGATTTCAGTCGCTGTATTATCTTGCGATTGTGCTATCAGGGCTTTGTCGGCGGGCAGCACGGCACCGGTGTCTGGCTCCGGTATTGGAGCGACCGTCGAGACAGTCGGCAGTTGAGCCACAGTTTCGCCCGTGAAGTCGTCCACACGACCGATCAGCGTATCCGGTTGATCCTCGGATTCAGGTGCTTTCGCAGGTACCGTGTCGATTGCAACGATATCAGTTTCCACCTCGGGTAGAGCGGTATCTGCGGCTGCCGCTACTACTGCGTCATTGCTGACTGTCTCCGTGCTTGCTGTTTCCGTGCTGGCTGTCTCCAGGCTGACTGTCTCCGGGGCAACTGGATCGATCGCCGCCGATTCGGACTCGATTGTCTGTGGCAATTCGATCTCGGTTGCAGGTGGTTTGTCACCGACATCCGTCTCCAAATCATTAGTGTTTGCTAAAGCCAGTTTTTGAATGTCTGTAGCTGTAGGTGCAGGATCTATGGAAGTCTGATGGGGGCTGTCAAACTGTGTCAGCGGGCTGTCAATAGGTTGCCCTTTGAAGAACAGACGAAGTTCTGGTAACAAATCGTCTTCGTTACGAATATTGTTTTCTTTTTCCTGTCTGTGCAGTGTTTGTTGTGAGCGTAAGAAGTTATATTTCGAGTTGCTGAACTGACTGGCTGATTCTCCGTCACGCATAATCCTTGGGTGCAGGAAGATCATCAGATTTTGTTTGCTTTTCTGAGTACTTCGATAACGGAAGAGGTTCCCTATAACTGGAATGTCCCCCAGCAACGGTATCTTCTCTTCGACTTCCTGTATCTGGTCGTCGATAAGTCCTCCAAGTACGATTGTCTGTCCATCTTCAACTAACACTGTCGTTTTTATCGAGCGTACACTGGTTGTAATATCCGACGCGCCAGTGAGTGCCGTGGTGTTGACCCCGGACACTTCCTGCTCGAGTTCCATTTTGATGCTGTTGCCTTCGTTGATTTGCGGCTTTACTTTTAGCGTTAACCCAATGTCTTGTCTTTCAATAGTCTGAAATGGATTGTTGTTGTTTGCCGAAAGCTGCGTGCCGGTGACAAACGGCACGTTTTGGCCCACAATAATTTCTGCCTCTTCGTTATCCAGCGTCATTACACTCGGTGTGGAGAGGATGTTGTTGTCTGCGTCGGATGCTATAGCTCGTACTAAAAAGCCAAAATCCACGTCGCCGGTGCCGAATCTCCCAAGCGCCAGCGATACACCGTTGCCAAGTGACGGGGGAAGTGTTCCAGTGCTTAGAGCGCCAGCGATACCCAGCGCTTCGCTGGTGGCGTCACCCAAATTGGAAAAACCGACTGGCACGTCATTGGATGATCCGTCCAGCAAGAAATTAATGCCAAATTCGCGAGTATTGTCCTCGGTAATCTCTGCAATAACTGCTTCTACCAGCACCTGGGCTCTGCGAATATCCAGTTGGCGAATCACCGCCAGTATGTTTTGCATCTCATCAGGTGGTGCAGTGATGATCAGAGAATTGGTATTTGGATCGGCCTGAATATCAACGTTAGATTCGCCGGTTTCAGCTGCAGATCTGGGACGCACGGCGTTATTCTGTGTAGGTGGTTGATTCTGGACAGGAGGAACGTTGCCGTTATTCGCCGGTTGTTGTTGTGCAGCTGGTGTTGGCTGAGCGATCCCGCCACCTCCCTCGGCTGGAGGGCTGGTGCCGACCTTGGCCTGGCCCTGCGAAACACCCTGCAGAATATTGACAATGTCCTCGGCATTGGCAAATCGCAGGTATACAACTCTGGTGTTACCACCTGATTGAATTGGCGTGTCCAGGTGCGCAATCAAGCCACGCATCCTGACCCTGACTGCTCTGTCGCCGCTAATCAGTATGCTATTTGTTCTCTCGTCCGCAACCAGTTGTGTAGCACCGGGTCCCTGTGGGCCCCCTATATTATTGCGTTGCAACGATGTTAGCGTATTTACAATTTCGGCAGCAGCAGCGTGGTTGAGTCGAACGACCTCGATCTCTTCGTTATCCGGCTTGTCGACGCGCCGTATAATTTCCATCAATCGTTGAATGTTTGACGACCGATCAGTGATAATCAGCGAGTTGGTGGCGGCGTAGGCTGCCAGGTGGCCTTGTTGTGGAACCATCGGGCGCAGGATTGGCACCAGTTGCGCCGCAGGCACGTTGATTACGGGAATTACCTGTGTGACAAGTTGATCCGTGGAGTCCTCGCCTTCACCAAGTATAGGAACCGGCCCTTGCTTGGCGGTTACGTCCGGAACGATCTTGATCAGGTCTCCGGCGGGCACTGCAGAGTAACCGTGTACCTGTAACACTGAAAGAAATACCTCGTACAAACCGTCTGCGTTTACCGGGTCAGTAGAAATTACCGTTACCTTTGCCTTGACCCTCGGATCAACGACAAAATTTCTCCCCGTTTGCTTCGACACAGTCGATATCAGCGAGTGAATATCCGTGTTCTTGAGATTCAACGTGAAGGTGTTATCAGGGTTTTCATCTTGTGAAAAGCTACTGTTACATAAAAGTAACAGTGCACACGATACCCCGGTAACTGTTCGCTTTAAACGAAAATTATTGTTATTTTTCAATGCCTTACTCTATCGCTTAGACGAATTACTAGGTGCAGGTAACCTGCAGTGTCAGATATTAACGCACGAATATGTCTAAGTTGTAAAGATTTTATTGCGGTTTTATTCTAGTGGGATGTTGACTGGAAGCTCTACACCGTCACGCAGGATCGTTAAATCAACCGAACTGGCTTTGACCAGCTTTCTCAGCGCTCGAATGCCATTTTTTTGATTGGCGAGAGCGATACCGTTCACCCGAGTCACGACGTCACCAGCGAACACGCCGTATGTTTCGAGCAGCGCGGCGCCCTGTTTAGGTGTCAGTCGGTAGCCAAGTATCCGTCCGTTTTCGCGATACGGCACAGCACTAACCAGTTTGTTGAGGATGGCCGGGTTTCGCGCCAGCGTGTCGCGTATTTCTTTTGGTGATTCCGGTAGCTCTATCTGCCCATCGGCGTTGTCTTGCGGGTTGCCTGCAGTGGGAAGGTTTGCGTTCGGAAGGTTACTAGCCCCAACGTTGCTGCCACTGGAGGCCACTTGTTCCGGCAGATCGAGTGTTTCCAGGTTGCCATTGTTATCGATTACCACTTGCGTGCTTAACACCTCCGCGAGTGTGGCACCACCGATGATCGTTTCTCCCACCCGAAAGACTTCTTCAGGCTTGCCGTTTGCGCTGATAATCGCCAGTGCCTGGTCTGCAGGCTCAGCGGCGTAGATTCCGAGTAGACTGAGATTGAGGTTAGTCGGCTCCTTTCGGCTCTCGCGCTTGATTGTCTTTTTCGGCTTGACGCCGGATATACCGAATATATGCTGGCGTGCTGCGTCATTTGCCATTTCTGTCATGGACGGCGTGCTGACCGCAGGGACCTCAACAGACGCATTAACGCTGGCTGACGCGACTGAAGTGTCAACCGGCACGAACCGCAACGCAACCGTCGCTACCACGTAGCCGATTACGACAACCAGAATCCGGCTAACCCAATTTGCAACCCTTGTCATTGGTACAATCTCCAGGTGGCGTCCAAATGTATGTCCCAGGGGAATATGATTATATCGAACCAGGAGTCTGAGCGACAGAATCTCCCTTACTGCTAACGCGTCATGGCGCTGCGTTTTTTATCGACCCTTGCTCTTGTACACCATTGCTTTTATCGACCGCTGTTGCTGCCTATGCACATCTGCTGCCTATGCACATCGCAGCACGTCATCAATGGTCTGCCCGATTTGACCCTCGTCCCGGATGAGCTTTCGAGTCAGTCTACAGGAAGCTTATGGGCAATCACTCAGGAATTCACTAGCAAACAGCACTGAGAATGTGATCGGGCAGTGGTAGTTCCATTTTATTTACCGAAAATGACTTTCTCAGCGCATGGTGTGGCGCGCCAATCATTTTTTCGGGAGATAACCGGGTCTGTTGACCGAGCTGCCGCTGCTGAACCTGGTGTGAGGGGAAGGTTGGTGCGAAATGATCTATCGCTTACCCGCAGTTTGTCCGGGTGAAGCAGGCTGAAAACGCATTTCAATTGACAGATCGGTGAAAGTCCGATCATTTAGAAGTCTGTTTAAGAATAAACAGATACGTCGCACCTGGCGACTGAAGATCACAATGGCCAGCCTAAAAGTGCCTTCCTCAGATCTTCGAGTGGCGGACAGCTTTCCGCGAGACAAGTTGCTAGATGTCGGTAGATGTGCCCGTAAGAACAGGCACATCATTGGCCGTACCAGGTCGAATCGATTGATACTGAACTAGACCATTTCTTTCAGTGATTTCAAAGGCGCAATTTTTACAACCTTTCTTGCCGGCTTGGCTTTGAACATCATTTCTTCGCCAGTGAACGGATTAATGCCCTTACGTGCTTTGGTTTTAGGTTTCACGTTAACCTTAATTTTCATCAAGCCCGGCAGATTGAACATTCCGGGTCCGCGTGAACCAATGTTCTTGCCGATTAAGCCTGTTAATGATTCAAGAACCGCTGCAACGTCTTTCTTACCTAATTCGGTTTCATCAGCAATATGGGCAAGGATTTCAGATTTAGTGGGTGGCTTTTTACCGCCCGCCGCTGCGCTCTTTTTTGCAGCCTTTTTTCGGGAGACTACTTTTTTCTTGCCGGTGACCTTCTTTTTACCGACTGCCTTTTTCTTTGCAGCTGCTTTTTTCTTCGCCATATTCTTAAACCTGTAATTTATTAATGCGGTTGTTACCAGACACAACATAACGCCAGGCAAGTGCATGCAATCGCGTTTATCGAATGCTATCTACACTGTTGGCAAGTATGTGAATGCTGGGTGACTGATCTACTCTTTATGATTATCGCGTGTGCTGACGCGTTGCGGATGATACATGATCTCGAACAGATTCCAACAAAAAACGGTATCAAAAACAGTGTTTTTCTAGGGTTTTTATTTCTTTTTACGTTTTAGGTACTGTAAAAATAGGGAAAAACAGGCTGGGACTTTATGGTTAAGTTAAAAAAACACTTAAAAAACCGCGCTTTTTTGTATTTTTTTTAGATTTGATATGGCGGCACTCAAATGCATTGGCCGGTAAAGGGAAATAATAATGTTAACGAACTGCAATAGTAAAACGAGCGATGCAGGGGAATGTTCTGTATGAAAAATTCTCTTGCTTCGCTTTTTTGGGATTTTTAGCCCTGTCTGATATCTTGGGTACTTATTACCGAGCGTCGCATGCAGTGCCAGAGTGCACTGCTGAATATGGAAGGAAGTTAGTGCAGACAGAACCTTTGTGGTTAGTGAAGTAAAGGCTGTACGAACACAATTCTGCCAAGCTGCAATAAGATCAGTGCAACCAGCGGAGACAAATCGAAACCACCAACAGGTGGCATAAAGCGCTGCACCGGGTTTAACACTGGCGCGGTGATGCTCCTGAGTAAACCGGATATCGGATGTCCGCCCGGAGCAACCCAGCTGAGGATCACCATGGCGAGGATGGTATAGATGAACACCATAAATACCAGATCGATCATGCCGCCAAATGCCAGCAAAAAGGTACCAGCCCAGCCTCCGGCAGAGGCACTGCCAAAGTTGATTGCCTTGATGAGAATGTACTTGAATAGTAGCGTAAGAAAACACAACACAAGTGCTGCTATATCGTGGCCGCCGATACCCGGAATGATCTTGCGTAACGGCTTTAGCAGTGGGTCGGTAATTTTGACAATAAATTGCGAGAGCGGGTTGTAGTAGTCAGCTCTTGTCAGTTGCATAAGGAATCTAAGCATGACCACAAACGCGAACAGATCGAAAATTGTGGTGATGAGGAAATTCAAACCGTTTATGCCGGAACTACCCATTTTTGTTTTCTCCGAGTTCGTTACCCAGTTCAGCAGCGCGATCATTCGCAGCCTGCATTGCGCGCTTTACTATGTCGGTAAATTTGTCATTGTTAAAACTGTTTAATGCAGCTTCTGTGGTGCCGGCGGGTGATGTAACATTTCGCCTCAGCTGAGCGGGTTCGACATCTCCTTCACTGGCCATTCTCGAGGCTCCAACAGCTGTTTGAATGGCGAACTGCGTAGCAAGATCTTTCGAAAGGCCCAATGCTATGGCCGATTCCGTCATCGCTTCCAGCAACAGAAAGAAGTATGCCGGACCCGATCCGGACAAGGCTGTTATCGCATCAAGTTGGGATTCATCACCCACCCATGCAACATGCCCTGCAGCAGTGAGTATTTTTTCAGCGTTGCTGCGTTGCAACGGGCTCACACTGTCACTGGCGAAAAGCCCGGTCGCGCCACACTGGAGTAAAGCTGGTGTGTTTGGCATACAACGTACGAGTGCGACATTCGCGTTGCCAGCCCATCGGGCGATGTCGGAACAGCGCACACCGGCTGCAATTGAAATGAGGAGCTTTTGATCAAATCGACCCTTGAGTGGATCGATTACAGTTTGCATTTGCTGTGGTTTGACGGCAAGCACCACAACATCTGACAGTTCTACCGCCTCGAGGTTGCTCGTAACGCCACGTACGCCAAAGTCCTGGATTAATTTTTCAATTACCTCGGACACCGGGTCTGACACGACGATTTGCGTGTCTTCGTTTTCTTTGCCGTCACTACCTTCGGTCAATCCGCCTATTAGACTGCGAGCCATGTTACCGCCACCGATAAATGCGATTTTCACAGGCAGTCTCCTCAGCTCGAAAGTATCTGTTGTCGTTTGGCACTGATTGCCGTCATCAATCTGTCAAAGGCTTCCGCGAAAGATTTAACGCCGGCCTTTTCGAGCGCCTGTGTTATTTCATCGAGATTAATTGTGGTGGTTGCCAGGGCCTCCAGTTGTTGCACAGCCTGTTCCAGATCATTTTCAAGGCGATTCTCTGCAACGCCGTGATCCCTGAAGGCATCCATGGTTTTTGGCGGAATCGTATTGACAGTATCAGGGCCTACCAGTTCTTCTACATAATACACATCACTAAAGTCCGGGTTTTTTGTACCAGTACTTGCCCATAACAATCTTTGTGGAATGGCACCAGCATCTGCGAGCTTGCTAAACTGCGGACTTTCAAAAATATTCTGGTAGTAGCTATACGCGACCTTGGCGTTCGCTATAGCGATCTTCCCCATTAATTTATCAGCCAGAGCCTGGTCGTTATGCTCTGCTAATTGTGCATCTACTACCGCATCAACCCGACTGACGAAAAAACTGGCAACGGATGCTATTCGATCGATCGGCTGACCTGCGTCAAGCCGTCGTTGAAGTCCGCGCAGATAGGCTTGCACAATCTCCTGATATCTCGACACTGAAAACAACAGTGTTACATTAACACTGATGCCGCGAGCGATGAGTTCCTCAAATGCCGTAACGCCTTCGCGAGTGCCAGGCACTTTAATCATTGCATTGTCACGATCTACTGCCGCATGTAACTCGACAGCTTCCTGGATGGTCGCCTCGCTTTCATGTGCGAGTGTTGGAGATACTTCGAGGCTGACCATGCCGTCGTCGCCGCGGCTGTCAAGATAGACTGGCTTTAATATATCTGCAGCTGCGGTGATGTCTGTCACCGCCAATTGCTTGAATATTTCAAGCGAGTCTATGGAATTATCGACTTCAAGAATCGCACGGATCTGTGGATCGTATTCAACTGTATTGGCAATAGCGGCCTCAAATATCGCAGGGTTCGAAGTGATTCCGCAAATACCATCTTGTTGAATGAGTTTTTCCAGCTCGCCGTTGCTCAACATGCTGCGTTGGATAAAATCCAGCCAAAGGCTTTGCCCTTGCTGACGGGCGGCTACCAGCGGATTACTTGCTGACATTTTGATTCCTGTATTAAAACAGTTGTGAGGTGGCCGTGAGTGCAGCCGGATTTTCCGGGTTTCCGGGGGGGAATGATACGGGTTTAAAATTAATGCCACCAGCGGTCAGACACATTGCCTGTGTGGCAACTTCGACAGACTCCAGTCCAGACTATTAATGAAATGGCGGGCATGTCGCGTAGAGATTTGTTTTCACAGTGCAGGTGGTCAAACTGCTTTGAATGCCTACTGATATTTCAAAAAGAAACCACTTTACCGGGCACGGTCTTGTGAGATCAAAGATCAGGTGAAATGCCGTTGATTTCACGATTGATCCGGGCCAGGTTGGCGATTCTGCGCTGACACCAGATTTTCTGCTGGCGTCGAATAGACACACTGCTAAATTTATTGATGGCCCGGCAGTCGTATTTGCAGCGGTAGATACAGACTTTCGTTCTGTTCTGTCGGCCGCCTCTTGAATAATGCAGGCTAGTCTCGCTGACCGAAAATTGCCGTTCCAATACGAACCATCGTTGCACCCTCGCTGATTGCCGCTTCCATGTCTGCAGTCATACCCATCGATAACGTGTCTACTGTTGGATGGATGGATTGTATCTGCCGGTAGAGGGTATGCAATCTGCGGAATACTTTGCGCTGCGCGTTGACATCGGTCTGCGGGGCGGGAATAGCCATTATTCCGCGTAGTGTTAATCGTTCCATCGACGACACATGGGTTGCCAGAGCGACCAGCTCGTCTGGAGCACATCCGGATTTACTTTCCTCGCCATCGATATTGACCTGCAGACAGACATTTAAGGGCGGTAACTCCGACGGTCGGTGTGTTGACAGGCGTTGCGCGATTTTTTCGCGGTCAATGCTTTGAACCCAGTCGTACGTCGCACTGATCAGACGTGTCTTGTTGGATTGGACGTGTCCAATGTAGTGCCATTCGAGCTTGAGGTCGGACAGTTCCTCGGCTTTTGATGCGCCTTCATCCGCATAGTTTTCGCCAAAGCTGATTTGCCCGCAGGCAGCAGCCGCTCGAATCATATCGGCCGGCTTTCTTTTACTCACTGCAAGCAACTGGACGCTGCCGGCTGATCGTTGGAAGGTTCTCTCAATTTGAGATATCCGCTTGCCGATTTGTGACAGATTGCTTGAGATGTTTGTGTTTTTTGCCATGAAGTGGGGCTCGAATTGCTGATATCCGTGAATGCGGGGAAAACCTGACAATCGGTGTTAATTATTCTGCCTGGTTGTCGATAGCACCTAGAAGACGTGGGGTCTTTGACGACAGGTCATGCCCGCAAAAACTACTATCTAAAATAATCGGGATTGCCAATGGATATCTCACAGCTATTGACGTTCAGCGTGAAAAACGGTGCGTCTGATCTGCATTTATCTGCAGAACTTCCACCAATGATACGTGTGGATGGTGACATACGTCGCATCGACGTGCCAGAGCTCGATGCGGGTGCGGTGCAATCCATGGTCTACGATGTCATGAATGACAAGCAGCGCAAAGAATTTGAGGAAAAGCTGGAAGTCGATTTCTCGTTTGAGTTGCCTGATATCGCCCGTTTTCGTGTGAACGCTTTCAACCATGCTCGTGGTACAGGCGCTGTGTTCAGAACCATTCCCAGTGAAGTGCTAACGCTGGAACAAATTGGCGCGCCGAAGATATTTCAGAGCATTTCCGAGTTTCCCCGAGGTATTGTGTTGGTAACCGGTCCGACAGGTTCGGGTAAATCGACCACGCTCGCGGCGATGATGGATTACAAAAACGAGTCAGAACTGGGGCACATATTGACCATTGAAGATCCAATCGAATTTGTTCATCAGAGCAAGAAGTGTCTGGTTAATCAACGGGAAGTACATCGAGACACACACGGCTTTAACGAAGCCTTGCGTTCGGCATTGCGTGAAGATCCGGATACGATTCTTGTTGGTGAGATGCGTGATCAGGAGACGATCAGTCTGGCACTGACAGCAGCGGAAACCGGCCATCTGGTATTCGGTACTCTGCACACGAGTTCTGCTGCAAAAACCATAGATAGAATCATTGATGTATTCCCGTCTGGAGAAAAACCAATGGTCAGATCAATGTTGTCAGAATCATTGAAAGCGGTTATTTCGCAGACTCTTCTGAAGAAAACCGGTGGTGGTCGTGTTGCTGCACACGAGATCATGTTGGGAACACCAGCGATAAGAAACCTGATTCGTGAAGACAAAGTTGCTCAGATGTACTCGGTTATCCAGACTGGCCAGGCGACTGGTATGCAAACACTTGATCAAAACCTCAAAGAGCTAGTTCAAAAAGGTTTAGTGAGTGTTGAAGATGCGAAAAGAAAAGCGGCAAATCCGGATTCTATTGGCTAGCTCCAGGCCCGGTTATCAGTCCGTCAATCGATTCAATGAGTAAGAGAAGTCCATGGAAAACGAATCAGCAAGAAAATATCTCCATAGCCTGCTGCTAAAAATGCAGCAACAGGGAGGGTCGGACCTCTTTGTGACGGCTGGTGCGCCTCCCAGTATGCGGCTGCACGGGAAGATTACGCCAATTACTGATAAAAGTCTTAGCCCTCAACAGACAATGGCCCTTGCTATATCGGTCATGGAGGACAAGGAGCAGGAGGAGTTTCAATCGACTCAGGAATGCAATTTCGCGATAAGCGTTCCGGATGTTGCGCGTTTTCGTGTTAATGCGTTTGTTCAGCGCGGCAGTGCTGGTATGGTTATACGGATCATTGGCTTTGAAGTACCATCCCTGGAGAAGCTCAATTTACCACCCGTGCTTAAAGACGTAGCGATGACCACACGCGGGCTGGTGATATTTGTCGGTGGAACCGGCTCTGGTAAGTCAACCAGTCTGGCGGCGCTGATAGACTATCGAAACACTAACAGCCAGGGTCACATTATCACCATTGAAGATCCGGTGGAATTTGTTCATCAGCATAAAGGTTGTCTGGTAACCCAAAGAGAAGTTGGTACCGATACAGACAGTTTTGAAATAGCGCTGAAAAACACGCTGAGGCAGGCACCCGATGTAATATTGATCGGTGAGATTCGCGATGAACACACAATGGAACACGCGATTGCTTTTGCTGAAACGGGTCATCTATGCCTTGCGACACTGCACGCCAACAATACCAATCAGGCGATGGATAGAATAATTAACTTCTTCCCTGAAGAGCGACGTAATCAGTTGCTGCTGGATCTGTCTCTGAATTTGAAGGCGGTAATATCGCAACGTCTGCTTGCAACGCCAAGTGGTGACGGTCGTCGTGCTGCTGTGGAAATATTACTTAACTCACCCCTGATGTCTGAGCTGATCAAGAAGGGTGAAATCCACGATATGAAAGAGCTTGTCAAGAAGTCGACCGAGCAGGGTATGAAAACCTTTGATGAGGCGATCTATGAATTGATAAAATCTGGTGAGGTCACGATGGAGGAGGGCATGCGTAATGCCGATTCTGTTAATGACCTGCGTCTGCGCGTTAAATTAGGTGAATCCAACGCTGGCGGTGCAGCTGATGACGATAGTGGCGGACTGCAGCTAACCGATGATGACGACGATTATCAAATGGTGTCTTGATCGTATTTTGATCGCATCTTGATTACGGGGCGATAAAAAAACGGATGGCGTCAAGGGTCTTCCGTTGCGACCTGCAAAAGTAGAACGAACCACTCACTGCCGGCGAATTGGCAGTGGGTGTCCGTTGACATAGACACTGTGTAGCTCGCCATTGAATAGCCACCCCTGATAGGGGCTGTTTTTTCCGTCAGACAACATAGACTCTGTTTGAAATTCCCAATCGACGCTGTCATCGATAATACACAGGTCAGCCGGTGTTCCGGCTGCCAAAGACCCTTGCTCCAGGCCAAAACACCTGGCCGGGCCAGACGAGGCGCACGCTATCACCGAACTCAGTGCAATACCGCTGTCGTCTGCCAGTTTCAGTAACAATCCAAGATAACTGTCTAGCGCAGAGATACCCGGTGCACTCTCTGCAAAAGGTGTCAGCTTGCTGTCTATCTCGTGTGGTGAATGGTTGGAGCAAATTGCATCGATAACGCCGTTTGAGATCCCCTCACGTAATGCGTCTCGGTCTCTTTGAGATCTAAACGGAGGCGATGTGTGGCAGTTCGAGTTGAAATCGCTGGTGTCCATTTCCGTTAAAAACAAATGATCGATACCGGTATCTGCAGTGATGTCGATATTGTCTTTTTTAGCCTGGCTTATTAGCTGGACTCCTCGCTGTGAAGACAATCTTGAAAAATGCACAGACGCATTGGTTTGATAGCAAAGCTCTATCAACTGAGCCAGTGCCACGGTTTCAGCGGCAGCCGGAATAGCACGCAGCCCGAGCCGCGTGGAGACCGCGCCCTCGTGGGCTACGCCGTCTGACAGCCAACGATCCTGCGGTGCAATGATTAGCTTAAGTCCAAACCCGGCGCTGTATTCCATTACCCGCCGAATGACCTGTGTATTGTGCATTGGAAAGTCGCCGTTGCAAAAAGCGATACAACCGGCCTCAGCCAGCGTTACCATCTCCCCCAGTTGCTCTCCGTTAAGACCTTTTGTTAACGCGCCGATGGGTAGCACCTTGACCCCGATTGCTGCGTTGGCCTTTCTTTTTATCAGCTCAACAGTCGCTGTTTCGTCAGTAACCGGGTCTGTATCCGGTGCACAAAATAAAGTAGTGATACCAGAGTGCGCCGCAGCATTTGTTTCGCTGGCTATCGTGGCTGACTTTTCGAAGCCCGGCTCTCGCAATCTTGCGTAACAGTCAATTAAACCCGGGATCAAAAGCATGCCTTCGGCATCGATCGTTTGCTCTGACGAATCCAGTCCGGACGCTTCGTGTTTTGATGTACCGGTAATCAACCCATCGGCGATGCGTACTGCACCATCTACAAAGTCTCCGGAATCTGGTGACAGAAACCTGCAGTTTTTAATCGTGGTGCTGGTCACATCAAACCCCGCAGTCGTTGTCAGAGTGCTGGTCGATGAGAGTGGTGTTGGCAATTTGAGTGATTTTCATGATCGTGTTTGCGCCAGTGATTTTTCAACATTACCCATTGCAATAGACATAATCGCCATACGCACAGCGATTCCACCGGTCACTTGTTCCAGAATAATAGATTGGGGGCCATCTGCGACACTTGCTTCTATTTCTACACCACGGTTAGTTGGCCCCGGGTGCATGACAATGGCGTCTGGTTTTGCGATACGCAATCGGTCCTCGTTAAGGCCATAGCTGCGGAAATACTCGTCCTCTGTTGATAGTAGTGCCGAGCGCATACGTTCTTTTTGCAATCGCAAACCCATGATGACATCGGCACCTGCCAGCGCTTTGTCAAAGTTGTGTTCAATTTGAACACCCAGGTCTCTAACCGTATCGGGAAGCAGCGTTTTAGGTCCTACTGCCACTATCTCGCCCGCACCAAGCGTGTTCAGTGCATGTATTTGCGAACGCGCAACGCGTGAGTGAATAATGTCTCCGACGATGACTACCTTAAGATTGTTAAAGTCGCCCTTTTTACGTCGAATCGCAAACATATCCAGCATTGCCTGCGTCGGATGGGAGTGTTGACCATCTCCCGCATTGATGACGCTGATATGTGGCTCTACATGCGAGGCAATAAAGTGTGCAGCGCCTGACGCAGAGTGTCTGACGACAAACATTTCACATTGCATTGCCTGCAGGTTGCGCAAGGTATCAAGGAGCGTTTCACCCTTACTGGCTGATGACACGCTGACGTTGATGTTTAGCACATCAGCGGACAGCCGTTTGGCTGCCAGCTCAAATGTTGTGCGGGTTCGCGTGCTATTTTCAAAAAACAGATTGGCGACCGTCTTGCCTCGCAATAACGGTACTTTGCGGGCCGCCTTGTCGGCAATGCCTCCAAACGATTCTGCGGTGTCGAGAATGTCGATCAGCTTCTCTCTGGGCAGCCCCTCGATGGTCAGAAAGTGTTTGAGATCGCCATCGTCTGTCAATTGCAGATCGCGTGCGCCCCGCGACATGATGTCAGGTTTTTTTATTGGAGATGCAGACATTAAATGCTTTTCACAACCAGGCTGAGGTCATCAATGAGTTTCACGGTTTCATTTTGCATGAGCTGCATTTTGCAGCCGACAACGTCGGCGCATATTGGCAGTTCTCTGCCATTGCGTTCAACCAGTGTCGCCAGAATAATTCGTTCCGGGCGACCAAAATCGAATATTTCGTTCATAGCGGCTCTGACCGTACGACCGCTGTACAAAACATCATCAACGAGAACTATAGTTTCGCCGTCGATGCTATAGGGAATATTTGAAGCGCCTACTTGAGGATGCAGACCGATGCGGCTGAAATCGTCGCGGTAGAACGAGATATTGAGCTCACCGACAGGGTGCTCAATTTCAAGTAATTGCTGCAGGTGGTGTGCAATCACGACGCCACCGGTTTTTATACCAACAATTTTTGCAGTGTCGCTGTTAATAAGAGAGCGCAGCTCTTTGCTCATGCGTTGCAGCCACAGCAGAACTTCATCGCTGCCGATATTATTCGAATTCATTGTTGAACCATTGATTCAGGATGATGGCGGCCGCAACCTTGTCGAGATCTTCGCGCCCAACCTTCTTGCGGTTACCACGGCTGCGATTTTCCGCGAGCAATCGAGCCGCCTCGATGGAGCTGTACCTTTCATCACAACGATAAACAGGAATGTTGTAGCGATGTCGTAGTTTTTTTGAGAACGCAGCGCTCAATACCAATTGTTGTGCATTACTGTCGAATGGTTGCCTGCCAGCAGGCACATTGCGACGTTGCTGATCTTCATTTTGTTGCTTGCGGTCGGTCTGGTTGCGCTGTAGATGAGAATCTAGGCGTACCTTTGATTCCTGTCCATCTTGCTCATGGACCGGTAGTCCAACCACTATTCCAGCAGGTTTCCACTCTTTAACGCGTTCATCAATGTGTTGCCACTCGGGTCTGCCATTGATATTGCGGATGACAGTCAGCGGGTTCGCACTTTTCGTATCGCTATGACCTACCGCCAGACCAATGCGTTTTTGGCCGAAGTCAAAACAGAAATAGGTGCCGGATACAGGCGCTGGATTACTGCTGTCGGGTGTTGGCACATGGTCCGCCTCAGTGGGGTCCATGTTGTCCACATCATGCATGGCCGGCATCGCTGCTGATGAGCGAGAAATCCACCCCGATTGAATTCGCCGCCATAGTGAATTTCTGGTCGCAATCATCGTGGAAAATTATGTCCCGGCTTGCCTCACAGGTTAACCATGAGTTGTTGGCCATTTCCGATTCGAGTTGTCCGGCAGACCAGCCAGCGTAGCCAAGTAAAAGCAGATGTGATGTCGGACCCTGGCCTTGCCCCAAATCGGACAGATGAACCAGTGAACTGCTAATGCCGATACCATGCGCGTTTGAACTGTAGCGATCAGTATCAGGTGTCTCGGTATCATCTGTTTTATTTGCATTGCCCTTGTTTGTTTCTTGGCTCAGGGTGTTGTCCGGCACGGTGTCACTGGCACATAAAATAAAGCCTCTTTCACCGTCGACCGGGCCACCTTGAAACACCGGGGCAGAACGACGGGCTTTGTCTGTACAGTCTATATCCAGTTGATTATAGATATCGCCACACACCAAATGTGTTTGGCGATTAATGACA
Source organism: uncultured Granulosicoccaceae bacterium (assembly GCA_964393885.1). Classification (GTDB taxonomy): domain Bacteria; phylum Pseudomonadota; class Gammaproteobacteria; order Granulosicoccales; family Granulosicoccaceae. The sequence goes on along the minus strand of CAYMVV010000063.1, from coordinate 14,628 downwards.
AAACCTATGGCTCCCGAGTCACTGTGTTCGAAAATGTAGGTGATTGATTTGTCGAACCATGAATTTGCCAGCGTTGGCATTGACAGAAGAAAATGATGAGTCAGATCCATACCCGATTAATGCTCGGTTGCAGTTGCGCTCGCCTGCTATATTATGAGCTTGCAGCAGGAGAAACCTGATTGAAGAGTAGCAGGATTCTACCACCAATTGATGGCGGATAAGGTTTCTTGTGCTTGCAGGTCTGCGTGTTGGTTTGCCAGGAGGGGGGGCTGGCGGCTGATAGAGTCTGATTGAGGCTGATAGAGAACGAGGGTTGTTACAAGAAGAGAGACTCAGAGTCAGATATTTCGATCAGTGAGGCGATAGTGATACGAATCTACCTCAATTGTTCAGGACGTGGTCGCAGACGTGATCACAGCGGCGCAGCTTAAACCGCGCAGACTCCCCCGTATTGATTCAAGGGTTGATCAATAACTGGAAAGCGCGTGTTCACTGCTGAACTGCCATGTACGCGTTATATAGATAACATCTGTTTCACGTGCCAGACGGCTTGACATCGGTGCAAAGGGCGCCGCCATTTTCACGATGTGTACAGCCGCTTTGTCCAGTTCCGTACTGCCAGAGGATCGTTTCACTGCAACTTCAGTGATACCACCGTGTTGATTGATTCCCACCACCATAACCAGCGAGCCGCTTAACTTGTAGGCGATTGCCGGATAATTGAGGTTGCCGACTCTTTCCACTTTCTTCACCCAGTCGAGCATGTAGTCCGCGGCAGTTGACTTTTTGGTGCTGGCGGTCACATACAGAGTTTTTGGGCGACTGGCGTGTTCTTCCATCTCACGAGCAAGCTCTGCGTGCAATCGGGCGATTTCCATCCTCTTATTGAGCGCTTCAGCCTCTTTTGTGTCCGTGATCTGGTTTATCTGCTCCGATGGCTCCTTGTCATCGATCTTTTGCTCTGAGAAAATTTGCGTTATCGAGTCGACTGCAAGGGTTTGCGTTTCTCGTGGTGAGCTGGCTTCGATGAGCTTCGGCGCCTCACCGGTGTTCTTTTGCGGCTCCGATCCGGACACCGGTGCTGTCTGCCTCTTCTTTGCTTCGCTGCTACCACCACCAGAGCGTGAGTGCTCAGCAAGAAAATTGGCTGATTCGGGCTCGCTGTCGTTGGGCTGGTTGACCAGAATCACATCTAGCGACGGTGGGATATACTGCTCTTTGATATCCTCAAAGGTCACACCGAAAATAATGGTCAGGTGCATCGCTGCGGCCACCGTGACCGCCATCAGCAGCACACTGGATTGCTTATGTCGGGCATCCGTTTCCGGCTTCCTCCTCGCGCTCGACACAAGGACATTCCGGGGCGGAGTTATGGTGGGCCAGTCAGGCGTTTGTGAGGTGTTTGAGAATGTTTGGTTCACCAGAGTAAAGGTAGACCAAACACGGATTTTTGTATCGTCAAAACACGCTTGTGCAGAAGCTGCTCAGCTCAGGTCTGGCTCAAAGATTTTCTGCGATCACGTCCATGAACTGTCCACCGATATCCAGTCCGACCTGTGCATTGAGCTCCCTGGCGCAAGTGGGGCTGGTCACGTTGATTTCAGTCACCCAGTCGCCGATAACATCGATCCCCGCGAAAAAAACACCTTTTTCCACTAGTACCGGCCCAATAGTTTCGGCAATTTCCCTGTCTCTGTCAGACAGTGGCACGGCGATACCCTTACCACCAGCTGCCAGGTTACCGCGAGTTTCGCCGGCAGCAGGCATACGCGCAAGCGCGTGCGAAACCGGTTTGCCTCCGACAACCAGAATGCGTTTGTCGCCGTCGACAATTTCCGGAATGTACTTCTGCGCCATGATCTGCGTACTGCCAAAGTCAGTCATGGTTTCAAGTACGACGCTGACGTTTGGATCGTCTTTCTTCAGGCGAAAAATGGATGATCCGCCCATGCCATCCAGAGGCTTGACGATGATGTCATCAAACTCCTTGTGAAAGTCACGAATTTTGTCGTTGTTGCTGGTGATCAGAGTAGGAGGACAACACTGTGGGAACCAGGCTGTAAATACTTTTTCGTTGAGGTCCCGCAGTGACGCCGGGTTGTTTAAAACCAGTACACCGTCGTCGCTGGCGCGTTGTAGAAAATAGGTGGAAAACACGTAGTCCATATTGAAGGGGGGATCAAGTCGCATCAGTATGCAATCGCACTCTGTGAGAGGGAGGTCTGCCGCTGTCCCTAAATCAAACCAGTTTTCCGGATTGTCCTCAACGGTGATATCACACATGGTGGCCGATGCGCTGCCATCTCGCATAAACAAATCTGTGCGTTGGAAATATTTCAGTTTCCAGCCGCGCTCTTGCGCTGCGAGCATCATTGCAAGTGTGGTGTCTTTTTCTACGTTAATGGATTCAATAGGATCCATTAATATCCCTATCGTCTTAGGCATGGTTGTGTCGGGCTCGTATGGCTTAATTCAGGTTGTTATTGTACCGCCTAATGGAAACGGTTTTGGTCGCGATGTAGTTGTGTTGTTCACAATGGCTAAGTATTTGAAAAATAAAGTAGTATGGTGTAATTAGCCTCGAAATAAAGTTGCTGAAAATCTTCTGATAAGTTAAAGTCACGCAGGATGTAGTGGTGCAGGATTTGGTGGAGTTAAGCATGTCCAGGCATTGATTCAAATTGTCATCAATCGCCATTTGTACAAAGGTCGATATCAAAAGAGCAGTTTCAAAAAACCTGTTTCGAAAGAGCGGACAATGCCAGTCGGTTTTAGCTTCAGAGTGACGTGCATTGCTCAGGTCCAGGCGGCTAAAGGCAGAAGCGGAGTCAGGGCCAATACATGGTAGTTAATAAAAATACAAAAGAAGCCAGCTCGACTGCAGTAGATCTGTCAGAGAGCGCCTCGACTGCCAGAGTCCAATCGCTTTAAGAGTACATTGCGTTGCAAACAACAGGCTGGGAATCACTGGTTTTACGGTGCAATCCTGTGAACCAACAGTTTAAGAGCATACAGTTTGAGATCAAATGGCTGACGTCGAATTTGAAATGCAGTGCGACCCGTCGAGCCTGGAGCGAAAGTCATGGGATTCGGCAACGCTTGAGCCAAACCAAACCAGTAAGCACGCGCTGGTTTTTTCTATTGCCGAACAAAACCTGGCTATCGCTGCCGACTTTATTGAGCAAATAGTCGAACTTCCAGGAGTACTGACAGTTCCCTCGGCGGGCTCCGGTCTGCTCGGGCTCGCTGACCATGCTGGTCTTCCAATCCCGGTAGTAGATATCGCGCCCTTGATCAATCTTGATTCAGCAATTGATGACTTCAGGCATGGTCTTCTACTCAATCACAAAGGATTGAGAGTTATGCTTGCGATTGAAGCGGTTGTCGTACTCAAAGAGCTATCCATTGACGAGGACATCAAGCTGCCAGCCAGCTATCAGTCAGCCGGGTTTGCTCAATACGCTTGCGCATTGAGCAATACCAATGCTTACCCGACTCAGTCAGATCGAGCTGATGAGGCCGCACTACCAGACCCCGATAGCATAGGCGCTCAACCGGGTAAGCCAGCGACTTCTTTGGTTATTGTCCTTGATGTGCCTAAATTATTGGCTGCAGTTCAAAACGCTGCGACAGCAAGGCCGATCAGTTGAATCGAGCGGTTGGGACACATCTGACCCACGGATTACAACTGCTCGGTATTCTGGCGCTGTTGGTGAGCATCATTGTGCTGTTTGCTGCAGCCGATCAACTGGGCCACAACCGCAAGCAGATAACGCTGGTCGATGAGGTCTCTCAGGTTCTGTTCGAACTCAGGCAACTGGCAAGTACCCGGCCCGACGTACTGGATTTAAGTGATGCGGCTTTAAGCGATGCGAGCTTCAGTGATGATGTCGCCAGACTTATCGGTTACGCAGATGTGCAGACTGATGAAATCTCGGCCCTGTCGGGCAAAGGGCTGTTTAGCAGAGAAGCAGTCGAATTAAAAATTGCCAGGACGGCATTAGTGCAACACTGGCAGACGGCGAAAAAGTCGTTTGCGAAAAGCTCGTTTGCGAAAAGCGCGGGCCCGGTACCAGATTCACAACAGACGATATCGCACAATTCCTCGCATGAAGAGCAGCGTCAGCAGTTTTTGCAGCTGCGCGAGGCGTTTGACAGAGTTTTTGCTGCCATATCTCAAGATACATTGTCAGCTGATTTACTGGCCGCCAATAGCCAGTTATTGGCAACACTTAAAAATGTTGACTTCTTATTGCGTAATCGCGTCAGTTTCAACACGACAGACTACAACCGGCTGCTGCAAGAAAACGTGTCCGGCATGCAGGTTGAAGTGAACCGACTGGTTTCGCTAACGACGGCCGAGAGCGGTGGTAGCCTGATAGGCTATGAATCGAGACAGTTGTTGTCTCGCTTTGCAACACAGTCGGAGAAATTTAAACCGGTAACGCTAGTCGAACCTCCACTGTCCCAGCCGGGCATTAGCACAGATCAGCTCAGAGAAGAACAGCAAGGTACTTTGGCAGATGCAATTGACAGCGCCAACAGTTATCAGACGCTGCTCGACTTTGCAGCACATAAAAACAGAAGAGCCATTCTGTTTGCAATTACAGCACTGTGCCTTGCGTTAATATGTCTGGTGTTGTCACTTTGGCGAAGCTTTCGAAATCAGCTCGGTGGACACATCGCAGGTAGCCCGGATCTGGAGCAGGATCTGGATCGTATGCGAACAGAGCTGACGGCCATAGCTGATGGCAACCTGAGTGTACGAGCCAGTGCGCAAAGTGGACGCTCCCTGAGCGCGATTGCGCAGGCAGCCAATCACACGGTTGATATGCTGACGGGGTTGGTGCAGGTATTCAGGCGTGCTGGCAATCACTTGAATGAACTCGCCGGTTCGCAACAGCATCTTGCAAAGCGCTGGATACGGTCCGAAATAAAGCGACATGAAAAGCTGCAGATGTTATCGCAGAATCTCGACTTACAGTCTCAGGCTATCGATCAGCTGCAAGAGATTGAAATGAATATTGATCGCAGCGACGTCAGGGCAGATAGTAGGCAAATTGATCATCAGGTTGCTGAGAATAACCACGCGGCAATTCAGGAGTTGGCGTTAAAGGTTTCCGCTTGTCGGCATCTGATGGGTGTGGGGAGCGCCGATGAAACCTATGGCATCGCAAAAAATAATAGCCCGTCCAGCGACGGGGTGCTCAGGATGCGTCAACGGATGCATGAGTTAACCGGAACGATCTCCGCTGTTCGGCTGGCAGCAGAGCAAGCAAGGTTGCAGGTACTAAACACCTCGTTGCAAATGACAGCTTATGCAGGGGCATCCGATACTGACGATCACTCCCGGCTGGTCGAAGATATTCAAAATATATCAAATCAACTTGCCTCAAGTGCAGCCGGTGCAGAGCGTATGTCCTCTGCGCTTGCAGATGACTTGCAGCAGTACGCAGACACTGTTGCCAGCGATAAACATGATTTGCTCAATCACTTTGATCAGCTCCAGCAGTCTGTCAATATTTGTCTGCAGTCATCATTTAACGCCGAGGACAATGTATCCGGGCTGCCTGAGAGTGGATTGGGCGTGACACTTGATTCTGAAAGAAAAGAACTAATGGCTACCGTACTGGACAATATTCAGCGACAGCAATCCGTGTTGCAGCAACTGGTCACCGAGCTCGGTTCAGAAGCAGAGATAGTAAGTGATGCAGATGCATTAGAACTACTGGAGCAAATTGGTGAAATTCAGAAAGTATCCGCTAACCTGGCCCGATCAGCAGAGCTGTACGGTAGCACGGCCAATGAGTAACCAAGCGGATGCCAAGTCAGACAGTGGACTGGTAGCAAGCCAATGACAGATCATTTTGACCTATTGGAGCGGCCGATTGAGTCCGAAACCACGGTTACTCAAACGGGTTTGACACTCGGTTTTGGAAATCAATGCAATGAATACGTTGATGTTATTCAACAGGCGCTGGACCTGGCACTGGGTAATACCGGCAATCTCGCACCTGACAGAGCAGTGGTCGATGCGCTCGATGAACTGTATTTAACGGCGCGTGACGCTGGTGCTTCTGCATTACTGCAGTTATTGGTGCCACTGAATCAGGTATTGCGCAGTGCAGAGCAGTCAGGTTTTACCCTGAGCCAAGCGGATACCCTGCTGGTGCAGGAAGCGATTATCGCTATAACGCTCGGCATAGACTCAATAGTCAATAAGAAGCCAACACCCGGCCTCCTGTCTGATGTTACGCAACGAATGGTGGATGTTGCGGCTGAAAACAAACACGAAATTCGTGCAAACAGTGAAGCGACAGGACTGGTCAATATATTCGTCTCTGATGCAGATGAATTATTGCAGCGATTGTTTGAACAGATTCAGCGATGGCGGGCCTCTGCCCTGGTGGGTCGAGGGCATGAAGAAGTCAATCGTTTGCTACAGTCGCTGCACGACAGCGCAGAGACTGCAGGGTTGTCGAGTATAGCGACCGTAGTCTACATGCTAACCAGTCGTATGAGCGCGCAGCGAGTAGCCAAAGAAGTACCCGATGATGATTTCTTTGATCTCGCGATCGAGACAATAGAGGTACTGGGCGACGATCTTGATCGGATTCGCAACAATGAGCAATTGATCGATCATACCGAACTGCATGAGCGACTGGCACTTGAGGGTGTGGATTCAGTAGCCAGTGTTGCTGAGTATCGATCCGCCGCTACAGCCACTGGTGAACCGCAGAGCCAGATTGAGCCAGGTGCGAACCCGTCGGCTGAACACACTGACGCTCAGCAGGTTGGTTTACCTGAAAAAAATAACGGTCAGACGGCAGGTCCAGGCATCGAGCATCGTCATACAGACCCTGAAGTCATCGATATGCACTTGCTCGACAGTGCGGTTGATAGTGCTAATGCCGGTAAGTGGCCGGATCATCGTGAACTTATCGATGTACTGCGGGAAATATCGCGTGGTAATGAAGCAATCAAAGACAGGATTGAACAGCTGCGTCGCACAATCCACGTCTATCCTGATGCTCGTCAGGTCACAATTGAGTCTGATGCTGAGCCAGGGTCTGCGGTCAGTGCCGTTGATAACATTTTTTTTAAGATAGATTCCCTGCTATCACGGCAACGCAAGTCCGTTACTAACATGGCATCTGTGCTGGGTGTGGTGGAGCAACAAACGGTTGAAGCGCTTGGTACTGAATTGATGAAACACGCGCCACTGGCCGGGCTGACTGTTGAATATCTACACGGTGCAGATAAGGTGGTGATTGATAGCCGTTTGTATGACCACCTTGGTTATGCACTGAGGATATCGCTCGATACTGTGGTGCTGCCGTCGCAAATTAAAAAACACGATAGAACAGCCACCCATACTGCAAAAGACAAACCCTCGGATGCCAGAATTGTATTCGACCTGGTGGGCAATCGAGTCATCGTTAAAATTGTTGGCAGGCAGCTGCATCTGAGTGAATTTGTCATCGCAAACGCGAGTCTGCGTAGCGTTGACGAGCAAATGCTTAAGACACAACTTCCGCGTCCGACCGGCCTCGATAAGCTGGATGCCGCAGCCGGAATCACTACAAAATCACGGGATGCCCGTGCAAATGATAACGATCTGGTGACGCTGGCCGCTTTTCAACGACTGATCGATATCGCAGCGTTCTTTCAGGGAAAGGTAACCACGTTGCTTAACTGGGATGACGTGCGCAGAGTCGGTCGCGGTGAAATTGAAATGATGTTACCGATTTCAGCTTTGAGTGAAGAACTCGTACTGGTCAAACGCGGTCGTCGTTTGTACGGTGTGCCAACCGCGTCAATAGAGAAAATAGAGAGTGATAGCCGCCGTGGTCTGGAACAGGAAGAGCTGGAAGGTCATGCAGATGGCGTGGTGATTCAGTGCAGGCTTGGAGACGGACAACACAGCAGCGTGCGGGCAGATACAGTCATCGGTAAACAGATGGTCAGTGTGACCAGCAAATCCCGGCTAATGTTAGGCGATGCGTACTGTGGTGCATTTGTGTTTAGTGATTCAAGCCTGGTTCTTGTGCTAAATCCGGAGCTGCTGGCCCCGGATACTGTGGTGGAATTGCCTGGCTAGCCATGCCCGGCTATCGATGCCCGGCCAGCGACCGCTTCGTCAGCATCACCGACCACGGCTGTTCTACCAGGACTGTTCGTTACTTTACACTATCCCTCGCAAGAGGCAGTTAGCTCGAACGGAATGCCACTGGTATCTGAAATGGCTTCCTCGAAGCGACCGCGTATCACGACTTCTTTTGACCCGACAGTGATCGACTCCTCGGGGTTGCGAAGGGTTGATGTGTAGAAGGCTTCAGGTGCTCCGGAGTCGACCCCGACATGCATTTCGACCCAACCGCCACTGCCATCGGCAGAAATTTCAAATTTTTGCCCATCTGGCAAAACGCCGGAGCCAGCGTACAGGTGCACTTGCTCGTAGAATTTGCCGATATGGCAGTTATTGACGGCAAAGTGTGCGGAATTGTTTTCTATCTTGATCGTACCGGTATTTTTAATTTTGGCGGTAAAGCCGACGGTGCAAATGCTTACAACAAAAGCGGCCGTAGAAAATATAAGTAATCTTTTCATGTGCTTCTCACAACTTAAGAGTTGCTTTGGTTTTTTTTCAGCAAGACGTGGGACAGAATGTTATTACGTTGACATCAAATTGTCGAATTCACGTGATATATAGTGTATAAAATATTGATTATAATATAAAAATAGCTATTTTTCATTGCCTGAAATCTCTGTTTTTTTCGATTTATCGGGCAAACCTAACAGCGGTGTAATTATTCGCATCTGTCAAACTAACCGACATTCGGGGCCTGGAAATGCGCCTGGCTTAGCTTGCTGAATCGAATGTTTCCGGCTCACTGATGGTAAAAAACGCAATATATTGTTGTTGAGTCACTATCTGAACACTACGTCGAAAATATCTTGACGAGCGGTAACTTGTGCTAATGTTTGCAGACTGCTGGATTTGGGGAAGTTATAGACTTTCCATTTGGCAATATGGAAACTAAGCAGAGTTCGGATCAGTCCCTCGAAAACAAGTTTTTGTTAGTAATTTGAGTTAATAGTTGATTGATTTTGTCAGGTAATGCTACATTTTAAGAAAACGACACTAAGAGCCTGGGTTTCCTATGAGTGCAGAAGCAGATACAGAGCAATTTGATGATTTCCCTGACCCCCTTGTCTTCACTGATGCTGCGGCATTGAAGGTAAAGGGACTGATAGAGGAAGAAGGTAACCCTGAGTTGAAACTTCGGGTGTTCATTTCTGGCGGCGGGTGTTCCGGCTTCCAGTACGGATTCACCTTCGATGAAGAGATCAACGACGGCGATACTGAAGTGGAGAAAGAAGGGGTAAAGCTGTTGATCGATCCGATGAGCTACCAATACCTGGTCGGTGCGGAGATCGATTACACTGAGGGTTTAGAGGGGTCACAGTTTGTGATTCGAAACCCCAATGCAACTACTACCTGCGGTTGCGGGTCGTCCTTTTCCGTTTGATAGTGTGCTGGTGGACGGGGTGGCGCCGGGGTGGCACAGAAAACAGTAAACAGCCCTTCGGAAGATAGAGTCCTAAAGTCGCTAACTACGTAGGCTTGCTATTGTACCTTGCCTTTGTAAACAGGGGTGCGCGGTATCCGAGTAGTGGTTTCGCCAGCTTTTACAGCCTCGCTTTAAGATCCAGCTTTGTGAACCTGGATGAGAAAGCGATGTTACGTTGCCTTGTGCAACGCTCCAAGAACAACTGCTCTTGATGCCCCGGTTACTGCAGGCAGATTGCCCGGTAACCCGGCCATGTAGCGGTAAGCGAGCCACGCAAAGGCGATAGATTCACAATGATCAACGTTCACTCCGCATTCCTTCTCTGTGGTGGTGACAGTGCAGCCATGGCAGCGTGCGTCCATCCGTTCCAGCAAATAGGCGTTGTGGCTGCCGCCTCCGCATAGAAGAACCTCTACCCCCTCAGGGAAACCCTGCAAAATGGACTGAGCAGCTGAAACTGCTGTGAGTTCGATAAGTGTTGCCTGGACATCCTTCGGTTCGTACGCCTTGCCGGCTGCATTTATTTTTGATTCTAACCAGGCAAGGTTAAAATAGTCTGGACCAGTTGATTTTGGCGGTACCCTGGTAAAATAGGGGTCTGACAGCATGTTGTTTAGCAGAGTGTCATCGAATGCGCCGCCACGCGCCCACTCACCATCCCGATCGTATGGTTGGTTCAGGTGCTTTTTAGTCCAGGCATCGAGTAGTGTGTTCGCCGGACCAGTATCGAAACCCCGCGTTTCACCATTCAGGGTTTCATCATGCAGGGCATCACCATTCAGGGTGTCAGCAGTCAGGAAAGTAACGTTTGCGATCCCCCCAAGGTTCAAAATGACTCTTGGATGAGCTGCTTTGAATACAGCATGGTTAAAAGCCGGGGTTAAGGGTGCGCCTTGTCCGCCGCACGCCATGTCAGCACTTCTAAAGTCGGCTACCGTATCGACGCCGGTTCGTTGTGCGATAACACTGGCATTGCCTATTTGGAGCGTTCCGGGAAAAGGCTCTGCAGGCTGGTGAAAAATTGTCTGACCGTGAGAGCCTATTGCTATCACTGCATCAGCGCCACCGGCGACTTGAACAAGCTCGGTAGCTGTGTCCGCAAACACATGAGCAATCTCAAGATCCAGTCGTACAAGGTCGGTTAAAGAAACCGAATCTGTATCATTCAAACTCAACAGTCTGTTTTGCAGTGGCTCTTCGAATGTTTGCGTCGCTGCCTCTCGAAAACGAACCTTGCCTGCGTCAATCTCCACCAGCGCAGCATCTACCCCATCTGCGCTGGTGCCGGACATCAGTCCAATGTAGAGACCACTGACGGACGAGCTAACGACAACTGACTCAGCGCATGGCCAGTGTGTCGTTTTCGCTTCTCAATGATGCGAAGCGAGCATCCAGCGTTCTAATAGATTGCTTGAACGCAAGCAGGTCGGAATCAACCAGAGGGCTGCCGCCGGGTAGCTTCACTTTTTGTGGATCATGATGCTTGCCGTCAACCCTGAACTCATAGTGAAGGTGTGGTCCGGTAGCGAGGCCGGTGCTGCCAACGAATCCAATAACATCGCCCTGGGATACGCGAGAGCCTTTCTTCATATTTTCAGGAAATTTACTCAGGTGAGCGTACAAAGTTGTATAGCGCTTACCATGCTGGATCTCTACTGTATTGCCGTAGCTTCCTTTGACACCCGCAAAAATTACCTGGCCGTCGCCCACCGAGTGAACCGGTGTACCTGTTCTCGCGCCATAGTCCACACCTCTGTGCGCCCGAATAGTATGCCGAATCGGGTGTTTACGCTTCAGGTTATATTTCGAAGTGATACGCGCCTTGATCGGGTTTCTGAGGAACCGCTTTTGCAGGCTTTGGCCACTGGCATCGTAGTAGCTTGCTTTGTCGCCAACAGTATGTCGATAGGCTCTGTGTGTTTCCGCCGAAGACTGGTACTCTGCCGCCAGTATGTTCCCATCCATTACTTTTTTACCGTCCTTGTAATAGGCTTCGTACAACACTGAAAGCTGGTCACCGGCTCGCACGTCTCTTTTGAAGTCAACGCTCCATTGAAAGATCGAGTGTAGATCCATAATCATAGCTTCAGTCAGATTGGCCTCCGCTCCATCGAGGTAGAGAGAGGACTTCAATTCAACTTCGGCCAGCTGAAGGTTTTTGTCGAGCGGATTGAGATCTACTCTGGCGGAAAAAATATTGTCCGGGTGCCGCTCGACAAACAGGGTTTTCTCAAGGTCAATCTCTCGCTTGATTGCTGTCAGGCGACGAGTGGCGTCCAGATTAACCTCTATTTCCTGTCCGGGTCGAAGATTGACCAGATACTTTTCTACCTCTGGCAAAGTGACGATTGAGCCTATTTCCTGCTGCGACAGACCATGCTCGGAGAGCACGCCGGACAGCGTATCGCCCTTTACTACCTTCAGTAAAATTTGCGAAGGCTCTCGTGTGTAGTCATTCGCGAGTTCAGGTGCGGCAACAACCAGCGGTGCCGGACTCCCGCTACTTTGCCCATCGGTGCGCAACGCGACAGGCACAGCGTCATCAATGGAATCCACCTCCACCAGAGGAACATCGCCCGGCGTGGGCAGATCCGCCTGAATGGATTCGTTATGCGAGTTAAAAATAAAGTTTGGCGTTGCAATAGCTACCTGTGTATCCGGGGCAATAGCCTGTGTTGAATGACTTGACGATTCCTGAACGGCTTTTGGTTGCTGTTGCTGGAGTGTCTCTTTGGTGTGACTCGCCGTTTGTTGCCGATCTGAAGTGTCGGAAAAGAATGTGTTAAAAAAAATTGTGCCGGCTATTGCCACCACGCCGAGTACCAACATTTTCCTGATTCGACCGTTGCCGTCAGCAGCTGTCCCTGGCAACACTGTCTGGCGGTCGGTCCTGCCTGTGTTTTCAAGCGTGTCTGTGCCAGTATTTTGAGTGCCAGTAACCGTGGTATTTTTATAGTCGACAAGAACAAGATTGTTCGGTCGATCGTTGTTTTGAGCCACGTAAATATCTCTTTGTAATCCAGCCAGTCAGGATATGGACTTAAGAGAAACTCGTCAATTAGCTGTACTACTTTTAAGGGAAGGGACATTCTATATAATTCAACAGGTTATTGCGCTTACTGCCAGGCTGCAGCCCCTAAAAATCGTTGCATAACAGAAAGAATACTTCGCTACAGCGGAATTGCATTGGATATTGTTCAACAAGTATAAAAGCAGGACGAGACACACGAACTCATGGATCGGTATTCGCCTGCAAATTTTCGTTAGGTTATATCGTTGCTGGCAGGCGCTCACCCCTAACGCACTTTTTTCTTTACTAACTGTTCCAACAGTCGTTGAGTAATGCTGACCTGGATTGCGTTACGGTTGCCAGACCATATTGAATTCCTGCCGCAGTCAGCCTGGGTCCGGCAGCGCATTGAAGAAGCACATTGAAGAAAGTTCGTAACCTGAATTAGATCTTTCCGGTCGGCCTGCTTCTCCTGGTGCCCGGGGAAGTGAGATAGCATGGGGAATTGAGATAGAAGGGGGATGGAAGCGTGAAAGTAGAAGCAGGTGAGCAAAACCTCGATACAACTTTCAAACAGACTATCAGCTCAACCCAATAGATGCTCATCGCGACGTGTGTAATTGATATCTGATTTAAACACTCAACACTCAACAGTGATGAGCAGTGAGCAGCGGCAGCGCAGTGTTTACCAGCGGTAAAACTGTAGCGTTGCGCTACAACTCTTTCAAGTGCTGCTGGCACCAATGTTGATTGTTCTTTTAGCGCGGTTGTGTGCGAAGTATTTGCTTATAAGTACGCTGTATCCAATTCTGTGCGGGAATATCTCCCTCTTTGCCAGAGCTATTGCTGTTGCGAAAGACTCTCGTGGAGTAAAAAATTCTTTTCTGCTTGTTCAGGTATCTCTTATCCTTTTAAGGGCTTACCTGCCACAGTCTCAGTGATGTGCCAGCACAGATAGAAATTTCTTCAAAAGACCTTGCAACTGCAGAGAGTCATCTATACTATTCCGTTCTCGCTGACGGGAGAGCAATTGTCGCTTGTCCTGAAGGCTTGACTTTAATAGTTTCAGGTCCTACAATGGTGGGCTTGCTTGAGCAGAATCTGTTCAAGGGAAATTGCGCTCTTATAGAGTGTCCGTTTCCGGATCTTTAACAATTTGGTCTAAGTAACTTGTGCGGGTGCTTTCACGATGATGATGCGTAAGCAAAAGAATCGATGAAGCATCTGAACCTAGTTAATTCAACGTAAGTAGTTTTAATTCAAGTTTAGAATCGACGCTTCGTCAACGTTATACCGGGTTTTCGGACCCAAAATGATATTGAACTGAAGAGTTTGATCCTGGCTCAGATTGAACGCTGGCGGCATGCTTAACACATGCAAGTCGAACGGTAACGATGGTAGCTTGCTACCAGGCGACGAGTGGCGGACGGGTGAGTACAACTTAGGAATCTGCCTAGTAGCTGGGGATAACTCGGAGAAATCCGTGCTAATACCGAATACGCCCTACGGGGGAAAGCGGGGGATCTTCGGACCTCGCACTATTAGATGAGCCTAAGCCGGATTAGCTTGTTGGTGGGGTAATGGCCTACCAAGGCGACGATCCGTAGCTGGTCTGAGAGGACGATCAGCCACACTGGGACTGAGACACGGCCCAGACTCCTACGGGAGGCAGCAGTGGGGAATATTGGACAATGGGCGCAAGCCTGATCCAGCAATGCCGCGTGTGTGAAGAAGGCCTGCGGGTTGTAAAGCACTTTCAACAGTGAAGAAGGGTTTGTGTTTAATAGATGCAGACATTGACGTTAACTGTAGAAGAAGCACCGGCTAATTTAGTGCCAGCAGCCGCGGTAATACTAAAGGTGCAAGCGTTAATCGGAATTACTGGGCGTAAAGCGCGCGTAGGCGGTTTGGTAAGTCAAATGTGAAATCCCCAGGCTCAACCTGGGAACTGCATTCGATACTGCCAGGCTAGAGTGTGTAAGAGGATAGTGGAATTCCGGGTGTAGCGGTGAAATGCGTAGATATCCGGAGGAACATCAGTGG